>CAZKVV010000015.1:3005-5359 GCA_964556485.1 uncultured Pseudomonadales bacterium | reverse complement strand
GCTGCGGTAAAAGATCTTCTGGGAGGTTAACTTCAGGCATAATTTAGTGAGTTTAGTTGTTTTATTCAGTCTACATTAGTGACAACCTTTTATATATCCTCCTTTTGTTTTTTAAATAGTACTAACTACATCATTCTATATTGCTTTTCGCTTTTCCTTCGTATATAATCCCCGTAACTTACATTACAAGTTAATCATTATGTATAAAACTATTGCAATTATTGCTCTATTTTTAGCATTTGCAGCATCTACAACAAACGCATTTGCTGTAGAAACGCCACAATTTTCCAGTTGCTATGCACCCGGAGGCACTCTTATTGCTTCCTATGGTGACGGCCAACACGGCATTCCAGGTGATACCAAAACCTATTCTGGTACTGACACTGTCTATCAACTCAACACTGACATGGTTTTACAATGTCTCTGTCCAATTGACACTAACGGCATTCGCACAGAATGGTGGAAGGCCACCAACATCAGTGATAACGATATTTCAATCTTAACCAAACAGGGCTGGATCTACATAACCAGCGGTGCAGCATGGGGTCTTGATGATCATGCCTACTTAGCTCGTAACTCTTCGTATTCATGCAATGAACATGGCATAGGTGGCGGAAGTGTACTCGGTGCATCAACTCAAACTGGCAGCATTTTAGGTGCAAGCACTTTAGCTGGAACAGGCACCATGTTGTACATCGTTGGTCTCATCGCTGTTGGCTTACTCTTAGTCATTTCTGCAACACAACTCAAGCGCGCTAAATAAGTGGTTTTCTCCATGAAAAACACCTTTTGCAACTCACTTTCTGTCGTTTTGTACCTACTTGCAACTGCAACCTTTGGAGCAGCTTGCTTTCTTATGTGGCAACACCAAAGCCCACTGCGACATTTACCACTCACCGCAGAGCAAACTACTCTAACCGCAGAGCCAGTTCCCACCCACATCACCATTTCTTCTCAAGAAATTTCCACACCTATCACCCCTGCATATATAACCAGTGGCCAGTGGGAAACTTCGGATACTTCTATTTCACTGCTTTCAAACCCAGAGACCATCAACACCAGTGCCGGCGCAATTTTGTACGGTCATAACTGGAATTCACTGTTTGGTAAACTTGACGAAACAAACATAGGCGACAAAGTAGAATTAATTTTCTCGGATTCCAGCAAAAAAACCTACTATATTCAGACAAAAACAGTAGTACATCCTAGAGATGTTGCTGCCCTCAAAGAGGGCGACTTGATTCTCTACACCTGCACCGGATTTTTAGATAGTAAGCGCTTAATAGTCTGGGCCACACAAGTACGCTAGACTGGTATAATAAGCGACGGTATAAACTGGAGGAAACACGCTATGTCACGCATGGACGAAGCAATCAGCGCAAAAATTGAAAAACGAACCCAGCTTGAGAAGAAGGGCGTTGTTGTCCATCCATACTCTTTTGACAAGAAAAAAACCATTGCCATTTGCAGAGACAGCCAAGACCAAACAGTGCAAACTGCTGGACGCATCATGTCAATTCGCGCTCATGGAAAAGTTGTTTTTTTTGACCTACAAGATTCGACACAACACATCCAAGTAATGGTGCGCGAAAATGAAATCTCTGTTGAACTTTTTGAGATGCTCAAAACCTTGGTTGACCGAGGGGATTATGTTGGCGTTGCCGGAACAGTAACCACTACCAAAACGGGTGAAATTACTATCTTGGCAACAGCTGTAGATTTCTTAGGCAAATCACTTCGACCAATTCCTACTGAATGGAACGCTGCCGCAGACAAAGAGACTCGATTCCGCAAACGCTATCTGGATATGCTCATCAACCCAGAAACTAAACGCGTGCTTGATGCTCGCTGGCTGTTGGTTAAGGAACTCCGCCGCTTTTTGCAAGATCAGCACAATTTTGTTGAAGTTGAAACGCCCATTCTGCAACCTTTATATGGTGGCACCAATGCAAAGCCATTTACCACTTATATGGAAGCACTTGATACCAATTTTTACTTACGCATTGCCCCCGAACTTTACCTAAAACGCCTTATTGTTGGGGGCTATGACAAGGTATTTGAGATTGCACGCAACTTTAGAAACGAAGGTCTCGACCAAACGCACCAACCGGAGTTCAGCATGATTGAATGGTACGAAACCTACGCAGATTACCACCGCATGATGGATGTAGCTGAAGATTTAATTAGACATCTTGTTTTTCAACTCTACGGCAACCACACCATTACGGTTGGTGAAGTAGTGGTTGATATTGGTCCAAAATGGCCGAGAGTACAGATGGATGAAATCCTATTGCAGCATGCAGGTATTGATTTTGCCAAACTTTCAGATGAAGAAATCATAGCATTGTTACAAC
>CAZKVV010000015.1:0-2905 GCA_964556485.1 uncultured Pseudomonadales bacterium | reverse complement strand
AAGAACTATGGTATCAATCGGGACTACTCCATGACCTCGACTGGGAAAAATATCCAGAAGAGCATCCAAATAGAGCAATCAATGAGCTGCTGGCTGGCTACCCCCAGCCTCTCCTCGATGCTATCGCTGCGCATGCACCAGATAGAACTGGCAAGCATCCTGAAACAACTCTGGAAAAATATCTCTTTGCCTGTGACGAAATTTGTGGTTTTATTAACGCTGTTTCGATTTTACGCCCGGAGGGATTTGTGGGAATGTCTCCAAAATCTATCAAGAAAAAGCTCAAAAATAAAAATTTTGCGGCTACTGTGAGTAGGGAAGACATTGCTGAAGGTTTGACACTTATTGGCAAATCTGAAGACGATCACTTCGCTTTTCTAATCTCAGTCTTTGCGTAATTACAAGAGTAGATTTTAACTCCTATAACGTGATATTCTTCTACTATGGATGAAATTCTTAGGCCTGGTGTTGTTGTAGAAAGAACTGCTCAAAAAGAGCAGGGTTCTCACATTGGCACGCGTGGATCTATCAGCAGTCAGGAGCTACGCGCACAACAAAAGGAGCGACGTATGGCAGAAATTAAAGCCCTTGCAGAAGCGATGGGAAAAATGCCCAATTCTCGCCGTGAAGCCAAACGATGGTCTCGAAAATTAAGAGGAGTTCATGACCAAGATCCCGATCGCACTTTAGATCGTGATGGACTCGGCTATTATCATTTCGTCAGGAATAAGGCAGGTGAGAAATATACTAGCGCTCTCATAAGAAATGAGAGAAATGGCAATGACGTTGACCACGACCCTTCATCACAGCATCGAGATCAGCTCCAGCAAGATTGGAAACAATATGATCTTGAGCAGGATTGGAAAAAATACAGAGTCGTTGATAGCGATGACGAACCAGAGCCTACCCCCCCCAAACCAGAATTTGTTACTGATGACACATTACCTACTAGCGAGTATTTCAGAATTCGTGAAGAAGAGTTGGGAGCAATTCAGCAAACAAGAGAAGGATCTGAGAATTATTCTGATCAGAAACCACTTCTCACCGAGGATGACTTCCCAGAAGCTGATTCATCACAGCATTATTATCCCAGACCTTTCATCCCCAAGCATACAGAAGACAGACGACCGTTGACGAAGGCTGAGAGATACAGACTGATGAACGGCATCGATGAAACACAATTTAAACCTGGTATTCTTGATTTGCTGCGTTCAAAAAGTCGAGATGCAGCAATGAAAAGAAAAATTACTGGAGTTCAGGAACATGGATCGAGGGGGAATAGTAGAATAGATGAGGTGAGACTAGCTGATGATGAAGAACATGAACGCATAAAAGCAAGAAACTTTCGTAAACATGTTCGTGAGGCAATGTACAACCCGCCAGAAGGATTTGGCGAAGACACTCAATCGTTTCCAGAAAAATATCGAGAAGCAAGCTCGGACGAAAATCTAGCTTGGGCAGACTGGAAGGCAGGAGATCGATTTGAAGATGCAGCGGCCAACGATGGAGTTTTTGATTCAAACTTTGACAAGTATTTTAATGCTCGAGTTGCAGATCCTCAAGAAATAGTGAAAAAATTACTTAACATTGATATTACTTTTGATGAGATTCCAATTTCTTTACGTGATGCCGTTTTAGCAGAACTTGCAAAACGCTATGCTCAACATTCAATCAGTAAAGATCAGTGGGAAAACCTAGACACCGATCTGCAGAATGAATTGATCCAAAGAAAAGCGCGGCAACTTAAGATTTATACAACTCCTGGACAAAGTCGCAAATCAGTGCGACACGTCAGAGGTTAATATCTCACTGCGGCTGTGATACAATACTTTTACTTAACAACAGCATTTGAGACAGCTAGCACCTGTCAAAGCTGCTTGGGGTAACAACCAAGCCGGGTAAGCCCGTCACAGCAGGGATAAAGTATAGAGAGGTGGCACCGTTCTTGCTCCTAAGAACCCTCTTACGCTTAGCACTGTGTGTTAGGGTAAGAGTTTTTTTGTACCCACATACACATCTAATCGTTTATAAAGGAGAAGTAATAATATATTTCACAGGTATTTCACCGTGAAATAATGAAAGGTGTGCCATGTTAGATATACAATTCATTCGCACTCATGCAGCAGAGCTTAAAATCGCTTGTGAGCGCAAGCAACTTGATGCCAGTTTGGTTGATCAACTAGTAGCAGTGGACCAAAACCGCCGCGAGCTGCAACAACAAGCAGATAAAATTCGCCAGGAGGCAAATCAAAATGCGCAGGCTGTTAAACAGCAGGTGCAAGTTAAGGGTAAGCCATCTGCAGAATTAATTGCAAAGGGTAAAGAACTCAAAACCAAGCTGCAAGATATTGATCCAGAACTCAAAGCTGCCGAAGAGACCTACTTAGAACTCATGTACCAAGTTCCTAATATTCCTGCAGACGATGTGCCAGTTGGTAAAGATGAATCAGAAAACGTCGTAGCTCGCCAGGTAGGTGATATTCCACAGTTTGATTTCACGCCAAAGCCGCACCAAGAACTCATGGAAAATCTAGACATGCTCGACACGGTCCGTGCAGTCCGCATTGGGGGGTTTAGATCGTACTTTCTCAAAAATGATGGCCTCATGCTAGAGCAGGCTATTCTTCAATATGCACTTCAAAAGTTAGCTAAAGCTGGCTTTGCGCCAATGTCTGCACCAATCATGGTCACACAGGAAGCAATGCTTGGAACTGGCTATTTTCCTTGGGGAAAAGAGGATCACTACAAGACTCAAGATGGTCAAATACTTGCTGGTACCGCTGAAGTTGCACTGACTGCATATAGAATGGGTGAAACCCTCAATGAGGCAGACTTGCCATTCAAAATGGTTGGTATTTCACCATGTTTCAGGCGTGAAATAGGCTCTCACGGTAAAGACACACAG
>CAZKVV010000014.1:3519-7280 GCA_964556485.1 uncultured Pseudomonadales bacterium | reverse complement strand
GTGTATAAAATTAAAAATAAGAATCCACAAAAAATTGCCCCTGACACTACAAAAACCATGACCGGTGCAGGCTTCATGTACAAGCGAAATCGGTACATTACCCACACTACGCTCAATCATACCCAGTCAGCATTAGAAACCATCTCAAGACTGCAAAAAATTACCATAGCTGCGGTCATACTAGCAGTAGTGATTGGATTGCTCTTTTTTGCCCATACTACCGCCATTGTTGTAGTTGCAGTGCTCAGTTTTATTTACTTTGTCGAAGTGCTCTTTAATTTATTCCTGATTCTCAAAAGCTTGCATAATCCGCCAGAAATTACTGTTTCACCCCAAGAGCTGGCACTACTCAAAGACTCCGAACTTCCTATCTACACCATTTTGTGTCCACTCTATAAAGAGGCGCATGTGTTGCCACACTTTTTACACTCAATCAAAGCACTCGATTGGCCTGATGAAAAGTTAGATGTAGTGCTTCTACTCGAAGAAGATGACCAAACAACCATTAACGCAGCTAAAGCTATGGACCTACCAGGGTATGTGCGCATTTTGGTTGTTCCCGATTCATTACCAAAAACCAAACCAAAAGCATGTAACTATGGCTTGGCGCATGCGAAAGGTGAGTACCTGGTTATTTTTGATGCCGAAGACATGCCAGATGCCAACCAGCTCAAAAAAGTCTACGCCGCTTTCCAAAAATTACCTGAAAATATTAAATGTATTCAAGCTAAGCTCAACTACTACAACCCAAATCAAAACTTGTTGACTCGCTTTTTTACTGCAGAATACTCCCTGTGGTTTGATGTGATCTTGACTGGCTTGCAAACTATTCAAACCACCATTCCACTCGGTGGAACCAGTAACCATTTTAGAACCTCAGACTTGCTCGATCTCCAGGGTTGGGATCCATTCAATGTGACCGAAGACTGTGATTTGGGTATCCGTTTATTTAAACGCGGTGCACGCACTGCCGTTATCGACTCGATTACACTCGAAGAAGCAAATAGTAGCTGGGGTAATTGGCTCCGCCAACGCTCCCGCTGGATTAAAGGCTACATGCAAACTTATTTATTGCATATGCGCCATCCACTCGATTTGATTCGCTCACAGGGTATTCACGCCCTGATTTTCCAGTTAACTATTGGTGGCAAGATTGGCTTCCTACTCATCAATCCTCTGATGTGGCTTTTGACCCTGTCATACTTTTTCTTGTATGCCTGGGTAGGACCAACCATTGAGTCCCTCTATCCAACCGCTGTTTTTTACATGGCGGTTTCTTCATTAGTATTTGGCAACTTCATGTTCATGTACTACTACATGATTGGTATTGCCAAGCGTGAACACTGGACCATTATGAAGTTTGTGTTCTTCATTCCGTTCTACTGGTTGTTTGCTAGTATCGCTGCATTTATTGCCCTGTATCAGCTGATCGTCAAACCACATTACTGGGAAAAAACAGTCCACGGTTTGCATCTTAAAAAAGAAGAGCTGGAAAACACCATCGCAAAGAAACATGGCAAAACCCTGGCGAGTTCAATTACTGAAACATTAGAAGAAGAAAGTAGATCTGAATACCAGCTGAAAGATCATAACTGGTTAATTCACATCATCACTAAAAATAAAGTGTATGTCAGTGGCTTGTTCCTCATTGTGGCATCGGTGGGTGGCAACTTCCTCAATTTTGTGTTTAATGCCATTCTGGGTAGAGTGCTTTCACTCGAAGAATTTGGCACTATTGGCCTGATCAGTAGTTTCTTTTATCTTACTATGATTCCTTTTGGCGCACTCACAGCGACCGTGACTTACCAAACGGGCTATTTAGATAAACGCTTTGATAGAAGAACCGCTGTCGCATTTTGGCAGGCGACCCGCAAACATAGCTGGAGTATTGCAGCAGTCTCCACGATTCTATGGATTCTTGCAATTCCGTTCTTAATGCAGTTCTTTAATACGCCATCTGTTATGCCATTTGCCTTTTTTACGCCAGTGTTGTTTTTTGGTATTCCACTTTCTATCGATAGAGGGCTACTCTCAGGCACCCTTTCTTTTGGTATGGTGGGATTTTTATTACTTGTAGAATCAATAAGTAAAATCATTTTTGCGCTTGGTTTGATTCAACTCAATCAATCGTACCTAGTTTACAGTGTTATTCCTTTTTCATTGCTCACCCCATTAGTCTTTTCTAGCATCTACACTTATAAACAATCAAAGAAACTTGGCATCGTACCTTCAAAACTCAAAAAGCTACAATTCCCACGACGATTCTTTACCATGTCAATGCTCTCTGGATTGTCACTGATGACTTTCCTCAGTTTGGACGTCTTGCTGGTAAAGCACTACATGGATGCCACTTCAGCTGGACAATATAATTTAATTGCATTAATTGGAAAAATGGTGTTCTTTGGTGGCACAATAGCATCACAGTTTGTACTTCCATTAGTGAGTAGGAATGAAGGTGCTAAAAAAGATACCAGTAAAACTCTCAACCTCACACTGCTTGCAACTTTCGCGTTAACCGGTACCGGTGTGCTTTTTCTAGGCATACTCGCGCCATTCACCACACCACTCTTATTTGGTGACAGAATTCTACCACTGGTGAATTATCTTGCACCGTTTGCGTTTGGCATGATGTGTTTTGTCTTGGCTAAGGTATTTGTGCAGTACTATTTAGCAAAAAAAATGTATGTGTTTGCTGTGATGTCATTCTTACTTTCAATCTTACAGATTTTTGGATTAGAGATTTTCCATCATTCACTAGAAGAAGTAGTACAAGTAATGATGGCCATTGGCGTCATCAACCTTGTAATCATGGTAATCCTACATAAACTGCTTTCATTCACTGTAGCTATTCAAACCAACATTGATGCATTAATCAGCTTGCTGTTTAGAAATGGATTTACCAAAAAATCTCTTGGAAAAGAGAGGTTGAAAATTCTGTTTTTTAATTGGCGTGATACTAAGCACTTATGGGGTGGCGGAGCAGAAGTCTATGTGCATGAAATTGCAAAACGATTTGTTGCTGACGGACATAAAGTCACAGTGTTTTGTGGCAATGACGGGAATGTACCTCGAAATGAAGTTATCGATGGGGTACAAGTAGTGCGTAGAGGCGGATTTTACACAGTCTATGTCTGGGCATTTTTGTACTACATGTTTAGATTTAGAGGACTTTTTGATGTCGTGATTGATTGCGAAAACGGTATTCCTTTTTTCACCCCGCTATTTGTGGAAAAACCAAAAGTACTGCTCATTCATCATATTCATCAAGAAGTATTTAGAGCCCATCTCAAATTTCCATTTGCACAAATTGCCAACATCATTGAGTCAAAGCTGATGCCACTTTTTTATAGAGAAGTGCCGGTTATCACTATTTCAGAATCGTCACACAAAGAAATTACTGCAATTGGTCTGGGTGAAAAGCAAAACATTACTATTGTGCATTGTGGCATAGATACCATCGAGGTACCCAAAAATATTTCACGCACCAAAACTAAACATCCATCCTTTGTATACTTGGGGAGACTGAAACCATACAAAAATATTGACGTAGCCATCAAGGCATTTGCAAAAATTGAGAAAACGCACAAAACTGCTGAATTAGTCATTGCCGGAATGGGCGAATCTATGGACTCACTGGTTGATCTAGCAAAAGAACTTGGTGTTGAAAAAAAGGTGCATTTCTTGGGCAAAGTAAGTGACAATAAAAAACATGAACTCTACGCCAAAAGTTGGGTTGCCATTCAGCCATCAGAAATGGAAGG
>CAZKVV010000014.1:0-3419 GCA_964556485.1 uncultured Pseudomonadales bacterium | reverse complement strand
TATGAAAAATATTTCAGTTTGTATCCCAACGTACTATGGTTCACATTCATTGGTTGAATCTGTATCGAGTATTCGCACAAGCAAAAATGGTGCAGACGTCACTATTATTGTAGCTTTAGATGGTAAACCACTTGAGGCTAGCATTAAAAAAGCATTACTAAATCTGAAAGTTCAACTCATCGAAAATACCGATAACAAAGGTCAGATGGCTCGAATTAAGCAGATGATCGAACTCGTAAAAACGCCCATTACCGTATTAACTCAAGACGATATCTTGTTTGAAGATACCACTCTCACTATGATTGCGGAGTCCTTTGCAAAACACCAAACAATCACCATGATTGGAGCACTCGAACTTCCTACACCAGCAAAATTGTTTATCGAAAAAGTAGTAGCAACGGGTATTTCTGTTGCTCGCTACATTGGCAAGAATTGGAATGGTGGTGATAACTACTTAATGGCTAGCGGTAGATGTTTAGCTTTCCGCACTGATTTCCTCAGGACACTCGAACTTCCTGAAAAAATTATTAACTCAGACGCTTACTTATATTTTGCTACTAAACAAAAGGGTGGAGTATTTTCTGCCTGTACCAACGCTGTGGTTAGAAACCCAGCACCACAGACAATTGCAGAACATTTAAAACAGGCACAACGTTTTTCAATTTCTCAAAAAGAAAACGAGTACTATCTCAATGCATCATTGCAAACTGAATATGCTTTACCACTACTTCTTGAAATACGAGCATTACTAAGATCGCTACTGCTACAACCTTTTTATACAGTGTTGTATTTATTACTTGAAACATACTCACATTGGTATAACGCACAACAAAAATTTACATTAACCGGTACTTGGCAAACAGATGTATCTACAAAGCGAGCAAAAAAAGTACATGCCTAAGCATCTCCCATCGGTTACCATTGGCATTGCCGCATATAACGAAGCAGCTAACATTGCCGTACTTTTGCACAGCCTGGCAGAACAAGCACAAAACACTTACACACTTAAAAACATTATTGTGATTTCTGATGGAAGTACCGATGACACCGTTGCTATGGCAAAGTCAGTTGCCAACAAAAAAATTAGTATCATTAATGACAACAAAAGAAACGGACAGCCTGCAAGACAAAATGAGCTGTTTGCTGCAAGCACTACCGATATTGTGGTCCTCCTCGATGCCGACGTGGTGCCAGTTGACGCACAATTTGTTGATCAAATCATTGCACCACTTCTAAACGATGAAACAGTTGGTTTAGTAGGCGCAAAAGTGCTTCCCGCCCCAGCCCATACGTTTGTTGGCAGCATGCTGGCATGGCACCATATTTGGAAACAAACCTTGTATGAATCACATCCAGAGCATGAAATCTATTTATGCCATGGTAGAGCACGAGCTTTTTCAAAAGCACTCTACACGCAACTTCGCTGGCCACCAGTGTTAGCTGAAGATGCCTACTCATACCTTGCAGCCAAACAACAAGGACTTCGATTTGTATTTCAACCAACCGCACAAGTGTACTTTCAGCCACCATCACACATTCGAGATCAACATGCTCAAAGTGCGCGATTTTTAGTATCACAAAAAGAGCTGGAAAAGTATTTTAGTCCTGCAACTGTTCAACAAGAATACTCATTCTCAAAACAATTATTACTCCAACATTTGTTAATAGGTTTTACCAAAAAGCCGCTGTTTACCTTTGCGTACTTACTCATGCATTTGGGCACCAGATTAATCCACACAACCGCACCAATTCAAACAAATAAAAAAGGTATTTGGGAACCATCGGCATCTACCAAAAGGGTAGCTGCACCAAGCAGATTACGGGTTACTAGGCAGTAGTGGTAATGATATGATACAATACGAGACTTGATACATCATGAAAAAACAACTTCACAAACCTAAAAAAAACATACGATGCACAGTACTTAAGTGCTTCTTAGTGTTGGGAATGAGTTTGTTTATCATGCTGATACTTGTCGGCACGCTTCGCGGCATGTGGGGAACTCCCAACGCTACTGAAATGAATGACGTGGTGTGGAAAGATAATGGTCCACTAGAACTGTCACCAGAACGCGGAAGATATGCCTTAATGTACTCACTGGTTGAAGAGGGCAGTATGCGCTTTTCACTTCCCATTGCACGCTTTGCAACTCCAGACCTTGGCTATCATGAGGGCAACTACGTTTCTTTGTTTGCCCCAGGACTTTCCTATTTAATTATTCCTGGCTATTTGTTGGGTAAATCATTAGGATTTTCTCAAGTAGGCGCGTATGCCGTCATTGCACTTTTTGCATTGCTTAACACCTTTTTAATTATCAAAATTGCTAAACTATTGGGTGCAAGTACACTGGCCAGCACTCTTGCAGCGCTTACCTTTTTGTTTGCAACACCAGCGTTTGCCTATGCTGTTTCGTTATACCAACATCATGTATCGACCTTCCTCATTTTAGCTGCTTCTTACTTAGTACTCAGATATAAATCTGCATGGGCATTACTACCTGTTTGGTTTTTATGTGCTGCAGCTATTCCCATCGATTATCCCAACTTGTTTTTAATGTTCCCTATTGGTGTTGCGGCACTCGGACATATTGTTTCTTGGCAAACAGTCAAAGAAAAAGTCACCCTGTCTGTTAAACCACTGGCACTATTCACCATCGTTTCTGCACTAATCCCATTAGCTTTTTTCTTATGGTTTAACCAACAGTCATATGGCAATCCACTTCAGTTTTCAGGTACTGTCAAAGCTGTTAAAGATATTGATGCTGAAGGCAATCCTGTTAACTATGATGTTGTAGATGAAACCGACCAGTTTGCACAAGCAAAAACACCTCATGAAGTTGAAAAGAAAACTGCAACAAGCTTTTTTAACACTCGTTACATGCTCAATGGTGCGTACACGCACTTTATTAGTCCAGACCGTGGAATGTTATATTTCACGCCAGTTATTTTCCTTGCCATTGTTGGCATGTTTGCCCTGTACAAAACCAACCCACAAACAACTCAACTTTTCTTAGCCATCATTGGCGCAGGTGTAGTGCTGTACTCCATGTGGGGTGACCCATATGGTGGCTGGGCATTTGGTTCTCGCTACATGATTCCTGCCTACGCACTTGCCGCCATTTTTGTTGCCATTGCTTTAGAAAAATTTAGAAGAAATAGCTTATTTTTACTGCTGTTTGCAGTGCTGTTTGGGTATTCAGTTGGCATTAACAGTATTGGCGCACTTTCTACTAGTCGAATCCCACCAAAAGTTGAAGTGCTAGGACTAGAGGCACTCAGTGGCGTTGAAGAAAAGTACGACTACATGCGCGGCTATGACATGTTGGCAGCAGGCACTTCAAAATCATTTGTCTACCAAACATATCTCAAAGAAGATTTCACAACACTTGAATACTTATATATAGTAGCTGGCAGCATTGG
>CAZKVV010000013.1:6277-8717 GCA_964556485.1 uncultured Pseudomonadales bacterium | reverse complement strand
TTGCGTACTCTTTTGTTACCCAGCCGGTTTTGTTTTCGAAGGTGATTTTATACCAACCGTTGGTTTCCTCATTGAGATACGGATATGTTTTGCCCGTTTCAGCAAAGCCAATTTCAGCTCCGAGTGATCCTGGGTTATTGCGAACCCGCAACACTTCTTTACCATCTTGAAAAAAGTTAGTAGGTAAAATGAGCACCTCGGTTGTTGTTGCCGATTTTGAGGTCGCGCTCGCAGTTGCTGTGGTGGTTTTTGTTGCCGAGGCAGTTGCTGTAGCAGATGTTGAACTGGTGTTGTCTGCTTCGAGCTGGATTGAGGCGGGTTTGTCTAGTGTGGGGTCTAGCTTTGCTAGTTTTACATTGACAATCATTCGGTAGCCTGCTGCTACTTCAACAGTATGGCTTTGAGTTTCGTACGAAGGTAGCGTTACTTCATATGCGAGTGAGCCAGGAGAAATGTCGCTAATAGTGACGGGCGAAAACTCTTTTTCTCGACCCTCAAGTGTAATAATTGCTCCATCTGGAATGGTGATGAAAGAAACTTCAGACTTGGTTTTTGAGCTGATTTTCTCCATTTCGTACATTACTCCCCCACTGAGCTCGGGTCGCTTTGCACTTTTCCAAGTGATAACCGTTAATACGCCTGGACGCAAATTGACGGTGGTTTCATGAGGAATGTAGCTGGAGTCGTCAGGTTCGATACGAATAATGTGCTGACCTGGTTGGAGTTGCTTCTCAATTAATGGTGTTTTATTGAGGTATTGACCATCTATAAAAACAGAACTAGGAATATCATGAGTGATAACTTGGAGGCCAGATTTCTTCTCTTTTTGCAGCAGCGTACAACCAGCAAGAAGACTACTTAGGAAGATAAAACACAGTATGGTAAGGAATCTACGCATGGTTGTAGTGTAACACGCAGTTTTTCCGATGCACTACTTAGCTGTTTTAGCTTTTCGAGGTTCTGGCTGCTTAGTGAGTGCAATTTTAAATACTTCACCGACATGTGAGACAGGAATAAAGGTGATATCCTTTTTGACACTATCTGGTATTTCAACGAGGTCACGCTCATTATCTTTTGGAATCAATACTGTGGTGCAACCTGCTTGATGTGCGGCAATACTCTTCTCTTTTAAGCCGCCAATCCGTAAAATATTGCCACGGAGGGTAACTTCGCCTGTCATGGCAATATCTTTATGCACTGGAATTTCGGTAAACGCTGAAACGATTGCTGTTGTCATCGTGATACCTGCTGAAGGACCATCTTTTGGCACTGCTCCCTCTGGTACGTGGATGTGCACATCAGTATTTTCTAGTTTTTTATCGGTAATGCCAAGTTTTTCTGAGTTTGCCTTGACGTATGTTAATGCTGCCTGAGCCGACTCCTTCATCACATTACCAAGTTTGCCAGTCAGTTGTACTTTACCTTTGCCTGCGGTGAGCGCAACTTCGATAAACAGCACATCACCACCAACGCTTGTCCAAGCTAAACCGGTTGATTGGCCGATCAAGTTTTCTTTTGACTTGAGTGGCAAGTCATACTGCTCAGGTCCGAGGAACTCATTAAGCATTGGCATATCCACCTTGATTGGAGATTCCGTTTCTGCAGCAGATTCTGCGATGCGTCGAGCAATCTTACGAGCTACTTTGCTCAGCGTGCGTTCGAGTGAACGTACGCCGGCTTCTTTTGTGTAGTGGGTTATGGTTTTTTTGATGATTTCGTCTGGAACAGCAATATCTTTATCACTGAGACCATTTGCTTCGGTAATTTTTTCGAGCAAATGTCGTTTGGCAATTTCAAACTTTTCTTCTTCTGTATAACCAGAGTATGAAATGATCTCGAGACGATCGCGCAATGCTGGTGGTATTGTAGAAAGTGAGTTTGCAGTTGTGATGAAAATAACTTCAGAGAGGTCAAATGGCATATCAAGATAGTGATCTTCAAACGAACCGTTCTGTTCGGGATCGAGCGCTTCTAAGAGTGCAGCTGAAGGGTCACCGCGGAAGTCGTTGCCTAATTTATCTACTTCATCGAGCATAAATACCGGATTCATGCTGCCTGCTTGTTTCATACCAGAGATGATTTTGCCTGGCATGGCGCCAACATAAGTACGTCTGTGACCACGAATTTCTGCTTCATCACGTACTCCACCAAGTGAAATTTTGACAAATTTTCTCTCAAGTGCTTCAGCAATTGCTTTACCAATACTGGTTTTTCCCACACCGGGTGGACCTACGAAACAAATAATGGTTGGATGTTTAGCTGATTTCTTTTTTCCTTGGCGTTGCTTGAGTTCCATCACTGCCATGAACTCAATGATGCGATCTTTCACATCCTTGAGTCCGTAGTGATTTTTTTCGAGTACCTTCTCGGCTTTTTTGAGATCAACTTTACTGCTGGTAGTTTGTCCCCATGGCAATTCAAACACAACATCAAGCCAACT
>CAZKVV010000013.1:0-6177 GCA_964556485.1 uncultured Pseudomonadales bacterium | reverse complement strand
GTGATAAGTACCACGTACTTTGGATTCTTCTCTGGCAGATCTTTAATAGCATTGAGTGAAAGTTGACGGCCAAAAGTGAGCACTGATTCTGTACTTGGAAAAAGCACGCCTTCTCTGACAGGCACTGCGGGCAAAGTCATTGTTCTTGGTTTTCGAACTGGCAACTCCCCCTTCATGGATGCTTTGAAGCTCGCAGAAAGAGATGTTGTATCATCTGGCTTCTTCACTTTGTCTGAAATAGTTGGTTTTGTATCCGGCTTTTGATCTGGCTGGTTATCTGAGTTTGATTGATCAGTCATAAATTAGCATTCTAAATATGAGACTGCTAAAAATCAAGGGGTAAATGACACTGTTGACACTTTCAAACAGCTTCGCTTGTTATGTTATAAGATTAAATTATAATAGCAGACCATGAAAAAGATTGAGGCTAAAAAGCACCTTTTTAAGGAGAAAATGCATTTTGATCATTGTAACGATGACGAACTTTCGCTGCCAACTATGAATGGCGAACTTCAAGTTGCAAAATTGTTCGATTTAGCTGCTTTGTCGCGTGATTATAGAGTGCCTTCGCCAGATGAATGGATTGTTACTTGGTTGGATGCTTGCAAAAAAGGTGATTCGGTTTCAAGTGAGCAATTACTTAAAATGATGAGTTATGGCTTGGGTGAATTGGAAAATTTTGTAGTTCCTCAGGCTGCATTAAATATTCTCTATCCCTTATTAATGAGAGAATCAATTATTCGCATCTGGCAACGTGCGCAAGAATTCATGCCTCAAAATGCATTATTTTCTATCGTATGATTTTCCTTTAGAAAACTTATACGACATAAGTACTTGGTGGTCTTCTGAATATGTGGCGCACGTTGCCAATTCGGCCGCGCATATGGCATTTTTGTTCGAAGTTATTAGAGGTAATGATGAAAACATTTTATCATTAATCCAACCATGGACTAACAAAATGGGGACTTTGCCCGATTTAGAATGGGAAAGTTGGTTTTTACAACATTTGGACAAACAAAATCCACTTCAAGTTGCTTTAGAAATTGATAGTCAATCTATTGGAAAACTTTCTAGCGCAGAGCGAGTATTATTTGACTCGTTTTTATAAAAAGTGTGTTACAATATTTCCCTGTGATATTCACTTGGTGAAGTCATAACCCCTCAAGGGTGTATAGCTCAGTTGGTTAGAGCGCAGTCCTGATAAGACTGAGGTCCATCGTTCGAGTCGATGTACACCCACACTTTTTTGAAAGTCGCTGCTAGGGTAATTTTTTTGAAATATTTTAGTAACTCTCTACTTCGCCCTTTTTGTCATTGAGGTCTTCGTGTTTGCCAACAAAGTAGCCATGTATCATGTCGGCGGTCATTCTTCTGAAAGAACGTATTTCACGAGCATCCATGTCTGCTAGAGATTTAGTAATTAGGCTAAATGTATCAATTGGTTCACCAATATGAACGGTCACCCGGTGTGGAATTCCGTTTTTTTGTAATTCTGGCCAATTGGTATTTGGTGGCATGAGTTTTTCATTTCCCTCGAGATAAATTGGAATAATTGGAACAGCACCTTCGGTGAGGAGTATGAGTTGACCTATGCCTGATTTAAATTTTCGTTGCGACATCGGTGTGTTGCCATCTCTACTTCGAGTACCCTCAGGAAAAAGAACTGCAAGCTCGCCATTCAGCGCTCGCTGCGCAATTTGCTCGAGATCGTAGTCGGATTGCTCGGAATTAAATCGGTCAATTGGAAAAATTCGTGCCACAACGGGACTGAGTACCCTACGAAGGTATGTAAGTATGGTGTTTCTAAAATAATTCTGTGCCGAATCATTTTCTGAGCGCACCGCTTTGTCCCAGTAATCCGCTGCAGCAACATAAAACAGTAACTTCTTATATTCTTCTTCAACAGCTATTCGGAGTAGAGGTGTATCAAGGTGTCCATTGTGTGGTCCCACCACTACAAATGCGCCAGATCCGCGCAGTTGTTCCAAGTTTTTATGTCCAATTACCGTTATGTCAAGTCTGTTCTCAATTTGAGAACCAAAATAGTTGCGAATAAACTCTCCCAACTGCGTTGCTTTTGAAAGCTTTCTAATTTCGAGCTGAGCATGCAATAGATTTTGAGTTTTTTCAGCGTGCGTTGCCATAGAAGAGTATTGTAGCACTGGGCACTTTAGGTTAGTGTCAGTATATTGTTTTTGAATTCGACTGTGATTGTTTGTCCGGGTTGGATGTCGCCATTCACGATTTTAAGAGCTAATGCATCTAAAATCTCACGTTGGATAACTCGCTTCAGTGGTCGTGCTCCAAAAATTTCATCAAAACCTGTTTGAGCGATGTAGTCTATTGCAGAGTCACCTATTTTTAAAGAAATCTGTTGTTCTTTTAATCTCTCTTCTACAAGTTGTAACTGTAGTTTTACGATGATTGCAATTTCAGTCTCAGTTAAAGGTTGAAAAATAATAATGTCGTCAAGCCGATTTAAAAATTCTGGCCTAAAATGCTGTGCAAGGATGTCATTTACAGCTTTTTGTTGAGATGCTTTATTATCTTTTCTATCCACAATCTCTAAACTGCCTAGGTTGGAAGTCATAATCACAACGGTTGTGTTAAAACTCACAGTTCTACCTTTACTGTCGGTGAGTCGGCCATCATCGAGTACTTGAAGAAGTATGTTAAAAACTTCAGGATGTGCTTTTTCTATTTCATCAAGAAGTATGATGCTATATGGATTGCGGCGAATTGCCTCGGTGAGTTGACCACCTTCTTCATAACCCACATAGCCTGGCGGCGAGCCGATGAGGCGTGCTACGGAGTGTTTTTCCATGTACTCACTCATATCAATGCGGACAATAGTGTGCTCATTGTTGAATAAGAAATCGGCTAAAGCTTTTGCTAGTTCAGTTTTTCCCACACCCGTTGGACCTAAAAACATGAACGAACCTATTGGTCTATGACTCTCACTGATTCCCGCTCTCGATCGTCTAATTGCATTTGAAACGGCATTAATTGCTTCTCTTTGACCAACAACTCGTTTTCCGAGCAATGTTTCCATTTGAGCTAGTTTTTCAGATTCAGCTGCGAGCATTTTTTCGACCGGAATACCAGTCCAACGTGAGACGATGCGCGCTATATCTTCTTCGGTGACTTCCTCCTTTAAAATTCGGGTGTTTTTTTGCACTTTTTGTAGTTTTTGTTTTGCTTCAGAAATGTGCTTTTCCTGCTGTGGAATGAGACTGTAGTTGATCTCAGCAACTCGTTGTAAATCAAGATTGCGTTCTGCTTGCACTGCTTCTTCTCGCAGTGTGTCAACCTTTTTGCTACCTTCCTTAATCTGATCAATATATTTCTTTTCAGAGCTCCACTGCAACTCAATCCTGGTTTGCTCTTCAGAAAGTTCGGAAAGTTCCTTTTCAAGCTCTGTAAGTTTTTGCTGAGAGGTAGTATCTTTTTCTTTTTTCAAAGCCGCTTTTTCAATCTCAATTTGACGAATTTTTCGCTCTAATGTGTCTAGCTCAGTCGGTTTGCTGTCAATTTCGATTCGCAAGCTTGATGCAGCTTCGTCCATAAGATCTATTGCCTTATCTGGAAGGAAACGGTCGGCAATATAGCGATGGGATAAATGTACCGCTGCTACTATGGCGTTATCACGAATTTTAACACCATGATGGACCTCGTACTTTTCTTTAATACCACGCAATATTGATATAGCATCAGTCACGCTTGGCTCTGAGACAAGCACTGGTTGAAAGCGTCTTTCTAGAGCGGCATCCTTTTCAATGTATTTACGATATTCTTTAAGGGTAGTTGCGCCAATAGTGCGTAGTTTTCCACGAGCAAGTGCTGGTTTTAACAAATTCCCAGCATCTGTAGAACCTTCTTGTGCTCCGGCACCAACTATTGTGTGTAACTCGTCGATAAACAAGATGACTTCACCATCCGCTGTTTCAACTTCGTTAATTACTGCTTTAAGGCGATCTTCGAACTCACCGCGATACTTGGCGCCGGCAATTAGTGATCCTAGGTCCAAGCTTAATAGTCGTTTGTTTTTAAGATTGCTCGGGACATCGTTTTCTATAATCTTGTTTGCCAACCCTTCTACAATGGCTGTTTTTCCAGTTCCCGGCTCACCAACAAGCACTGGATTGTTCTTAGTTCTTCGGGAAAGGATTTGTAGTACTCTGCGAATTTCTTCGTCGCGACCAATTACCGGGTCTATACTGCCCTTTCGTGCTTGTGCTGTAATATCTTGCGTGTACTTTTCTAAAGCTTGGTACGTTCCTTCAGGATCTCTGCTTGATACTTTTTTTGTGCCACGAACTTTTTGTAGCGCTTTTGTAACTTCATCTATACTCAGTCCAAATGCTGTAGCTATTTGTGTATCTTCCAGTAATGCTAATAGCAGGTGCTCAGTGCTTATATATTCGTCATGCAACTTGCCTGCGTGTGCTTCTCCCGCATTGAGTACTTTTTGAAGACTAGTAGATGCTCTTCCTACCTGTGGTTGTGAACTAGTTGGCAATAATTGTACGTTTTTTGTGAGAGTGTCGATGATGTCTGTGTTTGAAGCACCTAGTGAGGTAATAAGTGTTGGGACTATGCCGTCTTTTTGTTCGATTAATGCGAGAGCAAGATGTGCCGGCATGACTTCTAGATGATGGGCATCTGCAGCCATCTGCACTGCGCTATCGAGCGCTTGTGCTGCCTTAGTGGTTAGATTTTGTAGGTTCATGGCTTGACTCCTTTATGGGTATTGTAAAAAAAAGACATTGGTTTGTGAAGTAGCAATTGGCAGAGTATTGATGTGATTGCTAATCTGTAACGTACAGTGTTCTTATTGGTGTATCAATCAAAATTTGATACATATGTATATCTATTTATGTATTTTGATATATAAATAGATAGTGCAACTGAATAATTTGCAAAGATGTGTTACTATTTTTGCCTACATGCCAATTTCAAAATCTGAGTTACGACTGCCAATTGTTGAGTTGCCAAAAGTTTTGGGATTGCCCAGATATAGTTTTCAAGAGGGGCTAGAAAAAATTCCAAAAGTTGCTAGAAAGTATGGTAGTGAACAGCTTTTTAATTCTCATGCGCACGAAGTATTTAGTTTATCTCCAGTATCAAAACATCATCCACGATTACATGAAGTGTTTTGGGTTCTTCAGAAAGATACCACTGCCGATCCCTTTGGTTCTTGGCAGGCACTTACTAAAGATGAGGAGATGCTCGCAACTCTTACTGACGTCATGACAAAGTTAGTTAAGGAGCAAGATTGTTTGGTGTATACCTTGCAAGGGTGTGAACCGCTTGATCAAAGCTCAGCAGCAGTTACGTGGCCAAACGGACCGTTGTGGCCAGGAGGCTTGGCTTCTCTCCCCTACGTTCATTTTCATCAGGTTGGTATGATTGAGCGGCAGGATGTGACGGGATACTATGAGTACCCAGAAAAAAATGTTGAAACTGAATCAGTAATTGCTCTTGGTAAAAATACGCTTAGTAAAAAAGAGCTCCTTCTGAGTGGGCTATTTAATTGGGCTGGTGAAGAAGCAATTGCGCGATACAGTATGTACTTAGATATGATTGGTTACGGAAGGAAGCAACAATTTCAGCAAACCATTGGCATGGAACAGCAGTTGCGGGTCACACGCACTGTTTATGGTTTCGATTCTCTCGCTGATGCTGTTCAGAAATCGCACCAGGTTAGATCTATGGTAGCAGAAAGTTGGATTGAAACAGCTCTTTCCATATTTGAAGGCAGTTTGCGACAGGAAGCAGTGGGACTCAGAGCAATGCAGGGTGTGATTCCTAGTTTTGCACTTGTTGTGCTTCCACCAAAACTGCAGCAGCAGTATGGGCTCAATCACCACATTATCACGTTTCCTTTCACCGTTACACATCCTTTGCCTGCATTGACTGAAGGTGGGGTTTTGATTCAACGAAACTGATTTTTTGCACAAAAAAACCACCTAGTGGTGGCTCAGTTGCAAGTAAAAGACATTTTCAAATATTCACATGATGGTAGATCGCTGACCAGGATATGGTGATCACTGGATTTACGTCGATTGATTCATCTGTTTTGCAACAGATGGGAATGGGAGGTCGTGATATCTCCTACCCTACTCCTTAGAAAGGAGGTGATCCATCCGCACCTTCCAGTACGGATACCTTGTTACG
>CAZKVV010000012.1:0-21699 GCA_964556485.1 uncultured Pseudomonadales bacterium | reverse complement strand
ATACCTGGTGTGGTCTAGTTTGTAGAGCTTCTACATTTCTTCACACAGCGCTAGCGATCTTTGCTAATTATCTGTTGTTTGCAGATTCAAACGCTTCTGTTTGCTATTATATCGCATTAAAAAGTGAAATGCAAAAAGACACTAAAAATGCCTAATATCGCTCATCACGCACTGCAAACTCACTCTATCTCTCCAGCTATTTTTTTGCAGTTGTCCAATGCATTCGATGATATCCCCTGCGTTAAACTCGTTGGCTCGTAGTCCAAGACCCCAACCAATCAATTTTAGTGGCTGCACCGTCCCAGGTAGTGAAACAGTGCACTGCAGATGATCTGCTTGTTTACCAACAGCCTTCACCTGTAAGACAGTTAGTTCTGAAAGTAAAAAGATCGGTGCCGTGTTGCCTGGACCAAACGGAGAAAACTTGTCGATAGTGTTAAGTAGTTCTAAAGATACAACTGAGTGTGGCAACTTGCATTCTGCCATTCGAACCGGTTGCAACTGTTCCTTTGAAATTGCTTTTTTTGCGTACGCGAAAAGCGCTGCCTGCAATTGAGGTAGTTTCGATACTTCTGCACCAAATCCCGCAGCCATGGTGTGGCCGCCAAGAGAGGTCATAAGATCCCTACTACTTCTCAAGAAAGCGACAATATCAACACCCGGAATCGAACGCACAGATGCTTTTGCAGTCGTTTCACTAATACTGATGACAATCGCTGGCTTTGAAAACTGTTGAGCCAGTCGTCCTGCTAATAGGCCAATTACACCTTCATGATACTCAGTTGAAGCAGTAATGATAACATGTTCAGATTGCTGTTTTTCAGCTACCTCAAGCGCACCTTCAAACAGTTCTTTCGTCAGTAACTGTCGTTGAGTATTTGTTTGTGAGAGTGTGGTAGCAAGATACGCCACACGCTCGGTATTTGAACTACACAGAAGTCTCAAAGCATCTAGTCCATGAGCCAACCTGCCCATGGCATTGATCCTAGGCGCAATACCAAAACCAATATCTTCACTCGTGATGGTATACTGGACAATTCCGGCAACTTCGAGTAATGCCTTGATACCCTTTCGTGGGGACTGACGTAAAACTGCTAACCCATGAAACGCGAATGATCTATTTGCTCCAAGCATTGGAACTTGATCTGCAATAGTTGCCAGGGCTGCTAGATCTAGTAATGGCGAACAATCCTGACCTTTTAACAAAGCGGCAACAACCATGTACGCAACGGTAGCTCCACAAAGATCAGTGGTATGGAGCACGGCTTCCGCACTATTTTGTTTTTCATCTGTCTGGTGATGATCAGTCACAATGACTCTACAATTTTTTGACTGTGCAAATGCAACGGCCTCATGAGCAACGATGCCATTATCTACTGTGATAATAAGTTGGGGAGCATGCTCGGCAATAATTTCAGATACTGCACCCACCGAGAGACCATATCCATGTTTATCTCGACGAGGAATAAAAGGAACAGCGGTAATCCCAAACTGCTTTAATCCCAACCACATAATTGCTGTAGCACACACACCATCTGCATCATAGTCACCAAAAATAACCACTTTTTGTTGCGATGATCTTAATTCCTCAAGAATCTTGGCAGCTGTGGTCATTGCCTTCTTTGACATACCAACTTCTGACAACGAAATATCGTTTGGATGCTTTGGATTAAAAAAAGAATTTGAGTCGGTAATGCCTCGATTCTGCAATAAAAGAGACTCAACCTCTTGAAAGGTATTTGGCTGGTGTGCTGATTGAATTTTCCACTGCATTGCTTAAAAAATGATATAGTATTGCTTTATACTACAACATATGGACATTCGACTACCTATAGAAGTTTTGACCATCTTAAAACAGTTGCAGAATGCGTCATTTGACGCCTATATTGTTGGAGGTGCTGTACGAGATTTGCTTTTAGAAAACCAATCAATCACCGATTTTGACTTTACCTCCAACGCCACACCTGACCAAATTCTCAACCTTTTCCCAGAGTCATTCTATGAAAATAGCTTTGGGACCGTCAGCATTACTAAAGAACATCTGCATGAGTTATTACCTGCTCCAATAGAAATTGATACCACAGCCATCTTAGAATCAGACACACATAGACATAAAGTTATTGATATTACTACTGCTTCAAAAATTCACAGATCGCTGCAATCGGCAACAAAACTGAGAACTGTTGAAAATAAAGAAGTCTACGAAATTACTACCTACCGCTCGGACGGTGCATATGCTAACAAACGCCATCCAGAATCGGTGAGTTGGGGAACAACACTTCGAGAAGATGTCGACCGACGCGATTTTACTATTAATGCATTAGCACTTTCGGTAGATCTCAAAGCATTTGAAGGTCTTTTTAAGCAGGAACAATTACCACAGTTAGTGCGGATCCCAGCAACTAACTATACATTGCATGACTTCCACAATGGTGTTGAAGATCTGAGCAAAAAATCAATTCGTACTGTTGGTGATCCAAACGTGCGATTTAATGAAGATGCACTCCGTATGCTTCGAGCAATTAGATTTTCTGTACAACTTGGTATGGAAATTGAAACTGAGACATACCAAGCACTGGTCAAAAATGCAAGTTTGCTCTCGCATGTTAGTTGGGAACGGATCACTCATGAGTTCTTTAAAATGCTTGCTTCTGCACAGCCTCGAAAAGCCATTGAACTCTTAGACCAAACTAATATGTTGTCTGCCATCCTTCCCGAACTTTTGACCGCAAAGGGAGTTGTGCAAGGTGGGCATCACACCACAGACGTGTGGGAACACTCACTTGCCGCACTTGAGACATGTCCTTCAAAAGATCCCCTAGTACGTTTAGCAACACTCATTCATGACATTGGAAAGCCAGCCACTTACAGCGTCCAATCTGGCAGCCCTACTTTTTATAATCATGAAATTATTGGCTCTAGAGTAGCTAAAACAATCTCTAGAAGACTGAAACTCTCAAATAGTGAAAGTGATCGATTATTTATTCTAGTGAGATACCACATGTTTCACTACCAACCAGAAAATACTGATGCATCAATCAGAAGGTTTATGCGAAAAGTTGGACTGGAAAACCTTGATGATATCTTAGACCTTCGTGAAGGAGATCGCTTAGGCAGTGGCGCACGAAAAACTAGTTGGAGACTAGAAGAAATGAAAGAACGGATGATTGATCAACTGCATCAACCATTCTCTATTACTGATCTTGCAATTAATGGTCATGATCTCATAGACACACTTGGGATGAAGCCGGGTCCTGAACTTGGCAAACTACTCCAACAGTTATTTGAAGAAGTTTTAGAAAATCCAGAGCTGAATACAAAAGAAACGCTGCTTAAAATGGCATCACAATCTTGAGGTATCGATTATTTTAACGCTATCACCTTCAACCTGAACATACTGAAAATCAGTAAGTAAGAGTATGGGATATTGGCTTGATGAATAGAGCCTATTTATTCTTGATTCAAGATAGCGTGACTTAAAACTTTCCGAGCCCCAATGTGGCAACAATATAAAGTTTACAAATCCAAAACCGGTACCATCCACAAACTTCTTTTCAATCAATTGTTCACCAAGATTGAGTAAATACTCTGGCAATCTGGGACCTGCAATAATTGAACCAGCACTTGTTCCCACATACACCTTTCCTCGCTCTTCAACCAAAGTATGGACAGCCTCAAAAAATCCAGAGATATGAGATTGTTGAAGCATATAAAAGGTATTTCCACCAGATACATACAGTATGTCAAACGCAGCCAACTCAGTAAGAAGTTCTTGAGAATTTTTGCCAACAATTGTGTAATCAGTGACAGTAAAGCCGACGTTTATAAGTGACGTTCTGTCATCTGCTAACCACTGTTTATCGCCTATTTCACCATCAGCAGGAGTGGTAATAAAAGCGAGTTTATTTTCCTTATCTAAATCAATATGTTGCACCCAGTGTTTTGAAACTTGGTGAGTGCTGGATGTAAGAAATAATCTCTTCATTATTTCTTTTTAATAGCCAATTTTCTCTTTTCTGAAATTGCATCCCAGACTACCAATAATGGTGCAGCCAAAAATGTTGATGAATAGGTACCCACAACTGCACCTACAAGCAAAGCAATAACAAACCAGCGAATCGTTTCACCACCAAGAAGTGCTAACGCAGACAAAGTGATAATAATCGTAACGGAGTTATTTATAGACCGGCTGAGTGTCTCAGTAACAGCTTCAGAGATGACACTTTCCAGATCACGTTGGCGATACTTTCTTTTCAATTCTCTAATTCTGTCGAAAACCACCACGGTATCGTGAATAGAAAATGACAGCGTTGTCAGCATGGCAGTAACAAACAGCACGTCCACTTCAACACCCCACAAATAACCAAATAAACTAAAGGCTCCAAGCAGGATGGTAGAATCGTGCAACAAGGCGATAATTGCACAAATGCCAAAGGAAAGTTCAGAAAATTGCTTCCACACATACAACAAAATAAACACAACTACCACTAAAATTGCTACAACTGTTTTTGTAACTAGCTCTCCACTAATTGTGGGTCCAACTGTTTCTGAACGAATAATGCTTACCGCGCCCACTTTCTCTTGTAATGCAGACATTAGTTGTGTTTGCCTATCTGAACTTAATTCTGAGCTTTTAATGACAATACTTTTTTCACCGCTACTCTGAATACTACTTATTGAAAATGGTTCTGCGTATTGTTGACGCAACTCTTCAACAGAGAAGTTGCCGTTTGGTATGGACAACTCAATCAATGTACCGCCAACAAAATCAACAGAGGGTACTAATTTAAAGAGTGCTAAAAAGGTTAGACTTGCTGCAATCATCAAGGTCGAAAAGAGAAAATAGTATTTTTTTAAACTTACAATGGTCATACTTTTTGTTTTGTTTCTGTAATAAACAATCGTATTAATGTTCTGGTCACTACTATTCCAGTAAATAGGCCCAGTAGCACACCTACAAGGAGTGTTAAACCAAACCCTCTTACCATGCCACTGGTATTAAGGAATGAAAAGTTTAATGGATTTATCAACACTAAGGCAGTGAAAATAGTAATGCTGTTGGCATCTTTGATGCTATCCCATGCTTTGCCAAATCCCTGCTCCATTGCTCGTGAAAATGGAGTACCCTTAGCAAGTTCTTCTTTCATTCTTTCAAAAATAAGAATGTTTGCATCAAGTGCCATACCTATCGAAAGTAGAAGACCTGCAATACCCGGAAGAGTAATAGTAATACCAATTATTTTATACAACGCTAAGGTAAATGCTGCATACATCATCAAAGCAATACTTGCGATCACACCTTTTGAGCCATAGTACAAAATCATAAACAACATTACTAAAACGAGACCAACCACTCCTGCTTGAATGCTTTGAGTCACCGAAAGTGAGCCCAGAGAGGCACCAATGGTACGAGACTCGAGTACAGAAATTGGCACTGGCAGTGCACCAGCATTGAGCTGAATTGCCAACTGTTTAGCATCATCAACAGTAAAACCCCCAGTAATTGTGGCTTCACCTGTCAAAATCGGTGTTTGAATAACTGGTGCCATAATGAGCACACCATCAACGAATATACCCATTGGCTGTCCTACATTCTCTGTGGTTAGAGTTCTAAAAAGCTCAGTGCCTTCAGCGTTAAAGGTTAGAGATACTAACGGCTCACCAGTTTGTTGATCAAATTGAACGGTTGATTTTTTTAACATGCTGCCCGTCAGACCAGTTGGCTTGAGAGTAACACTAGATTCACTGGCAACACCTTCTGGCTCAGGAACTTGTTCAAACAGTTGAAACTCAAGCTGAGCTGTTTGACCAACTAATGAAATAGCTTGTTGTTGATCACTAAGTCCAGGTAATTCAACCAAAATACGGTGTGCGTTATTCGTTACTGAAGTTTGAACAACTGGCTCTGCAATTCCATATTGATCAACTCTTCGTAGAATAATTTCTCGGGCAGATTCTAGTGCATCCAACTTGTCTTCAGCAGCAAGTCCTGCAACATCTGCTTCTAAAACAACTTGCATACCACCTTGAATATCGAGGCCACGTTTAAATTCAAATGACTTTGTATAACGTTTGCCAAAGAATGCAACATCAATAACTGGCGAACCAATGACAAACGAAAACTGTTTCGAACCAAATGCAAAGTTAACTGGAACTTTAGGTGGTAATGCAATAGTTACGGCTAGCGCTGTAGCAAAGATAATGCCTGCAAATGTAAGATACAGTTTGTTCATTCTTTTCAATTCCAGGGCAGAAATCTAAAGTCCAGGTATTTTTCTTTCGACAAATTCATCTTCACTACCTAAAATCATGACCCGAGTTCCATACAAGACATCCATTACAAATGGATCACGTCTTGTTTTTCTAAACTCAAATTCCTCATTAGAAAAGACGGCATAGTTAATTTCTCTGCCAATTCTTTTCTGTTCATCTTTAATCAGTTCTTCAAGTTCTGGTAGAACTACTTCACCTACAATAAGGATATCAACTTCGCCTTGACTTGGAGCTAAACCTCTTACAAACTTACCTGAAAACATGACGAATGTAATATCGCCCAATTTTCTTCGCAATTTTCTTAACATTTCACCTAAACCGCTACTTTTCACCACCATTTGTTGTAATTCTTGAAAGTAGAGATATTTTTTATTTAGTGAGTAGTACAACCTGTTTCCTCGTTCTTCACTCTTCAACAAAGATGTTCCAACCATGCGTTCCAGCTCTCTTCTTACTGCGTTTATTTCTTCTTTAATCTCTCTGGTTATTTCACGAACATAAAACATTTCTTCTGGTCGTCTAAAAAACAATTCAACCATCTTTACACGAACTCTCGAAATCATGAAATCTTGCAAATTACTCATAGAGTGGAAGCCTTTGTTAGTAGTTAACCTCCGTTGAGTCATCAAGAACTGAGATCCAAATGAGTCCAGGTGCAAGTTCTAAATCGCCACCTTTGTTGTCTGTAAAAACCAACTGTGATTCACGATCTTTCTTTGACCATCTGGCACTAATAGCCTCACCATTTTGGAAAACCACGGCTTTACCGGTACCCGTAGTGGTGTAGAGCATGTGCTTAAGCTCATCAACCGGACCTTTTTCTTGTGTGAATAAAACGATAACTGTTGATGCCATAATTTGTTGACCATCATTAAGATCCTTGTGAGCCTCACCAGCCATTGATCGTTGATACTGCTTACTTGCAGCATCATACTTCCAGGAAACTCCATATTGAGAAAAACCATCCCAGAATTCGTAGGAGATAGAAGTTACGGTACCATCAGCTGGAGCAGACTTTTGGAACGTCCAAGGTGTATAACCAGCTTGCCAATCTTCAGCCTGGTAAGATTTCTTACCAATTTTTCTAGCAGGTGACATATTTGTCCAGTCTCTTTCAACTCCTTCCTCCCAAAGCAACTCGGTTGTTGTTTCCATGGTGTGCTCCGTTGCAACATCACGACCTAGTCTATTTGAATTTCTTACAAAAGTTGGATATCCGATTGAAAACTGATTAAGGTCGTTTTCTTGAGCCCATCCATACTCATTAATTTGTCCTAAAGCATCTGCAGGACCTGGAAGGTTTGCGCCTCCTACGTGAACGTACAGAGGAAAATTAAATCCAGATGCCCAATCGACAAAATATGATCGTGCAGATCTAACGGGAGCCAAGGTGGTGTCAAATTTTTGTACACCACAGTAAAACAATGCCATAAATCTGGTTACGCCACCTTCAGCAAGTGCTTCAAACACAATGTCAGCATCTGAAAGTCCGGATTGAGGTCTTGAGTCTGGATGATTTTCAATCATCACTGCCAATGGTCGTTTTTTTTCCCAAGCTTGTTTTTCAACTGAAGTGTATAGCTTACCATTGAGTGGGCATGCTTGATCTGCTTTTGTGCCCGGCTCAATTTGAAGCAATGCTCCAAGTGCAGTCGAATCGGATTCATCACCAGCTTGTTGGCCGCTAGAGCCACCTGATAATGAAACAGTGCTTGATACACCTAAAAATGCAAATGCTCCATACGAAACCAATGAGGAGGCAAGATACAAAACAAATAAAACAAGTAACGACTTTTTATGCATGCAAACTTTCTTAACTAAAACAGCATAGCCTTAATTCTAGCGCAAGTAAAAGTAAATGCCAAATAGCAGTACGAAGATTATGAAAGAAATAACCACGGTTTTGGAAATATCACGGGTAATTCTGGCTGTAAGTTCAGTTGGAATGACATCTGCATGTATTTTTTTTGTCAGGATTGATGTTGGCTCTACTAAATCTGAAGCAACAAATGAGACACCGGTTTGAGTGAAAAATACTCGAGATCTTCGTCGTTCTTCAGCGTGCTTTTTTTGAAGCTTTGTTCTTTTTGCCATACGTTATCCAAAGAAAATGCGCGATACATCTCTCACTGTTATAACAATAATCAATCCTAAGAGTAAGAAGTAACCTACATTATTGAGATAATACTCAACTTTTTCCGTTTTTTTTCTACCTGCTATTTTTTCTGCGATCAATAACACTGCCCTACCGCCATCGAGTGGTGGAATTGGCAATACATTCATGACAGCAAGATTCACTGAAAGCATACCAGCAAATGAAAAAATAGTCAGCCAGCCTTCTGAAAAGAGTCCTGAGGACTGTGCCTGATGTACAATACCAACTGGACCGGCTACCGTATCTGGCACTAAACGCTTGGTAACTAAATCGGATGCCATTCCGCCCAATGCTGAAACAATTTGTGTGCTTAACATAAATGCTTGCTGAAAACCAAACACCACGCTTCTAAAAGGCATTTCCCACCAAGGATAGAACGTATAGACTACCGAAGTAAACGCTACTCCCATTGACCCTTGACCTTCTGGAATTTCTTCTCCTTTACGCAAATAGAGTAAAAAAGTTGATTCTGCATCTTGGCATATAAGTCCAGAGCAAGGTCCAGAAGTTACCACTTGAATAGTTTGGCCTTGATTTTTTGTTACTGTGTCAATAACAACTTGAGACGTAGGTGTGTCAATAACTGTACCATCTGCTAACAATAGCTTTTTAATGGATGTATCAGTTGTGATACCTGCCTTCTGGGCTGGTGAATCTGGAGCAACTGCTGCAACACGAGCATCTGATATTTCTGTAGGAATTCCTAATTTAGTAAAAACTGCAGCAAAAATAATGACACCAAAGAAAAAATTAACACCTGGGCCAGCTAAGACAACCAACATTTTCTGCCAAGTCTTAGCCTTATAGAATTGACCAGTTGTGGCTTTTGAACTGCCCTCAATGGGACCTTCTTCACCAGCCATGCGAACAAAACCACCAAAAGGAATCCAATTTAGCGTAAAGGCTGTGCCTTTCCAAGTAAACAGTTTAATCGCCATTGGTGGGTATCCAATACCAAACTCTTCCACCACAATGCCAGATTTACGAGCTGCAATAAAATGCCCAAGCTCATGAATGAGAACCAATACCGATATAATGAGAATAAAAATGATAATAGTCATGAATACCTAAACTGTCATCAGCTCTTTTTCTTTTTGAGCTTCCATTGTTTCTAACTTAGTAATGAATCCTTTTGTAATTTCCTCAAGTTCAGCTAGATGTGACTTGATGTCATCTTCACTGACGTCGTCTGTGCCCTCGAGATCTTCTATCACTTTTTTAGCATCAGTACGAACGGTTCGCACCATCACTTTACCCGCTTCAATTTTCTTTGCAAGAGACTTGACCATTTCCTTACGTTTGTCTTCAGTTAGAGGTTGAATTGCAATACGAATGATGTCTCCATCAACTACAGGACTGAGATTAAGATCAGCGGAAGTAATGCCTTTTTCAATTGCTGAAAGCAGAGATTTATCCCAAGGAGAAATAACAAGCAGAGTTGGGTCAGGAGCTTGAACAGATGCAACTTCAATTAAACGCATACGAGCACCATATGCCTCGACACTTACTGAATCGAGCATTTGTGTTGAAGCTCTTCCAGTTCGCAGGGTTGCAATATCACGACCCACATGGTCGAGTGTTTTTTCAAATCTCTCAAAAACTGCTGAAAAGTCGTATGACATAGTGTTCTTTCATCTGCGCTACTATCGCGCACCAACATGCTCGATTGTATCAAAGTTTGTATAACTAATGTAGACACGCTATACTTTGCCGGTATGAAACTCCCTGAATTCTTTACTACCTTTACTCAAACGTGTACATCGCTTTCCGGCTATGCTTCACAAATGAAACAACGTGGCACCTACTTGCTTGGCTATTTTTTTGTTGTTGTATCAATCTTACTATTAGTTGGTTCAACAATTTTTGCCTCTCGCGTAGTACCACAGGTTGTCGTTGATAGTCAAAAAACTGCATCTGAATTTATAGAAAATTACCCTCAAGACTTAACATTTACCTGGGATGGCGCAACATTGCAGAGTACCCATACTAATTTTCCCATTTTCTTCCCAAGCATGTTTCAAGACTCAACTAAATATGGTTTTCCAAGTCGCTTGGCATTCGTGACTAATTCAGAATTGAGGGAATCTGTTGAAAACAGTTCTAGCTATCTTTTTATCATCACCCCAACAAAACTCCAAATTCAGGAAACAGCGGAAAGTTGGAGTGAATTTTCACTTACTTCTATACTTACAGATACTCCTTACACTCTGACCAAAGACTCTGCTAAGAATTGGACTGAGGCCGCTGTCACCTTTTTACAATCTAATCAGGGAAAAAGTATAGTTCTTGTTTCAGCTATCCTTGCATTGTTCCAGCTTATCGTTACTATCATTGGTTTACTTTGGAAATCATTTCTCATCTATCTTTTTTCTACAGTTTTAGGTGCTAAAAGACCATACGCACAGTCATTAAAACTAACCATACTCTTGCTTGTTCCAGCAATAGCAATACAAGTAATTGGAGACCTCATCTATCCTGAAGTTACGTTCGATTTTGTGAATCTAACTTTCTGGCTTCTGTTTATCTTCTTGGTATGGCGTGGACCACTTCAAAAAGTGTACCTACCAGAAAAAACTACCCAGAAATAATAGTATCCCCAATACAGTCAAACAGGTGTGGAATAATTGAAATACAATTTGTGCTGCCTCTGCAGTCAGCTTTGGAAATTTCCGCAATACAACTGGTTTAAAATCTGAATGCACAGACTGCTTTTGCAACCAAAAGATCACTTCGAAAAATGATCTGAAAACATACAGCAAAACTACAGCACGTAAGATCCAAATTAGATTGATACCAAATATTCCTGCGCTCAGCAACAGTACAGCCCAAAAAGGAAAAAGAACTAATCCATCTCCCCAAACGTAAATACCAAACCATGAAACTGAGAGCGAATCGCCAAAAAAATGTCCCGCTTTGACTTTTCGTAGACTTACAACGAATAACCAAAGCGAAAGCAATCCTAAGATCAACAATCCAACTTGCATAGCTAACTTTCTGTTACTGTTTGACTGGATCTAGGGTGATAGTCATGTCGACCGGTGGAAAAACCAGTGATTGTTCACTTGGATCTGCTAAATCAAGCTCTTGTTGTAAGTTTGTCACACGTTGCTGTAAAGGATGATTAATAGTATTTTTTGGAGAAGGACTTGCTTCAACCTCTTTTGTTACCTCAATACGTTTTGGCTTGCTAAGTAGCACTAATGCCAAAATCAAAACAAGTACTAATGCAAAAACACCACCTCCAATAATCAGGAGTTTTGGTTTCTTTTTTGAGTCAGTCACCTCATCATACGTTGGTTGTGATTGCACAGCTTTCTGCACTTCAAAAAGTGGCTCTTCTTGCGCAAATTGGGTTTGATTGGAGAGGATTTCGTCGTTCATAACTCTATATACTGAGTAGCTCCTGTAAGAATCCTAAGGTTTTAGTGGATGTTATGTATGGAACATCAAGTGCATCGGCAATTTGTGAATAATTTGCTTTTGTAAACAGCTTATCCCCTTTTTTAAATTGTTGCATATAGATGTCACGAATTTCAAGATTAGTGTCATCTATATGCTTGGTTGTCTCAGTGTAAGCACGTTCTCTTTTAGCAGTAATCAGTGATGAGACCTTCTCTTTTCCATGCTCAAGTTTCACATCTTCTAACAGTGCTTCCGCTTTATCGTTTACAGTCTGAATGTTTCCAATAGAGATGAGTACAAGTGCTTGATAAATAGCATGATCGAGCAGCTCTTTATTTAGGTAGAAATCAGTTGCCACAGCACGAAGTGCATCTCTATCCGTCGAAAGTAGTGTTGCATCCTGATGCTTAAGTAACACTTCAAGTTGACTCTTCAGATCAGCAAGAGCTTTATCTTTTTTATCTAGATCAATGCCTTGAGTAGCGGTAAGTTTTTCAGAAATAAGTTCTAAGTAGGTAATCAGGACTTTGGACCGTGCCAATGTGGTATCGCGGGTAGAAGTCACCGCTTTTTCAAGTGAAGAAAGCGTATTTAAATTAAAGTATTGTTGTTTGTTTACTTTAAAAACATCTTCAGAAGTGCGATACAAACCAATTTGCTCTCGGTACAACTCAAGTTTTTCTGCACCAGTTGATTTTGGAAGAATGCCAGCAGAGGTAGTCGCCTCTTGAGCAGATACTGTGACACTTGCCACTAAAAAGATAGCTAGAATGAGAACAGATGTTATTTGTTTTTTCTGCATTACAGAAACTATTATTGCACTATTTCACGTGCTCGAGCAAACTCAATTGCAGCATGGAGTGATTCAAAAGTACCGGTATCAAACCATGCACCTTCTACAAATGCTACATCGAGCGTTCCTTCCTTGAGATAGATGTTATTAAGATCGGTGATCTCTAACTCACCTCGATCTGAAGGTTGGAGTGCTTTAGCTTTTTGAACAACTGTATTGTCATAAATATACATACCTGTTACCGCATAGTCTGAGTCTGGATTTTTTGGTTTTTCCTCAATAGTTAAAGCTTTGTTGTTTTCATCAAATGAAACTACACCAAATCGGTTAGGATCAGAGACTTTCTTCGCGAATACACGGCCTCCAGATTTAAACGACACAATATCTTTAGCAAAATCTTGTTCAAAAATGTTATCACCCAGTACTAAGGTTACTGCATCTTTGCCAATGAAGTTTTCACCAATAATAAAGGCTTGAGCTAAACCTTCTGGCTTGTCTTGAATTTCGTAGGTAAATTTGCAACCAAACTCCCTGCCACTGCCAAGCAGCTTCAAAAAGTCTCCAGCATGATCTGGCGCAACAATAATGAGAATATCCTTAATCCCAGCTGTAATGAGCGTCTGGAGAGGATAATAAATCATTGGTTTGTTATAAATAGGAAGCAGCTGCTTACTGGTAACACGAGTTAGTGGTTTGAGTCTTGTACCAGATCCACCAGCGAGAATAATACCTTTCATACGAATTCCTTTGCGTACTGAGTATGATGACGATAGTACTTCTGAGGTGTAGTCTATCATCGCCTTGTTAAAAGGTCACGAGCAGAAGTAATACACCCGCAAGTATTGATATAGCAGCATACTCAAATACAACGACGTGTGTACAATTTTTTGTTTTGACATGAGTTACAACTCCCCAAAAAAAGTAAAATACTGAGAGTGCTATTACTGTCAATTGTTGGAGTCTTTTGTCTGGCCAGACATAAAAAAATAGTAAAGCGAACGTTAGTAAACCAAGTGCTAGAAGCGTATATGCAAGATGATGTGCTCGTAATACTTTTTTCATTATCCAATAGTTCCAGCTTTAAAGAATAAAATAATGAATATCACTACAACAAACAGTGCAATATGACTCAGATTATTGCCAACAATTCTGGCAAGTTTGCTTCGTTTAGCTATTATTGCATCGTAAATCAGGGTTCCAATCAAAAGCAGCGCTATGGCAATGGTTCCAGCTTTCGAGAGATACAGTGGAGCTAATAATGTTTTTGGCTGCAATGCACCTGTTTGAACAACGACCGTAGATAGGACCTCTGCATCTTCTGCAGCCGCTACCTCAGGCTCTTGCTCTCGAAGTGGCTCATCACTAACAAGTGGTGCGACGTTACCTTTTGATTCTTCAGGTACGCTCTCAATTTCGGCAAAAGCTATAGTGGTCGCTGGCACCACTTGTGGCTGAGCAACTGGCTTGCTAACAGTTGGATCACCAAACATCTGCACAACCAGTGTCGTTTCGACACCATCAAGCTGACCATTTACAACAGCCACACCAATATCTTTATAACGTCCATTCATAATATTTGCTCTATGCGTTGGTGATGCCATCCAAGCTTGAACCATGGCATTCGTGTCCATAAAGTCACGGGCTAAATTTTCTCCAGCTATGGTGTATGAATATTGAACACTTGCCATGAAATCCCAAGGTTCTTTTCCCGTGGGTGAAGTATGCGCCCAATACTGATTGGTGAACATATCTCGAGCTTTACCCGCTGCAGCTTTACTGAGTACATCACTGTGAGTAACAGGTTGTAATCCGGCAGTTGCACGTTGCTGGTTAGTTTGTGACACCACTTGATCGACAGAAATATCGGAGGCGTATCCCAAGACCTCACCTAAAGATGACTCCAACATCTGCAGACGAGCAACAAAGCCAAATGATGCTAATGCTATTGCAGCAAGCAAGAGTAGGTATTCAGGGTGCAACAAACGTGAGCGATAATTATTCGACCTTCGAGGATGAAACAGATGAGCGACGCTGCGCTTAAAAGACATATATACCCCCATTATGAATAACTGTACTCATTCTTGCAACGACAGCTCGCCGATCACCCTGCTATTTCCAAACATATCCACAGCTGCAACAGATGTTGGACGGTCAGTCCAGATACTTTCAGGCTCAGTGTAGCGTTTAATTGGATACATTTGGTTTTGATACTCAAGATCATGCAGCAACTCATCTGCTTGTAACCACAATGGTTGATTCCAACCATACTTGCCCTCCGTTGAAATGAGTGCATGCACTTCAGATGTCGTTGCTTCCTGCTGCAATGTCACTTCTTGAAGTTGAGATTGTGGTTGCCAAAACCAAAACGTAGCATGTGTTGCATTTCCAGTTTCATCTCGAGCAACCGTGGAAAATTGATACGCTTCTTTTGAACTGGGCCGGTAGCTCCATGTATTTGCTTCAATATGTCGCCAATCTCCTGATGCTGAAGTGAGCGAGGTGTGGCCTGTATCTGAAACAATTGCTAATAAAACAGCATCCTCTGACAAAAAAACCCTGGAAGTGCTGAGTTCATTCAAGTTGAATGTGACACCTTCAGAGAGATGATAGGAAAACTTCAGACTATGAGCACCTGTTATTTGGTTTAAAAAGGGTAAATGAACAAGTTGTGAGCTCCCTGCTCGCATTTCACTTGATGAAAGTTGGTACATCAAAACGCCATCAAGATATACTGCAAACTGCACTTCTGGCATTAATCTTGATTCGCCAATCTTCTCTAACCAAAAGCTCAATCCGAGAGGAGCCTCTGATAACTCTAAGGCAATCTCAGTATTTCCCTCTCCAGCAAACAAAAATGATGGTTGAGATATTTGCTCTAGTAATGAAAACTTCTGATTATCGCGTGAAACTGTGAACTGCAAACCAGGTGCCTGCCAATCTCCCGTGTAAACTCGCACCACTTGGCGAGTGATACTATGTGAAAATGCTGCTTGAACTATTGTTGTGCGCAATTGAACAGTAAAAAGCATCACAAGCAGAAATAGGATTGTAGACAGGCACCTGAACATAGTTAGATTGTTGGCCAGCTAGACTGTGCTTCAGCCTGCTTTGCTTCAACTGTAACCTGCGATTCAAATACGTTATTCATATATTCATTTCCTACAGATGACTGTAATTGTAGTGTAGCCAAATACTTTACTTGCGCACCAGGTTGAACAATTTCTAGGTCAGTTTCACTCCCATTTTGACTAAAGTAAAAATAAGTGTTGAAATCTACGGAAGATTGAACTATTTCCCAACCTGCGCCCGTATCACGTTGTAATGAAGTAATATCAAATACGTCAGAATCTAAGCTGGCATCATTCCAGCTTCCAGAGAGTATTGAGCGAATATGAACCGGAACAGTGCCTGTGTTGGAAACAGTCACTTCAATATCCGTGGTATCACCAGGCAGCAAGTTTGCAATCTGTGTATCACTCGCAACTACATTAATTTCTGCATATCCTGTCCCAACTGTTCCAAGCGGAGTGTCAGTCTTATATGAGAAGTAAGCAATTGCTACTGCAACTGAACAAAAGAATGCAAGAAAAATAACGAAAGCAACGTTTTTCCTACGCATGTGTCCTTTCTTTTAAGAGTACTGACACACGATAGTACAGGTTAAGTCTTACACTAACCGTTACTGACACACGGCAGGCAACGATCCTGCAAACACTAGTGGTTGACTCGCAAGTGCACAAGAGTGAACAGTTTGAGATAGCACGATATGCTTTGTATAGGCACCTAGCAGTGCATCAACAAATGAATCTTCCCCAAGAGGCTCTACTACTTGGTACTCTTCAACGCCGGCTTTTTGAGCAACATAGTCATATGTCCCATCCTTTGATAGTGATTTGTCGATCAATTTATTATCGAGCGCTTGAATATCACCATAGATGAGAGCGCCCAGTGTACTTGTAATAGTGCTTTCTTCAATGCCACGACGCTGTGAAACATACTGCACAAAGAGTTGGTACGTTTGATCAACGGATTGTTGGAGAGTCGTTTTTTCAATGTCAGTCATTTCTCGATACGGGTTACCAATATCTTTTGAACTACCGGCAGTTATGTAAGTAGTAGAAATACCTTCAGTTGTCTCTACACCACCACCCAGCAAGCCTCCAGATTCAGATATAACTCCTTGATAGTGTTTGAATGGACCAGTAATGACGCCAATGCTACCGATTGCAGTACCTGCATCTGCAACGATTTCATCAGCACTGGCAGCACTCCAATATCCACCTGATGCAGCCATGCCGCTGACAAATGCAATCACTGGCTTTCCAGTTTTTTCTCTAAACTCAGCTACTCCATCCGCAATTGCCTGCGAACCAAAAATGGTGCCTCCTGGAGAATCAATATCGATCACTACGCCAACAACAGCATCATCATTAGCTATTTCTGCTAATAATTCTTTTACCTCGTATCCATAGGTCACGCCCATGTCAGAAAAAACTTCCAACACTTTTGTTTCTTCAGTTGGGCTACCAAGTATAAGACCATGAACAGAAATTCTTGCAATTTTTGCATCAGCAGTCTTTTTACCGTATACATGCGTAAGTTTATGATCGCTGGTCACCGCAGTATCACCCGCTGCAATTGTAGACACAATAACGATGAGAACAAAAAGAGATGCTAAAATTGCAGAAAAAAATCCAAAAACTAACGCATTTCCAACGAGAAATGTTTTAAATAATAATGTGGCTAATTGCATTAGTTTTCGCATATCAAAAAAGTATACTCCATCATCGTAGAGAATAAAATGTCACTCATTTTAATTATCAAACTAATGTAAAATAAGCACTTGAAGAAATGCGAAAAAAACAAACTGCAGCAATAATAGGTGGAGGATTGAGTGGCTTGGCAACAGCTGCTTTACTTGCAAAAAAGGGCTACATCGTTTCAGTGTTCGAAAAAAATGCCGAACTTGGTGGTAGAGCGAGAGTGCTCAAAAAAAAGGGCTTTACTTTTGACATGGGTCCTTCGTGGTATATGATGCCAGAAGTCATTGAACTACTTTTTTCACAACTGGGCAAAAAAACGAAACAATACTATTCACTCGTTGAACTCAAGAAGAAATATAGAATCTTTGGCGATACACATGAACCCATAACCTTTCACTCTGACTCTGAAAAAAATGACAGATTATTTGCAAATCAATTCAGTAGGGATCATAAAGGAATCAAGAAACTCTTACAAAAAACCAACAAGGCCTACTCGCTCATTGTTAGCACGCTGCTTCGTAGACCCTATACTTCAATCCTGAGTTTTTTACATCCACTCACCATAGTTGCAGGTGTGAGACTCTTAGCTCTTTTCAATCCATTTCAAACCTATCATTCGTTTATAAAAAGACATGTTTCAAATCCACTCCTACAAAAGGTGTTTGAATTCCACACTGTGTTTTTAGGTGGTAACCCACAAAATACACCCGCACTGTACAGCTTGCTCATAGCTGCAGATTTTCAACAAAAAATTTGGTATCCGCTTGGAGGCGTAGGCCAACTTGTCTATGCACTTCATGCTATTTGTGTGTCGCTGGGCGTACATATTTATACAAACGCACCGGTATCAAAAATAAGAGTTAATAAAAACAGAGTTGAAAACTTGGAAATCAACAATGCTCTGCATTCATTCGATTTAGTTGTGTCCTCCGCCGATTATGCTTATACAGACTCTCATCTTCTTCCTGCTGGATACGAAGAGTATTCGCCAGAATACTGGAAGTCGAGAGACTATGCTATTTCTAGCGTACTCGTGTATCTTGGCGTTGCTAAAAAAATGAAGAAAGTTATTCATCATAATTTTTATTTTCAATCAGACTGGAATGAGCATTTCAAAACAATTCAGGAAAGTTCAGAGTACCCAAAAAATCCTTGCTTTTATCTTTCGGCACCCTCCAAAACAGATATAACAGTTGCGCCAAAAGGTATGGAAAATATGTTTCTGCTTATACCTGTGAGCATCCAAACCAAAACAACAAAAGTAGAAGAATACGTTGACAGCGTGCTTCATTTTGTTGAAGAAAAAATTGGCGAATCTTTTATTGACAAAATTGTGTACAAAAAAATCTATGCTCAAACAGATTTTAAAAATGACTACAATGCCTACAAAGGAAACGGCTTGGGAATTGCGCATTCACTAAAACAATCGGTATTTATGCGTCCAAGAATGCGTTCAAAAAAACTACGTAATTTGTACTATGTTGGTCAATATGTGCAACCTGGAATTGGCGTACCTATGGTGCTGCTTTCTGCATTATATTTAGTGAACCATCTTTTAAGAAAAAAATAGCGAATAATGCAAAAAAAATCTGTCTTCAAAAATGCCAGCACTACCTATTACTATAGCAGTATGTTTTTCCCAAAAAAAATATGGGAAAAAGTAGCAACTCTCTATGTGTATGTACGCCTTGCTGACGACTATGTTGACAGCATACCCCAAGATGCGAAAGGATTTGCAGCTTTTGTTGCAGCTACCCAAGATGCATTCTTGGAAAAATCAATTGACTCACACCCAAATGCTGAGCATATTACCGCCTTCACCAAACTGATTAAAAGCCATGCCATTCCTGTTTCCTGGGTTACCGACTTTTTACGAGCTATGCAATCTGATTTAACTAGTACTGGTGAAGGTATTGAATATTCAACTAGGAAACAGCTCGACCACTATATATTCGGTAGCGCTGAAGTCATTGGATTGATGATGTGTAAATTACTCAACTTGCCAAAAGAAGCCTACTCTGCAGCAAAAAAACAAGGCAATGCGATGCAGTATCTCAACTTTATCCGCGATATTGCCGAAGACTGCTCGCTGAATAGAGTCTACATTCCACAAGAGTCGAGGACTCAGTTTGGACTAAGTAATTGCAGCGATTTTCTCACCGCGCCTTCTGGCAAATTTGAATCAATGATCCGTGCAGAGTTAGCTCATTATTACAAACTGCAAAAAGAAGCGAACCTAGGATTTAGATATATACCCTATCGCTACAGAGTGCCAATAGCCACTGCTGCAGAGCTGTACCAATGGACCGCAAAATGTATTGAAGATAATCCCAAAATTGTATTTGAGAAAAAAGTTAAACCAACCAAAGTAAGAATTATTTTTACACTACTTAAAATGAGCATACAATGTTTAACATACTAGGAACTCAAAGCTATCTATTCTTCAACCTATTCATACTTGGATCGCTATTCATTTCCAAAATATTTTATAACAAAATGATTTTTCCCAGCGCTATTCAACTGAGAAAATTGGCAGTTGTTACCTTCATTTTTACAGCATGGGACATAGTGGTAACGAATCATTGGTGGTTCTTTAATAGCACCTATATTTTAGGCTGGCATCTTCTTAGTATCCCATTCGAAGAATTCTTATTTTTTATCACTGTTCCCGTCGCACTCGCCACCTTTTTAGAAAACCTGCGCACACTCCCAATACCACCTAATATATTCAGGGGGAAAAATACTTGGGTAACTAACTACTTTCATCCTTTGGTAAAATTACTATTGATAGTTATTGAATTTTATAGCTGGCTTCAAGGTTGGTGGTATACAGTTAGTGTTGCATTCTTGCTCGTTTTGGTTTTTAAAAAAACATTCTTCACAAATGCGCATCATTTTCTCGGCTTACTTTTTACCCTCATAACAACATTGGTATTCAATTTCTACCTTACTGCTCTGCCAATAGTTACCTACAATTCGTTGTATAAATCAAATGTGCAAATTGGTCCAATTCCCATAGAAGATTTCGGATTTGGCGTAATACTGTATTGTGCAATCGTAATAGCAATGTATGACAAAAAAATCAAATCAGTTCATTGAAGAGCAAAAGAAATCGCTAGATGTATATCTTGCGGGCATATTTGCTGAATATTCAACACAATTTCAAGATCACGAAACTTCCGAAGCTCTCTTTACTTACTTACAACATTTTTATATTTCTGGAAAATCCATCAGAGGATCTCTCTTCCTGCAGGGATTGGAACTATTTTCACCAACACAGACTATTGATAAAACGTCACACTATCCAATAGCAGCAGCACTTGAAGTTCTACATAGCCTGCTGTTAATTCAAGATGATTTCATGGATCAAGATCGTTTTCGTCGCAATCTACCCGCACTGTATGCTACTTTTGAAAACCAAGCAAAGGAGAATGAGTTTAATCATATTGACCGATATGTAGCCAGTTCAATTATGTGCGCAACAGATATTTGCTTTTTTATAGCAATAGGAGAGTTAAACAAAATAAGCACCAAACTTCCTGCCAATGTTTTGCAAACAACTCTAAATGAATATATTCATGTTGGCTTTTCTCAGTGGAAAGATGTAGAAGTATCACACCAAACAAAAACTGCTTCACCACAACTAAAAACCATCAAACAAATTTATAAATACAAAACAGCTCGCTACACCTTCACAATGCCCATGGTACTAGCAGCGCAAATTACTGGATTAAACGCATCTCAACAAAAATCACTAGATGTCGCATGTGAGCATCTGGGAATGGTGTATCAAATTACCGATGACTGGCTCAATATTTTTGGTGATTCTAAAAAAACTGGAAAACCGATTGCGAGTGACATTATTGAAAATAAAAAAACATTATATCGATACTTTTTTTTAAAGGCTCTCAAATTAGGAACATTTAAAAAGTTTTCACATTTATCAACTTTTTTTGGAAAATCCCAACTATCAAGTACTGAAATTGAAGAAGTAAAATCTGCGTTCATTGTTACAAACACTGTTTCAACCTTGAAATCAATTATCACTGATTATGAAAAACGCTTTTATGTTGTTATTGAACAATCGACACTTTCAAATGAAACAAAAAAATTCCTATCTGAGCTATTTCAATACATAAAGCAACGAGAAAAATAGTTTTTTAAATGTTATAATTCTTGATTGTTACCACAAATGGCCCCATCGTCTAACGGTTAGGACACAGGGTTCTCATCCCTGTAATTGGAGTTCGATTCTCCATGGGGTCACAAGCTTTACCAATTTTAACCATCTACGACTATGTTGCCAGCTTCCT
>CAZKVV010000011.1:0-30883 GCA_964556485.1 uncultured Pseudomonadales bacterium | reverse complement strand
TAGAGCATGGGATTCATAAACCCAAGGTCGAGAGTTCGAATCTCTCCCTTGCTACTAGATTTGTGTACTCGGTGATTCACAACAAAACGACCGTTTTCAACTAGGCTATACTACACCAATGGATAGCTCTTTTTTTTGCCCTGCAGATACACTAACCCTTGCTACAAACAAGTCTTCCTCTTTTGCTGAAATTGAAGAAATATCCATACATCATGCTAAAACATGCCTGACAATGCAACAGATGCATGGTGCTGATTTTTTGTTTTTAGAAAGTGAGACTCTTCCCACCACGACCCAACTACCAGCAATTGATGGCCTGCTGACTACAAATACCGACCTCTTGCTCACCGTCCGCACAGCAGATTGCCTACCCATCCTGCTCTATCACCCATCTGGAATTGTTGGTGCTCTGCATGCTGGTAGAAAATCGACACAACTTGGCCTACTAAAAAAAGTACTTACCTTTCTGAAAGAAGAAAAAAACATACACGCAGATATTAAACTGTGGTTTGGGCCCGCCATTTGCAACGATTGCTATCAAATTGACAGGGCAACAGATACGCACTTTGACCTGATCAGCCAAAATACCAGGCAGGCACACGATGTATTTCAGCCCTCAGCAATCTCGATACAAAGCGATACCAACTGCACCCTCTGCAAAAATGGCAGCTACCACTCCTACCGTGCGGAAGGTAGTAACGTCAAAATGAATTATTTTAGTATTGGGCTTTTGTAATTCCAAATTTCTCTTACTCATTAGCAGTTTCTTAGTCAAGTTTGCATTGACTTTTAGTCCTTTCTGATGTATACTATAGGTCTATATTTTGCGTGCATTTTTTATTTGCGCGCGAAATATTCTTCTTTAACATAGAGATTTTTATTTTTTTCAATCCGTGCCTAGGCACATCTAACAAGGTGCCAGAAGGCACAAGGAGAGAAGCTCTTGAGCGCTCAAAATCAAGTTGAGGCAAAACAACTGTATAGTGTTTTCGTCAAAAAGCACCGTCAGGCAACGGCAATGAGTCTCATTGCCTTGGTCTTGACTGTTTTGTTCTTTTATTGGTTTATCACAACAATTGCTATCCCCATCTGGGGCAATTTTGCAATTGGATTTACGATTTTTCTGTTTGGATTAAATTGGTTTGTTTCTCGTAATTCCCTAGATGCTTTTAAAAGTGTCGAAGGAATGCGGGACTATAATCCCAGAAGAAGAAATGAAGAAGTACTAAACAAAATTGTATCGAGCCAAAAGGACATGCATTTTGGCGTCCTGCAAAAAGGCTACACAGCCTTCACGGCCGGTATTAACAAAACAATTATTGTTCTTTCAGAGCCACTGCTGCAAACACTCAATGTTCGGCAGGCAGTGGCAGTATTACTGCATGAGTTGGGACACCAAAAGAATAATGACTTGGCACTACAGTTGGTCGGACTTACCGTCAAATCTGCTTTAAGTAGTGTCAGCTTTATGTCATTTTTTCTGTTTTTCATTTATGGGGTGGAAGCCGCTTTTAAAAGTGGCGCTGCACCAGTAACTGCAGAGTTTATGGGCAACCAACTGCCGGCATACAAGATGTACTGGCAGGCGTGGTTGGTCACGCAAGGATCCCAGCTCATCATTATGATGCTTGTGCAGTTTGCCAGCCGTCAACGCGAACTCATGGCTGATTCATATGCTGTGATAAACGGATACGGCACAGAGCTGATTGAAGCTCTGGCATTTCTGCACAGCAAGTTGGATCCAAAACAAATCAAAGCCAAACCAGGTGTAATGCGGAAGTTCTTCAACTTGTTTGAAGCTCATCCGTTACTTCATGTGCGTGTGAAAAACATCAAAGCACTCGCTAGTGGTAGCGAAGGTTTTGTTGAAGACACACTGGAGTACTGGCTTGTGGCAATCCCGGTGATCGCCGGGTGGTTCTATGGCATTGGACAGATTCTGCCCAATGACCAATCAACACTGTTTGGCCTACCGGCTTTATATGTGGTAGGACCAATTTTTGTTTGGTTGGTGTACCAACTGATCACAACACCTTTTTACGTTGATCTTCCCAAAGGTCAACAATCACCCTTGTTAGTAATAGCAGGCCTGGGTATGTTCCTGCTGTTGCCAGTTGTGACACTAGCTGCAATTATACTTGCAGGAGCACAACTGAGTATGCCACCATTATTTGTTGGCATACTTAATGGGGCGCTGTTGTTTTTGATGATGAGCAAAAAATCAGCAACGATCAAACTGCTACTCACGGCTGCCGCAATTATTGCGGTAATCTTTGTAGCAGTAGCGGTCGCATCGCTGTTTTTTGTTTTTTAATATAAAATCTCTATGAACACAATGAGCCAGGCTGAAAGCCTGGCTCATTTTCTTTTTCTAACACTTTTTCACCACATTTGGTCAAATGTGAGTTCAAAAACCTACATCATTCCTGGCATTCCGCCACCCATTCCGCCTGGTGCTGGAGCATCCTTTTCTGGAGCATCAGTTACCAAACATTCTGTGGTGAGAATCATAGAAGCTACCGATGCAGCATTCTGCAAAGCAGCAGTTGCCACCTTAGCAGGTTCAATCACACCAGCTTTGACCATGTCACCAAACTCGTTGGTAAGAGCGTTAAATCCGAATGAAGGATCATTTTTCTCTGCAACAGTTCGAACTACCCAGCCGGCATCTTCGCCAGAATTCTGAGCTAACATTCTAAGTGGTTCTTGAGCAACAGCCTTGATTAAATCAACACCGACTTGTTCGTCATGTGATGAAGTCACAATCTTACTAAGCACCTTGGTTGCCTGCATCAAAGTCACACCGCCACCTGGGATAATACCCTCTTCGATTGCAGCACGAGTTGCCTCTTTGGCATCCTTCACACGCTCCATGAGGTTCTTCATCTCAGATTCAGTAGCAGCACCAACTTGGATGACCGCAACACCGCCAGTAAGCTTAGCTTTACGCTCAACTAACTTTTCTTTGTCGAAATCAGAAGTTGCCAACGAAATCTCTTTGTCGATTTGAGCGACTCGAGCATTTACATCATCCTTAGTACCTTTTCCACCAACGATGGTGGTTGTATCTTTGGTTGATTTCACCAGATCAGCTCGACCTAAATCTTCAACAGTAGCCTCTTTGAGTGACATACCTTTATCTGTAGCGATAAGTTCAGCACCTACCAACACAGCGATGTCCTGCAACATGGCTTTTCGTCGATCACCAAAACCTGGAGCTTTGACTGCAAGCACATTAAATGCACCACGAAGTTTGTTAACTACTAAAGTGGTAAGAGCTTCGCCCTCAATTTCGTCCGCAATGATAACCAAATCCTTGCTGACATTCATGAATTTCTCAAGTAATGGCAATAAATCTTGAATACTACTTACTTTTCCGTCAGTAACCAAAATATATGGATTTTTGATTTCAGCTTCCATGTTTTCACTACCAGCAGCAAAATAAGGTGACGCATAGCCTTTATCGAAGACCATACCTTCCTTATGCTCGATGGTAATATCCATGGTCTTGCCTTCTTCGACCTCGATGACACCGTTTTGGCCAACGAGCTCAAGAGCTTCAGCAATTTTGGCACCAATGACTTCATTCTGAGCTGAAATGGTTGCCACTTTTTCCCAGTCAGATTTCTTAACTGGCTTAGCGAGTCTGCGAATTTCAGAAACAACTGCTTCAACAGCCTTATCTATACCCTTTTTCATAATCATTGGGTTAGTTCCGGCAGTGACGTACTTCATACCTTTAACAGTAATCTGTTGAGCGAGAAGTGTTGCTGTGGTGGTACCGTCTCCAGCTGCTTCATTGGTTTTTTCTGCAGCTTGCTTGACTAACTGAGCACCCATGTTCTCAAACTTATCTTCTAGCGTAATTTCTTTGGCTACTGAAACACCATCATGGATAACACTTGGCGCACCCCATGACTTGTCTAATGCAACATTGCGACCTTTAGGCCCTAATGTTGTTACAACTGCAGCGGCTAACTGGTTTACACCTGAAACCATCTTTTGTCGCGCATCATCACCAAAAAGTAATTGTTTTGCTGGCATGTTTTCCTTTCGAATTCAAAATAACTGTTATTTAATTTCAGCGAGTAAATCTTCAAACTTCAAAAATTGGTATTCAACATCATCAACCTTAAAGTCATTACCGCCCCATTTTTTGTAGACTACTTTTGCGCCTTTTTTTACTGGGCACTCAACTTTTGCACCTTCGACCGTAGCTGCCGCGCCTACTGCTACAACAGTGCCGTATTGAGGCTTTTCACTACCACTGTCTGGTAAATAAATACCTGAACTCGTTTTAGTTTGAGCTTCCGCTGGTTCTACCAATACGTATCCAGCGAGTGGTGTGAGTTTTGAAACAGAAATCGATGTCGGCATATACCTCCTTGATTTGTTATTATTTGTTACTGATTATTTTGCATGATGACACATGGACAATCACACTAGCAGTTATAGTAATAAACTGCTAATGATGTGTCAACTGGCAGTTATCCTAATTGAGTGCTAAGCAGAAGTCAAACGGAGGTTGGAGTTATTAGGCTATGAGTGAACAGTCTGCTCTTCTTGATCTAAAACTACTTCTTTATGACCAGAGCGTTTTTCGAGTTGTACTTTTGACAACAAAAAGCCCTCACAATCAAGACCGCGATCTTTAAAGTATTTATGCAATTCATCTTTCACCATCTCTTCAACCTGACCACGATGCTGGCGTATTTGATCAAGTGACCACTCAGAAAAAAGTGCAGAAATTTTGCTTCTTGAAAATGGACGCACTACTTTTGAAACCACACGTTCTCCCAAATTTTCCCACAGTTCAGGGGCGTTTTCTTTGTCAATTCTAAACAATACCGAACCTTCAACAAAAATTTCTTTCCCATCAGCTGTTATTGTCTGAATGGGTTGATCACCCAGCGCCTCTTTATTTGTTGTAGTATCAAAACCTTCAACAATTGAATATTCAAGAACCTGCGCATTAAACAACTTGGCAATCTGCCAAAATGGAATCTTAAAATGCAGTCCAGGACCCCAAATACGAGGTAATACCCCCCTACCTCTGTCATACACGCAAGCTACATGACCAGGGGGAACAGAAATGAAAAAGCCGCCTACGACTTCATCAACTAAAAATGAAACAACCAATCTATCAAATTCCATATGCTTTGTGTCCAATCTGCATTGTATAGTGATTTAGAGAAAAACAAAAGCTCACACTTTTTCAAACTATTTTACTTCCACTACAATTTTCTCTTCCTTATCAGCAGCTTCACTTGCTTTAGCTTCTAAATTCTGCGTATAAAGTTTAAACTTTCTGTAGATTATTTTAGCAACCAACAGCACAATGCTGAAGCAAAGAGTGGTGATCACAAACAATTTCTTTCCTGAAGGGAAACTCATAAAAATGAGGAAAGAGACGATTGGTAGAATAAGTTGCAAACGCACCACATCCGAGCGATTAACAGTATACGGTGAATAGTACATTGCTAGAGTCTCCATCACAAAAATTAACAGTGATTGCAGAATATTTAACATAAAACTAGGATGAGTGAGATCATGCTGACCCAAAAACAGTAAATTGTATGGTGTTGCGACATCAGGCATAAAACCATAGACTAGATGCAAATCTTCACCGCCCAGTCCTGTGTTAAACATTCTCCACAGCATCAGTGCCAAAGCAACCTGAATTGATAAACTAATAAATTCCGAAACCAAAACCTTGGTATTAGTTTTTAACACCCTCTTTTTCTCACGTTCGAGAGCAATTGGGTCTGAAGCAAAATGTTTTTCAATTTCAGCAATTTTTTTCACTATATCGCGCCTTTCTGCTTCAGAGCGATCAGCGCTGAGTGACAGTGGAAGCAAAATAATGCGAACAATGATGGTAAAAATGATCACCGCGATACCCATATCAGGATTACCACCAGTGACTTTATCGAGAATCCAGTAGGTGAAAACTAAAATATTAAGAAATGGCTGATAAATCAATAACGTGAAGTAGTGTACTAGCATGCAAGTTTAACCCTCGAGTGAGGCTTCTTCGTAGAGCATATCCTCTACAGTTGAAATGGTGTCTCTGAGTGTGCGAACCAACTCTTGCGACATAGCCATAAGCTCATCATCAAAAAGCATGCCTTCACCCAAGGCTGTATCAGAATCCTCAACGTAGGTGTCGATAGCATCATGCATATAGTCGCCATACTCCTCCACCCATTTTTCACGTTGAGAAGGAGAAAGCGATTTAATGTTTTGTACTATCTTATAAATCTGTTTAATTTCTCTAACTTTGAGATATAACTTAAATTTTGAAGAAAGGGTGTTTCCAGAAGCGAAACCTGCTACATCTGTCATAGTCCGCTCATTATACTACGGATATCCGGGACTTGTCTTGGTGACGTATAATGGTATCTTCAAGCATGCAAACACTTTTCATCAAAAATACACCTGCTAATGAAGCCATTGCGACTGCATGCAAGGTCCTTGCAGACGGAGGACTACTCATTTTCCCCACCGAGACTACCTATGGTGCAGGTGTAGATGCTACTAATCCTGCCGCTGTTGAAAAACTGCTTCGCTACAAAAGTCGTCGAGAAGGAAAACCGCTTTCAATTGCAGTGCCATCACTTGAGTCAGCTGAAGAGTTTGTCGAACTCAACGACCAGGCAAGAACCTTGGCAGCACAATTTTTGCCTGGACCCATGACAATTGTGTGCAAGTCAAAGGGAATGGTTGCGCCAGGAGTTGCATCAGAGTTTAACACCGTTGGCATTCGTATTCCCGATTACCCATTTATTCTTGAACTGTTGAAGGCTTATGGCAAACCCATTACCGCAACTTCAGCTAACGGCTCAAACCAAAAACGACCCTACACCATTTCTGATATTATAGAAAATATTTCTGGTTCCCAAAAAAGCTGTATTGATCTGATTTTAGATGCCGGCACTCTTCCCGCAAATCCTCCCTCAACGGTGATCGATACCACTTTGGCTACCCCCATCACCCTGCGACAAGGTGAGAAAAAAATTACTGAGGGCCCTGCGCAACGCATCATCACCGCTACTGCTCAGGAAACCCAAGACCTCGCCGGCAAACTACTGCTACAACACTGGAACACCAGCAAAACGGCGGGTCTCATTATTGGGCTCAATGGACCACTAGGTGCGGGTAAGACTGTGTTTACCAAAGGACTAGCCACTTTTTTGGGAATTACCGAAACCGTTACTTCACCCACCTACAGTTACATCGAAGAGTATGACTACTCGCGATTCGACATTTCTGGCAAGTTGTATCATTTGGATATTTGGAAAATTGAATCTGAAGCAGAACTTGAACGCTTGGAATTACCAAGTCTGCTTGCTCCTCAAAACATTGTCGCTATTGAATGGTTTTCATTAGCAGATGCAGCAATTAATTCCCTGTGTAAAAGACTTGAAATACCAATTCTTATAATTGATATAGAACAAGAAAATAATTCAAGAGTTATTACCATCCAGAACCCACATGAAACAAACGCCTAAATGCCTACTTGCTATAGACACCTCGTGTGATGACACCGCCGCAGCTGTGGTCTGTGGCACGGTGGTACTTTCAAATGTGATCGCATCTCAAACAGAACTACACCGACCCTATGGTGGAGTATTTCCTACTGTTGCCAAACAAGCACATAAAGAAAATATTGATGCCGTTATTGCACTTGCTCTACAGCGAGCAAAAATGCTGCCACAACAACTAACAGCCATTGCGGTAACTCAAGGTCCTGGCCTGGCACCAGCGCTTGAGGTTGGCATTTCAGCAGCAAAAAAAATGGCAGCAATTCATAACCTGCCACTTATTGCTGTTAACCATATTGAAGGACATTTACTCTCTCCTCTTGCACAACCAAAGACAAAAATAGATATAGCAAAAAGTGTCACACAGTTCCCGGTGCTCTCAGTGATTGTCAGCGGCGGACACACACAGTTTGTGGAAGTTACCAACTTTGGTGAATATCACATCTTGGGAGCAACTTTGGATGATGCTGCCGGTGAGTGTCTAGATAAAGTTGGTAGAATGCTCAATCTTGGCTATCCCGCCGGACCTGTCATAGAAGAATTTGCCAAACTAGGCAACCCGAAAGCGATACCTTTTCCACTACCTATGACCACGACCAAGGACGCTAGCATGAGTTTCTCTGGACTCAAGACAGCTGCCCGAAACATGATCGAAGAAAAGACAAAAGAAAAGCCACTCACTAAACAAGAAGTTTATGACTTTTGTGCATCAATACAATATTCGGTATTTAGACATATTGTTTATAAATTGAATACATTAATTTCAAACAAAAAATATCGTGAACTTTGGCTGGGTGGAGGCGTTGCAGCTAATATGGAGTTACGCCGAATGATACGCGAAGCAGCTAAAAAACAGAGCATCACAGTACGCGCGCCCTACACCCGAAGACTCTGTCAAGATAACGCGGCCATGATTGGCATAGCTGGCAGCTATGCATGTGCGCGACAACAGTTTGCTAACACCCCCAGTCTAGAGCGCATGCCTCGGTTGTCATTGTAAATCCCACTTGTCGCATGCTATAACAATACGTATGGATCAACTTTCGTTTTCCCCAGCACAATTTGCACAAGAAGCTAGACAATTGCGTGAAAATGAAACCCCAGAGGATCGCCGTGAACGACTTAAAGGTGTCGTCTCACAAAGGGGTACTTTATTACGTTCGCACAGCAATTCCAAACGACTCGTCCTTGGCACAACCGCAGATGGCGACAGCTTAATAACTATTAAAACTGATCAGAATGGATATCAGCACATCAACGTACATACCTTTGACAAGATTCTTAACTCTCTTGATGTTTTTGCGGAAATTGCGCCTACTAATACTGTAGAAGTAAAAAAACCCAAAGAGATTGATGTTTCATCATTTTCCGCTGGGGCTCACATGATTGATACTTCCGGTAACGTATTTACCATACTCTCTTTCGACAATAAAGTAGGCCAGATTTCATACATTGGCATAGACGATACCAAACAACAACAAGTACAAACAAAATCAATTGTAGAACTGTTGAAAACAGTAGATCTGTATGCAGTTATACGAGCTGAATCTAATAGTGACAAACAACTTGAGCAACTCACCAATAGAACAGATGCAACAGTGCTTGGTGAAGGTGATAACAGTGAATTTCAAAAAGGAGTACAAATATTTACTTCAGAATCTGGTGCAACCATCGTTGCTGCGTGTGATATAGGTATTGGCTATAAACCAACAGAAAGTAACCAAGATAGAGTCGTTGTTGATCCTAAACGAAATCGCGTAGCAGTCATTGATGGAGTTGGCGGCCAACAAGATGGAGATGAGGCAGCACAACTGCTTGCAACACACCTGTTGGAGATGGGGAGCATCTCCGAAAACGTTGCCGCAACACTGCAAGAAATGTCTCAAAAACAGGCAAACAATGAACTACATCCAAATGCATCTGCAAGTTTTATTGCAGCAGAAATTGTCATAGAGAATAATCAAATGTATATTGAAGAAAATCACTGTGGCCACTGCAATCTGATTATTTTTGATGAACAAGGTGAAGTTGTTATTCAAGCCGAAACAGACTCGCTAGTTGCTCAATTACAAAGCCAAGGCACTATCACTCAAGAAGCTGCACTATTGCATAGTTTACGCAATGTCATCGTTGACTCAGTAAATACCAAGCAAGGCAATGCAGCTGTCAAAACTACTCGCTATCTTGTAAAACCTGGTTATAGAGTTATGCTTGCCAGTGATGGTATTACTAATAATCTTACCCCGCAAGAAATTTCAAAATGCATCAAAGGTCTCACGACTGCTGAGGCCACACTCAAACTGGGTGACATTGTTTCAAGCAGAATGGAGTTGGCAGTTGTCCAACACAGCGCTTCAAATGATGAAAGAACTGCTGTTTTGACTGAAAGACGAGCTACAGGCAGTTATGCAGATGGATATAAATCACCACCAAAAAGTGACAACAGGTCATTAGTTTTGTTTGACATTGTCTAGCCACTTGTTTACTAGGTAACAAAAAAAGAGCGGATGTAAATCCGCTCTTTAATTAGTTTCGATTTTCTCTTTCAAATACCAGCGCATCTACTCATCTTGCATAAGACTTGTAGCAAACATTGCATCATCATATGCACGAGTTGCTGTCTTTCGCACAGCATCTTCTGAAAGGAACGCTAGGTTGTCTGCACTTTCTTCAACACTACTTGCTAAATCGGACATAGCTTTCTGAAACATGACGTTTTCTGCAACGTATGCATCAACCTTTCCAGCCAACTCATTCATCATTTCACTACTCAACTCTCCGTCTGGATAGTCACTTACTAGATCTAATAACTCCGCAAGGGTCTCTTCATCGGTCACTCTGCTTGTGACATCAGACATTATTTGTTGTTTAGTCATAATTTCCTTTTAATTGATTGTCTACTAATTATATTTGTTGTTATCAACCACCCGCCTTTCGAAATGCTCTACTTAACCAGCTTCCTTCCTTAGCCTTTTGGCTATGTTTCTCTGCTTTACCTCTGAAATATCTGGCATCATTTTCCAATATCTGTATATTTTGTTCTAAAGTTGCAGCTGTTGCACCTAACTCAGCTGCTTTCGCAACGCCATTTTCTTGCTGCAAAAGTTCTTGCATTTGTCTCTTTTGAGTATCTAATCTCTCCTTCATTTCAGTAATTCGTGCCTCGACATCTGTCTGGTTCCTGAGATTATTAGCAGCCCTCCAACCTTCATAAGCATCTGCTCCTCTAGCAAGAGCGTTTGTTCCAGCGTCATATGCCCCAACAATACCAGCGCCCATATCTGCTAAATATGCAACTGGTTCTTGAACAAACTTAATTGGGGCAACAACTACTTCTTGAGCAATGTGCGCTGGTCTACTCTCAACTATTTGCTTTGTTAATTTACCTATGCCTTCAAAAACTCCCCTAACGCCATTCTTAACAAAATTGACTGCAGCTGCTCTATTTTCAGCTGCCTTTGTATGTCTTCTTTCAGCTTCCTGCTTCAATGATTCTGCTTTACGCAATTTGGCTGCTTCAGCACTTTCTTCTGAATTTCCCTGAGGAATTTCCTCTGCAGTATCGGGTTGTTCAGCTTCTAATACAACTGTTTCTGAGTTGTCTTCAGGTTTCTGTCCAAAAGCTTCTGATGCAAACATATTTTTCTCCTTATATTACTATTGATTACTACTAAGATTTTTACGCGACCTAATTTTGTTTAAGAGTAGTTGCAAACCACTCAGTGGTTTGTCAGATGACATATCTGCAACAGAGATGGCACTTGGGATATTGGTACTAGCACTTAAAAAGTCATCAGAATTAATGGGTGAAGAATCTCTGTGTGAACTCTGTTGTAACTCTGACAAATCGCTTAAAACATCACCAGAGACAGAAGTAGCATTACTGTTTGTTTGCACAACATCTTCTAATGAATTCTGCATCGTTGACGGCGCCATACTGTCTTTCTCAAACTGGGGCAAATCTCGGTTTCGTCTAGGGTTACTCGCACCTAAAGATGCTAATGCTTGCAATTCATCTGATACATCAGCAACTGCAAGTGTAGAATCCTGGCCGCCACTCACTTGTGATTCTTGCGTTGGTTGAGAAGAGCGAGCAAGTTGTCTAGCAACTTCTTGCTGAATATACACTTTAAGATCAGTACTAAACCGTTTGAGGATGTCGTCTAAGTTCATATTTGATATACTTCTATATACTTTGATACCGTGATTTATGCTGATACATCAAGAAAACAAATCAAAGCAACTTTGAGTATAGCCTACGCGCAATCTATTTGCCAAGTAGGACTTTTCTCTCAAGTGTTCGACCTTTTCAACAGACTCTTAAATCGGACAGGCGCCGTTGTCGCACTTGAGATGTTCGAAGTCGATGTCTTCCATGATGGTTTCGTCCTTTTCAATTTCATCTAATACTCTCATAAACTCACTGGTCGTCACTGGTTGTTCTGGCTGATATTCATAGGCAGTGGCATCTTGTTGAGGCATAACGCTGCAACATTTCACATTTCCTTGATACTTACCAACCATTTCGGCAAACTCTGCATACGAAACGAGCTTTGGATCGTACTTAAGCGTATATGAAACTTGATTCCCTGTATCTTCAAGTGCATTTCCCTGCTCATCAATACCCACAATCCAATACTTTTCAAGCAACATTAGCCATCGGTACTGTTCTTCAGGTGTAGCCTCACCGGCAGTAACCAATTGGCCATTCATGCCAATTCGACAAATGAGTGGTTGAGTTGGAAAACCAACAGCTGTAGAACCTTGATAACTTTTTAACTCCTTAACTGGGTAGCCTTTTTCTTTGTACTTTTTTACCATTGGGTCATCACTTCGATACTGCACCCACCTAATATACTCGCGCATGCTCGGAAGGTGAGCTCCTTCGGTAAGTGCAAATAACTTTGAAATGGTGCCTGAAGGCTTGATAGTGGTGTTAGTATGTGGAACTGAAACACCCAACTTTTTAGAATAGGTTTCAGCTTCATCTACCACCGCCCTCTTAAAGCGAGCCATCGTCATCCAAAAATCTTTAGCCTTCTCTTCATCTATCAAATCTCTAAAAGCATATCCATACATATTCCAGGCGAACTCATGGATACCTGTCATGCCCACACCAATACGATTGGTACGTTTTACTTCACGTGTGTACAAACAATCCATCGAGTTTACACGGATGAGGGCGCGCGCCATTGCTCTAAAAGCTTCTTCGGCATCATCAACAGTTGGACAGTAGTAAGGCACCACGTCACCAATCACACAGTAACCACCAAGCATGTTGAGTGAAATCTCCCCACATGGATTTGGAATTTGAGCAAATGGCTTAGCTCCAGCATTTCTGGCAAGTTTTGATAACATTTTTTCGGTGCGCTCAAATGGTTTATACTTTTCACTTTCAGCATACTTTCCATCTTGATAGCCATCATACCCTTCATCATTTTGCACTAACAAATGCTGATTAATAAATCCTGGCTCACCAGTTCCATCTTTGTATGAAGCTTCCATAATGGCTGCAAGTACTTTTTGAGCATGATTACTGCGCTGCTTCCAAAATTTGTCATCAACCGCCACTGAGTTATTGGCACTCCATAAAAAGCCGCCGCGCTTGATATTAATGAAGTCAAAAATTTCTGGATCTGTCCATGTTTTTGTTGCAATTCTTGCACTTCTTCGAGCGCCACCAACCAACACACATTCTGCCAAGTAGTGATCGGCGAACATAGCTTGTTTCCAAGGTGACATTCCAGCACCCTTAATGGTGGTCACTTTTTGAATAGCATTCATCAATGGTTTAGGACCTGAAGATGGTCTGTCCTGCATACCCCTAATTGGACTGCCTTTTGCTCTCACTTTGGTAAAATCGAGAATCAGCAAATCATCCTTAAATTTCTTCTCATACGCCATAATTTCTATCATTTCCACAGCTTGCCCCCAACCTTCACGGCTATCAGGAACCTGGAACCAATGAATGCCTTCGCCTTTGCCATATTTATGCTCTGCATCTCGAAGACTTTCATCAAATCCCCACTCAAAATCTGGATGCTCTAGGTCTATCACACACCGCACATTTGGCATATTATCCCAGTCAACCAAACACATGTCGTCATCATATGCCCTACCTACTCCAGAACCATTCATGAGTAAGTAAAACAAAATGAATGAAGATGAAGCAGTACTACAGTTAGTAAAAACCTCCATGTTTCGCTCGGGTTGGGTTTCATCTCCATGTTGTAAGTGACGACCTGACATCAACATTGAAGCATTAGCGATGTGCTTTTTGAGCAACTCATACTCTTCGAGCTGGTGTTTTTTTCCAATCCCCTTAAAGTTCTTAACAAGCGCTGTATTTCCTTTGGCAACACGATCGGCTACTTCAGCCCAAGTTTCCCATCGTTCTTTGCCAGTCGATTCATCAATCAATTTCCGTAAATAGGTTCTACGGGCAACGGCTTTACCCATTCCTTGATCGAGTTTTCGCTCGATAAATTTCATCCTTTTTTTTGGCAGTGATGGTTTTGTCATAATGAACTACTTGCTACTTACTAATGAATGTTGGTTTTCTACTATTTCCTCTGAGGTTAGTCTGTCGATTTCTTCTTTGAAATCATGTAGGCTTCCAAAATCTCTATACACACTTGCAAATAATAAATATGAAAGTTTATCAATTTTTCTGAGCCGATTAATTACTAAATTACCCACTTCCCAGCTTTTCACCTCACTTGTCTTTTTCAGTCGTAACTTGCGCTCAACTTCGTTAATGAGATCCTCGATCTCAGCCATAGAAACAGGCCGCTTCCAGGTAGCTTTGACAATGCCTCTGCGTAATTTTTCTCTGTCAAAGTTATCTCTCGAACCATCTTTTTTGATGATTTTCAAATCAATTCCCTCAACACGCTCGTAGGTTGTAAAACGTTTAGCACAACTATTACAAACTCTACGACGACGAATAGTAGATTGGTCTTCCGCCTCTCTAGAATCGATAACATTTGTGTCCTGCTTTAAACAGTACGGACATTTCATACAAAATGTACCCAAATTTCTTCTTTATACAGATATATTCGTTTTCAAACAGATTGTGTTTTAAATGATTTAAATACACAATATGTTGTGTATTTAAAAACGAAGGAAGTAAAGAATCTCACAGTTTAAAAAAGGTGTCAATCATAACAAAAAGGATCACATTTTTGTAAACGTTTGTGACACATCGAAACCTTTTGTGATAGTTGCAATTTAGTGACCGTTGATTTTTTAATTGCTATGGGATAGTTACAAAGTGTTGGTTAGAGCTTCACTCTCAGCGATTAATGCGCTAAGTGTGCTGTTGCCTTCACCCGGAAAAAATGCTTGAATTTGACGAAGTTGTGATGTTTGTTTTTTAAGTTCGACACGGATAACTGCTTGGTGCTCTGGTGACAAACCTTGTGATTGAGCCTCGCAGTAAGCTGCCAACACGTATTTTTGAGCTTTGGTTGCAGTTGTAAGTGCTAACTCGTATTTGTTTTTTCTAATCAAACTAAAGGCGTACTGCATGCGACGCTTTGCATACTCAAGGCGAAACTCAATTCTTTGTTCTGGTGTAGCTAGCTCCAGGGTAACTTTATCTCGGGCCATTAAAAGTGGATACAACACATGATCTGGAAGCATTTCATCTTCAAATCCAGACTCAGTGTTAAACATTGGCTCGCCCGTTGATCGAACATGCGAAGCAGATACGAGTGACAACACTACAATGCCCATTCCGCAGACCACAGCTGCCAGTGAAAGCACTCCGCGAAACACTGGTACAATAATTGGTTTTTGTGTCTGCATATAAAGAAGCTAAGACTTTACCACGCGTGCACTAATAACACCATACCCCAGATTGCCTGAGAAAGTACTAGTGCATAACCATTCCTTCGCTCAAAGAACAATAATGCTTGTCCAAAGGCAAATAAAGATAATACAAAGATTTGTGACAGTACGTACACACCAGAGAATCGCAACAGAGCATTGGGAATGTGGAAAATCACAAAGATGATTGCAGTAATCAGTGATAATTTCACAAATGACCAGTTACGGTATTTATCCATAAGTACTGTCATGACAAAACCAAAAAATAACAAGGTTTCCCAATAACTGGTCAGCAGTGCCAGTACAAATTCTTTCCAAAAAACAGGTGAATCAAATAAAAGTACTGCTTCTACAACTGCACCACGTTGGGCAAGAGATAGAATTGACATTAAAAATCCGTACATTCCACCTACGGCAATACCAAGGAGTAAACCTTCACGTAATTTGTTGTATGCAAAACTATCGGTAATCTTATCAAATCCTGTTACAGCAATGTAAACCCACACAGGAATGCCAAAAAAGAGTGCTTTACCAACTGTTTCATCAAACCAAACCGGAAAAGCAAATAAACTACGATATAAAAACCACAAAATTAAAATAAGGGTTAATAATGGGAAAAAAACAAGATGATTGTGACGTAGTGTCGTTGTTGACTCGGGTGTATCGGTATGTTTATTTCGTGATTGCATCGAGAACTATCTGAAGTGTTTCCTGCTGATTATGCGAATACGTATCTATAACTACATCGTAAAGTTCCGGAAGCCAAAAATCAATCGGATGATCTGCGGAAACAGTTCCTGGTTTTACCACCCACTCAGTCCACTGCTCACTATACAATCTTCGCCATTTAGCGAGATTTGACATGTATCTATCATTCATATTTGCGATAGCTTCGTCTGCAGTTACACCATCTCTGTTCACCACTCTGTCCACTTTAACTGCTTTATCACTGCAAACCAACAACACTTTTAGAGTACCTTCGACCTGTTGAGCCATAAAACTTGATAACCAGGATTCAAGAATCCAATGATTTTCCGTCTGAAGTTTCTGGCGCATTCCCAAATCAACTTCTCTATCAAAATCATCTTCGTAATGTGACGCATCGTGGTGAAGACCTCCATTTTCTTTAAACAGACCCTTCTGTTTGGCATAGGAACGCATAAACTCACCACCACTAAATCCAGTCCAGCCATCAAACTTTAGCTGATCATCCTTCTTAAGTAATTTTAGCAATGTTGTAGAACCACTACCGGGTAATCCGGAAATGGTGATGTTTTTGTAAGTATACCTGCGTGACATACTACATACTTTCTGTATCTAATGTATTCGTGTAAAGGCGATTATAAATCAAGCGGCACGCATTGGTCTAGGCAATTCTACGACAACTTTGCGCTAATCTAATCGCTCCCAGAATTTTTTCTATAAACTTCTTAGCTTGATCCAACGAAAGAGTGTTGTCATGCAGGGGAAAGTAATGAAAGACACCATTCCTACAAGTAAGCCACGTATCCCACAATTCTATCGCAGCCTCTGTACCGCATTTTCGCTGAAGATCATCATACAACCAGTATTCATCTCTCCCGCGAGGATGAATATCTGGATTAAGGGCTCTGCCAATTCGAAACCGCTTACCTTCGTAGGTATGTTTGTTAATTAAGCCAAGTTCGAAAAAATAGCGCTTTAAAAAACCTTCATATGCCTTTGCAGCTGGAAAAACAGTAAATGAATAATCATCTTGTGTCTCAATTTGGTTTTTCTCTCGTTCATACAAGGATAGAGACTGAAGAACGAGATCCTTAATTTTTTCTGGTAAACTTTCCAACCAAAAGTCTTGAGATGTCTGCATACAATTACTATACAGCAGCTATGATGCTTTGTATCTGGTTTTTTCTCTTACCTTTATTTGATACACTATAGACACTAGAACAATTCGCCGCTCATTACAGATGATGGTTTACTATGAAAGATTTTCTTTCAACAATACGTTCCAAAAAACATAAAGATGCACTCGACTTTAGGAGCATCTTCATTGGTAGTACTAAAAGTATTGCTGAAAGAAAGAAGCGTTTTGCAAAGTTTCCCAAGCTACTTCGATGGTTTTTGTTGCTTATTACCAGCCCAATCTCTTGGTTGTTGCTTGCTCTTTGTTTTTTATCTGCACTGGTTTTATTACTCTATTTACTCAAGGATCTTCCTTCTCCTCGTCGGATCACCAATAGTGAAAACTTTGCCGTTAGTTCTCAGATTTTTGACCGCAACGGCATTCTTCTCTATGAGGTGTATGCAGAAGAAAATCGTAATCCAATTGAACTTTCAACCCTGCCCGATCATGTCTATCAAGCAGCTATTGCTATAGAAGACAAAAACTTTTACAAACACTATGGTTTTGACATTGTGGGCATTGTAAGAGCACTCAAGACAAACCTCGAAGGTGGCAGACTTGAAGGTGGTTCTACCATTACTCAACAACTGGTTAAAAATGCCTTGCTAACTACAGAGAGATCTGTGCAACGTAAACTCAAAGAAGCCGTATTGGCAGTATTTACCGAACTGATTTACTCAAAAGAAGAAATTCTTGAAATGTACCTTAACTATATTTCATATGGAGGAACATCGGTTGGTATTGAGTCTGCTGCACAAACCTACTTTGGTAAACATGCTTCAGAACTTTCAGTTTCAGAAGCAGCACTGCTCGCTGGTTTACCCCAAGCTCCAAGCAAGTACTCTCCGTTTGGCTCAAATCCTCAAGGTGCCAAAGAGCGACAAGCTGAAGTGCTCCGAAGAATGCAAGAAGATGGCTACATCACTTCACTAGAGGCAGAACGAGCTAAGTCTGAAGTTTTGCAATATGCCTTGTCTGCAACAGACATTCAAGCTCCTCACTTTGTCTTTTATGTTCGGGACCTCCTTTTTGAAAAATATGGTGAAGATACGGTGCGCAAGGGTGGACTGCGTGTGTACACCACCCTAGATCTCAAGCTACAGGAAGTTGCCCAGGCATCTTTATCTGCTGAAATTACCACGCTCGAAAGACATAAAGTCAGTAATGGCGCAGCCATGATCATTAAACCAAATACCGGGGAAATTCTTAGTATGATTGGCTCTCGAGACTACTTTAATGCAACTGCAGAAGGTCAAGTGAATGTGGCGCTGGCACTTCGCCAACCAGGTTCTTCAATTAAACCAATTATGTATGCAACTGCTATGGAGCTGAAAGAATTAAATCCTGGATCAATTTTAGTTGATACACCAACCTGTTTTTCTTCTCCAGGTCAGCCTTTATACTGTCCAAAAAATTATGATGGCAGCTTTAAAGGTCCTGTTACCATTCGGGACTCGCTGGGAAATTCACTCAATATTCCGGCTGTTAAAGCACTGCGTATCACTGGACTCGAAGCATTCATAAAACAAGCAACTAAGATGGGTATAACAACTTGGAAAGATCCTGCAAACTATGGTTTATCCCTGTCTTTAGGTGGTGGTGAAGTACGAATGATTGACTTAGCTCAGACATTCTCTGTGTTGGCAAATCAAGGAGTCAAAGTGCCGCTCACGCCAATTCTTAAAATTGAAGATTACAAAGGTACTATTATTGAAGAATACAAACCAGAAGAAACGAAGCAAGCGTTAGCTGAGATGACAGAAGATGAAGATGTTGCGAGCAAAGGTGACATTGACCGAGTAATGCATCGAGCACCAGCCTACCTCATTAGCCATATCATGCAAGATAATCAAGCAAGATCGGGAGCATTTGGTTCACGTTCAAAGTTAATAATTCCTAATCAAATTGTGAGTGTCAAAACCGGAACTACCAACGACTTACGAGATAACTGGACTGTCGGCTTTACGCCAGAAAATTTAGTTATTTCTTGGGTAGGCAACAATGACAGTACTCCGATGAACCCCTACCTTGTATCTGGTGTCACGGGTGCCGCTCCAATTTGGAACGATATTATGTCGTATGTACTGCAGAATAAAGAGCCTATCTGGCAAGACAAACCAAGTGATGTCGTTTCTGGAGTTGTCTGCGCTTCAGGATTTCCAACTAATAAAGCTGACGCATGCCAAGGCAGATACACCGAGTTGTATTGGGATAAAAGTCGACCATCATTTGCAAAACTGCTCACCGAAAACGTGTGGATTAACCCAAGCACAGGCATTCCACCTGCTCCGGGAGAAAGTATCGATGGTCTAGTGCTGCAAGAACGTACGCTGTACGCGGACCCGCTCACCTATGAACATCAATTTTGCTCAGACTGCTCCAGAGTCACCACTGAAGATGGCAAAACAATGTATGAGCAACGGATAATTCCACACGACCTGCCTGTTAAGCACTTTGACTAGTATGCACCAAAATGGCAAGCAACCACGAACCCGATTTTTTTCCTGGGTACAGAGAAGTATTCTCTTTGTACTAACCACTGTCTTTATTTTCCTCGTTACTGTTTGGTGGTTTGGTGAAGAACCATTAACATCGCCACTGAGTACCTTTTCGAGCTTTAGTTTTCTGCGTGCACCCAGATCAAGTCCTCACGGCAATAAAATTGTCTATGGCTTTTTACCTTACTGGAACTTACAAAAAACAACCATTCAACCTGAGCTGACACATCTTTCCTACTTTGGACTCACTATTGGTAGCGATGGTTCGTTGCTGGTCAGAGAAGGTGAAAATGCTGAACCAGGCTACCATCGACTTTCATCCGATGATTTGCTGACACTATCAGAGCAAACCACCTCACAAAATGGCAAAGTTGAAATTGTACTTTCGCAATTTAATGCTGATGACATTTACGCATTCCTTGCAAACGAAAAAGCACATCAAAATTTAATTGCATCACTCGATAGCGTACTTCTTGCATACCCAATATCTGGCGTCAACATTGATATTGAACTAAATGGTTCTGGTACTCCTCAGCTACGAAACAATCTAACAGAGTTTATGGCCACCCTAAAAAAGCACCTTGTAGCAAAATACGCTGATGTGCCCTTATCAATTGATATGTATGCTGGCGCTGCTGAAGGAAATCAGTTGTGGGACCCTGGCGCACTCGCACAACATGTCGATTACATTGTCGTTATGGCCTACGACTTTCACCGCCGAGCCTCTCCACAAGCCGGACCGGTTGCCCCGCTGTTTGGTGGCAAAGAACTCTGGGACCAGAGCATTAATTCTTATCTGCAAATATTTCTAAAAAAAGTGCCACATGAAAAAATTTTGTTGGGTATCCCTTTTTATGGCTATGAATGGCAAACCACTTCGCGCGAGGCTCGTTCTCACACTTTTCCAGATACCGGAGCAACTGCTAGCTACGAGCGTGTTCAAGAGCTACTAAAACGAAAGGATGAGCTCAAAGTTCAGGAGCACTGGAACGAGGAAGCGCTCTCACCCTACATCTCGTATGTTGAGGATGGCAACATCTATGTGGTGTACTACGAAAATAGTCGATCAATCTCGTACAAGCTCGATTATGTGAATCAACTTGACCTAGCAGGCATCGCAATTTGGGCACTTGGATACGAAGGTGACTCCCGCGAATTGTGGGATGTTATTCAACGAAAAATCTCAGCACTGTAGTTCGTTACATACTAAATACATCAAACAAATTCTTACATAAACAAACACTATTTTATTGTTACTTTTAGTATGTTATCATCGGCCACAGACTACCCTTTAGAAGACGCTATTCATGGCCACCAAGCCCCCCACTCAACTGGTTATCAGGTCGTGCTGTAAAAGACACGCTGTTATTTCTGTATATCTAGCTCATAAAACCTCAAGCAAAAAGACTAAAAAAAAACCACAACAAAAGAAAACCTTTTTAGTCTTGGACTACTTTAAATCATTTTTTGTTTTATTTACCGAGTTCCCCATTCATACAACACTCGCACTACTCATTTCTGCTGGAATATTTGGAACAACCTACTATCTCCATGAAGCCGTATTCAAAGATTTACCCTTACCACAAGAACTCACCCAACGACCACCGGTCGTTTCCTCAAAAATTCTTGATCGAAACGGCCATGTACTATTTAGAGTATATGAAAATGAAAACCGAACCATCATCCCGCTTTCCCAAATGCCTGCTTCACTCATTCAAGCAACTATTGCTATTGAAGATAAAGATTTTTACAACCATCATGGGTTTTCTGTGAGAGGAATTGCCAGAGCACTGTTTACCAATAGTCAGGAAAATACACTGCAAGGTGGTTCAACACTGACACAACAACTGGTGAAAAACCGATTACTTTCTTCAGAAAAAACCTTCAAAAGAAAAATAAGAGAACTGATACTCGCCATTTTGGTCGAGGGCACCTACACCAAACATGAAATTCTTGAAATGTACCTTAATCAAGTTCCTTATGGCGGTTCTACGTATGGCATCGAAGAAGCAGCACAAAAGTACTTCGGTAAGAGCGCACAGTACCTAACCCTAGCCGAAAGTGCACTACTTGCCGGCATTCCCCAAGCACCTACCAGATACTCCCCATTTGGCGTGAATCCCGAGCTTGCGTACCAGCGACAACAGGATGTGTTACGAAGAATGGTAGAAGATGGCTACATCACTCAGCAACAAGCTGAAGACGCTCATAATCAAAAATTGGTGTTTTCAAAAAACAGTATTGAAATCGAAGCGCCACATTTTGTGATGTATGTAAAAGAGTTGCTCGCTGCAACCTATGGTGAAGAAATGCTTGAGAATGGTGGTCTCAGTATAACCACTACCCTAGACTTACCTACCCAACACTTTGCCCAAGAAGCAGTCACTAGTGAGGTAGATAAACTCAGAGCACTTCGTGTCTCTAACGGTGCCGCTCTAGTAACAAATCCACAATCAGGTGAAATTCTGGCTATGGTTGGCAGTAGGGATTACTTTGATTTTGCCAATGATGGACAAGTAAACGTCACTACTAGGCAAAGACAGCCGGGATCATCTATTAAACCGCTTACGTACGCACTCGCTTTAGAAAAGGGTGAATCACCAGTTACAGTTATAGATGACGCTCCTATTACCTACAACATAGCAGGATCCGAACCGTACAGTCCAAAAAACTATGATGGCAAATTTCATGGAAAAGTCACCATCCGGGAAGCTCTTGCTTCTTCATACAACATACCCGCTGTTAAAATGCTTGCGAATATTACTGTTCCCTACTTTTTACAACGAGCCAGCGACTTTGGTATTTCAACTTGGAAAGATACCAATCGATTTGGCCTCTCCATTACCTTGGGCGGTGGTGAAATCCTCATGACCGAAATGGCGCAGCTCTATGGCACCTTTTCAAACCAAGGCACGCTCGTCCCTCTCAATCCAATTCTAGAAGTTAAGACCTATGATGGCAAAATTCTGTATCAAAATCAGTGCGCACTACATGGCACCTGTGACAAAAAATCAGTGATAGATCCAATTATTGCCTACCAAATTACTTCAATTCTTTCCGACAACACCGCCCGAACACCTGCCTTTGGTGAACACTCAACACTCACCATTCCAGGTCAAGAAGTTGCTGTGAAAACGGGTACTACTAATAATCTCAGAGATAACTGGACCATTGGCTATACGTCAAATCGGGTGGTTGCAGTCTGGGTGGGAAATAATAACAACACACCTATGAGTTATGTTGCATCGGGTATTACCGGAGCATCTCCGATCTGGAATCACATCATGCGGGCAATGGTTACTGAAACAGCACCACACCAGTTTGAAAGACCTTCAGGAATTAAACTTGCTGAAGTGTGTGTACGTACCAGTCTAGGGATTAGAAAATATACCGATTTCTTTACACAATCTACTCAAGTGAACAGTAATTGCCCAAGTTTTGAGCAAAATAATGGAATTCAAAACCAGTTGCAGTCTCTGCCAGCGTTGCCAGCATTACAACAACCAAATTATCGCACCCGTCAAAACCGTTAAAAATAACAAAATTGGTGCCACCAATTTGTTAAATAACTCAGACTTTTTTTTGCGATTTTTTAACTCACGCTTTTCTTCGCGTTCGCGTTGCTTCTCCAGTTTTCTCTCTTCAATTTCTGCTGTCAAAGCTTCAATCTCTTGAGGGGATGGCATATTTCTGAAACCTTTGTAACGTTTTTAACCTTGTAGCATGACTGTTGCCTTGGTAACAATCAACTCTACTACTTGTTGAATCTTAAGATCGCTCGTATCAATGACCCATGCCTCAGGAACTATTGTAAGCGGATCAACCGAGCGTTCTATGTCATTTTTATCTCGCTGCACCAGTTCTCTATAGACTTCTTCATAGGTAATATCTTCGCCTCTTGTTAGTAGTTGCTGATGTCGACGCTTGGCTCTTACCAAGTCTGATCCAGTAAGATAAATTTTGAATTGTGCATCCGGCAACACTCGGTACGTAATATCTCGACCTTCCATCACCACATTTTGTGACTGAGCAATGAGTTTTTGTTTTTCAACCAAAACGGCACGGACTTCTGCAAGTTGTGCAACTAACGAAACTTGAGAACTCACCTTTTCTGTTCTAATTTGCCAAGAAACATCTTCACCATTCACAATCACCGTGGTCAATCTGCCGTCTTTTTCATCCTCAGTTGGATTGTGCATTAAAATTTCAGCATTTTGAGTGATTTCAACCAATTTTGGAACATCTGTCAGAGCAACTCCAGCAGAAAGTGCCAAAAGAGTGGTTACACGATACATTGCGCCGGTATCGACATACAAAAAATTAAGCCTATCTGCAACTAGCTTGGAAATGGTTCCTTTGCCAGCAGCAACAGGACCATCAATAGCAATTTGAAAGCTTGTATGCATATTATGTACCAAAGAAAAATCTACTTTTTCTTTTTTGTTGACTTCTTGACGGCTTTTGGTTTGGCTGCTGGTTTTGAACCTTGCGCCATCCACTCATCTCTGTCTGATGTTACCAGGCCACCAAGCCCCACCACGACTAAAATGATTGGCCAGAGATTCCAAAACTCTCTTGGCAACATGCCCAAATTAGAAGCTAAAAAGATTAACCCCAATATTATCATTGCCACGGGCCAAAAAACTTTTTTAGGCATTCTTCCTCCCTTAATACAAAATGTTGTTCTCAGTATAGAACACTTCTGAGTTGCTTGTCAGTAGGATGTTGACTCTTTTGCTGATGCACGTTCTAAATCACGTTGTTTAATCTTTTCTCGCTTCTCAAATTTCTTCAGTCCTCGAGCAAGTGCAATCGTTGCTTTTATTCTCCTGCCTTCAGCATCAATTGAAAGTGGAACCAGCGTCAAATTCTTCTTTTCCAAACTTCCAGTCAACTGCGCAATCTCTTTTTTGGTCAGTAATAACTTACGCGTCTGTTTGGGCTCATACTTTGTGGTATCTGCAAAACTATACGGACCAATATGAGCATTAATCAAAAAGACTTCGCCGCCAATCACTTTCACAAAACTTCCCGTCAAACTAGCATTTTTAAGTCGCAAACTTTTCACTTCAGGCCCAGATAACACCATGCCTGCGATAAATGTCTTGACTATTTCGTACTCAGCTCGAATTTTTTTGTTTGCAACTAATATCATTGGAGTAATTATACCAGGCTAAACTTAGAGTGGGATTTCAAAAATGATTGAACCACTTACAACATAAAGCGCTGATTGCCGTTCATCAACCAGTACATCTGTAGCGGTACCAAGTGCAACATTGGTAATTTGCTTTAAAAAATCACCATCTTTTGAAACAATTACAATTCTATTGCTATCTGGCTCAAGAATGTAGAGATTTTTACTTTCAAGCGTGGTTGCCAAAATCAGTGACGAACTAAACGCGTTGGTTAAGCCACGTATGGCAAAATCTTGTTCTGAACCCTTACTAAATTTGCGAACTTCTCCGTTTTTAGTACCTATCCAAACATCTCCATCAATTGCTATGGAATGAATTGTGTCGTACTGCAACCCTTTGGTGACTTGCATCCAACCCACTGGCTCAGAAAACTTATCATCTTTTACTGAATATCTATACACATTTCTCTTCTCAGGGTTAACTACATACACAAAATTTTGATAAGTGCCCATTAACACCGCCGCTCTGTTTGAGTCGCCCACTTCGAGTAACGTATCTACTTTTGATTCAGATTTCCAAGCAGAAATACCTCCACCTAAAAAAAACATTTTTGCATCAAACGGTGCCATATCTACAACAGTAGGAAGTGTTGGAAGATCAAACTCAGCAACTTTTTTAGTATTTTTTTCGAGTTGTATGAAGGTTTTTGCCTCGCTATCTAAAAAATAAAACGTATCGCCGGTAAATACCGCTTGTTTACTTATGAATGAGGAATTGACCAAACGAAGATCATAAAAGGTTGTAAGTTGTGCAAGTTCTTCAAGGCCAGAAATGTTTTCATATGCCGCTTGGGTCTGTGCAATTGTTACGGCAAGTACCTTTGCCTCACGAGAATCCTTTTTATATTCTGCAGCTACTTGCGTATACAGCGCCAGGGCTCGTTTGAGCGTATCTCGAGCAATAACAGGGTCACTAGCAAGCTGAGTTTGCGCAGTTGCTACTATTTGGTCGATTGGTTGTAACAATGATTGCAGCTGAGCATCTGCTTTGGTTTGTGCACGAGATCTAATAACCCATCCAAGTAATCCAATGATTAAAACAGCAATCACTACCGCCAAACCTATCAGTACTTTTCGTTTTTTTTCTACAGAAGTTTCGATATAAGTATCTCTACTGAGGATTTTAGTCAAGAATGCTACCGATTTCACATGAGGTTGTTTCCGCTTAAGCATACCTCGCGTGCGCACCACAATTTTCTGAACAGTCTTAAATAGCCATGTGACACTTTTAAGCAAATACTTATATAACAACTTCAAAATTGATATTATCTGCTTGAATATTTCACCACTCTTTTGCGACTTATGTCGTTTTTGATTTTCACCACTTGGGTCGATAGTTGCATCTAGTGAATCTACCAACTCTTGTGAAACGCTCGTAGCCACAGCCACGTCATTCATATTTTCCACTCGATCATCACCAGCAAACACAAACTCATCTTCAGGTGATTCTCCATGCAATACCACCTCAAAACCGTCGTGGTAAATTACAAATGCCAACGCCGAAAGTGACGAGTTACTCTCGGAATGGACCCCTGGAACAATTGACGTGACAATAGTATCAACATCAAATCCTAAAGTCATTTTTTGCTCAATTTCATTGAAAAAGTGTGCTGAAGATAAGGAAGAAAGCACCACAACATCTTGATCGCCAAACAGACCTGTGATCATTTTTGGTTGATTAGCTGAATACAAAACTCTGCCTACTTTTCTATTTCGCTTTAAAAGAACCGCCCCATTGTAAGTTGCATAGGCACAGGTGCTTTTAGTAAAACAGCCTGCAGCGAGTAGCACGCGAACATCATTTTCATTGCTTATAGTAATTACTTCTTCAATCAACTGGTAAAATTCTTCAAAGGAATAAATAGATGCCTGAGTAATATGGGTGGTAAGATCACGACCTACATTTCCTGCATGACTGCCTTCAATTGCGAGTGAGAAAACGAGGGACCCAAAAGTACCTGAGGTGGACTCAATAACTTGAGACCATCCATCAAACTGAGGCAGGCCGACAACTGGTGTGACACGTACACTCGGCATTATTATGATATGGTTTTATCACAAAATCAGCAAGAAAAATAGAAACAAAAGTATCGCGAGCACTAAGTGTACAAAACCAATCAGCAAAACCACACCCGTATTTGGTACTGCGACAGCGCGGCGCATAAGACTTATTTCACGAAGAATCAAAATAGCGAATAAAATATAGAGCACTGATACGGCAATCAATAGCACCTTAAAAATCAGTTCGAGTACTTCTGCAGCACCAATATCAAAAACGAAACTAGGGGTGACGACAAGTTGCAACATTAGTGTGTCCTCCCCTCAATCTTTTCTCTTTCTTCTTCTAAAACTAAGTCATTGAGAACCGAAACTACCTTAGCAGGATGCGGAACAGCTTCAAACACAATCTCTTGCTGAGCGCCAGCAGTCTGCAAAATAATATTACCAAAATCAAAGAATGATGCGAAAAATCCAGTTGATTCAGAAGTAATGTCCTCAATGTTATCAATTTTTGCGGTAGTGATGTTCTTTTGTCCAATAGTAACAAAGTCAACATCGACAACTCGTTCATCAGTAATCAAGTACACATTATACAACCATTTGACGCAAGCCTGCAGAACGTACCCAAAAAGTGCTAAATACCACAATAATAGTACGCCAACTTTAAAACGATCGGCTATTCCCAGTATTTGGGGAAAAACAGTAAAGACCATAGGAATAAATGCCAATACAATGGCCGTGGCCATCCAACGCAACTGAGTGACTGGATGCATTCTGAGTAACAAAACAATATGTTCATGAGCTGCTTGGGATTCAAATCGAACCGCATGAGGTTTTGGTGCATACGCGGCAAAGCCACTTCTACAGATGGGCTCATTAGCTAAAACGGCACTATATTCATCGACACTGCGATGAGGTGCTATAGTTTCTTTTGATTCTTTTTTTGCTTTTGTACTCTGCATACTGCTATCAAAAATCTTGGGCATAATTTCATTATATCACCTGAAGAAATTACTGCCTATCGTTTTAAAATAGACATAAAGGTATCTTGATCAATCTCAACCTTGCCAAACTGTTTCATTCTCTTCTTACCCTTAGCCTGCTTTGATAAGAGCTTTTTTCTTCGAGTAACGTCACCACCATAGAGTTTTGCCGTCACATCTTTTCTAAAAGCTTTAAGTGTTTCTCTTGCAATAACTTTTCCACCGATCACTGCCTGGATAGGAACTTCAAACATTTGACGAGGCAACACTTCTTTGAGTTTTTTAACAATATCTCTACCTAAATACTCAGCACGTTCTCTCACCGCTATGAAACTTAACGCATCAATAACCTCTTTATTGAGCATAATTGCCACTTTAACTGCATCCACTTTTCGATATTCAAAAAAAGAATACTCGAGTGAAGCATACCCAGAGGTTAATGACTTCAAGACATCATGAAAGTCAGTAATTATTTCTGCTAGAGGAATATCGCACTCAATATTTGCCCGCTGACCAACCAAATTGCTATGTCTAAATTCGCCACGTCGATCACGGACCAAGTTAAGAATATCTCCCATGCGTTCACGAGGTGCAAAAATATGTACTTTTGCAATTGGTTCATGGGTTTCTCTGATGAGGGTTGGATCTGGCATTTCAGCCGGAGTGTTTACAAACACCGTTTCTTGATCAGAAGTAACAATTTTATATGTTACCGATGGCAATGTTGCGATAATAGTTAGGTCGAACTCACGGCTTAATCTCTCGAGCACAATTTCAGCATGCAAAATACCTAAAAATCCAACACGTAAGCCACTGCCTAGTGCGACTGAATGTGTGCCTTGATACAACAGTGCTGCATCGCGTAGAACTAGCTTACTCATAGCATCTTGGAGTAACTGGAACTCAGCAGCATCGGTTGGATACAACTCCATAAACACCATTGGTTGAGGTTCGTTATAACCTGGCAGGGCTTCTACTTCGTCTCTCTTGAGATATGTAGTAAGAGTATCACCAATTTTGAGTGAACGCGTATCTTTCAATCCTGTTGCCACATACCCGACCTCACCCACCGCCAGAGATGTTACTGGTTGCATTTGAGGAGAGAAAATACCTATCTCTACAGGGAAGAAAGTGGTTTTTGACAATACAAACTGCATTTTTTCTTTAGTGAGTGCGCCATCAACAACTCTCACCAAACCAATCGCACCTTTATGCTGATCGTAGTGAGAAGTAATGAGCAAAGCTCTAAGCGCGCCATTTTCATTACCAACTGGAGGCGGGATTTTTTCAATAACTGCATCAAGCACCGCGGTCACATTGATGCCTGTTTTTGCTGAAACCAATATAATGTCATCTTCACTGCATCCGCAAAGATCCATGAGTTCTAACATCACTGCATCTGTTTCTGCTGAAGGTAAATCAACTTTATTAACAACTGGAATAACGGTTAAACCAAGGTTTTTTGCTTGTTCGAAGTTAGAAAGTGTTTGAGCTTGAATACCTTGCGTAGCATCAACCACCAAGAGACAGCCTTCGCAAGCTGCCAAGGATCTACTCACTTCATAACCAAAATCCACATGTCCAGGAGTATCAATCAAATTGAGAATGTAGCCTCGGTACTCCATTCGAGCAGGGGCAAGTTTAATAGTAATACCTCGTTCTTGTTCAATAGGATTACTGTCCATCATTCTGTCGTGGAACTGCAATGAAGTAACGGTGTTTGTGAGACGCAGAAAACAATCTGTCAAGGTTGTCTTACCATGATCAATATGAGCAATGATAGAGAAATTTCTTACCAGGTGTTGACCGGAATCTTGTTTTTGTGTACTCATGCACTTACCTGTACCAGTAACTAGATTCTGGTTCCTCTCTGAAAAATCATGCAACTATTATTTAGCTGATTTAGTTTTGGAAGTCTTAGCTACTGCCTTTTTAACTGGAGCGGCTTTTTTTGCTACTTCTTTTTTAGGTGCTGCTTTTGGAGCTGCTTTTGGAGCTGTTTTAGCAGCTGGCTTTGTAGCAACAACGGCTTTTTTTTCAGGTTTAGCCAATTTACTAAGCTGACTTTTCATTCGAGCAGCCTTGTTTTTCTTAACTAACTTGTTTTTAACTGCTTTATCAATACTTGAATATGCAGCTCTGAGAGAGTCTGCAGATGGAGCTTTACCCATTTGCTTTACAGCAGTTCTCATTTTCGATTTTACTCGAGAATTAATAACGGTTTTTCGCTTACTTACGCGTAAAGCTTTTTTTGCATTTTTTAGAATTGGCATACGTTCTCTTCTTACTGTTAGGTGCTTAGTCTGATATTCTAATTACTAAGCTTAGGCAGGAATTATATCGCAAAATGTGCGTGTTTTCAAATATGGGATTAGAATTATACTAACACAGCCGATGCATCCATTTTCATCTATACAACTTTCAAAACTCCTTAATAGTGGCAAATGGCTTGAAACACAACAAAGCACTATCCTTTCTGCTGGCATCATTATTGCTACCGCAAACCTCTTTTCCTTATTGGCAGGTGTTGTGCGCGACAGAGTCCTTTTGGGTCATTATTATGGTCAAGGCGCAGCAGGTGAAGCCTACGCTGCACTGCAGGTTGCCTTCCAGATACCAGATACAATGTACCAACTTATTGTGTTGGGAGCACTCTCGGCTGCCTTTATTCCATTATTTACTGAAATTCGCAAAAAAGACTCTGCGGCCCAGGCGTTTCAATTTACTTCTATCGTAATGACTCTGTTATTGTTGCTGTTTATTGTTGTTGGCGCAGTGGTGTTTTATTTTTCGAATGAAATTACCAGTTTTCGAACTGGTGCTGAATTTACTCCCTTACAAATAGCGATTGCCTCAGATCTGACTCGAATAATGATCGTTGCGCAGATTCTATTTGCTATTTCTAATTTTTATAGTGGAATTCTTCAGTCATATCAACGATTTATCATACC
>CAZKVV010000010.1:26665-36924 GCA_964556485.1 uncultured Pseudomonadales bacterium | reverse complement strand
GTGAGTTCTACTTGATTTAAGGCGGTTTTATTCGGCATAGTTTCCCTATTCTACACTGTGGTGGACTTATATTTCTGAGCAACTTTAATTTCAAGCATTGCACGTCGCAGTGATGCCTCTGCCATGATGAGTTCACGGCGATCTTCAGAGTACTTCATTGTCTCTTGTGCAGCTGTAATTGCTTCCTCTGCCTTTTGTACACTAATCTCACGCGCAAGTACAGCACTGTCTACCATCACAGTTACTTCATTTTGTGGTGACATGGTGAGAAACCCTGGTGAAACAACCAGTTCATGAGTAACGCCATTTTCGACATATCTCAGCTCACCTGTATCCAAAGTGGTGAAAAGTGCGATGTGACGAGCTAAAATAGTGATTTCGCCTTCGGTTGTTGGCGCAGTAACGGATTCTACTTCTGTATCGAGTAGTTTTCGTTCCTGTGAAACAACTTGAAGTCTCATTTTCTGCATATATTACAGTTTCTTTGCTTTTTCGATAGCTTGTTCAATAGTACCTACCATATAGAATGCTTGCTCTGGAAGTGAGTCGTGCTTGCCTTCGAGAATTTCTTTGAAGCCTTTGACGGTTTCTTCGATACTCACATATTGACCTGGAATGTTGGTAAACTGCTCACCAACATAGAAAGGCTGGGTGAGGAATCTTTGAATTCTACGAGCACGTGCCACAATCTTCTTGTCGTCATCACTCAACTCATCAATACCGAGGATAGCAATAATGTCTTGGAGTTCTTTGTAACGCTGTAACACTTTTTGAACACCTCGAGCAACATCAAAATGCTCCTGACCAACAACTGCTGGTTCGAGCACCTTTGAGTACGAGTTAAGAGGGTCAACAGCTGGGAACAATGCTTGTTCTGCGAGGCGACGATCCAAAGAAATGGTTGAGTCGATGTGAGCAAAGGTTGTTGCTGGAGCTGGGTCGGTATAGTCGTCAGCTGGCACGTAGATAGCTTGGATTGAGGTGATAGAACCCTTTGTTGTTGAGGTAATTCTTTCTTGTAAACCTGCCATTTCGGTAGCCAAGTTTGGTTGGTAACCCACTGCAGATGGAATACGACCGAGGAGTGCAGATACTTCTGCACCAGCTTGAGTAAAGCGGAAGATGTTGTCGATAAAGAACAACACGTCCTCACCTTTTTCATCACGGAAGTGCTCTGCCATGGTAAGTGCAGTAAGAGCTACGCGTAAACGGTTTCCAGGTGGCTCATTCATCTGACCAAAGCACATGACAGTGCTGTCAAGCACTCCAGATTCTTTCATTTCATAGTAGAGGTCATTACCTTCTCTGGTACGCTCTCCCACACCTGCAAACACTGAGTGACCTTTGTGCACTTCAGCAATGTTACGGATGAGTTCTTGGATAATAACGGTCTTACCCACACCTGCACCACCGAAAGCACCCACTTTTCCACCTTTAGCAAATGGTGAGATAAGGTCGATGACTTTAATACCGGTTTCGAGCATAGCTGGTTTAGTTTCAAGATCGACGAGTAGTGGAGCTGGGCGGTGAATTGGAGCGGTAGCAAAGCCTTTTGCAAGTGGTTCACCTTCATCAATGACTTCACCAATCACGTTGAAAACTCTACCTAAAGTGATTTCGCCAACTGGGACTGAAATTGGAGCACCAGTATCAGTAACGGTTAATCCTCTGCTCAGACCATCAGTTGAAGCCAGACAAATACAGCGGACTTCTGTTTCTGAAATTTGTTGCTCAACTTCGAAATAGATCTGGTCACCTTCTCTATCAAGTATCAGGGCGGTGTAGATAGCTGGGAGTAAATTGGTAAACTTAATGTCTACCACAGGGCCGATAATTTGAGTAATTGTTCCGGTGTTAGTTGGTGTCTGTGACATTTATACTTTCTTTTTTGTTTGCCCAAGCAGTGCTGTGACCACATCGAGTAATTCTGAGGTAATACTTGCTTGGCGCGATTTATTATAAATGAGACGAAGGTCGGACATAAGGTCACCTGCGTTCTCACTAGCGTTTTTCATACTAACCATACGAGCACTGTGCTCGCTGGCTCGGGCTTCTAGAAATGCTTGAAAGATACTATTCTCGAGGTAATAAGGCAATAAGTTGTTGAGAATAACATCGGCTGAAGGCTCAAAAATATACTCAGACTCTTTAACAGTATCTACCAATGCTCCTTCAGATGCTTCGATCTTTGGCAGTGGAAGCACTTGTTGAATTTTTACTTTTTGGACTAAAGTACTGACAAAGTCCATATAAATAAGGTTAACTGATCTAAATTCTTTTTCTAAAAAGCCGTTAGTGATCAAGGTGCTGATTGGCACGATGTCTGCTGATTTGATTTTATCTGGAGTTTCAATAAACTGAGCAAACAACTCAACGCCTGAAATTCTGCAAAATGCTACTGCTTTTTTGCCAATAGCTACCACTTTTCCCTCTGGGTGATTTTTGACCCATTGGATTGTTTCTTTAAATAATGTTGGATTTAGACTGCCACAAAGGCCTTTATCTGTAGAGATGACCACAGCGATATCAATGCCTTCTGTATGTTCAGTAAGAAGTGGATGAATATCACTACTGGTTGCTGAAGCGAGTGCAGCCAAGGAACTCTGGAGTGCATCTGTATATGGACGGGTTGCAAGTGCCGAGCCTTGGGCACGACGCATTTTGCTCGCAGAAACCATCTCCATTGCTTTTGTAATTTTGGAGATGTTGCCAGCAGTTTTGATGCGTTGTACGATCTGTCGTGCGTTAGGCATACCAATTAGATTTGAGAAACGAGTTCAGTGTGAAGACTGTTAAATGACTCAACAGCTGCTCGTAACTCTCCTTCTATAGCTTCTGAAATAACCATTTCTGTAGCAATAGTTTCTAAGACATGTGGGTAAGATTCACTTACAAACTCGATGTAGAGCTGTTCCCATTTTTGTACGTTTTCAATTGAAACTTTGTCGAGGTAGCCTTTAACTGCAGCAAAAATGACTAGAACTTGCTCTTCCATCTTAAGTGGTGTGTCCCAACCCTGTTTGAGAATAGCGTTCACGTGTTCACCACGGTCAAGGATTGCTTTAGTTTTGTCATCAAGATCTGAACTGAATTGTGCAAATGCTTGAAGTTCTCTAAACTGAGCTAAGTCGAGTTTCATAGTACCGGCGACTTGCTTCATAGCTTTTCGCTGTGCTGAAGATCCGACACGAGAAACTGAAAGACCCACGTTAATAGCTGGCTTCATGCCGGCATTAAACAAGTCTGTCTCGAGGTAAATCTGACCGTCTGTAATACTAATCACATTAGTTGGAATAAATGCAGACACGTCATTTGCTTGAGTCTCGATGATTGGAAGTGCAGTAATAGAACCGCCTCCATTTTTTTCATTCAGGCGACAAGCTCTCTCAAGTAATCTTGAGTGAAGGTAAAAAACGTCACCTGGGTAAGCTTCACGACCAGATGGTCTGCGAAGCAGTAATGAAATTTCACGATATGCTTGAGCATGTTTGGTAAGGTCGTCAAAAATAATAAGGACGTCTCTACCCTTTTCTAGGAAGTATTCAGCAATTGCTTGACCTGAATATGGTGCGAGGAACTGTTCTGCAGCGGTTGAAGATGCTGTTGCAGAGACGATGATTGAGTAATCGAGTGCGCCACGTTCTTCGAGTACTTGGATTGTTTGTGCGAGAGATGATCGTTTTTGACCAATACAGACGTACACACAGATCACGTTTTGATCTGCCTGGTTGAGAATGGTTCCAAGTGCAACAGCTGTTTTACCGGTTGAACGGTCACCGATAATAAGCTCACGTTGACCACGACCTACAGGGATCATTGCGTCGATAGCTTTGATACCAGTTTGGAGAGGCACCGAAACAGATTTACGAGGCATAATGCCTGGTGCTCTTTTTTCGAGCAACATGTATTTATCTGCAGCTATTTCACCTTTTCCATCAACTGGTTGACCGAGAGCGTCAACTGTTCTGCCCAAAATTTCTTCAGAGGCACCGATTGAAAGAATACGCTTGGTTCTCTTAACTGTACCACCAGCTCTAAGATGCGATGCATCACCAAGAACTACGATACCAGTTGATTCTTTTTCTAGATTGAGAGCCAGTCCAAACTGGTCCATACCTAGATCAATGAGCTCACCTGATTGCACGTCATCAAGACCTTTAACCTGCACCACACCATCACCGTAGGACATAACTGTACCTACAGCTTGTGAAGTGGTTGTGACCTCAATGTTTGATACCAAGTTTGCAATAGAAGCATTAAATGCTTGCTTATCGTTTGTTTTTTTCATGTACGTACTCTCTTTGATGTCTAAACAGTTACATCTGACCAAACAGCTGTGAGCGCACCTGCTCGAGTTTACCTCGGACAGTTGCATCATGCTCGACAGAGTTAATGGTAAGTTTGACGCCACCAATGCAGCTTGGATCGATGATGGTGTCTAAGACAACTTCATCTACTTTGTGCTTTTGTGACACTGCAGCTTTAATTGAATCAAGTTGTGACTTGGTCAACTCTATTGCGCTGGTAATGGTGACGGTAATACTGTGTGCTTTCATAGTGATTTCAAAATGTTTTTGAGTTCAGAATCTACTAGCTTTTGACCAGCTTTTGCATCTAAACTATCGCCAATAACCTTCTGGGCAATAGCAAGGACGGCATCTGCCATGTCTTTTTGTGAATCTTTGAGCAACTGCTCTTTTTCTTTTTGAGCTGTTTCAAGTACTTTTGCAGCTTCTTTTTTAGCTTCTTCTTTAGCGTCTGCAATGATCTGCTCTTTTCGTTCTTGAGCTTCTTGCATAGCTTCTTTAACGACGCGAGCTTTTTCTCTCTTGAGTTCTGCTTCTGATTCTTTTTGCTGCTGCTCAATTTCTGCATACGCAGTTTGAGCTTTGTTTGCAGCTACTTCACCTTCTGCGATTCGTCGTGCGCGCTCGTCAAAAATCTTTAATACAGGTTTGTATAAGAGATAACTGACAGCACCAACAACCACAGAAAAGTTCACAATTTGGAACAAGATTTGTGTTAGTTGAATGTCCATAATACCTTTTTGTTAGTTATTTTCTGTGTTTATACAAACTTCAAGATAAGGGCAACTACCAATGCGTAGATAGCGATAGCTTCTGCAAAAGCGATACCCAAGATCATATTTGTTTGGATTTTTCCTGCTGCTTCTGGGTTGCGACCAATTGCTTCCAAGCCGCTTGAAACGAGCATACCAATTGCTAAACCTGGGCCAATACTACCGACACCCATTACAAATGCAACTGCAAATTCTGTTGTCATGTGTTCCTCCTAATTAATGTTCATCATGGCTTTGTGTAGCCATATTAAAAAATACTAAAGATAACATTGCGAATACGAGAGCTTGGATGAAACCGACAAACAGCTCAAGGCCATAGAATGGCATTGGTACTACTAATGGAATGAGTGATGAGATAACAACAAGAAGTACCTCACCTGCAAAAATATTACCAAATAGACGGAAAGCAAAAGAAATAATTTTTGCAAACTCTGACACTAATTCTAGAATGCCTACAAAAAACATAATTGGGCTGGAGAAGTTAACATACTTTTTGAAATAACCAAGGCCAAGAGCCTGTACTCCAAAAACTTGAGTCATGAATACTGAGAACAATGCCAGCGCGATGGTGGTATTAAGGTCAGCACTTCCTGGTCTAAAGATAGGAACTGCTTTTTGAGTGTGACCACCTTCTGCAGCTGCTACTTCGTGAGTTGTTTCTTCAGTGGCTGCTACTTCACCTGTTTCAGTTTCATGTTCTTCAGCTACTGTCTCTTCTGCTCCAGTGGTGTGTGTTTCTTCGACAACGACTTCTTCTGAAGCTCGAACAATAGTAACTACTTGAGGTCCTTCGACGTGTACTTCGGATTCACCTTCAATTATGCGAATAGTACCTACACCTGGGAATAAACCGAGCCAGTTGTTAAGGAGAATCCATAACAAGAATGTACCAATGAAAGGCAAAAAAAGACGGGTCTTTTTTAAGTTACCCGTCACGCCGTAAACTAAGTTGTGGAGTGATTCGACAATCCACTCAGCAAAATTTTGAAGTCCGCTAATCTTTGTAGTGTCTTTAAGTTGCATCCGCACTACTGCAGCAAAGGCAATAATCATGCCACTGACAATCAAGCTAGTAAAAATAGAATTGGTTATTGCTAAATCACCTACAGAAAATAGTTTTTCTGCTGCTATGGAAATATGGAGTGCTGCTGCCATGTTATTTTTCTCTTGTAATACACTTTAATAAAACAAAAAGAACAACATATACTATCAGTTCTTTTTATGTAGAAACTAATAGTATGCTGTCGGTCAGACAATCAGAATTATAGCTTGCTTTGATGCGAGAGCAAGTAACAGATTTACTCAGCAAGTACGAGAACAAAGTCGTATTTACCTGCAGTATCCTCTACATCCATGTCTTCGGTAACTACTTTTAGTTTTAGCTCAGTTGCCTTCTCTACTAGCTCTAAAAATCCAGGAACTTCTTTTTCGACCAGGATATAGTTGCCAGTCTCATACTCTCCTTTAGCGTTACCAGTATCCAAGGTTTTAAACTTTGCTGTTGCTAGATCAGCTTTGACCGTGCCTGCATATCCAGCCTTGGTTGTTGCGTTCACAATCAGTCCCGACATAGTTGTGGCATCAACAGCGACAACAGGTGACGGTGTTGGAGTTGGTGAAGGCGTTGGTTGTGGTGATTCCAATACGACTGGAGCCTCGGTAACCTGTGAACCTTGTGAGAACTTGAGCAATCCAAGTCCAACTCCGACGCCGACAGCGACGGTTGCAAAGAAAACAGCTAAGGTAATGAATACCATTTTAAGCATGGTGCCAACTCCAGACTCATTTTTAATAAGTTTGCCCTTTTTAGGTGCTACTTTCTCACCTTTTTCTTCGATGGTTGCTGATGAAGTCATTTCTTGCATAGGCTTGTGTTGTGAGAACTGCGATAAATCGACAGCAAGTTCTGCATCTTCTTCCTCACTTTCTTCTACTTCTTCTTCTACATGTTTTACTACAACTTTAGGTTCTTCAACAGGCTCATCTGCAACTAACTCTTTTTGACTAACAACTGTTTGGGTTGTCTCAACCGTCTTTACTGAGGCAATTTCATCATCTTTAACAATGGCTAGGGTTTCTTCCTCGCTGGTTTCAGTTACTGAAGTGAAATCGTCGTCATCATCGAGACTAATTGATTTAATGGTTGAAGTAATTGTGCTCTGGAGGACTCGTGGAGTTGGGAGGGGTAATGTTTCACCGTCGCTTGCCGACTTTGTTCCTGCAGTTTCTTCTGCTTCTGCGTCGTCTACCACTTCATCATTATCTTCTTCTCCATCCTCGTCTTCATCTTCTGTTTGAGCAATGAGGCTTGGTTGAGGTTTCACCATTTCGAGTTGATCTTCTGCAGTTGGTTCACCAACTTCGAACTGAGGGACTAAAAAGTCTGGAATGGACAAAGTTTTCATGCCCGACTCGATGATGTAGCGAATATGTGATGGCATTTTTGCATCTTCTTCTTTAAAAGATGCCAACTGTTGAATAGGAAGCGTTGTGGTGAGGAGCTCTTTGAGTTGTTCTTCTACTAAATCATTTGAAAGCAAGTAGATGGTTTGGATGCTTGGTTCGGCTCCCTTGAGTGTTTTAATAGTTTCAGCGATGTTACTGACTTCAGATAGTTCTGCAACAGTGGTTTGATCGAGACCAATATAGTGTTGAGCACTATACAACTTTGAGCCAACCTGTAAGACACTGATAGATGGTTCGAGTGAAATAATTGACTTTGCAGTCCAACTTAATGGTGAAACTGCTGCGATTTTTACTGAGTTCTCTTTTGCTGCAAGTCTGATAGGACCGAGTACTGATTTTTCAAGTGCTGATAGCTGTACTTTTGATTGACCCTTAAATTGAGTGAGTACGAAGGTTTCAATAAAGTGAGAAGTGGTGGATAAGCCAAGTGAAGGTAAAAGTGTTCCTTTTAACTGTTCTTTTACTTTTACCTCATTCGTTTCTGGAATGGAAACGATAGTGTTAGTAAAGAGAAAGTCTGGCAAGATGAGTGCGTCAAATTCTTCACCTGAAAATTTGGAAAAAAGTTTCTCAATATTAGCTGAGATGAAGTCGTTATCGTCTATGAAATCTCCATTAATTTGTCTGAAAGACTGAACAGCAAAGGTATATTCCTTTTTAGTTGGTAGCAACTCGGCTACATAGGTGACGTCTGGAAGTATATAGAGCAGTTTTTTACTTGTCATGAAAGAGTCCTTGCTGATATCAAGTATAGCAGCAAAAGTATGGTTAATGAAAACCTAAAATTCAAGTGGAATTTTGACTGGTACTTACTAGTTACGCTGTTTTGAGATAAAATACCCTGGTTAATTACTACGTGTGTTGCGTGGGTCCGTAGCTCAGTCGGTTAGAGCGACAGCCTTTTAAGCTGTGCGTCCCGGGTTCGAGTCCCGGCGGACTCACTTTTTTCCATCATGCCAGAGCTTCCCGAAGTTGAAACTATTGCTCAACGCCTCAACCAAGTGCTGCCTGGCAAGCGGATTGTAAAAGTGAGTATCCCTGCTGCAAGATCTTTTGTTGGTGATGCCACAACTCTCCCTGGATTACAGATTTTAACCATTACTCGCAGAGCAAAAATACTACAATTCTCCTTAGATAACGGTTCTTTTTTATTGATTCATCTCAAAATGACAGGTCAGCTTATTTTCACCGATGGCACTACTAGAGTTGGTGGTGGCCACCCTACAGATGATTGGGTCAAGAGTTTACCAAGTGCTCATACTCGGGTTCAGTTTACTTTTGAAGATGGTTCGCACCTGTTTTTTAATGATCAGCGATTGTTTGGATGGATTAAGCTTGTTGATGAGTCTGGGCTGACAACTGAGTTTAAAAACTATGCCTATGATGTTATTGATGAACGCATTACCCCAGATATATTTTTTGCAAAAACACAGCGCACCTCAAGGCCAATAAAAGTGGTGGTGATGGACAATACTATTATGTCTGGTGTTGGTAATATTTATGCTTGTGATGCACTCAATGTGGCGCAGATACATCCAAGCCGACCGGCACATTCACTCACCCATGATGAAGCAAGCAAAGTACTTGCTGCCGCCAAGCAAGTGATTGCTTTGGGAATACAACTTGGTGGCGCAACCATTGAACATTTTCGCCATGTCGATGGTTTTTCGGGCAACTACCAAGATGAAGTCCGGGTGTATGGTCGTGAAGGCGCTCATTGTAGAAACTGTGGTGGAAGTATTCAAAAATATAAATTGGCTGGACGTGGCACCTACTGGTGCCCTGATTGTCAGCGATAAAGCTGAGTAATTTTTTCAACCGCTGCAGCAACATCTAAACCATATTTTTTGAGCAGTGCCGTTCCAGACCCCGATTCTCCAAACTGATCTTCTACTCCTATGGCTGTAAAGGTTGGTCTGCTATCAAGTTCTACCAACACCTCAGCTACTGCAGAACCCAATCCACCATATTTTTGATGATCTTCGAGCGTAACTATCACTTTTGTTTCCTGTGCCGCCTGAGCAATAACCTCTGAGTCTATTGGCTTAATGGTGTGCATGTTTACCACTCTAGTTGAGATGCCTTCAGCGGCTTGCAGCATTTCTGCAGCCTCTAGTGCAACAGAAACCATAGATCCACAGGCAATGATAGTAACGTCAGAACCATCTCGAAGTGTTACTGCCTCACCAATTTCAAATGGCGTATCTGAGGTGGTAACAGCTGGAGTTGTGTATCTACTGGTGCGCAGGTAAACCGGACCATGATGTGCAATGAGTGCATGGGTGGCTTTACGAGCTTCCTCGGCATCTGCAGGAACCAGTACAGTCATGTTGGGGAGCACGCGCATTGTGGCAATATCTTCAAGAGCTTGATGTGTTGCACCATCTTCACCTGTTTCAATTCCAGAATGACCTCCCACCACTTTTACATTCAAGTTTGAGTAACAGACTGAAGCGCGCAGCGGCCCAAGAGCATTAGTGCCAATAAAAGCGGCATAACTCACTGCAACAGGGATCATGCCTTCGAGTGCAAGCCCTGCGGCTACACCCAACATGTTTTCTTCGGCCACACCCATTTCTAAAAACTGGTTGGGGAACTGCTGGCTAAACGCAAGCACTTTGGTAGATTCTGTCAGATCGGCACATAAAACCACCAGGTTTTGTTGGGTTGCGCCTGCTTCAACAAGTGCCCAGCCAAAGCCGTCTCGTGTTGC
>CAZKVV010000010.1:0-26565 GCA_964556485.1 uncultured Pseudomonadales bacterium | reverse complement strand
TGACCATTTGATAACAACACTCGGTCTCGATGTTCCCAGAGTGGTTTTTGCGGATCATGGCTCAGCACTGCAAAATAAAGCGCGGTAAAAACATCAGTCATGCCTAATGCTCCACCTGGATGGCCACTTTTTGCCTCAAGCAGCATAGTGATGATGGCAATGCGAATGCGGTTGGCAATTTTTTTGAGTTCTTCTGGTGGTAGGTTTTGAGACTGCATGATGTTAGTACCTTTCAGTCTACGCAAAAACAGGTTCTAAGGCAACTCATGCTACAATTCCAGGCAGAAAGATCTATGCAGTTTAAAGGTGTTGTTCCAGTTGATAAACCGGTGGGCGTTTCCAGTCACACTGTTGTTTCTTGGGCTCGCAAACATTTGGATATTCAAAAAATTGGTCATACTGGCACGCTCGATCCTCTCGCCTCAGGAATTCTTATTCTTTTGATTGGACGAGAAGCCACAGTTCTACAAGATACCTATCTCAAACAAGACAAAGAGTATGAATGCACTATGCGCTTGGGTGTTGGCACGGATACGCTCGACTGTACTGGCGAAGTGACCGAGCGACAAAGTTGGGATCAAGTAAAGACCATTACTAAAAAACAAGTGACCACAGCAATTGCCGCGTTTGTTGGTGATCAGCGGCAATTAGTTCCAGTCTACTCAGCAATAAAATTTCATGGCAGAAAACTCTATGATCTTGCAAGACAAGGCAGAGCCATGCCAAAAAAGATGCCCGAACGTACTATTTCGCTTTACTCACTTTCGCTGCTCGATTTCCACAAAGCTGCCAAAGCACAAACACTAACCGTTACTTTTAGAGTGCACTGTAGTTCTGGTACCTATGTGAGGGTGTTAGCACAAGATATTGGGAAAAAGCTGGGTCTTGCAGCAACGGTGACGGCACTCCGACGAACTAGAATTGGTACTTTGTCACTGAGTGATATAGAAATATGTCCTTTAATTCCCAAAGAGTTTTATTTGTTTGAAAATACCCCCCAGATTTAACTCACTTCCTCTTGTATTGCAGGTCTATAAAGAGATACACTGGAGTCCAGACTGCTAGGCGGTTTTGTTTTTGGTGTAATTAAATGAAAAAACAGAATATATTCATGATTGGTTGGGAATATCCCCCACATAATAGTGGTGGGTTAGGTGTCGCTTGCCAGGGATTAACAGAATCACTGGCCGAAACTGCTGACATTACTTTCGCACTTCCCTACACCGTTTTAGAACCAGTTCCTCACATGAAACTGCTCTCATGTGTAGATCCTAGTTGGACAGATAGTGCTGATGGCAACGTCCGAGTTGGCAAAAACGGCAGCACTACAATCACTACTCCACCATTCTTGGCGTACAGTTCCGAGGGAGTTGTGAGCTATTTATCAGCAGATAAATCACTTTCTATCGAAAAATTGCGTGGACTTTCAACTTCACAACTTTCCCATCGTGTTGAAGAGTACGCGACAATTGTTGCTGGTCACGCTCAAAATGTCAAAAAACATACAGATGTGATTCACGCGCATGACTGGATGTCATTCCCAGCTGCCCAAAAACTTCAAAAAATGACTGGGAAACCTTTTATTGCTCACGTGCATTCGACTGAGTATGACCGCGCAGGTTTGACCATGGGCAATGAATATATTGCCCAGACAGAGTATGCCGGTATGATGCGGGCCAACAGTATTATTGCGGTGAGTAACTACACCAAGCAACTGTTAGTGTCAAAATATGGTATTGATGCACATAAAATTAGTGTGGTGCACAATGGCATTAAGCCAGTCAGTGCCGAGCGAGTGCAACCGACTTTTGCAAAAAAACGCCCGGTTGTGGTGTTCATGGGCAGACTTACCTTGCATAAAGGTGTGCAGTATTTCCTACAGTTAGCCAGTGTGGTGCTTGAGAGAGTTCCTGATGCTTTATTTATCGTAGCTGGTTCGGGCGATATGTATCATGAATTGCTGTTTACTACTGCAAATAGACATTTGTCAGCATCGGTGCTTTTTAGTGGTTTTGTCCGTGATGAACAACAAAAGAAACTGCTCGACAGAGCTGACGTATTTGTAATGCCTTCAATTTCTGAACCATTTGGGTTGGTAGCATTAGAGGCTGCGCAGCGACATACCCCCGTGATTATGTCTAAAAACGCGGGCGTGAGTGAAGTGTTGTCTGGTGGTGTTGCCGTTGATTTTTGGGATCTTAACAAGATGGCAGATGCCGTTGTAGAGCTAGTCATGAATCCAGAAAAAGCAGCAGAGGTAACCAAACAACAGCTCACCAATTTAGAGTCTGTGACTTGGCATAATGCTGCAAGCAAAGTTTCGAATGTGTATAAAAAACTATTTTTGGGGCGTTAGTACTCGGTATGCCTAAGGTTTGTTTGTACTTTCAGCTGCATCAGCCCTATCGCTTAGCTAATGTTTCGGTGTTTCAGGTTGGTAATGGGTTAGCTGACTACTTTTCAGATGCCGAAGTGCTCAATAAAGAAGTCTTTAAAAAAGTTGCAAAAAAATCGTACATTCCCATGTTGCAACTGTTATCAATGTTGCTTACCCGACATCCAACATTTCATTTCACGCTTTCATTTTCTGGTGTATTTGTTGAACAAGCCGAAGCATTTTCTCCAAAAGTCATTTCCCTGCTTAAAGAAGTTATAGTAACCGGTCGTGTTGAGGTGCTTGCTGAAACCTATTATCACTCGCTTGCGAGTTTATATTCACCTGATGAGTTTAAACAACAGGTTGAGATGCACAAAAAAATGGTTAAAAAGTACTTTGGAGTTTCACCCAGTGCTTTTAGAAACACTGAGTTGATTTATAGCAATGAGATTGCTCAATTAGTTGAAAATTTGGGCTATGTTGCTATGTTGACTGAAGGTGTAGATCGCTATTTGCATGGTCGAAAACGCACCGAGGTGTTTGGTGCTAAAACCAAGCAAACACTCCCCGTTTTACTTAAACATGCGCAACTTTCTGATGATATTGCATTCAGATTCTCAGAAAAATCTTGGAAAAGCTGGCCTCTGACGGTAGAAAAATATATGAAGTGGCTTTCTGTGTACCCTGATGATGAGATTGTCAATTTATTTATGGATTTTGAAACCTTTGGCGAACATCAATGGGCAGATACTGGTATTTTTACTTTTTTTGAAGAGCTCGTTGCTCGATTTATTACCAAACCTTGGAACACATTTCTGACTCCAACTCAGCTTTGTACGCCAGTTTGTGACAGAAAAATCAGAAAGAAGTGTTTAAACAAGTCAAAACTGCCACAATATGACGTTCCCGACCCCATTTCTTGGGCAGATGTAGACAGAGATTTGAGTGCCTGGCGAGAAAATAATTTACAGCAGGATTCCCTCAGAATTATGTATGATCTGGAGGCGAAAGTTGTTGCATCAAAGGATGTCCAGCTCATTGAAGATTGGCGTCGATTGCAAACCAGTGATCACTTCTACTATATGTGTACCAAGTGGGCAAATGATGGTGACGTCCACGCCTATTTTAGTCCGTATCGCGATCCTTTTGAAGCGTACCGGAGGTATAGTATCATTTTAGCTGATTTACACGAAAGAATGTTGTAGACTGTACTTAAGAAAGAGCTGCCCACATGCCTAGAGCCCTCACTATCGGAAATGGTCGTTTACTTGTCTGTTTGGACTCCTTTGGTTTTGTCCGTGATTTTTACTACCCATATGTAGGTCTAGAAAACCATGTTGCTGGCCATAAACACAGAATTGGCATTCGTATTAACGGCAGTTTTTCTTGGCTCGATGATGGCTCTTGGGTTATCACTATTGGTTATAAGCCAGAAACAATGGTTGGATACTTAGTCTGCAAAAGTGATTCGCTACAAGTAACCCTGGTTATGGAAGATGTGGTTTACAACGAAGCCGACATTTTCATGCGCCAAGTGGATGTATACAACCATACTGGCTCCTCGATTAGTGTGGAAATTTTCTTTCATCAAATTTTCCATATTCAGGAGAGTAAAAAGCGTAATACTGCTTTTTATGATCCTACACATAATTCAGTAGTTCACTACAAGGGAAAAAGAGTATTTATTGTTAATGGTCGGACTGAGCAAGGTGAGGCGATTGATGATTACACGGTTGGCGCATACCAATTTGAGGGCAAAGAGGGCTCCTATCGTGATGCTGAAGATGGAGAATTGACAAAAAATGCGGTTGAACATGGTTCTGTCGATTCAGTGGTGCGATTTTCCACATCTTGTGATGACAAAGCTAAGGCGCGCATTTTTTACTGGATTGCGGCAGGGTCCTCGTTAGATGATGCTTACTCACTTAATGAAATGGTGCTGCGAAAAACACCTACAGCAATGTTGCACTCCACTGAAGCTTTTTGGAATGCTTGGCTCAAGACACGATCATTTGATACCTCACAATTGCCCAACAAACAAAAGCGATTATTTGATACTTCTCTCTTCATTTTGCGAAGTCATGCAGATAACCGTGGCAGCATTATTGCCTCTGGCGATAGTGAAATGATTGAATATGGGAAAGATGATTATAGTTACATGTGGCCGCGTGACGCTGCCTTTATCGCCACAACACTCGATAAAGCTGGATTTCATGAAGTAACCAAAGAATTTTTCTCTTTCTGCAAAGAGGTGCTCCATCAAGATGGCTATTTGCATCATCGCTATCGCAGTGACCAAAGTTTGGGATCAACTTGGCACTCCACTACTGCTCAAGGTGACTGGTTAAAAGACAAAATTCTGCAGTTACCAATTCAAGAAGATGAAACAGCAGGTGTGTTGTTTGCATTATGGAATCACTATGAAAGTTCTAAAGATTTAGAATTTGTTGAGTATTTGTACAAGCCACTTATCGAAAAAATGGCTAACTTCTTGGTATCGTTTAGAGATAAGGCTACTGGTTTGCCATTAGCATCCTATGATTTGTGGGAAGAAAAGATCGGTGTATCAACATATACTTGCGCTGCAACCTATGGCGGTTTGATGGCTGCCGCAAAGTTCTGTGAGTTGCTAGATAAACGTAACCATATGCGCGAGTTCATGCAGGTTGCCAAAGAAATTAAACAAGCAACCATTACCCATTTATTTTCACCAAAATTAGATGCGTTTGCTCGAGTTGGGTATTTCACTGAGCAAGGATTGAAGCTTGAGGAAATTGTTGATTCAAGCTCACTTTTTGGTCTATGGTATTTTGGAATGTTTGAACAAACTGATGAGCTTTTTGAAAAAACCTACACTCAAGTTAAAGAGCGATTATGGAATAAAACCGAGCTTGGTGGATTTATTAGATATGAGCACGATGCGTACTTCAGATCTACATCCTTGCCTAATCCTTGGTTTATTACCACACTTTGGGAAGCTCAAATGAAACTGAGCAAAAAAATAGTGACACCAGAGGATATCGCCTTTGCTGAAAAAACATTTGAGTGGGTCGCCAACCATGTGTATAGCTCAGGTGTTTTGGCAGAGCAACTGCAACCACATACCGGAGAGTCATTGTCCTCTACTCCATTGGTGTGGAGTCACGCTGTCTATGTTGAAACCATGCTGTTATATCTGCAAAAAAAGAAGGAAGTGCAACTTGAGGGTCAAGACGTATCTGTAGGGGTGCACACATTATAACTATGACTGAATACTATTTAGCTGTTGATGGAGGTGGAACTAAGACAAAAGTACTCTGTACTGATGAAAACGGTACTATTATTGGTGAAAGTCTTGCAGGTCCAACCAGCTTAACTGTTACAACCATTGGTGCAGCATCTTTTAATCTCATTGAGGCAATTAGACAGGTAGTGGAAAATAAGCCGGAAATCACCCAGTTTAAAGCTGTAGTCTTAGGACTTGCCGGTGTTGATACATCTACAGAGCAAAAACGAGCTGATGAAGTATTTAGACGAGCCTTGGCTCAGTACCATTTTGAACATTTTTGGTTGGTTAATGATAGTGAAATTGCTTTAGCAAATGGTACCGACAACCCAAATGCCTTGATTCTGGTGAGCGGTACTGGCAGTATCTGTTATGGTCGTAATGAGCTTGGTGCTTCGGTGCGAGTCTCTGGTATGGACTACCTTCTTGCAGACCAAGGTTCAGCGTATAGTATAGGCAGAAAAGTGTTGACTGAAGCAACTAAAAGCTTTGATGGTAGAGGTCCAAAGACTATCCTAGAAAAAAAACTGTGTGAGTCCTTTATGATCGCAACGTTTGCAGAAATTAAGGGTGAAATTTACAATCCAGATTTTGGTAAAGGTGAGGTTGCTCGACTCGCACCATTCTGCACTGCGGCAGCACAAGAAGGTGATGTAGTTGCGCTACGAATTGTCCAGGAAGAAATCAATGAAATGGTGATATCTGCACAAACAGTGTTAGACAAAGTCTTTATCCCAGACAAATCATTTGATTGTGTATTTTCAGGATCTGTACTAGGAGTCGATATGATTTCACAGGGTATTCGCGATCAATTACTCGTGAAATATCCCACTTTGCATTTTGTAAGACAAGAAAAGCAACCTGTGTTTGGAGCACTTAAAATTGCTATGGGATTAGGCAAGCAATAATAAGAATCTGTGAGGTATAATGCAGCCTCGAAAGAAAGTATGCAACCACACACCGGAGCAATCGCGACACTTATAGCACAATTACGATACGATATCGAAGACCAATATTACAAAATTGACAGTAAGTTTAATGATCGTCAGTATTCAGTAACATTATCTGATGTGTATCGAAAGCAGATTATTTTCCGTGTTGGAAATATCTACCCTTGTTTTACCAAAGTTGAGTTAGAGGTGGGATCTGATTTTAGTCTGCAAAGTCGAATGGAGGATAAAAAACAAGTTAACTATATTTCTATGTCTAAAGAGTGCACCTTTCGTATTGAGCACTCACACACACATGTCGCTGAAAGATTTAAGTTAGAGTACGATCCCAATATTCCAGACATCGTTTGGATCCGAGAAGGTAGGTATACCAAAGAAAATGGTTGGAGAGCTGGTTTTGAGGGAAAGTACGAAGCTCGATATCGTCGATCGGAGATGGAAGATACTATTATTGCTGACGGAAATCGAATCAGATCGATGTACCGGTACGTTTTGCCCTAAGCTTATTCTTTGCCACGTACCTCGAGATCTTGGAACCAACCTCTGCGGTATAAAATGCCAATTATGGCATAGACAGCAATATCGGTCCAGGTATCTTCAATTGACTCATTTGCTGGACCATCATCTTTTATGAGCAAATTTTTAAGACGTTCTGCTTTTTCACTAATTCGAAACGAAATACCCAACTCCTTTATGGAAATAACATTGCCCTTGCCATAATCCTTATGTTTTTTGAGAAATGTTTGTAAAAATTCTTGGCATACTAGCTCAATAGCTGATTCGAGGTCTTTTGGTTCTTGTGGCATTTCACCTTTCAATAGTGTAAAGCATCATTATGATAGTGTGGTTATAAAGCATTTTTGTTTTACTATTCAAGTGGCAAGCAAACATGCTACTATTTATTTATGCTCATTTCTGAACTGTATCACGAGGAGGTAATCACTATCAACGAAACTGCAACTGTCACAGAAGCATTGACAGTTTTTTTGAAGAAAAAAGTGAATGGACTCATTGTTGTAAACGATAAAGAGGTTGTAACAGGGGTATTAGCACTGCAGGACCTGGCAGCAGCCACAATTCCCCGACAATTTAAGCAAAACATTCAGATGGCAGCAGCAATGTATAGAAAAGGTTTCTTTTCTGAAACGTGTGAGGCAATTAAAGAGTTGCCAGTTACTAAAATAATGCGAAAAAACTTTACTGTTGTGTCTTTACATGACAATATTATGGCTGTAACTGCAGATTTTTTAAAAAATGATTTATATATTGTTCCGGTGATTAATAAAGGTAAGTTAGTCGGTATTGTGACTAGATCAGAAATTAAAAAAGCACTCGCATATGGTATGCGATTGCCAGGATATTTTTAGGGAAAATCACTATGCTTGCCCTTGGATTATCTTTTTTTTCGCTTATTTCACTGGCAGTATTGGCAGTGGTGTACTTTTTTTTAATTAGCGAAAAATTAAATAAAGTCATTGTCTCGATTTTAGGCGCAACGGTACTGATTGTGATGCAAGTGTTTAGATCTACAACCGCGACATCTCAAGAGAACGCCTACCATTTTATCAGTCACAATCTAGATATTTTAGGATTTGTGATTGGAATGATGGTGCTGATTGGTATTGTAAGAGAGTCTGGATTCTTTGAGGCAATCGCGATTTGGTTGGTGAAGGCAGTAAAAGGAAAACCTCAATTATTACTTGTTGCTTTTGCTTATCTGACACTGTTTATGACCTCGCTATTCTCCAATATTCCTACAGTACTGATACTAACTCCAGTGCTTGTTGTGCTTATTAGAACTTTGAAATTGCCTTATTTACCATACTTTTTTACATTGGTGGTAATGGCAAATCTGGGTGGTGCTATGACGCCCATCTCAGATCCGACCACTTATTATCAGGCAAAAACAGTTGGGTTGTCATTTGTTGAGGTTGCGAGTAATTCTGGATTGATCGTCATGCTTCTATCCGTTGTCTCAGTTGCATATGCATTGATTATATTTAGGAAAGAGTTGGCTGTGGTTACAACAAAGGAAAAAGAAGTTGCACAGTTCTCACCTCCAGCTGCAATTAAAGATAAGCGAGTCCTCTATAAAGGCTTACCAATTTTGGCTGGGGTCATTTTGTTGATGGTTTTTAAAGAGCAGATTCAAAAATGGTTTGGAATTGGGCTCGACAATGCAACCCTAACTATTGGTGGTTCCTTTTTGGCAATGTTGATTTTTCATCGTAAACCAAAAAAAGTTTTCCGTGATTTAATTGATTGGGAAATTATTTTCTTTTTCATCGGCTTGTTTGTTGTGGTTGGTGCGCTAGAGTTTACAAAACTTATTGATGTGCTTGCGGAGCAGTTGGTGCATATTGCGAATGGCAGTGTGCCAGTACTTTTGTTTTTTGTCTCTGTGGGTTCTGGTCTTATCTCAACTTTTATTGACAACGTGCCATATAACATCACAATGGTTGGCGCTATTCAGGCAATGGAAAAGTCGGGATTAGTAGTGTATCCGCTTTGGTGGGCGTTGAACCTTGGAACATCAATTGGTGGTTTTGGTTCTCCGATTGCTGCTGCCTGCAATGTCATTGCTTTTGGACAAGCAGAAAAGGAAGAATGGAAAACGGGATTCTTTACCTATCTTAAGTTAGCGATGCCATTAGTAGTTATTAATAGTTTGATTACTTTTGGATTCTTGTGGTTACGCTACTTTTATTTGGGATAATTGATTTTACTTGAGGATTTTTTTGTGAAATAAAAAAACCATCGTTATTTCACGGTGGTTTTTGCGTTCGTTCATGCTAAAACAAATGAGCGATGTAATGTGCGATGTTCTCAACTAATCCAAATAGGGCAACAATAAAGCCGACCCCGCTCATAAGGATTCCCAACAGCAGCCCAAGCCGCTGTAGAGAAATGCCAAGAAGAATGTAGTCCTCCTTTTTCTTGGCACTATCAATTACAACTGATACAAACACAGCTAAACCAATGAACATGGTCAACAGTCCATACAGCAGCATTACCAACTCCTTTTTGAACGAATTTTAAAGAATTTTCTCGGCAAACGCGATGTTTGCAAAATATACAGTGATTATACATTACTATAGGTCTAATTGCAATTATTTCACTTACATACATGATGCAAAAATATGTAGAGATAGTAAAAAGCCCCGTCGAAACGGGGCTTTTGCACAATGTATTGCAACTACGCCAGGCTAAAATAGCCTGGCTCCAGAAGATAGTCGATGTAATCGCCATTGAGGCGAAGATCGCCATCATCGAAAACTTTTAAAAGCGTTGGCTCCAAATCAAACAGAACTTCACCCAGAACACATGTCTGACAGGTACAAACTAGAGTGGAATATTCTGTTCGAGCCAAGAATTTTTGGAGCGAACCATTGGGCAGTTGGAAGCTGACAACAACTTCGTTGTTGAATGAAGTTGTTGTCAGCAATTCTTTAAGGTTCAGATTATCTGTTCTTGTCGAAGTTACAACTGCCGTTGCTTCGACGAAAACACCAAGTAAGCTGTTAATGATGATGTGACCCGTGTAGAGCCGCATCATTGTATTCGTGGTCACAATATGACCTTCTTGTGTCAGGGCATCCACATACTGTGTGGATTTTACTCTTGAAGTACCTATTAAGCTTACGGTTGTAGCTTGATCTGGTTGAAAGCCTATGCTGTCATACACGGCATAGGGTAAAGAAAATTGATTCTTTCGGGAATCCATTGCTTTCTCCTATCGCTTTTTTTGATGAATAAAAATGGACCTAGACAACGCTCCTGCCTGCGGTCCTAAAGGCATTCTTGTAGCTTCGTGATTATGTTGAAACGACAAGACTGCCTTTAGGGTTTTTACAATACTATTAATGTGCATGTTTGTTTGTCACATTTCACCGAAGAGTGTTGATGTAACAAGGACATTTGGCATTGTAAGCTTTTACAGCATTTTGTCAATAGTTATGGGTCATTTATTCATCTTGTCAACTACTTTCTCACTTTTTTGTACTTGCCCTAAAACCATCTGAGTTATAATGGTGGAAAGTGGGAGGTTCTATGAAAAAAATCTTAGTAACGGGTGCGTTTGGTTTAGTTGGCAGTGACTTAACAGAAGTACTCATGCAGAAGAACGGAATTGACGCGGTGATTGCCCTAGCTAGAGAAACTGTTTCAGATTCCTATCCAGGTATTGTGGAAAAAGGTGATGTGCGCGACCGAGCAGTCATGGAGGCACTGATTGAAAAATACGACATTGGTGAGGTGTACCACTTGGCGGGACTGCTTTCTGCAGGAGGAGAGAAAAATCCAGATTTAGCTTGGGAAGTTAATGTTGGTGGCCTCAAACATGTGCTCGATTTAGCTAAAGATTATAATTTGAAAGTTTTTTGGCCAAGCTCAATTGCAGCTTTTGGACCAACCACGCCCAAACATGACGTTCCTCAGCATACGGTACTTGAACCAACCACTATGTATGGAGTCACCAAAGTCACTGGCGAGTTGCTGTGCCAATACTACAATAAACGCTATGGCGTTGATGTACGAAGTCTTCGCTACCCCGGACTCAATGGGTTTAAGGCAAAACCAGGAGATGGAACTACAGAGTATGCCATTCATATTTTTTATGGCTTAATTCGTGAAAATAAGTACGAGTGTTTCCTCAAAGATGATGCCCGATTACCAATGATGTATATGGATGATGCCATTATTGGTACCATCAAGTTAATGGAAGCACCGAGTGAAAGCATTACCGTTAGAACTGCGTACAACTTCGCTGCCGTGAGTTTTACACCAGCCGAGCTAGTTGCTGAAATTAAGAAACTTTCTCCAACATTTGAGTGCTCATTTAATCCAGATATGCGACAACAAATCGCAGAGTCATGGCCGCAAACTATTGATGATACTGCTGCTCGCAAGGATTGGGGCTGGTCCCCTACTTTCGATTTGGCAGGAATGACAAAGGCTTTGTACGAAGGTGTACAATCCAAGTTAGCTGACGAGAACAAGTAAAGGAGCCGCTATGCCGTTGCAAAACTTTTATGATTCACTTATTGCTGAAGTAGCACGTATTGATGCTGCTTCTGTTTCAAAAAGAAATGAGCATATGATTGAGGGGTTTACTAACCACCCATCCCCTCGCGCTGTGATCGCTGGTACAGAATATCGAATTTTTAATTCAAATGATTATCTGGGATTGCGACATGCGCCTGCTGTAAAAGAAGCAGAACATGTGGCGAGCATGCAGTATGGTGCGGGTCCCGGAGCTGTTCGATTTATTTCAGGCTCACTTAAAGTTCATAGAGATTTAGAACAAGCGTTGGCACGATTTCATGGACGTGAGGATGCTATGGTTTTCTCTTCAGCCTTTGCTACTAATTTGGCGGTATTATTTAGTTTAATTAAGGGCCAGAGTAAAGATTCATTAGTAACCGGCAAAACCTTAGTCGTTTCGGATGAACTCAATCACCGAAGCATTATTGATGGCATTCGTTTGGCAAATCTTAGTAAAGAAGAAAAGCAGATTTTTAAGCACCTAGATGCAGAATCACTAAGCTCTGTTCTTGAGGCGAATGTTGGTAGCTTTGATCGAGTGGTGGTAGTAACCGATGGTGTGTTTAGTATGCTTGGTGAATATCAGGATTTGAGCAAACTTACAGCGGTTGCTAAAGCATATGATAACGGGTACCCACAAGGAGTATTATTAGTAGTTGATGATTGTCATGGCATCGGAGCTTTTGGTGCAACTGGAAGGGGTACGGAAGAGGTTTCAAATGCTCGGGCAGACGTGCTGGTAGGAACGCTTGGTAAGGGTTTTGGTGTTGATGGCGGTTATGTGGTTGCAGATAAAGTGGTCATAGATTATTTGAGAGAATCAGCGGCAACCTATATTTATTCCAACTCTATTTCACCAGGTACGGCAGGTGCGGCACTTGCGGCAGTGAACTTGGTAGACTCGCAAGAAGGTAAGGAATTGGTTTTAAAACTGCAAAGAAATGTAGAACGCTTGAAAGCAGGCTTTTTAAAAGCTGGCTTTGTGTTCGCAGCAGATTCGGTGCATCCCATTCAGCCGGTTTTGATTGGTGATGCCGGAAAAACGAAAGCACTGACATTGGCATTATACGAAGCAGGATATTTAGTCACAAACATTAATTATCCAGTGGTTCCTCCAGGAAGAGATGAAATAAGGGTGCAACTTTCTGCATCTCACACAAATGAAGATATTGATGCATTCATTGCGGCTGCAACTGAAGCTGGCAAGAAGTTTGCGATTCTTTAGTTGGGCTTAATTAAGTTTACTTAATTTTAAATACATCACTTTTTAGCCCATTTTTTCATTTGCTCAGTGGCAAGTGTAGTTGCCTATTTCGTCACAATTTCCAATAGTGCATACTGCAAGTATATGCAGCTATATGCGTTTTTTAGACGTTCAATTTTACTAGCATTACTTCTGTGTGGTTTGTATGCATTACCACAAAAGGTGTTCGCTCAAGATTCGGAGTATATTTCTCAATTCACAACAAAAATTACAGTAAACCAAAATACCTCAATTCGAGTTGAGGAAACCATTTTTTACCATACAGATTATTATAAGCATGGCATTTATCGGTATGTACCAGTTGCATATAACAGAAACGGCATTAAAACTGTTCTCACTATTTCAGACATCGTGATTACTGATGAAAATAACCAAGTAATGCAGTATGAGAAGTCATATGATGGTCCCTTTTTAATGCTCAAAATCGGAGACCCAGATGTCACCTTCGTGGGTGAGAAAACGTATCAAATTGCTTACTCAGTCGAGAAGGCACTTAGTGAGTTTGAAACACATGACGAACTCTACTGGGATATTACTGGCGAAGGTTGGCAGTTTCCAATTCTTTCAACTTCAGCCGAAGTGATTTCTCCCTTTGCTAGCATTGAAAAAACTGCTTGTTTTAGTGGCAGTTTCGGTGGTGATGATGGCTTGTGTACTGCTAAGCAAACAGATTCTATTGCAGCTATCTTTAATTACACCAATGAAATTTCCTTTGGTAAGAACATGACTATTAGCATTGCTTTTAAACAAGACAATCAATTGATTTTTCCAACACTTCGGGAAAAAAGTATCTCATGGATTTGGCATAACTGGGTGTTGTTGTTGATCCCAGTTCCAACACTGGTTTTATTGGCATGGTGGATTAATAAAGGCAGAGATATATCGTTTATTTCACCCAACGTCTTCGATCTTGATACAACCAAACCAACACACTATAGACCACTGCAATTATTTGCTAGAGAACCATTTGTGTATGCTCCGCTTTCAGATTTAAGTCCAGGACAAGCTGGTGCACTTCTAGATGAAAAAGTAGACACGCAGGATGTTGTTGCTGAAATTCTTGATTTAGCGAGAAAAAAATATTTGAAGCTGGAGGTTATTGAGGAGAAAAAGTGGTTTAGTACTGTGCGCGATTACACCATTTCTAAGTTACAAGCTGCAGATGGAAAGTTGTCGGAAGTTCAACACTATTTGTACACAGAATTATTTATGCAGAAAGATACGGTTAGTGTTTCAGAATTAAAAGGGACGTTTTATCTGGTAATGCAAAAAGCAGTGGCATTGTTAGAAAAATCACTAGTTGATAAAAAAATTGTTACACAAAAACCATCTGTTGTTAGAGCAAAGGGAATGGTTGTATTTTTTGTTCTATTAATTGGAACTTTTGTATTGGTGCTAACTAAAATAGGACCACTGCAAATTTTTTGGCCAGTTCCACTTATATTTTTACAGATTCCAGTAGGCCTACTTTTTGCATATAATTTGCCACAAAAAACGGCTGTTGGAACTAACTTGTGGTTGCAAGCTCGAGGTCTTAGGAAAACAATTCGATATGGCAAGTGGCGTGAGGAAATAAAAGAAAAGAACCTGTTTATTGAAGAAGTGTTGCCCTTCGCTGTTTCACTTGGTGTGATTAACCAATTAGCTAGACATATGGAATCGCTTAACATTAAGCCACCGGATTATATGTCTGCAGCAGGATTGACTACTTGGAATACTTCACAATTTATTTCTGGATTTAGTAACGAAGTTGCTAGTGGACTTTCATACAATCCATCTTCTTCAAGTTCTGGTGGTTCTGGTTTTAGCGGTGGATCGTCGGGCGGTGGTGGAGGTGGTGGAGGTGGTGGTAGTTGGTAATGATGTATTTTAGATTAGGATTGTTTATTTCTGAAAATGACATAGTTGCACTGGATTTAAGTTTTGAAAACCAATTTCTTTTGCAGATAAAAAAATACGCCGGTGAGTACCGGCGTATTGTTATTTTTTTTAACTTACCTTCCTGTTGCACTAAGAATCTGAAGGTAAACTGTGCCCTCAGAAAACTCACTCGTTCCTGAAGAGTAGTTTGCCTCGGCGTGTTCTGTCTGAGCAGAGCTGCCAACTGCATAGAACATTGTTCTATGGTATTGCGCAATTCCCTCTTTATCATATATCAAACTGCCAGTTTCCCACTCCGTCGATGAATATCTGGTGTTGATGGTGAGTGCCACCGGCACCTGATATTCTGACGCTTGCATATATACTCCCCAGTTAAGTACGCTGGAGAGAACCATGAGTGTTTCATGATCGCCCCTTAGTGTTGAGTCTGTAGAAAACAATTTGTAACGTCCGATCTGTGTCCCAAAGTTATTGAAGGACATGAATGTATCGGAATACTCACCGTCGGAAGTATTCCGTTCTTCCTGACTCTCAACGAAAGTGGGCGAAATGATTTCCCAGGGCAATTGCCCCCCCGCTACAGCTGTGCTTAAAAAGCTAAGTGGATAGCTGTATTCAGCCATAGATTTTCCTTGTGAGAAAATTATCCACATTCTTCCATTGACCATGCGATGGTTGATGGAATAGCCTTTCTTGTCTTCTGCTTGCCAAAAACTGCTCCCATTCTCGATGTTGATACCGTTGCAACTTTGGACTCCTCTCGTGAGAGGTTCTTCGTTTATGCTTTTCAGCAAAGGAATTTCTGGAAACTGTGGCTTCGGCAAATCATCTCCGTAGCCATAAAGCTTCTTTATTCCTTGATTTGCTGCAGATATTGAGGCATTTGCTTCTTGAATTGAAGTATTTATTTCCTCAACTTCAAGATAGCCGCCGATCCAATTTTGGTGACCATCTAAAGATTCAAAGATTCCATATCGATATGGAATCTCTTTATAGAAGATCACAATTTTTTCTTCCCCATTTCCGATTCTGACGTCGATTACGTAATTTCCTTCACAAATTACAGATGGTTCAGCACTTTCATTTGACGTCTGAACTTCGGAGTTGCTTACTCCGTTATCTGTGCTTGTTTGCAAGTTGTTATCTTGCCCACAAGCAGATGCAGCAAACATAAACATAAACATAAATAATAGGACAAAAATGTTGGGAATATTTTTTCTCACTTTGTTCTCCTTTTGGTAAGGTTAGTTAAAGAACCTCCATGAAAATGAAGATCTTTTTCATGGAATAGTGAGGATGTATTATACTCTATATTAAAAAAATTGGTACTATAGGACTAATTTCACATCCTTCTCAAAAAGTTGCAAAGATTGTTCAAGATTGAGTATGAATTTCAGTATACCAAGAAGTCTCAAACTCTATACTTTAAGTAAATCTAAGAACATAAATGCTAGTATGCCTGCAACAACCGACATCGACATTCCCCAAATCATTAAAAATTTAAAAGTTCTGTTTCTTGCATCTTTATTTTCAATGGCAGCAATTGACAGTGCTCCTAGTGTAGATAGTGGACTTACATCAACCATGTGTGAGCCAACGGCAACAGCAATAACCATTGGGACCAGATCGAAAATATTCATTTTTGCTGCCAAACCTGGAATTAATGGAATAAATGCCGGCATTACTACACCCGAAGAAGAACTATATGCACTAACCAAGCCTGTTATAAATGCTAAGACAGCATTAATACTTCCTGGATTTGTAACTGATGCAATAAAATCGGTAGCAAGCGTTAATCCCCCCGTTTTTTCCATTAAGCTTATCAATATGGCAATTCCCGATACCATTAAAATAGTGCTCCAAGGCATTGATTTTACAACTGTTTCTTCATCAGCCAATTGAAAAATAAAGACTAGTACTGCAATAAAAACAGCCATAATAGTAAGCGGTATTTTGGCAATTAGTACTCCAGATAATAAAGTGCAGATAAGAATAATCGTTATTTTTTGTTTCATTGTGAATGGCTCAACTTGCAAACTAACATGTGCAGCTGTTTGAGTTGTTAAGCTGTTCCCCCTTCTTTTTGTTCGGATGAGAAATATAAAATATGCAGTTAAAGCAGATATAGATTGCAAAACTGAAGAAACGATAAAGACAATCCAGATTAAGCTTGTCGAAAGTGAAATTTTTTCTAGTAATCCAATTAAAATAACACCTGTTGGTGCAAATGGAGACATTGCTCCTGCATTGGCACCAGTGCAAAGCATAATGCCAATAACAATTTCGGATACCTTGTGCTTTTTTGCCAGTAACATTGCTAGAGGTGCTAGTACTGCAGTAGCAATGATATTTCCAGGTCCAATTGCAGAAAGTAGAAATGCCATTACAAAAATTAAAATTGGCAATAAAATTTGCTGTCCTTTAATAAGATGCATTGCTCTTTGGGTGATTTTTTCTAAAGTACCATTGTTATGAGCAGAACCAAAAACAAGACTCATTGTCACCAACATCATGAATAATCTTGATGGAAAAAAATCTATAATAGATCCCTCAGTCATATTTCCATAAAAAAATCCAATACTAAGTGCAGCAGTTAAAGCCAATAATCCGGGATTAAGCTTTTGATTAACACAACTAATGATTATTACTATGACGAGGGCAATCAACGAAAATAGTGCTATGTTCACTGTATGTCTTTCCAGAATTTAATTAGTTTGAAGAATATTAATTATACGCTGGTGATAGTTAAAAAAAATAGTATCTGATTTTTTTTGTTTATATTTTGACAGATAAACAACCTCAAAAGCGCTAGAAAGACAATTTTTGGCTGCTGAATGTCGAAATAAGCATCGATTATCTTTTGAACAATTAGCAGAGTAGATTGCTTTCACACACTAGAATAGGTTTTTAATCCGTATCTTCATGTTTAGATAAATGCGTAATAGTTGTAGTTCTGAACAACCTGCTGCCCGAATGTAGATCGGCCAAATAATCATCTCTTAATTGCTGCTGCCTTTGTTGATATCTTTCTGCGGCAGTCATTTTGGGTGGTTTTATAGTTCGGGGTTTAGGCTCAGGGATAGGTATTGGCTCAGTGCGTTGAGGAGTTGATGGTTGTATTGTAGGTTGAGGTGCGGGGGTAATTTTTGGCACGATTGGTGGGTTTGGAGCATTTTCACGGATAACTGTTCTTTCATGATCCGGATTGTCTTTAGTTGTTCTAATATTTTCGGTTTTTTCACGATTTTCTCTAATCGCAGGATCGAAAATGCGTTGAAGAAAACTAGTTGTTGGCTCATCATCACCTGACTGATTATTATCTGGAAGATGTGTATTTGGTTTTTTTTGTGTTGGTGGATTTTCATCAACAATTTGTAAAGCCTCCTTTGAAGGCGGTTGTTCCATTGTGATGTTTGGCTGCGATGAATTTGATGTTACTGTTGGTAGTGCTGATTGTGGAGTTGGCTCGCCTAAATTTTTTTCTGGTACGGTGGTTGAGGTGTTGACTGGGGGTACTTTCAAAAAACGATCTCGATCATCATCTTGAGTGGTTAAAGCTTCTTGAGTTGGTGATGCAAGCTGTTGGTTTCTGCGATTTTGTTGTTCTACAGTAGTAGGAAATCTATCAGCGTGAGTGCCAAAAAGAGCATGTAGTACATTTATAGTTATTTTTTCTTCCTTTGCGCCTTCAGGTGGAGTTGATATGTCATCGAAGGATGGATATTCAGTAGGATTCCTCCAGTTTATTGTTACTATTCCATTATATCTTTTTACAACTCCGTATGTATGATCGTCATAGGGGTGTCTAACCATCTCTCCTGTTTCAAATGAGTCAGGCATGAGTGGGTCAAATTTTCTATATTGAAGCAATGGATTTAGATATCCAAATGTTGTATCAATTCCCGCATCTTGAATAGTGGTTGCAGGCGATTTGTTTGCATTTTTAGATTCAGCATGGGCAGATAGTTCTTTGATCCAGGGAGTATTTCGCCATTGTGGGTTAGTTTTTAATCTTAGAAATAGACGAAAATCGCCAGAGTCTATTCCAGCTTTTGCCTTAATAATTGCATCGGGAAGATGCTTCTGGTTTAAAGCATCAAATTCAATCATAACTAATTGTAGCAAATGTTTTGACAAAAATTGAGGTGAAGCTGAAAATAGTATTTGTTTGCATCATTCATTGTTGGTTGCAAAAAGTGGCGTGATAACATATCCACTTCTATTTGATTTATGTCCAGGCATGTCATTGTAGTGACCAGCAGGATTATGACTTGGCCCAATTTTTACTGGCGATGTTACTTGATTAGTAGTATTTGATACTATGTTTGGATGGAATCGACGAAGCGCTTTAAGCTTTTCATCGCGTTGTGCAAGCAAATATTCATCAGCTGTTTCTTTTGAGATGTTTCCAGAACGGTACAGCTGCTGTTGAACGATATAAGGTGACCCCGATGCCTCTTGAGCACCAAGCATAAGAATTCTTCGTGCGCATGGTTTGCTTATTTTAACCAAATGCTCAGTGGCATCTGAGAAAGTGATTTTTGCAACTTCTCTACCCTCGTCGATTTCAATACTTGTTGTGGTTAAGGATTGATTCATTCTCTCAACAAAATCTGCTGAGCCATCAACTTCAACGACAATGCTTGCAAGTATTTGAGCATCGAACACATAGCCAACAAGATGGCTAACTAAAGATCCATGTGATTCAAAGTTTTGACATGATGAAGGATTGGGGTATTTACCAATTTCTAGTAATGTTTTAGGATGATCAGTAATAAAACTTAGAAAGATTTTACCATTTGAAATGTCGGAAATTTCTCTCATCCTTATAGCATCATCAAATTGACTCACAGCATAAACTCCGAGGTCGAGGTCAAAAACTTCAGTTTTTGCGAGTGACGGCCAGAATTTTTCAGTTTCTTTTAGAAGCGAGAGGATGGTTTCATGTAATTTTTCTGGCCTAGTGTTTCCTAGTCCAATGTTTTTTAGAAGTTGGCCTAGTTTTATGATGATTGTTTGTTTTTTTTCAGAAAGTTCGCATTTTTTACAGATCTCCTTTAGTCGTGAAACATCAAAAGGAATTTTAGGTGAGTTTATAGAAAGAGTTGAAGTAAACATTCTTGTTAAAAATGATTGATCCTCTTCTGTTGCATTTGCAAATTCTGGTAAGGTAAAAATGAGAGCTAAATGATTTTGTCCTTCCAAGCTCAATTGTTGATAGAGGGTATTTGCAACAGACTCAAAATTTTGGCTAGCCGTTTTTGTAGTTTTTGCCTCAGATCTGAGGATGTTTAGTTTTGGCTGAGGTTCGCGCCAAACAGCTATCACTTCCCTCTTTTCACTTGGATCCTCAACGCCATCTACTAAGGGAGCAAGTTGTTTTGCAGTGACTTCGTCTGTTATGTCGTAGCGTTTTCTTTCGTACTCACCATGAATCATTCTGTCAATATTATTTCCAAGCAGTGGCAATCCTTGGGGATAATCTTTTGAATACTGTGTTGCTAAAACTGTAATGCTGCTAATATCATCATTCCATGAATCAATAAAAGCAGTAAATTCTTCAAAAGTGACTGAGGATTCAATAGAGACTAATTTTTTGAAGTCTAAAATCATTGATTCTCTAAAACGTTTGATTTCGGCATTGATTTCATTTCTGAATTCTATGGGAAGCTTGCGCGTAGTTTGAGTTACAGCATATTTTCTTTGTAATTCTTCAATTCTTTCGAAGTGATCTTGAGTACTTTTTTTCCCTTGTAATTCTGCTGGTAATGAATAAAATAAGCGAATTGTTGTGAACCAATTCAATAGTTGTGTTTCAATTTTTGATGAGGACTGTTCTTTATTTCTTGGGTTGAACGGTAGCGCAAGGTTAGAAAAAAGATCAGCATTTGCTCTGTATATTGCTAAGTCTAGAAGGACTGCAATAAAGCTTTGATTGTATTCTTTTGATAATTGCCAGCTAGTAGTGACAAGAGGGCTAATACCCAAGAAATACCCAGAAACAACCAAAAGAAGCTTGTCAGTTGGTGTAGTTAACAAAAGGGCAAGTGGAAAAGATGCATCTCTCAATGCTCTAGCATATAATGCTATAGCTTTTTTTCTAAGTTCCTTGTCAGATATAACAGCAAGAGAAGCAAAACATTTTTGTTCAAGAGCACTGCCTTTTTTATCAATAGAATCTAGCGAGTGGTTTTCATAAAGACTGCTTAGTATCAATGGATTGTTTATAAATACTTCCTCTCTTAAAGAATCAAAGCGCTGTGCATATTTTTTTTGATTTTCTGGGAATGAGAAAAAAATTATTAATGTAACATTATAACTCGAATCTGGCGCTGCTAATGATAATAGCTCTGATACGAGGTCCTCATATCCTTGTTGATTTTGAGGATTAGATAGCAAATGTAGTAATTTAAAAATGTTACTTCGCGTTCTAGGCTGAGATACACAATCATCAATGTATTTTTTAGCTAGATCGGGATACTGTTTTGCATTTTCTGACTTAGAAAAAAAAAGACCTGTTACATTATCTGATAATGATCCATCAAGAATTTTTTGCAACATCTTTGGTTTTAGATACCTTCGATTTTCAGGTGATGTTAAAAAAGGCGAAAAGTGAAGTGAGGTTATGGAATTGTAGTTTACGACGCTAAGAAAAATTTTGAGCCATTTATTAAATAATTCTTGGTGAGTTTCTTTATTGCTATCACTTGAAAAAAAGGTAGCGAGCGAGTTTAGTTGTTCTTCAAAAATGCCAAACGACAATCGTCTGTTGATAGTATCTTCAAGTACGCCAATTTCGTAGTATGACCACAGTTCATTAATAAATGCTGTAGCTTCTTTAATGCTTTCTATATATATCTCAGGATGTATTTCTTTGCGTTGGTCAGAATTAAAATAGCAAAGCGCTGCATGCCAATGCCCCAAATCTAAGGTAGTTTGTAGGATGTTAGCAATTTCTGCTGGATAGTGTTTCGTTTCCTCATCTGTAGTTGATGCAAGAAAAAATTCTTGTAAAAAGCGTAACTGTGGATTATCACCTTGCAGTGAATGAATTAAATCGATGGTTGTTTCCAGGTAAAAATGATGCTGCAAATTATCTGCAACAGATAATCTTTGTTGTAATTGCTCTGTTTCTGAGTCTTGCATCCAGTCAGCAATTTTTTTGAGCAGTTTTTCTTGGTCTGCTGGTGAAGGTGTTAGTGCAAGTTGTGTTGCAGCAAAAACTTCAGTCTCGGTTATTAATAGCTTTTGCTTATGTTTTCTATCAAGCTCTACCAAAAAATCTCGAGCACTTTTGGAAATTTGCTCCATCTTTTCGGGTATGATGCTGTTGGTTGCATTTCCGGCAAAAATGCTAGCGAGGACTGTTTCAATTTGCGCAGCGCGACTTCCAGATTTTGCAATTTCAGCAAGTTCTATCGAGGTTTCGAGAGATGTCATTGTATATAGTATAGCAATTTTTTAAACTTAAAGAAGTTAAGACTCATGAGAAATGGTAATGATTTTTCCAGAGAAAAATCCACATACATAGCATTGAAAGTTTTGTAGCTTTGTCAAAAGCTAGTAAGCTTGGGATGAAAGGAGAGCGAAATGACAACTTGTGTTACACTTGAAGGAATGGTGGTGATATTAGAACTACTGAGGAAGTAAGTATAAAAGTAATTCTCAAAAAATTGAGGGATAATCAGCTTTATTATTACTAGTCACAAAATGATTATGAACGAGTATCCAGAAACAGTTGAACATGAGGAATTAGATAATGCATCAATTGGCTTAGAAAAAGCTACTCAAATACTAGAAGAATTCAGAAAACGATATCCTGGGATTAAAGACTCAGAAATTCTCAATATGGTTACTGCTTTAAAAAATAAGAGAGCTAGAGAGAATGCTCAAAATACACCTAAGCATGAGTTGAGGGTGCCCGATTGGGATTCATCTAGACATCTTAAACTAACGAATCATGCTCAAATTGACGAAAATAGGTATGTGTTGAATTTAAACAGAATTGCAAGTGGGGGTGAAGGTGATATTTTCGAAGTATATGATGCAGTTCTGGATAAAATCTTGATTGCGAAACAAGCAAAAAGAGAGTGGGAAACTGAAAGAATAGAGCAAGAAGCGAAAGTACTTGCGCAACTTGGCGTTGAAACGCGTGGAGTACCTACAGTTTATGCAGTTGTAAAAGAAGATGAAACTAACTGGGTGCTAATGGATAAAATTGAAGGATTGGATCTCACTAAGCATCTGATCGCTCATGCTATTACAGAAGAAGATTGCTTGAGAATTTGCAATAAAATTACTCACACTTTGGCTGTTGCAGAAGATATGGGTATCATGCATAGAGATATCAAACCCGAAAACATCATAATAAACGAACAAGGTGACCCGATCATAATTGATTTTGGCATGTCAACCGGAGTGGCTGATGGAGAACTAATTCCAGGGAGTGTAGGATATAGAGCTCCGGAGTTAGAAAGGGGGGAAATGCCATCCCAACGAAGTGAGGTTTATTCAATTGGAAAATTATTACAATTCATTATTTCAGATATGCCTGAATCAAAAACTAAACAAGCCTTGAGAGATATTTCATACAAAGCGGCAGCAGGAAAGCAAGATAATCGCTATGAGTCTATTGCAGCACTACTTCAAGACATACAGTCTATTAAGTCGTAAAGCATATTTACTGCATGGCAAAAAATGAATATTTTATATTTCTAAACCTTCAAAGAAGAAATTATTATTTAAATATATATTATCTGCGCAATTTTATTAGAACTAGTGTTTGGACTAACAGTAAAAAGTAGATAATGAAAGTTGAACATGTTAATATCAAGGTTATGAATGAACTAGTTTCTGATACCAATGATGCCTTGCCACCTCTCTATGAAAGAGTTGAAAATGATCCAGAATTGTTATTTCAAGGAAGTGATTTAATTACTGATATACCAGTTGATAGGAATAGCCAAACTGTATTGGAGATTGTTTGCGCAATAGAAGAGGCTGGAGGTAGAATTCCATTTAGCAGATTTATGGAGATATGTTTATATGGAAATGATGGCTATTATTCTTCAGGTAAAGTTAAAATAGGCAGAGGAAAAGAAAATGACTTTTGCACAGCTCCTGAGACATCACCTTTTTTTGGAGCGGCCATGGCTAGCATGGCTGAAAAAGTATGGAAATCTCTAGGTAAGCCTTCAGAGTTTATTGTAGTTGAAATGGGAGCTGGCAAAGGGGGAATGGCTGAAGGTTTTTTGAGATGGGCGGAAGAAATAGGAGGAGATTTTAATAAGGCACTCAAATATAAAATTGTTGAATACTCTCCAGCACTAATACACGATCAACAAGAAAGAGTATCGGGAGAGAATAGTCCTGAATGGATAAGAGGTTCTGCATATGATTTACCATTGGGTGGCATTGTGGGCATGGTTTTAACAAATGAACTATTTGATGCTTTTCCAGTTGATAGGGTGGCTCGAATTAATGGCCAATTAAGGCAGAAGTATATTGGCATCGAAAATAGTATATGGGTCGAATATTGGGGAGATCTTTCTGATGAAGTTGCTGGGTATGTTTTTGAAACTAAGCTAAGAATTCCCGAAGGTTGTGAAGAACCAGTGAATAGTAAGGCATTAGACTTGCAGAAAAAACTTGTAAATGCTGTTAGAAAGGGGGTGGTTGTAACGATTGACTATGGGAGAAATGATACCGTGGGAAGCCATAAATCTCCTTCGGTGCGATATTATAGCAGTGGAAGCAATTCTTCAAGAAAGGTTGTGCATGGATCAGGGAGAGATGCTTTTGCAGCCCTTGAATTTCCTGGAGATATAGATATAACAGCTTCAATAAATTTTAAATTACTTGAGGAAGCAGCTTTTGCATTCGCAAGAGAAGAACATAAAAATCTTGATATTATATTTTCTGGGTCTCAGAGGGATTTTTTATTAAAGGCAGGAATTGAGGGCATATGGGACAGAGAAGCTGCAAAAGCTAAAGCTGAGACAGCATGGATAGCAAAATTGCGATTATGGTATGAAGTTTTTATTGTTAATAAGCTGCTGCTTATGCCATCCTTTTATGCTCAGGTCATGTCAATTGGAATAGATCCAAGTAGTATTGATTGGTCGGTATTTAAAGAAGAATATCCTCCAAGACCAGAAAAACTGAATATTCAACTTGGCACGGAATTTTCAGGTAAAAAGATTGTGGTTGTGCCAAGAGTTGCCGCACGAGAAAAAACGGTTTTAGCTGATGTTAATGGAATGATTGAATTGTCAGTCCTCGACCTTGATGATGCTTACTTTATGGATGAAAGTGGTACTATTATTTTTGATAAAGAAAGCGTTTTAAAGAAAGCTGAGGCCGCTTGTAAGAAAGATTAGTGTATAGGTTAGTAATTAATAAAAACCTGTATCAGAAATTACTTATAGTTAGGTTAAAATGAAGTGCCGGTGAGGATAATAAATAACCAAGCGCAATTATTATTCGAATGTCACGCCAGCTCTTGTAAACTCTAAAAATGTGAGCATAAGGCTCTTGGAAACCGAACAAAATCATTGCGGATCTGGTCAGGTTATTTGATCTGTTTTATGCAGATGTCAAAGCTCTTGGCTGTATTGCATCCCATGGGTTATTAAACTTAGATAATTATCCATAAACTGCAAAGCCATACTGGCCGCCCAAAGTGACAATCAACATTTTGAGTTGCTCATTGAATGCATACGGCCTACCGTGATTTCTTTTGTGGGCATTTTTTATCATACTCATCAGAAATCTGAGTTTTGATTTTTTATCTACATCTTTATCAAGTTGGGCTATTCTTTCCTCCATTTCACTATAGGAATATGTTTCATCTACAGTCTCCATAATTATTCTAATTTCAGCCATCACTTTTTGTTTTGCTTCTTTTGGCACAGCCATAAAAAATGTATCTACATCATCTAGGTCGTCATTTACTAAAGCAGTCATAAGTTTTTCAGCTACTATCTGATAATCAACCTCACCACCCTCAATACCCCATTCCCTAAGAAGAGGGACGCTTTTAAAATCAGTTCTCAAAAAATGATTAACCAATCTTCCTGACAAGTGGAGTTGGGCATATGTAGCAGCACAATTAGCAGCTGTGTAGGCAACATCTATCCCGCAAGCAATAATTGCCTCTGGAGTTGGATTATGTTGAATAGCCTCAACATTTCTTTGAAATCTTACAATTCCCATATAAGCCTGAATAGAATGAGCCAGTACCATTACGCTCAGTAAGCCAGTTGCTTCAACCATTCTTATAGCTTTGTAGTACGGATTATCTTCTTTCCAAACATTGTAAGCAGCTGGTCTGACAGTCATTTTTCCAGAAAAAGGTAAGGAATTACAAAAATCAGCAACAACCTGTAGCACATTGAGTCTTTGTTTTTGTGTAATTACTTCACTTTCTTCGATTTCAGGATTTTGTACTTGTGACGCTGCTGCTTCAGTTATTTCCATATTCTTAATTCAATCTTTGCTATGGATGACATACTTGAATTATATTCTAGCAATAAATAGGAAATAAGTTATGTATAAAAAACATATAAAAAAGAAGTATGTGAAGAAGAATAAAGTAGATCAAGTTGGGCATCAGCTATATTGGGCACAGGGAAGTCGGATTTTTCTACGATGAATTGACTTTTGGAACACCTAAATTAGTGCGATTTGTCAAGAAAAAAGGAGGTAGTGATACCTCCTTAGTCCTTATGGGTGACCCCACAAATCCTCAGTTGGAACTATTTTTTGCAAGTATCCTCAAGACGTA
>CAZKVV010000009.1:0-47719 GCA_964556485.1 uncultured Pseudomonadales bacterium | reverse complement strand
GTTGCGGCTGCAACCCAGGTCCGGAACGCCGCACATTTGAACGTGACCCGATAGGCCACGTCATCTACCACAACATTAACCTTTGCCTCAGTTGCCTGAGGCTGGGCGCAGGTTGTGAAGATTGTGTCCTGGGCAACAGGGTAGTTGTTGCCAGTCAAAATGATATCAAACCGCCCGCCACGGAGCCAGATGACGTTCTTAACGTCTTCTGTCTCAGGTTGGGACGGAACATCATCATTTGGGGCATCAAGCGCCTGAACGGTTGCGGCTACTGCCGCATCAACTTGTTCCTGCTCGGACGGTTGTCCGAAGCTGCATCCAGCCATGATCGTCATGATCATGGCCAAGACAAAAATCCAATTTGCTTTTTTCATTCGTTTTTCTCCTATATGCGCAGTAAGGCAAAAAAACCTAAACTGCGAAAATGAATCATTGAAATAGATCGGAAGGGATTACCTTCCGGAGCATGTATTACATACAGCCCGTAATGAGCACGTCACAACCAAGTAACGTGACCATAACGGGCCATACTAACCACATACTCTCATGTAATTAAGGAGAACTATTCTCTGTATTTACCTGTTAAGGTACAGTTCCTAGATTTCTCTAGAAACAAGATTCTGTCTTGGGCGCTCTTTTTTTGCGTAAGCAATGAGGGCGATTTTTGACAGATAGCTCAGTTCATTTTAGCAAACAGAGGTATCTATCAAACAAGATCATTATAGCACATTTATTACTTAATGTCAAAGTTATAGGATGCTAACGCGGCTGCTGAATGCAGCAAACAAATACCACCAAAAAGCCCCTCTTTCGAGGGGCTCTTCTTGTTTCGATTCATCTAAGAATTAAGCAATTTTTCTTTTAAGAACTACTGCTCCAATTCCGGAAAGGATACTGGTTCCAGCGACAACGCTTGATTGAAAGTCAAGAGCTGTGTTGACTGGAGTGTGAGTCTTTCCAAGAACTTTTCCAGCAATGAGTTTCTGTTTCTGCTCGGCGGTTTGTTCGCCTGTAGCTTCACAGTTGGTCTGTTGACCGTAACTTCCAGTGGTACATTTAACTGTAACCTTCTGGTTTACTTTTTGCTCTTGTTCTCCACCAGTAGTAGCTTGAGCTACACTAGAGAAAGCAGTTAAAACTGCGAGAGCAACAAAACTTGCAACTGTAAGTTTAAGTGCTTTCATGTATTACTCCTTTCGCAAAAGAAAAATATAAGTATCTCTTTTGCTGTATTAATATGTATTAGTATATCACAACTTTGACTCACCGTCAATAGTTATGGGATGCAGAAATTTATGTAGTAGAGACTACATGTAGTTAACATGCAAATAGTAGGTACTGATATCACTATCTTTGTGTTTCACGCGCACATATCTGAGTGAGCCACCACCGCAAGGAATACTACCTCTAAACAATCTGCCTTCCCTTACCGCAATGACAGTATAGTCACCGGAAGACTTGCTTGCCATATCGATGCCGGTGTGCGGTGCGCCACCATATGCTCTGCGAACTCTTGCATAATATGTCATGCCATACCCTTGATTGATCTTTGCAGCATTATTCATTGGCCAATTCCAGTCGCCAGTAAAGCTAAATGAGCCATCAGGACTATTATTCCACTGTGCATCAATAGATTTGAGATAGCCAGCTGGATTATAGTTAACACCGCCTTTGACTACTTCAAAGTGAAGGTGGGTTCCGTTTGAACAGGTTGATGAACCTGCAATAATGGATGCGATTTTATCGCCTTCTTTTACCTCACCCACATCAGACTCATTACCTTTTCCAGCAATAATGGATTGAATAGCGTTAATTTCAGCGAGCGTTTTTTCAAGTTCTTTTTGATATTGAGCTTCATTATTTTTAGTTTGATTTAGTAAAAACTGTTGTTCAGACTTTTGTTGGTCAAAAACTGATTTTTCTTGTTTCAACTGGCTTGATTTTTTTTGAAACTCAACCTGTTTCGTTTCTTTGAGTGCTTTTTGATCGTCGTAAAGTATTCGCTGAGATTCAGCAAGGCTCATTGCTTTGGCAGTTTGCTCGCCAGCTTGGCCAATATATTTGTATTGAGACAGGAATTGATTAAAACCTTCAGAAGTTGCAAACAGAGCAACGGGAGAGATGCGATTTTTTTTGTACTGCGCGCGTATGCGATTAACAAGCAGAGTTGTAAGCCTATCGAGGGAGATATTGAGTCCACCAATGCGTTCATCAAGTTCTGAAATTTGTTTTTCAAGTGTGTTAATTTCAGAAGTAGTTTGGGAAATTTGCAATTCCTGTACACGTACCTTGCCATTTATCAAGCTAATGGTGTTAGTAAGAGTAACCTTTTCTTTGCCAATTTCTTCGAGTTGCTTTTCAAGACATGATTTCTTTTCACCAATGCATTGGGTGAATTTATTTTGATCATCTTTGTAAGCATCGCAGTTAAATTCTTCACAAGCCACAGCAAGTGCGACTTCTGGCCTTGAGTAGAGTAACGTTACTATCCCAAACAATACCAGGCCCAAACTAAAAAGTGTGGAAAGCCTCAGTTTCATCATGTCCTTATTAGCGTTTTATCATTCTTTGGACGGCGAATAAACTGGCAAATGCGCCAATAAAGATGCCGGCTGCTGTTCCTGCTGCCAACTGGACTGCATAGAACTCGAGAGGAATTGGAAAAAGTTGCATTTCACCAAGAAATGATTTGATCCAAGGTGTTGCATACAGAAGCATGCCAACTGCTGCAAAAAAACCAAGTAGAGAGCCAAAGATACCATACAGTACACCTTCAATGAGGAACGGAGCCTTGATGTACCACTGGGTTGCACCGATGAAGCGCATAATGCTAATAGCTTTTCTCTGGTGGGTAGCTTTAATGCTAATGACAACTGAAATGAACAAAAAGGATATTGTGGAAAGGGTGATAATGGCACCCAGACCAATTGTGCGAACTGATTCCGTCCAACTTGAGAGCGTTTCGACAATATCTTGTTGATAGATCACATCCTCAATGTACTCAGCAGCATCAAGATCTGTTTTAATTTGTACTAAGGATTGCAAGTCATTTCCCGCAACTTCAATACTAGCAGGCAGAATATCAGCAGTAACGAGCTCAAGAAGGAGTGGATCAGCTTTGTTTTCTTCTTGGTAGATGGCAAGGGCGTCTTCTTGGCTGACCATGGTCACAGTTTCGACATATGGTTTAGATTCCATCTCTTTCTGTAGCGCGGTGATTGCCTCTGGAGGAGTTTCTAGTTCATAAAAGGCAATAATTTGAGGTTGGGTTTCAAAATATTCAAGAATTTTGTGTGTACCTGCTACGAAATAGCAAAACAGATAGACAACAAAAAAGGTGACAGAAAGCATGAGAATAGAAACAAGGGCTTGGTAAGGTGAGCGACGGATTGTGGCAAGGGCAGTTGTGAGCGCGTTCATACGTTATTTTTTCTCTTTTGATTTTGTTTTTTTGATTGGTTTTTCAGCAGATTCTTTTTCTTTAGTACCCAACTCTTTTTTTGATACTTCTTCTACAGGCACCTCAGACTTTTTCGCAGGTTTTTCTGGTTCTTTTGAGTCAAACTCAATCTGACCATTTTTAAGTTGGATATGTCGCTCATCAGAGAACATAGATAATATTTTAGGATCATGAGTAGCAAAAATCATGGTTGTTCCCAGTTGATTGATTTTATGTAGCAACTCTGCGATAGCAATGGTGGTATCCATATCTAGGTTGCCAGTTGGTTCATCTGCAAAGATTACTGATGGACCAATAGCTAGAGCTCGAGCAATACTAATACGTTGAGCTTCGCCACCAGATAGTTGGGCTGGAAATAAGTGTGCTTTTTCAGTCAACTGAACTAGCTTGAGCAAGTCGGTGACACGTTCTTCCATTACTTTTTCTGATTTACCAACAATTGCTAAAGGTAGGGCAATGTTTTCCCAAACGTTCATCTCAGGAATGAGTCGGTAATCTTGAAAAACGACTCCAATTTTTCGTCGATGTTCGTGGAGTTTGTTCTTTTTGATTGAAGAAAGATCTGTGCCTTCGAAGACGACTTTACCTGAGTTGGGCGTGTACTCTTTAGTAAGAAGTCTCATGAGTGTGGTTTTACCACTGCCTGAATGACCTGTAAGCACAATAAGTTCGCCAGGCTCAACGGAAAAAGAGACATTTCTTAATCCTGATTCATCAGGAAGAAAGGTTTTAGAAACTGATTCGAAAACAATCATGGTACCCCGCCGTAGTTATTATTCTTCTGGTGGTGTGCCTTTTGGCTCAATCACTTTAATCTTGCCAACATCCATGAGCCATCCAACCTTTTGGCCCTTAAATGTTTCACCCCAGACTTCTACTTCCATTCCCTCAAGTTTACTGAGATCAGTGACCGATGATGTTAGGTAGACTGTTTGAGATGCGCCACCTGGTCTAAGAAGCCTATGTGAACCTTCATCATCCAAATCACCTTCCTCAAGATAACCTTTTGCGGAGTCTTTAAAGGAGTCATCATTACTGCCAAAAATATCCCCAGATTTTATAGAACCTTCAGCTACTGTGGGATGAGCAACTTCAGAATTTGAAAGGCTTGACTTTGCTGACATTCTGAATGCGCCAAAACCAGTTCCCACTCCGAGCAAAACAGCAATAAAAGCAAATACATAAAAAGATTTTTGAGATTTTTTCATAGACGAGTTATCATTATCTGTCACCAAGACTGATGAGTCAACTGAAATTTCCTCTGGTGCAACACTTCTATCAGAAAGATTAAGTTTCTTCATGTTTCTAGTATACCTCACTTACAGAGTATTTGTGTATGTTTAGAGTTTAATTTCTGCTTGAATGAATTGATCTATATCACCGTCTAGTACTGAAACCGTGTCGGTTGATTCCACTTTAGTGCGAGTATCCTTAACTAAATGATAGGGATGTAAGACGTAATTTCGAATTTGATTTCCCCAGCTTGCATGTTGATATTCGCCTTTTTCTTTGTGCATGGCAGATTCACGCTCTTTCTCGGCTATGAGTGCCAACTGACTTTTGAGTTTCTGAAGCGCACGCTCTTTATTTTGTACCTGAGAACGTTCTTCTCGACACTTGACTGTAATTCCCGTAGGCACATGTGTCAGCTCGACGGCTGTATTTACTTTATTAACATTTTGTCCACCTGCACCACCTGCGCGAGAGAAATTCCAAGATAAATCAGAATCGACAATTTGTATCTTGTCATCAGATTCATCAACAATTGGTAATACTTCAACGAGCGCAAACGATGTTTGTCGCAGATTATCCGCATTAAATGGACTTTGGCGTACCAGGCGGTGGGTGCCATGTTCACCTTTGAGGTATCCATACGCATACGGTGCAATAACCTCAAATTCTGCCGATTTTATACCAGCCTCTTCACCCCGAGATTCTGAAATAAGTGTTGCTTTCCACCCTTTCTTTTCGAAGTAGCGCTGATACATGCGTTCGAGCATTGAAGCCCAATCCATGGCTTCGGTGCCACCTTGGCCCGCATGAATGGAAAGTAAAGCACTCGCTGTGTCATAGCTACCACTTAAGTATTGGGTAAGTTCAACCTGGTACACATGTTTTTCAAGTCGTTGCAAAGTGGTCATTATATCTGACTCTACAGAAGCAAAAATGCTTTGATCTTCAGCAATTAAATCAAGATAGGTTTGAAGTTCAGAAATAAATGATTCAAGAGTTTGTGTTGCGTGTAGTTGTTCCTTGGCTAAAGAGAGCGCCTGCATGACTGATTGCGCGGTTCCATTTTGCCAAAAATCTTGGGCAAATGTTTTTGCCTCTAAATCTGCAACTTTTTTTTCTGATGAGGGTTTATCAAGGGTGCCAAGCAGTTGTATCGCTTTGGCAAGTATTTCAGCACACCTTTCATGTAGTTCTTGGTTCATTACAGCATTGTAACACGGTTACTCTCGAGTAAAAATGTCTCATTTTTAGTCTTAGTCACCACGGTATATTCTGGAGGAACGATTCCAGGTTGTTTGTAGAGTTCAATTTCACTTAGTTGTTCATCTTTTGGTAGTGCGAACTCAATCTGCACTAATTCAGTAGATTCTTCCCTGACTGGCACAATAAACCCAATTTGAGAAAGTGAGTCTTGATTGTAAACATAGGTTTCTTGATCCCACTTTTGAACCGCGGTTTTGCCAACAGTAATGTTTGAAATGGTCCAGCTCGAAGGAAAAATTACACGTTGATAGTTAACATATCCCAAGTGATTTGCAGCTGCTGATGCAGTTTTAATATAATCTGGAGTGACAAACTCTTGCAGGCTAGTTTTTAACGGTGGTTTATTTTTGTTGGTAAAAGTAATTGTTGCAATCAGGGATCGGTCGGTTGTTTCAAGTTTTACTGTCCTGTTCACTTCTTTGTTTGCCTTGTTTATACCGACATTTGATTCAACAAATGCCAACTTGGCACTGGCTGAACTGTCGAAAAGCTTGCCTTCCAAATGGTACTTTGTCAAAAGTGGTTGTAAATCGGGTGAGTTAGTAAAAAATAGAATGTTTTTTTGTTGAATCTGACGCTTAAACAATGTAATCGTTTCAAAATAATCAAATTGTGCACCAGCAAGTTGAGATAGTAATTGGCTTTTGAACTGTGAGAGGACATGTTTTTTCTGAATACTGCCTGCAAAAAAAGTGTTACGTTCAGCTCGGAGTACCGTTGTGAGATTCTCAGCCGTGACTGAGGTTTGGTAATCTGGTAGCCATATTGGCCCGATGAGTTCAAGAACTGACGATATGACTTGATCATTAATAGCAATCACGCCGTCGACATTTTGTTTGCTTCCTAAGGCAAAAAACGGCAGGATTTGTTGGGCGCTGCTTGGGAAATCAGGATTCCAGTTGGCATCTGGCAGGCGCATTCCATTGGCAGAGCTTAAATATTCTTTGACTCCTGTGGGAGCTGGCACAAAACCCTTAAATTGACCATCTGCGTCATAAATGTCCTCTATTACTAGGGTGGTCATAGTGCCGTCACTAAGTTCAATTAGCGCGTATGATCCCATGAAGCCGCCGGTGGCTCGTAGTTCGTCAGAGTTTTGAAGCACGATAATGTACTTGTGAGTGTCGGTTGCTAGTTGGGTGAGTACTCGTGATATATCTGGAGCAGTTTGTAAAAGTTCAACAAGCGTGGTGGTTCTAGCTTCACCTATTTTTTTTTGAACCAACATGGATTTTGGTAGCAGAGTTGCAAGGTGTGTGAGTTTTGTTTGGTGGCGATCAACCAAGGTTGCAAAGGGCTTTAGGGCGATTGTTCCGGTTTCGAGCTGCTCTGAAATCTGCGCAAGTTGCAATACTTCTTGACTGTCTGCAAGTAGAATTGTGCTAATTTTTGCGATTTCTAGATCGGGAATAGCGCCAAGTGAAACAATTGATAGCAGTTGCAGTGCAGGTTTGGCATATTTTGCTGTGGTCACCGCAGATGTAAAAGCACCTGTTTTAAGATGCTGCGCAGTTTTGAGCGAAAAGTAACCAGCCCAGGCAGCAACAAGACTTCCTGCAACAACAAGCACCGCAATGCAGAGTCGCACTATTTTTGGTTTTAACATCTTCCTTAGTTATAGGAGACAGAGATGATTTTGTCACCTTGGGTTATTTGATTAAGCACATCAATACCTTCGGTAACTTTACCAAAGACAGCGTGTTTGCCATCTAACCATTCGGTTGGTCCATGTGTGATGAAAAATTGACTGCCGCCAGTGTTTGGACCACTGTTTGCCATAGAAACTATACCAGCGCTGTCATGTTTGAGTGTGGGATCGAACTCATCTGCAATTTTGTAACCTGGATCACCAGTGCCCCAGAAACTTTCTTTGCCAGCCTCTTTGGTGAGTGGATCTCCAACTTGTGCCATGAAATCAGGAATGACTCTGTGGAAGACGATGCCGTCATAAAAGCCACTTTTAGCCAAGTTTAAAAAGTTTTGTGCAGTGAGAGGGACTTTATCTGCAAATATTTCAAAAATTATATCACCTTTGGTGGTGGTTAGTGTCACTGAAGAAGCTGAAATAGTTTCAAAGTCTTCAAGTGTTTTGTAGGTTGATGATGGCATAGTGGGTTCCTTTCCCATTGTGGCGTCTTGCTCGGTTGTGAGAGACAGTGTTTCTAGTTGTTTACCTGACTGGGTTTCAGTATTCTTATTAAGTTGCAAGACTTCTGACTCTTTAGGGGTAGGTCCGGTGCAGGCAGAAAAAACGAGTGTAGCAGCTATTACTGCGAAAAGTGGGGGTGATGTTTTCATGTTGATTCTTTAATAGTATTTAACTGGGAGTTGAGTATAAATGCAGAGCAATCATGCTACAATAACCAGAGTGTATGCAGACAAAAACCATTTATCTTTTACATGGCTGGGCAATAAGTGCGGTGAACGAAAGCAAATGGCAGCAATTGCGCACATTTTTAAAAAAACAGGGTATCGACACCATTTTCTTAGCTCTGCCTGGTTTATCTTCGCCTCTGGATCGACCATGGACACTTCAAAGCTATGTTGAATGGCTTGCAGAACAACTACCAAAAGAAGAAAAAGTAGTGTTGCTGGGTCATTCATTTGGTGGTCAACTAGCAACGCGATTTGCTGCTCAGTATCCAAAACGTCTTTCAAAATTGATTTTAATAGCGAGCGCAGGAATAAGAGATTACTCATTTTTTGCCGTAGCTAAAAGGTCTGTATTTTATACACTTGCAAAAGTGGGTGGGTTTGCCAAAAATAACCACACACTTAAATCGTTGCTGTATAAGTTGGCTCGAGAACAAGACTACAACCAAGCGGATGAAATCATGAAAAAAACTATGGCTTCGGTGCTTAGTGATGAAGTTAAAAAAGATATTCCCAATGTCACTTGCGAAACGCTGCTTATTTGGGGAAAACGAGATAAATCGACACCTTACACAAACACCCGCTTCTTCTTGCAGATTCCGCGTAGCAAATTAGTCACTATGCCTGACGCAAGGCATTCTCCTCAGTTTACACATGCGGCTGAAGTAGCTGAGAACATCGCTACATTTGTGAAACCATCAGGCAAGAAAGAATTGAACGCATGAAGACACTGGCCCTCAGTTTAGTATTGTTAGGTTCTTTGGTTATTAGGTATGTGCGATGGTTGGCGTTGGTGCAACAAAAAGAGTATCGATTGGACAGAATATGGCTATTTTTACAATCACCTGAAGGTCGAAATGAGTTGTTGAGAGTAGTTCCAAAGAGATCTGATTTTAAATGGAGCACGCTGAAAAGACCTCGACTAACTGCGCGAATGCTTACCGTTTTTGCAGTTTCAGCATTAGTGATATTTTTGTATGGCTGTGCTGTAGTGTGGTTTGGATTAAGTTTAGTCGCTGTTTGGCAGCAGCTGGCCTTCTTCTTGCTAAGTTTGTTGGTGTTCTTATGTATTTCACCATTATTTGTGATGTTGGGAGTGATTCCATCAGCAGTAATTGCTGAGATTGTGGTTCATAACATTGCGCGACAAGCTCAAAAGTTGTTAGAAAAGCACAAGCCTGTAGTAATAGGTATAACTGGTAGTTTTGGTAAAACATCCACTAAACAGTTGCTGGGATACGTACTTGGCGGTGATGCAGTGGCGTTTATTACTCCAGAGTCACATAATACTTTGCTCTCAGTTTGTAAAAGTATTGTTGCTGGGTATCATGGCCAAAAATATGTTGTGTTGGAGTATGGTGCATATGCGCCAGGAGAAATTGCCACCCTTGCGCGATACTGTCCTCCCACTATGGCTGTTATTACCGGATTTGCACCTCAACATTTGGGGCTATTTGGTTCTGAGGCAGCAATTATTGAAGCTAAATCAGAATTAGTATCAGCTTTGAAGCCAAACAGCTCTGCGTTTTACAATGCGGTATATCCACAGACAAAAAAGATTATTGAGTTTGGTTCACGAGAGAAAAAGCTGACAATTACAGCGGTAGATCCAGATAAACTATTTTCTGCAATCGAAGTTGATGGTGACGGATATTTGCACTGTAAAAGTATTGACAACACCATTGCAACTAAACTTCTCGGTAAACAGTATGCTGAAATTTGCGCGCTGGTGATGGCTGTCGCTGCAGAGTTAGGAATCGAGAGTTCATCGGTTGCGAAGCGACTGAGTAGCTTTTTGCCTACTCACAAATTCATTACCAGCAGGATCACAAAAGCCGGTATTCGAATTATAGATGATGGGGGAACTTCAAACCCACAAGGTTTTGAGAGTGCTCTACAGTTGATTGCGCAGCTTACCAATACTCCCAAAATTCTGATTACTCCTGGGATAGTTGACTTGGGTACTCAATCAAATCCGATTCATCAAGAACTAGGTAGTTTGGCAAGTGACACTGTGGATGTAGTACTTTTTGTGGGTGAAACAGGTAAGGTCGCATTTGAAAAAGGATTGGGTAGAGAGGTTATTTCGACACAGGAGAACATCAAAAAAATGATGTCTGAATTACCCATAGACTCATTGGTATTGGTAGAAGGTAGAATGCCAGGTTGGATCGGTGACATCCTAAAGGAACTATGAAGCCTCTTTTTAATAGTATTGGTTCAAACTATCAATTTGGTGATGTTGTAGCAACTTTGTCAGCTTTGGTTGGTGTTGGTACGTGCACAGCCCAGCTAGAGGTGACTGAACAGCTAAAAAAGTGGTTTGCAGCTAAACCATTTTATTTCTACAAAGGCAGAGATGCTATCGAATTTGCTTTGCGAACTGCTGACATTGGCGTAGGCGACATAGTAATTTCACAGGCTTTTAGTTGTTATGCAATTGAAGAAGCAGTTAGGCGTGTTGGAGCAACTGTAGCTTATGCAGATATCGATGAGTCGAGTTGCAATATGTCAGTTGCAACTATTTCGGCAGCATTGAAAAGATGTGCGGGTGAAGGTACAGTAAAAGCTGTATTGGTTCAGCATGTTTTGGGTTTGCCTGCAGAAAGTGCAGCAATACGAACATTGTGCAAGAATGAGTCGCTGCTTTTTATTGAAGATTTAGCACAGGGATTTGGAGCAAAAGATTCTCAGAATGTTCTAGTGGGAAGTATGGCGGATCTAGTGATTTTGTCATTTGGCAGAGATAAAATTATTGATGCGGTAAGTGGCGGCGCTTGTTTAGTTCCAGATTCTTCGCCACTCCTTGAAAGAGCTAAAGCTGAATACAGCCAAATCGCCGATCGGAATGTTTCGCAATTCACGATTATAAGAGAACTCTTGTACCCGTTTTTTACTTGGAAAGTTAGATATCTGTGGAGTTGCGGTATTGGTGCGTTGTTACTCAAATTTTTCCAGTTGAGCGGCATATTTAAATCGCCAATAGTTGCGGATACAGCAATGGCAATGCCTCTACCAAGTGCTTACTTCCCTTTGTTACTTCGTCAGGTTAGTACGGTGTCTGCTCGAGTTGAACAGCGGAAACAAAAAATGCAGCTGTATGTTGATGCATTAAAAAACGCTAAGGTCTCGATGGAGTTTTCATCGGCATTTTTACAGAGAAGTAGTGGTTTGCGTTTTCCATTGCTAGTTGAGAATCCCAAAGAAGTAATTGACCATTTACAAAAAATAAAGATATATTTTTCAGACAGATGGTATCGTAGTCCAGTTGATTGCGGCACACTTTCTTGTCAAACTACATACAAGCAAGGGATAGCTCCAGTAGCAGAAAAAATGGCAGTACGGATGCTCAATCTACCTACACATCAAGGTATACAGACAGACGATATTGAAAGAATAACTGCAGAATTAGCACGGATTTTATGAATTACTCCACCACTGAAATTGTAGATAAAGATATTTGGGAACAACTGATTGCATCATTTCCTGAATCAAACTTTTTGCAGTCTTACAATTGGGGGAGTTTCCACTTTGCGCTTGGTAAGCGCGTATTGAGAATAGTTGTCAGTGATGGCACACGCTATGTAGCCATAGTAAGTGGAGTGATAGAAGTTGCCAAGCGCGGCACCTATCTAGCTATCGCTGGAGGTCCACTGCTCGACTGGACCAATGCTTCTTTAGTGGGATACGTTTTTGCAGAACTAAAAGAACGTGCTAAGGCAGAGGGTTGCCAATTTATACGTTTTAGACCTCAAGAAGTTGATTCTGCAGAATTAAGACAGCTCGTTTCAGCAAATGGCGCTGTTGAAGCACCAATGCATTTAACCGCAGATTTGACACTCCAGCTAAATTTAACGCTGGGCGAGGAAGAATTACTTGGTCAAATGCGTAAAAATACCAGATCAACCATTAGAAAAGCTGTTAGAGATGGCTACACGGTAGAACAATCTAGTGAGCTCTCTGACATGGAGCAGTTCTGTAAACTCCAAGAAGAATTAGCAGCGCGACAACAATTTGTACCATTTTCTCGAGAATTTTTAACCGAACAGTTCAAAGCATTTTCCCCAGATGGTCAAGTTATGCTTTTTCACTCATATACACCTGAGCATGTATCACTTGCTTCAGCTTTTGTACTTTTTTATAACCAAGAGGCTGTATATCACTATGGAGTTTCAACACTTGAGAATCATTCTCAACCTGGCAGTTATGTCTGTCAGTGGTATGCAATTCAAGAAGCAAAACGACGAGGGTGTTTGCGATATAATTTTTGGGGCATAGCTCCAAAGAATGAAGCTGAGCATCGATTTGCTGGAGTATCGTTGTTTAAACGAGGTTTTGGTGGAGAAGAAGTAGCCTACTTACCAGCCCATGATATCCCACTTTCAGCAGTATATGGTGCAACAAAACTCTTTGAGTTAGCTCGCAAAAAACTGCGACGTCTCTAAATTATTTTCTTTCGATCGTGTAGTTGGTGAGGTAATTAAGGAAAACTGCAGGGGCATCTTCCAAGAAGAACTGTTGAAACTCTTGATAAATTTCAGTACGTTCCTGCGCGTTAAACGTTTGTCTGCCTTTTTCTAACAAGTTATCAATACGAGTATTTTTATAGCCAGTAAAATTAGTTGGCTGTTCTGAGTGCCACAACTGATATTGGTCTGGATCTGGAGGAATTTCTTGGCCAATGAGCAGTACTTGAAAGTTAGATGTATCAGGAAAGTTAGTAATTTTTATTTGAACTGCAATTTTTAGTTTTTCACACTCAGCTTTATCTGTAATTGCACTGGCGTTTTTACAATCTTCGTATACTTTAACCCCAAACTCTTCCCATTCCTTTTTAATTTTCTCAGCTGTGGTTTCAAAAAGAGAGGTGGTTGTTAAAGTGAGATTGAGCGGAAACGGAGGAATTGTGGCCAGCATTCTTTCTGAAGCACGCTCTAAACTTTTGTCATAGGTTTTACCTCCAGTAAAATGAGCCCAGGATTTTGGATTGAGTGGACCTACTGCTCTAATATCACTCCCTGGTTTTTCAAGCGCATACGACAGTGCCTGACGGACATTCTTATCTAAGAGGGGGTCACGCATGTTAAAAAATACTGCCAAATAATGTGATGTATCTAATTCTGAAGTAATTTTCATAGTGTTCCAGTCAAAGACATCATAGGATTTACTTAAATCATGAATACCATCAATAGCACCATGTTTTAGGGCTTGAACCGCAGCATCTTCAGTAGCATAGAATCGATAAATGAATCTTTCGTTTTGGCCATCAACAATTAATTGTTCGAGATTTTTTCTTGAGTCTAGTTGATAATCACCGATGTGGTATTTGCCGATGCCGATTAATGTTGGTCTAGAGAAAAAGAAATGATATTTTTCTTCACTCACTCTGAAAATTGGTTGGGAAACTACATTTGGAAAAGGGGCGTACGCATCGGGCAATTTAAAAACAATATCATTTGGCGTGATGATGGTTTCAACATCGGCAAGATTGTATGGAATGTCTTCTGGTTCGAGCAACTTGCCATCTTGCCAGAAAATATTTTCTTTAATTGCAAATCGATAAGTTTTACCATCGTTTTCAATAGTCCATCGCTCAGAAAGCGCAGGAGCAGTTGATCCATCTTCTTCAATTTTCGTTAAACCAGCACTGAGTTGCGATGCAATTCGAGGCGGTAGCTTTTCCAAACTATATGTGCCAACAATACCAATGTATTTGCGGTTATTTTTTTCAATATTTGTAACCAGTGTTGGAACCATGAATGAAAAAATCAGGACTGCGGCAATAACCGATACGGCCACAACGAGACCATGTTTTTTCGTGTAAGCAGTGAGGTACCAATAAAGTTTGCGCATTGTGGTTATTTAACCACGAGTAACATTACTCCATTAAGCGCAAAAAAAGCAACGAGACTAATGGTTACTCTGTACAATATTTTTTCAACACCACGCTTGGTATGAAATGTTTCACCACCGCCACTCCAGCTTGAACCAAGGCCTGATCCCTGTGGCTGTAACAAAATACTAACAATAATTCCAAGTGAGATGAAAATTTGTATAACCAGTAATAATGTATGCATAAGTATCCCTTATTCTAGCATTACTTCGCGATCTGTTGACCTCGAAGCTCTCTGACAACTGTTACTGTAACAGTTCCAGGATAAGTCATTTTCTCTTTAATTTCATCTCGAATCTTGGTACTGAGTACAGTAACATCATCGTCTTTGCTCTTTTCGGGTTCAAGCAGTACTCTAATTTCACGACCGGCCTGGATAGCATATGCTTGTTTGACTTGATCATACTGCATTGCAATCTCCTCTAGTTGTTGGAGACGTTTGACGTATTCGTCATAGTTCTCGTAGCGAGCCCCAGGTCTGGCGCCAGAGATTGCATCAGCAATGTAGACTGCCATTTGCTCAGGTCCGCTAAATGGTTCATCTTCATGGTGTTGCGCAATGCAGTCAATAACAGGTTGTGGTAAGTTGAAGCGTTTAGCAATCTTGATACCGAGTTCAACGTGACTACCTTCAACTTCTTCTGAAACTTTACCAATGTCATGGAGTAAACATCCCATTTTTACGGTGTTTACATCAAGTTTGAGTTCATGAGCGAGTTTGATACCAATTTTTGTCTCTTCGAGAGTGTGAGAAATAAGGTTTTGCCCATATGAGAAGCGATATTTGAATTTACCCAACATCTTCATGAGATCAACTGGTAGGTTGTAGACACCAACGTCGTGACAGAGCTTTTTTCCAGCTTCAAGCAGAACTTTATCGAGTTCTTTGCGAACTTTATCAACAATCTCTTCGATTCTAGTTGGTTGGATGCGTCCATCTTTAATAAGTCTCTCAAGGGAAATGCGAGCAATTTCTCTGCGAACGGGGTCGAAGCAGGAGAGGCGAACTTCGGTAGGTGACATATCAAGGTCAAGATCTACACCCGTTGCTCTTTCAAACGCATTAATATTTCTACCTGATTTACCAATAATCTTTCCTTTAGACTCTTCGGAAGGGAGTTGAACTACAGATACGGTGTACTCTGGCACGTCGTCAGTTGCGCCATGTTTCATAGCATCAACAAGAATTTCTTTAACTTTTTCATCTGCTTCTGCATGGGCTTGTTCTTCTTTTTCACGGATGAAGGTTGCCATTTGACGATTAAGTTGTTCTTCGAGTCTGCTGAACAAAATTTGTTTCGCTTCGTCACGAGTGAGACTCGAAACTTCCTCGAGCTTTTTAACTGTTTCTCGCTTTACTACTTCGATTTCTTGTTGCTGCTGCTCAACTTTTTTTCTTGCTGCTGAAATTTGCTGATCTCTTTCTTCAAGAATATTGAGTTTTTCTTCAACTCGATTGAGTTTTCCATCAAGATTTCTCTGCTGAACTTCAATAGTCTGTAGCTTTTCCTGAGCTTCCCGTTCTGCCTTACTGCGCAGTGAAAGTGCTTCAGCTTTTGCTTCGACGATAATTTCTCGAGCTTTTGCCTGCGCTTCTCTAATAGCATCTTGAGAGGCGAGGATGATTTCTTGAGATGGAGCCTTAGGTACAACTTGTTTTTTTTCAACGCCTAGCGCAGCGCCAGTTTCCTGAAGTTGCTGTTTAGTAGCTGTTTTGTGTTTTCTTCTTTTTGGTCGATTTCCTTTTCTTTGAGATTGCTCCGCTGAAAAAAGGGTTGATAGATTACCAAATAATGACATAGTTCTCCTTTAGTGTTCGGATACTTTTGACGTGACCGAACAAGTACACGGTTATGAAGTGTGAGAGAACTTAATAAAACTCTGAAAAGAAACTTACCAAGATTGCAAAATAGATACAGAAGAACTAGTCACTTAATGTGAGTTCCGCTGATCCGATTTTTGCAAATAATTGCATACAGTTTGTATCTAGTTTCCAATATTCTAGTGTTTTAAGTAGTTTCGTAGTACGTTCTCTCGCACAACGATATGAACATTGTACTCTTAAAATGAACTATAGTCAAATATTTTGACACATTATTTACTCTGGTTGAGCGCTCATTTTTCTCGAGAAAATACTCAGAATATGGTTATTCTTGTGATTTTCTCAATTCTTTGATTTTGTCCCAAATTTCTTTTTGAATTTTCTTCATTATTTCAGGATTTTCTTCTAAGAATGTCTTAGTTGCTTCACGACCCTGTGCAATAACTTCGTTGTTATATTTATAGAAACTGCCTGCTTTTTGAATTACTTCATGCTTAGCACCAATATCAACGACGTCACCAGTCATAGAAATACCATTTTGATCCATGTCAAACTCAGCCTCTTGGAATGGAGGAGCCATTTTGTTCTTCTTAACTTTAACTCTGTGGCGACTTCCTACAATTTGATCACCTTCTTGAATATTGCCAATCTTTCTAATGTCGAGACGTAACGACGCATAGAACTTAAGGGCATTACCTCCAGTGGTTGTTTCTGGACTACCAAACATCACACCAATTTTGTGACGAATCTGGTTGGTAAAAATAACCAATGTTTTTGTTTTATTGATTGCTGCAGTCAATTTTCTCATAGCCTGAGACATCAGTCTGGCTTGTGTGCCCATCTGATGTTCACCCATGTCGCCTTCAATTTCTGATTTTGGCACTAGAGCTGCAACCGAGTCGATGATAACTACATCAACACCACCAGAACGGATGAGTGTTTCTGCAATTTCGAGCGCCTGTTCACCATAGTCTGGTTGAGAAATGATGAGATCGTCTAGGTTGACACCAATTTTACCTGCTCTGACAGGATCAAGAGCATGTTCTACGTCAATAAAGGCTGCGACACCACCTGTCTTTTGTACAGCTGCAATGGCATGTAAACAGAGTGTAGTTTTACCTGAAGCTTCTGGTCCGTAAATTTCGACAATTCTGCCTTTAGGAAATCCACCAATTCCAAGTGCTAGGTTGAGTGAAAGTGAACCTGTTGATATGACCGGGACAGTTGCCATGTTACGAAGGGAGTCTCCCATCTTCATGACTGAGCCTTTGCCAAACTCTTTTTCAATTTGTTGCATGGCAATGTTGACAGCTTGAATTTTAGCGCTGTGTTCGTTTTGTTGGACTGGAGCCTCAACGGTATCTGACTTTTTGAGTTTTGTCATATGTTCCTTTTCTCTTTATAGTTTTGGGTTTTTTACTCTTTTGTAGGTACTACTAAAGCATACTTATCTCGCTTTTGCTATATCGGATTTTGTATGCTCTGTATGTATAATAACCTCGCATTCATACACAAAGTGTGACAAACGGGTTGTAGCTCAGATGGCTAGAGTGCGCGCATGGGGTGCGCGAGGTCGCTGGTTCGAGTCCAGTCAACCCGACAAAGAGTATTCTTGACCAAATTGTAAGCGGTTCCACTCAGATTCAAACTAATAATTAATTTGGAAACGAATAGAGCCACCTTTTTTACGTGTGGCTCTATTTAAAATAACTAGTTTTTTGAGTATTACTCTAAATTATTTTGATCACCATCTTCGACTGCTCTCTGAAAAGACTCAATAAATGTTTTACCATCTGTAATTTGAATACTTTCTTTTGCCATTTGGTCACGGACTTCTTTAAGTGCATTTAGATGATTTGAGTTATTTGTGTAGTATGCAACTTCAGGATCAGGTTCTCCTGCTAATTGTATAAAAGGCTCTGAATCGTTTCCTGTTTGTAAATAATTAAGAATGCTTTCATAATTTACAGTCGCTCCAGCCACTATAGCATCTGATAAATTATATGCCTCCATTATTAAAAGACGCGTTGACTCTTTCATAGTTTCACTTGATTTCGGTTCCGTTTCTGGACCAGAACCAACAGATTCTAATCCTGCAAATGATTTAGGTATGAACATAGCAACTTTCCTCTATTAGTAGTATGTCTCATACTAGCCGAGATGCAAAAAATGATCAACACGATGTTGGAGAGGACACACTTTATAGGTGATAGACTGATATTTATCCACTCAATGTATGATAAAATTTTTCTATGAATAAATACGGATTTTGGATCACACCCGATGGTGAAGTCTTTGCAGAACTGCAGAAAACCATTAATGAGCTAGCTTCTCGATATACTGCTCCAACATTTTCTCCACATATGACCTTACATGGTGTTGTTGAATCAACCGATTCTCAAGTTGTAGAAAAAGTGCAAAATGCTATCAAAAACACTCAGCCATTCAAACTTGAGCTAGGAGTTGTTGAATTTAGCACTACCTACTTTCAATGTGTGTTTGTGAGAATCAAAACAAATGCAAATCTTGTTAATGCCCATTTAGAGTTGAGAAATGCGTTTGACAGTCCTGCAAATCATGTTTTCATGCCTCATGCCAGCTTGCTGTATTCTGATATGAATATGGAGGAGAGAGAAAAAGTAAGTAACTCAATCACGATTACTGAAAGCTCTTTTGTTGCTAATGAAGTAACGATTGTACGTGCGGATGAATCTAATCCCAAGACCTGGGAAGTTGTCGCAAAAGTGCTATACTAATGTGTAGGTATTTTGTATTAAGGATTGAATGAAAAATCAGGATTTTCCGCCCATTACTACGATTGCAACTGATGCATGGCATGTTGTTAGTACAAAATTATTACAGTTAGTTGGACTCGCATTTGGAAGTAGTTTTTTAAGCATTCTTGTCTTAGGTTTAGGTACTATTATTACCTTCATGGTAAGTGCTGTGACCATTGATGTATCACAGCTTGAACAGAGTGCATCAAATCCACAAATCGGTCTTGATTTTCTTCAAAAACTTTTAGAGAAATGGCCAATATTTGCCCTCGGTTTTGGAATCACTTTTGTCTTAGCAATGGTTATTGGTTTAATAACTCAAATTGCCTTAATTCGACTCTTGGGTGATAAAAAGCCTCAATCGATGTCAACTGTTATCGCACAAGCTTTTCCGCTACTACTTCCACTCTTAATTACCCAACTTGTTGTTGCATTGCTTGGTACCGGTGGTATGTTTGTCTTCTTTATCCCAGGTGTGATTATCAGTTTACTGCTCTCATTTGCTCAATATGAGCTAATACTGCAAGGGCAAGGAATTGTTTCAGCAATAAAAAATAGTGTAAAAATTGTGTCATCTCACTTAGGTGCGATTGTGCTCTACATGCTTGGGTTTGGGTTTGTGTATATCATGATTTTCTATTTTGTCCCAAATGTGATTGCTAAACTTGATGAATCTTCTGGCGCAATGGTAATGTTGCTTCGATTTGTCGCCAGCCTCTTCGTTGGTTGGTTTGGTGCAGCATTTAATATCCAGATGTTTTTTCAAGCACGAAAGCTCACTGATCTTAAAAAACACTCAAGCTTAGTTTGGATTGTTTTGACAGCACTCATTGGGTATCTCATTTTTGGATTAATGGTGTTTGGTATCGTTAAAGCAGTTAAGTCGGAAGGTTTGATCGAAAAAGCGATGCAGAGTTTCGAGGAAGAGACTGCTCAGCCAATTACTCGAGTCCCATCTTCATGTGGTATTTCTATTCCTCACCCTGAAACAACTACTGGTGAAGGTGATGAAACACGCAAATGGTATTATGAAGAACATTCTCTCACTTCTCAGAGTTTTGTGGTGTTAGATGAAGATGTTCATCCAAGAAAATTTACACTTGGTGCATACATGCGATATGCCACTGAACCATTTGCTCCAGACGCAAAGAATTTTCCTACGGATGTTGCCACTGTTCTTATCAAATGTACGCAGAATCTAAACAAACTCACTTTAGATGAGTTCGCAGCATTAGCTGCAGCCAACAAAGAGCGAGATATTACGATTCGAAATAAGGGATTTTTTGGTGAAATTGAAACCATTTTGGTAGATGTTGGAATTCCTGATACCGATGAAAAAGAAAGTGGCTTTTTGGCTGTAAGTGAAGATGGAAATAGATTGATGTACATAACTAGTTGGACTAGTGTGCCAGGTGATGAACATGCAGAGCTATTGCGGACAGACACTGATTTTATTGTCTCAAATTTACAGTACAGAGATGTTCCTGTTAACTTGATTGAAGTTCAGCAAAAAGCATCTCAAACAACACCAGCAAAACCCGCAACAGGTGCTGACAGCAGTTGCAAGAAGCTCACTATTAGCCAAGGCGAGTTTGCTTCTGATAAATGCTACTCAATCACTGATTATAATGAGCTGGCCAACTATATTCGTCAGTTTGATAGCAATGCTTCTGGTTACAACGCTGCAGCTGCACAGGCAAATGTAACTTGTAGTGGATTTACAGATTCATTTAAACAAAAGTGTGAGCAGTCAAAAGTTGACATGCAGAAGTATCAAGATGCTATGAGCGGATTTAGAGTAGCAATTAATGCGGTCATTGCTAGAGGTAAGTAGCTGTATGCGCTTTCTTCGTCCAGCACCACCAAAAAAATCGGATAGGCCTGTTGTGCCTACTTCCTTTGGAGAAAAGAGAGCGCAAGACTTGCAAAACAGGTATGATAAAGCGCAAGCAGAGCGACAAAAACTGATTAGAGCTCAGTATGCGAGCGAAGGTGCCCTTCAAGAAACCTACGCTCAAAAGGCATTTCAAACTGAGAGAAAAATTGATACACTTGCTGCGCAACTAAAGCCAGAAGAAACTACCTGAAATCACGTCTATGCAAGATCAACATGTAACCTGTCCTAATTGTGGGACCAGTATTCCAGTAACAAAAATGCTCACTGAGGAGCTTGAACAGAAACTCAAACTTGATTTAGAGGCAGAAAAAAAGAAGCTCTGGGTAATTGCTCAGCAAAAAGCTGCTGAAAAGCAAGGCAAGCAGTTAACAGAACTTGAAGATCAGCTCAAAGAAAGTACAAAAAAATTAGCAGAATCTGAAAAGAATGAACTTGATCTGCGTAAAAAATCCCGAGATTTAGAAGAACGAGAAAAGAAGATTGAACTAGAGTTGGCTCGAAAAGTAGATGAAGAACGAGTCAAAATTACTAATCGAATTAAAAAGGAAGAAGCAGAGAATCAACACTTAAAACTGCAAGAAAAAGATAAACAACTTGACATTATGCGCAAGCAAATTGACGAATTAAAGCGCAAAGCTGAGCAAGGTTCAATGCAAATTCAGGGTGAAGTGCAAGAAGATGAACTTAAAAATTTGCTCACAGTTGCATTTGTTACAGATGAAATCAGCGATGTGCCAACTGGAATATCTGGCGCAGATTTAATTCAAAAAGTTAATGCCAAAATGGGCGCCCAATCTGGCACAATTTTGTGGGAATCAAAAAATACCAAAGCCTTTAGTGAAGGTTGGATCTCAAAACTCAAGCAAGATCAAGGCACTGTCTCAGCCGATTGCGCTATTTTAGTTACTCAGGTTTTACCAGCAGATATCACTAGTTTTGGTTTAAAAAATGGGGTTTGGATAGTTGGCTATCAGCATTGTGTCGCGCTAGCTAAAGCACTCCGTTTACACATTGGTGAGCTGGCAAAGGTAAAACAATCTTTGGTTGGTAGAGATGAAAAAATGGAATTGTTGTATCAATACCTGGCAGGGCCTCAGTTTAAAAATAGAATTGAAAATATTGTTATGGCTTTTGTGAGCATGAAGCAAGATTTGGAAGCCGAGCGACGCGCATTCCAGAGAATTTGGAGTAAACGAGACAAGGATTTAGAAAAAGTTATTGGGAGTACTTCAACACTCTATGGTGATTTACAGGGAATTATTGGTGGAAGTTTGCCCACTATTCAACAGTTAGAGTTAACACCAGGCGAAGAAGTGTCACCGACACTCTTTGAACAATAGGATGGAATTGAACGCCTTTGAAAAGGCTTGCGCCAGGCTCAACCATTTTCAGAAACAAGCTGTAGAAGCCTTAGATGGTCCAGTAATGGTATTGGCCGGACCTGGTACGGGGAAAACACAGGTATTAGCTTGTAGAATTGCACATATATTGGCCACACAGGATGTGGAGCCGAGTTCGATTTTAGCGTTAACCTTCACTGATGCCGCAGCGAAAAACATGCGGGAGCGAGTTGTTTCTCTGGTAGGTTCAGTTGGATATTCAGTGACAATTACAACCTTCCATTCATTTTGCCGTGAAGTTATTGATTCATATCCAGAATACATTCCTGTAGAGCGAGGTAGTCAGCCACTATCAGACTTAGAGCGATACTCGTTGTTTGAGCAATTATTAACCGATACGCAACTTACTGCCCTCAAACCACTCAATAAAACGCTTCATTATTTGCCAGATGTAATTAGCAGTATCTCGCAGTTGAAACGTGAAAATTTCTTTCCAGAAAAATTTGAAGCAGTTATTGCTGCTGAGGAACAGCAGTTTGAGCAAGAACGTGATGAGCTGAAAAAAAGCGAGGTGAGCAAGCGAGAAAAAGCCTTACAAAAACAAAAAGAATTACTGACGCTGTATACAAAGTATCAGCAAGAGTTGGTTAAGAAATCTCGATATGATTTCGATGACATGATTGCTTTTGTATTACAGGGCTTTGAAACAATACCCGATTTACTTTTGTCATATCAAGAAAAACTGCAGTACGTTTTAGTTGATGAGTTTCAAGATACTAATGCGTCACAGAATAAAGTTATAGATTTACTGATGTCCTACTGGGCAGAATCAGCTAATATATTTGTGGTTGGCGATCCGCATCAATCCATATTTCGATTTCAAGGCGCATCCTTGGAAAACACACTTGGATTTTTAGAGCGATATCCAACAGCAACAATCATTACCTTGGAAGCTGCATACCGTTGTCCTCAACCCATCTATACTGCAGCACATGATTTAATAGCAAACAATTCACTCGCTATTAAAGGTTTGGCACAAGATACAGAAGGCTACAAATTGGTTGAGCAAGCTGTTACAGCTCAGTTATCATCGCAGAACAATACTGAAGGTGAAATACAGGTCTATGCTGCACCTACGTTAGAGCATGAAGTAGAGTTTGTTGTTAGTAAAATCAAATCTTTGGTGAATGAAGGAATCAGTCTTGAAAACATTGCTGTGTTATACAGAAATCATAGTGACTGCATAGAGTTGCTTGACGCTTTAGGCACAAACGAATTGCCATGCAGAACTGATATGGGTGGGGCGATTCTTGAAGATATTTCTGTTTTACAACTACTTGATCTTTGTACGTTAATTGATTCACTCAAAGGCACATTTGATAATGAACTCTTTTTTAAAGTACTGCTTTTTAAATGGATTGGTGCCGATCGAGCCACTGTCTTCTCGTTACAACATGCTGCTGGTTCTCAGAAATCAACTATTTTTACCTTGCTCAAAGATGATACAGAGTCGCTTGCAACGCAGTTATCTGTATCAGTAGAGTCAATTATTGAAATCAAGAAAATTAGTGAAAAACTTGCATTCTGGCATGCTGAAAATAACAATGTACTTTTTCATGAGTGGTTTAGTAGATTGATTGATGGAGCAGAAGAAAATGGTTTCCCCTTCTTTACTTGGTTTGCAGCGTCCGATGTTGATAAACACCATGTGTTGGCAATTCAAAGTTTATTTTCCGAAATTAAGCAATGGGTGTCATCTGATCGATCGTTTAATCTGACTACTTTTTTGCATGTGCTCACAGTTATTCGAAAAAATAATTTAGCTTTTAAAGTTAAACAACTGCAGCGTGGAAAAAAAGCGGCTACAGTGACTTCTGTTCATAAGGCAAAAGGTCAAGAATGGGAGTATGTTTTTATCATTCGAGTTAGAGATGGCAAGTGGGGTAACGCTAGAAAAAATGTTCCCATTCCTTTACCTGCGAGTTTATTGCAGTTTGTTGACATAGACAAAGTTGAAAAAAATGAAGATGATCGTCGACTTTTTTATGTTGCACTTACTCGTGCAAAAAAATCCGTGTTTGTTTCATACCCTCAGTCGCGCACCATTGGTGGAAGTACTACTGTTTTTGTTCAAAGCATGTTTTTGACTGAGATAGAGCGCCATTTCACACTGATAGCTGCAGAAGTTTCTGATGAAATTGAACAATCACTTGCAAAAAATGTTCTGCAGATACCTACCGTTGCAAAAGGCGGCGGTTCATCACTTGCAGAGAAAGATTTTTTCTCAGCACTACTCTTAGATTTCAAACTTTCTGTTACAGCACTCAATGCATATTTACAGGATCCAAAGCAGTTTGTATTGCAATCACTGTTAAAGGTGCCAAAAGTCAAAGAAGGCTATCTCAGTTATGGTACCGCCATGCATGCCGGTTTAGAGGCTTGGTATAAGAAAATTGGTAGTGATGGTAGATCACCTGACGTTTCAATTGCCAAAAATGCTTTTACGAGCGCATTACAAAAGGAACTTATTTCACAATCACAAATGATCAGATTTCAAGATAAGGGTAGCGCAATACTAGATCAGTATGTTCTTAAAAATCCTCAACCACAAAGACCAGTTGCAACGGAGTTCAATTTTGGTTCAAGTTCACGCCCTATTGTACTGGGTGACGCAGATGCACCAATCACTCTGGGAGGTCGAGTAGACAGAATTGATTTACTTGCTGAAAATCAACGGTCAGTACGAGTTGTTGATTACAAGACAGGTGCAGTCAAAACAAAGAATGATATTGAAGGTTTAACTAAAGCTGGTCAGGCACTCTTTTCACCACGTGAGTTGACCCTTCCCGAATGTATTAGAAGTGGGTACAAGCGTCAACTGGTTTTTTATAAATTACTTGCTCAGTTAGATAGATCATTTCCATACACGGTCGATGAAGTTGCTTTTGAATTTTTAGAACCAAAAGAAACCACTGGTGATTTTGTGACGCAACGTTTTGTTATTACTTACGAAGAAGTTGAAGCTTTAAAACAACTCATTATAGAGGTGATGACTGAAATTAGAGATCTCTCATTTTTAGATACAATTGAATGGGATTGAGGTAAACTCAAATCGCAAACTACCATTCATCTTTTCAACAATTATTTCCAGGTCTGAAAGAAGAAATAGATTTTTTCAATAAAATCTGTTGGCATAGCTATTGCAGTCCAGTGTGGAAAGAAAACAATAAAATTCAACACAATCAAACCTACCAAAATAATTGATAGAATTTCTCCTGTTTTTTTGTGTAATACTCGGCTACCTTTCGAAATTTTTACTAGGAACCAAGCGGTCAAGATTGCTACAAATGGTACCGCAGGTGTGTAGTGATAAAAGAACATTATTCTTGGAGACTGTAACCACACTGCCCACATTGCAAAGTAGCAGGTGAGAGTAAAAATAAGCGGTGTTTGCAGTGTAGATAAGATTGCTTGCAGTGTATTTTTTTTCACTTGTGATGCTACTGATAGCTTCACAACATTAGCAATACAAAAGAGTGAAATCGCCGCAATTCCAGTCCAGTACAGTGCTGTGTTGCCCTGCGCATAAATATCAGCACGTTGTTGCTGTGAAATGTAATCGACATAGAACCAAACAGGTTTCATGTTTGCTATCCATTCAAGTGGCTTAGATTGATAAGGATGAGTTGCAGTTAAGTTATTTTGATACCACCAAATTTGTGAATGTAATTCTTTAAAATGCTGCAAATCCTTTCTCTGGAGGAACATGTGAGAGTAAGAGAGTAGGTAAGCAACAGCTGGTACGAATAGCAATGCCACGACAAGCATTGTTACTCTTTTAAACGTGTCAGTAATTTTTGGTTTAGCTACGATAAGCTGTAGTAATGATATGCTTTCAAACACGAGTATAGGACCAAGGACAAATACTCCCGACCATTTTGTGCCGATTGAAATACCGGCTAGGAAACCTGTGGGTAGTAGCCATCTTAAATACTTACTTCGTTTGGATGCCATCAAAAACGGTTGAGATTTTAGGTACACAAGCAGTGTGAGCAGAATTGCAAACGTGACATGAATATCATTCATGGCGATGCGAGACTGAGCTAGCAGTAGACCATCTAAACTGGCTAGCAATGCTGCCAGAATACTAATAAAATGATCTTTAGTGAGTTGCAGTGACAGCTGCGCAATCAGATAAATGACGAGGGTTCCAAATAGCACTGAACTTATTCGCCATCCAAAAGCATTCTCGCCGAACATCAATATGCCAATTGCTTGGGTATATTTAGCGACTGGCGGATGCAGCCAGTCGACGGCCGTATCTGGCTCAATTGGAGCATTCCACCATTCATAAGCTCTGGGATCATTACGAGCAATTAGTTTTGCTGTGATGGCATGGTAGACTTCATCAAAAATATATCTTTCAGGAACAGATAATCGATACAAGCGAGTTGCAAAGGCAAAAAGAATGATTATTGCCAAGATGAATCCGTAGTACTTTTTAGCAAGTAGTTTCACAGACATAGTCCTTTAGGTCAAAATATAAATAACAATCATGACGACTAAACCGAAAATGAGTGCGGTCACTTTAAGTGGTTTATCTTGTAGCAGTACTCTCTCTGGAGACTCTCCTTGATTGCTTTCGTAAATAAGTTGTAGATATCTCATTACGCCAAAAATAACAAATGGGACAGAGAGCATTAATAATTTTTGTGAATGAAGGGCTTTAGGTAAAATTGTGTAGTAATTTGCAAACACGGAATCTGGAGGTCTGACTTCATTTTGAAATGCAAAAAGTGAGTAGGTTAACCAGGTTGCCATTGCGAACATTGCAGTGTATTGATCAAGTAGTCGTTGGGAATATCTCTTTAAAATTTTCCTTGTTTCACCTACCGACGTATCTTCATTCCCCTGTAATAACGTTCTTTCACTTTGTCTTTTTCCTACAGCTAAAAATAGTGATGCTGAAAGTACTGTTAATAAAAACCACACACTCATGTGTAAATTAACAACTACAGCACCGGCATAAATTCTGATAATGAATCCAGTTGCTATGGCACTCACATCGAGAATAGGAATGTGTTTTAGCTTTTTTGAATACCAGAATTGAAGTACAAAATAGCTCAATGCTAGTAATTGAAAAAAAATAGTTAATTGTAGAGATAAGACTGCTGTGACTGAAAGACCAAGGATTGCAATGATGATTGCCAGAGGTTTTGACAACTGTCCTGAGGCAATTGGCCTCTTTTTTTTGAACGGATGTTTGCTGTCAGCTTCGTAGTCAAAAATATCATTGATATAGTAAATGCTTGATGTTAAAGCACAAAAAGTTAAGAATGCATAGGTAACTGTCACTACATAAGGAGGGGCATCGACGGGATCATACAAGAAAAAACCAGAGAAGATAAGTGCAGCATAGACCGCAAAATTTTTGATCCATTGTTGTGGGCGAGCTGTTTTAATGAGTGCTACAAGGAGCTTCATAGTTTTGACTTATTTCGTATGACCCTAGTATACACATGAATTCCGAAAACAACTAGAAAAACGACACCAATCGTTGCACTTTTTTGAAAACTATTCAAAAATAGAGAGGATCCACCGATGAGAAGAGTTGTGAACAGATAAAAGAATGCAATTTGTTGTTTAGACCAATTATACTCATCAAGCAATATATGATGTAGGTGACCCCTATCTCCCCAGATAGGTGATTTCTTTGTGCCTACTCTTCTAAGCATGGTGAACACTGCGTCAGCAGTAGGGATGGCTAAAACCATCAGAACTGTTGCAACTTTTGCCCCACTAATAATTGCAGTAACTCCTAAGAAAAACCCAGCAAGTGATCCTGCGCCATATCCAGGTAAAATCTTTTGTGGATGCCAATTCCAAAGTAATAAACCAGCAAATGCTCCGGCAACTATAAGTGAGAAAGTTGTTGTGTTAAATTGAGTGGGATCATCCACAAAACGAGATGAAAGAATCCCAATGATGATCATTGCAACAGTGACAAAACCTGGCAGCTGGCCATCAACACCTTTTGACCAATTGACACTATTCATGTTCCATAAAATAAAGAACAGTGCAAAAATGTCGGCGAGAATCCAGATTGTTCTAACTTTACCTACGAAGTGAAAAACAAGCTGTGGTGTATCTAGGTGTAAAACACCTGGTCCAAATGGATTAGTAACGTATGCAATGCCAATACCGGTACCAACAACAATAAGTGCAGCAATAAATCCTGCAAGTAAGCGATATTTTGGATGAAGATTATAAATATCATCAAGTGTGCCAACTATAGTGAGCAGTAAAGCTGAAACAATAATTGCTAGCAGATACTTATCAAAACTAAGGAACAAAAGTGAGGTTATGAGAACGGCTGCAAAGATAACCAGACCACCTCCACGAGGGACAGCTTTTGTGTGTGTTTTTTTAACATGGGTTTCTTTTTGAGGGTCATCAAGCCACTTGTGTTTGGTGTATACGGATATCACCAGCGGAACGGTGAGAGCTGCTATACAAAAACTAATAAAAAATGCCAACATAATGTCTATATTGTGACGTAGATCACTCTAAGTAGTACAAATAAGAAAAGAATCTGAATGGTAATTGTTGACCAGGAAAAAAGTGTGGTCAGTAGACGATCATACTTTTTGAGCAATACAAAAAGTAAAAAATTAATTCCAGTACAAATGAGCGATAAAAAGGGAATGATAAAAATCAAATAATTTGGTACCAACTGTTGGCTTGGTAATGCGAGTGAATAAAAGAGTGGTAGTTGTGGCTGAGAAAAGAAGAAAAAAACAATGCTACTGAATGTGGAAACAAGCATAATTGCTAAAGAATAGAAAATCGCATTTTTCGCAGGTTTAGTAAGCTGGAAAGTTTGTGAAAATTGTTGAAAGTGTGTGCTAGCCATATCAGTACTATTTACTTGATAGTTTATTCCACACTACAAAATGTTCAAACTGTGCGTTGGGAATATAGTTTGCATGTAGGTAGGCATAGAATTCTGGGAAAGCACCTGTCTCATTATTCATTACAACAATAAATTGTGGTGCATCAGCGACAAGATCTTGATAAGTTTCATCGTATGCTTTGAAATCTTTGATGTGGAATGAAACGGTAAATCTTCCAGTTGGCATTTTATCTGAAAGTGCATACAGCATTGGATTAGTACCCCAAACAAACATGGTGGGATTTTCATGACTTCTGATAAGCTTTGCCGCTTTGTAGTTGTCAGTCATTAAGTAATCAAATTGTTGGTTATAGTCTGCTGGACTTAGCTTCCCTTGCGCAAATTGCATCCATCTGATGTAGTAGGTGAAGGTTGGATAAAAACTAACACCAAGAAGTTTGAAGAGTGTAACAGTACTACTGATGAGTAGTACTCCCAGGAACAGCTGAAGTGAAGTTTGAACGATATCTTTTTTGTATCGAACAAATCTAACACAGTCATCGATCATTATGCCGATAAGAAGTGCTAGTGGTGGAATGGTTTGCAGAAAATAATGTGGATACGGACGGTTTGAAAGTGAACTTGCAACAAGAGCTAATCCTGACCACAACAGTACAAATTGGTAAGTAGGTGTGAGCCATTTTTTAGCGGTAGAAATGATCGCCACAAGTAAGAGCAATAGCAACACTTTTCCTGGCAGTGTGAACAAAAAGAGAAGTAATGGGTGAGAAAAAGGTAGTTGCCAACTACCAGCATATCTAAAGTTGTACATCAATCCAAAGTCTAAATAATCTTTACCAGCTCCAAGTGCGACAAAGTATAGAATTGAGATGCCAATAGGTACTGCCAGACCAATTGCGAGCGAAGTCCAGCTTTTAAAAACAAGTGGAAGTTGGATTTTTAGTTTCGTTACCACATCCTTGATTGAGAGTGATGGGATGGAGCGCAGCAGGGCAAAATAGCCCAAACTAAAGACTGCAGCAACATCAAAAATTGCAGGCACTTTGGTAAGTATTCCTAATGACAAGAAAACACCACTCAAGACTAATGGTTGCCATTTTTTAGATTTTCTTTCCCCAGTTAAAAACCATTCACCATACCAACTCTGTAAACTTAGGTACATTCCCACAATCACAAATCCCATCACAAATAGTTCGCCATTGGGGATGTTTCCTTCAAGAGCTGGTAGCGTTGTACCAAGCACGAATAGCAGACTTGCAATAAAAGCTGCTATGACACTTTTTGATAGTTTTTTGGTCAAGTAATAGAAAAAAAAAGTTGTCACAAGCATCCAGGAAATATTCAGGAGTCTGAAATTGAGCTGAGTATGTGTTTGTGCCAAAAAGTAAATGATTGGTGTTTTATGATCGATGATGTCTTTATAAAGGACAGCTCCCTTATTGAGTGATTGACCAATCGTCAAGTAAATACCTTCATCACCATACCAGTAAGGTTCGGCAAGATTAGGAATTCTTAAGGCCAATACGAGCACCAGTAAAATGAAAATGGGATACTGTTTATCAAGCGCTAAATCAATCTTAACTATGTATTTCCAAATTTTTTTTAGCACAATGTTATTAGTAAGTTATACTTTTTCGGTTACTTTGTACTCTATATATTTTCCAAGCATTAATCTAGTGTGTGCATCAATTCCAGGGAGTGCTGAAAAGAAAAACCCGACAACTGGAAGCAGTAAGAACTCAAGGGGTTGAGCAATATAGGAAAGTGGATTTCGTTTATTTGGTCTAGGTGGGCGATTAACAGCATCAATGAAAAAGATAACGACCATAGAAACTAATGACAATGTTAAAAGTGTTGAACTTACCTGTGGCAGTGTTTTGCCAAGGATGGTTCTATTGAATTCAGGATTGAGTAGCGGTGGCAAGAAAGCAGCGATGGTAACGGCAAACCAGTTAACAGGCCATAAAAAGTGATCTTCTATTGTTTTTGAAACACGCACTGTTTTTTCCCAAAAAGGAATTTCGTCAGCGAGAATATATTGTCTGATAATGTACGCGTCGTCACTGACACCCCATGCCCAGCGCTTGAGCTGTTCATATTGGTTTACAAAGGTTTCCCACCAGGTATTTGATTCTGCAGCATCAGAGTAGATGGGTAAGAAAATAGGTCTTACTTCAAAATCACCCTTTTTTGCAAAGTATGATTTAAAAAACAGGCGATAATCTTCTGGAATGACATCTGTGTCCCAAAAACCAATATCAACCACGTGTCTGAGCGAAGTGGTGTAGGTCGAAAAGTTAATGAGTCTGTCACTTCGCATTAAAATATGAATTTGAATAACCGAAAACATTGATGCTAAAACTCTAATTGGAGGCGGTACTTTCCAAATATTGTTGTAAAACACCACAGCACCCTGCCAAATGGTATTAAATGGTTTCGGAATGGTTAAAAAATCATGGGTAATATTGGCAAAATAATGTTTGTGGAAGAGTGCGTCGGCATCTTCACTAGTTATGGTAACTTTTTCTAACACAACTTTCCCAGAGTCAACCAATAATTTTTTTGCTGCACGAGCACCCCATGAAGTGTTGGATGATTTACCTTTCACTTCGCCCTGAATATCTGGGTGGTAAGTTGTCCATAAATCGCCGAATGTTTTACCATACTCAGTTATCAGTTTTGCTGCTTTTTCTCGAGCATGTTCGCCCTCTCTTTCTTCAAAAGAAAGCATGATGTGAATGTTTTTGAGTAGATAGGTTTGTTGTGAAAGTCCGGTAAGCGTGCGTCGAAGTGTATCTATGGGCTCTTTGTATGTTGGAACGACAATAATATGATGAATAGAGTCCCAGCTGGTTGGGTGCACTTTTTTCAAATCTGCAAGCCAGTTATAAGCTGTTGCAGCTTTAATTCTGAAGTGACCCATCACGGCTAAAATTGACATCGAGATGGAACGATAGAGCCAATACACCGCAAAGGCGATAACATAGTAAGCCACAAAGTCTGGAATGAAAAATGAGCCCCAAAAGGGAAAAAGAATGAGCGACCATGAAACAAACCCAGGCAAAATTTCTAAAAATCGCTTTGTTTTGATGGGGTACCGCTGAACAATTTTTCGTAGTGTAACCATAACTTTCTTCTATTGTACCTGAATACCATAGAATGTGCAGGCATTCTTATATAAATTTGTTGCCGAAAGTTGTAGCTCATTTTCTAGAAACTTGACCGTCTCTGCAATCATTGCTGGCTCGCAGGTCTGACCTCTAAATGGAACTGGAGACAAATACGGTGCATCAGTTTCAGTTAGCAGTGCTTCTTTTTTCACTACTGAAAGTAACTCTTTGATGTATGCACTGTTAGTTCCATAGGTGACATTTCCCGCTATACCAATATATCCACCCAACTCGGCAGCAGCTGCAACATAGGCAATCGGTCCAGAAACGCAGTGTAAAACAAATCGGGAACAGTTATGTTGTTTGAGAATTTCTAGTGTGTCGGTATATGCATTTTCTGAAGTTCTTTCCGCCTGATCCCTGACGTGCACAATGACAGGGAGTTCAAATTTGGCTGCCAACTCCAGCTGTAGTGAAAACAGTTTTTTTTGTGTTGCTGCGTTTGCAGCTCTCTTTTCGCCCTTACTTTTGAGTCGATAGTAATCAAGACCGGTTTCACCAACAGCAACAGCTTTGCCTTTTTCGAGAAGTGGCAGTAGTTTGCTTACCTCAGTTTCAGGATCTGCATCAATCTCAGCGTTTGGGTGAATGCCACAACTAAAGTACAAGTTGGGGTCTGTTTCCGCTTGACGTGCCGCAAGTTCACTCGTTTCAACAGATGTGCCGACAATGGTGCTGCGTGTTACCATTTTTGCCAGCGCATGCTCATGGTGTAGTTTCCAATCACTTGCTAGTGGCTCTAGATTGTAGTGACAGTGGGTGTCGAAGATTTCCATAAGGTTTAGTGAGTCAATCTTGGAAAGAGTGGTGAAATGCTGCTGATCTGTGCTGAACTAAAATGTGACAGTAATGTTTCTGCTGTTGCAGGCATAAATAGAGTTAACTCTTGTGCAATCACTAGGAGCTGATCAACTGCCGTTGCCAAGATCGCAAACTGTTCATCACCTGCTTTTTTCCAAGGCTCAGTAGTACTAAAGTATCCATCTAAACTGGTTACTTGCTGGTTAATGATTCCGAGAGCAACATCGATGTCAAAAGTTTCGAGTGCGCTTAAAAATTCGTTTGGAAGCACTGGAGTTGCTGGTGTAAATGAGCCGCCATTCTTTTCACACAGTTTTGCAACGCGAGAAGCAACATTTCCCAGTCCATTGCATAACGTTGCGGTATAGGTTGTGTCCAATTTCTCCCAGGTAACATCCATGTCATTGCCAAATGGCCCGAGTGACATTAGCAAATATCTAGTTGCATCAATTCCATAGCGGTCACACATTTCAGTTGGTGAAATCACATTACCAAGAGATTTGCTCATTTTTTGGCCACCAATACTGATAAATCCATTAATTAAAATGTTTTTGCTTGGTGAGAGTTTTGCTGAGAGTAACATTGCTTGCCACATTGCTGCTTGCTGGCGAAGATTATCTTTACCAGCAACTTGAATTCCAGGCCAAAAAGTGTCAAAAGATGTTTGATCATCTGGCCAACCGAGAGTCGAAATATAGTTAACAAGTGCGTCAAACCAGACATACATGACATGCTCTTCATCTCCAGGGACGGGAACACCCCAAGGCATTTTTTCTTTAAGTCTAGAAATGCTGAAGTCTTGCAATCCTCCAGAAACAAAGGCTGAAATCTCTTTCATTTTGCTCTCAGGTTTAACAAACTCAGGGTGAGCGCTATAGTACTTAAGTAATGGTTGTTGGTAATTTGAAAAGGAAAAAAAGTAGTTTTCTTCCTCTCTAATTTCAAGCTCTTTGTTTGGATGCAACGGACATTTTTCATCAACAAGCTCTGATGCCTGTTTTTCCAATTCACATCCAACACAGTAATGAATCTTGTACATTTTTTTATAAATGTCGCCAGTTTTTTGACAGCGGAGCCAAAATGCTTGTGCAGCAGCTTTGTGATGTGTATCGGTAGTGCGAATAAAATGGGTGAAACTCAGGTTTAATTGGGATTTAAGTGTGGAAAATTCTTTTGCAAATCTATCAACATATGACTGTGGGTTTTCGCCAACTTCTTCTGCTTTCTGGTAAATTTTTTGTCCGTGTTCATCAGTACCAGTATTAAACACAACAGTTTTACTTAAAATGTTTTTTTGATATCTAGCAATGACATCTGCGGCAATGATTTCAAGGGCAAAACCAATATGGGGTTCCGCATTTACGTATGGCAAGGTTGTTGTGATGTAAAAATGTTCTGGCATAGATTAGTTCTCTCGAGAGCATATTGTAGTCTAGTGTCGCCGTTTTTTTAAGTCAGGTTTTGGTAACGCTGGAACACGAAAATGGAACTTGGCCGCAAGCTCAGAGAGTACCAAGACCATAATACAAAAAATGAGGACTGTAACATCGAGTGAGATATCTTGAAGTCTTAGAAAAAACAGCACGGTAAGTAGGTAGGCAATGGTTACACCCCGCCTGGTATTAAGCAATATATAACTTGCAAAGAAAAAAAAGATTAAAAAGAGTACTGCTAAAAAAGGAAGATAACTATTGGGAAAAAGCACATTTTGAATAGTTGTTGGTGAGATGCGAGTGAGCAGGCTGACCTGCAGTAATGATAGAACAATTCCTGCAACTAGAAGTGGAGCGTACTGTATATATTTTGGATTAAGCGTATTTTTGGTTGATGTGTGAGGAACAGAAACTTTTCTCACAGGTGTGCTTTGAACAGGTTCTAGTGGTTTTAATCTTGATCTGGCTTTAACTTGCATGTGTATTGAGATTGTCTGCGTACTGTATGGTTAGTATACTGTATCGATATGTCACTCGAAATTGTCATTTTACTAGCAGTCATTATTATTGGCTTTGTAGTGCTGTTTCTTTCTCAGCGCCGCATGCTCACTGCCCAAAAAACTGAAGAATTAGAAAAGGTCGTTAACAGTGTGTTTGGCATGTCTGTACAACGTGTTGCAGAACAAAGTAAGGCTATCTTGGCTGGCGAAAAAGAGATCATCCAGGCAGATATGCAGCATACCAAGGCAAGTATTGAAAAACTGGTGCTTCAGCTGCATGAAGACATGAAGCAACGGCAAGAAGAAATCAGAGCATTGGAGAAAGACCGCGTTCATAAGTTTGCAGCGATTTCCACAGCTTTAGAGCAACAACGGGTGCTTACTCAAGATTTGACTGTAACGGCTCAGCAGTTAAGCAAGGTACTTTCCAATAACCAAGAGCGTGGTGCTTGGGGTGAAAGAATTATTGAGGATCTCCTCACCTCTCATGGTCTTGTTGAAGGCACACATTACAGCAGACAAAGAATGCTGGATAACTCAACACTCAAGCCAGACATTACTCTTCTTCTTCCAGATCATAAAGTTGTGCCTGTGGATGTGAAGTTCCCGTATAGTGAAATGCAGAAGTTAGCCGAAGCTGACAGCAAATCCGCACAACAAGGACATATTAAGCAGTTTGAAATTGATTTGAAGGCAAAAGTCAGTAAAGTTGCTGAATATATTAATCCGGCATATAACACACTCGATTATGCAATTCTGTTTGTACCAAATGAAATGGTTTTTTCATTTATTAATCAGAAATTTCCACATATTGTTGAGTTTGCGATGCGAAAGCGAGTGTTGCTGGTTTCTCCACTTACTTTTTTGATTGTGGCAAGAACAGTTGCTGAAAGTTATCGCAATTTTATGGTTGGAGACAAATTGCGAGAAGTCATAAAGCATGTTGATGAGTTTTCGATGGAGTGGGATAAGTTTTATGAATCATTTTCAAAGTATGGTAAACAACTCAAAACGTTGCAGGATGGTTATGATGAGTTGATGGGAACGCGCAGACGTCAAATGGAACGAAAAATCTTGCAGGTTAAGTCCAAGACTGTCACCGAACACTTACTCAATGATGCTGAGGAACATATTTAGTATGCATTGCATGCTTTTTGCCTGACTGTTACAGTGTATGCGTGGACAAAAAAAAGTATCCATTTTCATCCTTCCGAGACAATGATCTTTGGGAAACCTACATCATAGAAAAATTAGCACCCTTTGAGAGTACTCTTGCTAGCTACCTTCATTACTGGTATTTAGAAAGCAGACCTGCTGAACACGCGTATCCCAGTCAAGGAATGCTGCATACACCGTTCGACTTTTTAAAAATTTCACAAATGGGCATGATTGCACCAGAGAACATGGTGAGAATTTTGAGGATTCGCCAGTATTTTTTGGAACTTTTTAACCATCCAGAAAGAATTGCTGCATTGAAGCGAGTGCAAAAAAAGCCCTTTATTCCACCTCCAGTTGTGAGTAACAGTGCCTTGGTTCGCGCCCTTGAACATAATCAGGCATTATCAATTTCAGACTTAGGCATTCGAGTAGTAGGTTCTGATGGTGAACGAGTTTCAAGAAAAGAACGATTGAAGGAAGGTCCCTTCATAAAGTTGGGTAAATATGCACGATCGGTATTGGTGGGATCGGCAATGCCTGATGTATGGGGTAGTGTCTATGCCATTTCCACTATGGCTCAATGTCTGTCATTGGTTGGCGTACCTCGCAATGGTCCTTTGAGTGATGTAAAGAGGCAGGCTGCAATGGTAATAGAGGTATTTAAGGCTCTGTCAGAGAGTGAGGTTTTAATTGGTAGAACCGCTGCCCAAAAAAAGGAATTAATAACTACCTGGCAACATAATGTCATGGGTGTACTCGACGCGGTACCTGAAAAAGCTGTGTCTAGGGCTGAAGTGCTCTACAAGGCTGGGGTGCGAGCATTTAGAGTCTATTCTCCAGAACCAGGCTTGGGTGCGCTGCGTACGGTGCAGCAGCTTAGAAAAGTGTTTGGAAGTGAAATTGAAATATTTGTAGGTCAGGTGGTTGATATCACACAAGCACAACAGCTCGAAGAAGCGGGTGCAGATGGTTTGTACATTGGCATTGGTGGAGGCGGAAGGTGTATTACAGGTGTTCGCAGTGGCTCGGTTATAGATTGGCCTATGTTACTTTGGGAACTAAGAGGGCATATCTCGATTCCCGTAATAGTAGAAGGCGGTGCGAGTGATCATATTGCTACAACCTTAGCATTGGGAGCTTCGGGAATTGGTGTGTCGCGGGTTGCTGCAGGAGGCACCATTGAGTCGCCGGGTGGCATGCTGTATTGCATTGATGAGAATGGCAATTACTTTAAACCGTATGGTGGAGAAGCTTCTGCACGTACCAAATATCTAGATGACAAAATGTTGCCATTTGGTATGCCTTCATTTGTTGAAGGTGAAACCAGAAGAGCGTACATGAATCACTTGCCATATGGTGTGCCAACCATTCCATTTCATGTCCACAATCTGACTGAAGATATTATTTTAAGCTTAGTTTTTAGAGGGGTTCGTAACGTTGCAGCACTGCAATCACTCGATCCATCGCCACTTAGAATTAACACACCACAAGGCGTGTTATCACAAAATCCTCACTAATTGCTTTTGAAGTTATGGAAGTGGCAAGTATTTGGCAAAAAAACTGAGGTCTCGTGAGATTGCTATGTTCCAGTTTGGCTGAAGGTTATGATCGGTGTTTGGGTAGCGAAAATAGGTGATTGTAGCTGTTTCATTTTGGTCTTTAAGTTTTTCAACAAACTCATCACTCCAAGCAATTAAAGCCGCATCATCGGTTTCGCCATGGTGTAGCTGCAGTGGTGCTTGCAGTTTTGAAAGATACTGTGTCAATGAAAAGTTTAGTGAATCGTAGTCCTCTTCAAAAATACTAATCCACTTGCGTTGGGATTTACCTTCGTCGGAAAGTTCATCAGAAAAGAACAAAACTGAGTATGGAAATGGTGCGGTAACAGGTGCCCACAAGGTAGTAGGAAACTTGTAGTCGTAGCCAATTAAGGTTGAAAGCGCAATTTGGCCTCCATTACTGTGTGCCCAAATACCAATAGCAGAGCTAGTTATGGTTTGTGCTTGTGAAAGCATAATGCCACTTTTTTGTAGCGACTCGATGATATCGGCAACAAGTATCGGTTTTTCAAAACGTGCTTGCCAAGTGTCAGCAGGTTCTGGGTCACTTTGACCATATCCAAAAAAATCTGGAGCAACCGTGATATATCCAGCTTTAGCAAAAGCTGCAGCTGCATTTTTGGTACCAGTTCCGGTTACATACTCTTCCACAGGCACATAACCTCTCAACATGACAATGACAGGATAGTTAGTGCTAAACGTTGTTTGTGTAGGCAGGGTAAGCTGCCCAGTCATTGTTTTGCCCCTAATTTCCATCTGATAGAGGTAGGAAGTGTAATCGGGCGTTTCTTGCAGAGTGTCTGTACTCGCAATGATTGAACTTGCCGGAGTGATTTGAGCAAGGTTTGAGAGTGCGTATTTTTGTAAGGGACGTTCTTTTGGAGGTGTAATTATGGCAGGTATGAGCAGTTCACCTGTTTCAGAGACGAAATAGGGTAAAAGGAGTTCAAATCCAATGGTACTACCTACACCGAATGCAAAAGCGAGGACGATTAGTATACCTTTTTTCATAAAATCTCTTCTCATTAGTATACTATATCTAATAAGATATAATTTGATATAATAATAGCATGCAAAAATTGCTTATAGCTGCTGCTATGGGACTAGGTTTAGGCCTTAGCATAACGCTTACTATTTTTTCTGCACCCGATATTTCACTTGCTGGATCTGAGTCTAGTGCTGAGGCAGAAAATCAAAAATTGACCGTGGATTCAATCTCTGTTCCTAGTATTGGATTTGTGTCAGATATTGCTGATGAGTCTGAGAAAAAGCTCCATCATGGGCGAATCTATTCCAAACAAGTTGGCACAGCTCAGCTTGGTAAAGTTGGGACGCTTTTCATAACTAGTGAAGGATACTTTTCTCACATTCCAAACCTAGAAATAGTTGAGTTAGGTGATGAAGTTGTGTTAATTGGAAGTAACAACGGTATCTATAGATACACTATAACTGCATTGCGAACGGTTGCCTATTCTGAGGTTCTCAGCCTTTCGCAAGATACCAAAGAAGAACTGGTGCTTTTCTCCAAGAAATCAACGTTAAATTCTGAAGCTCAAGTAGTTATTGCACATAGAGTGCAATAAGGAATCATGACAGATATAAAATCAAAAGAACTTTTGCTTATTTATAATGAAAAATCTGGTAGGGGTAGCGCCCAAGACATTGCTGAATTAGTAGGAAAGTTGTTTGATGCCCAGATTACGAATTTACACACATTTCTAGATACTACTGATTCGTATTTATCTTTAGCCCCACAGTTGGTCGTAGCATTGGGTGGTGATGGTACGCACTTTAGCGTGCTTAATGTTCTTCAGCAACAAGATGGCAGCAGATCTTTGTTGCCGCTGCATTTTGGCGGCGAGAATGTGTTAAGTAAATCAGTAGGTCTTCGTGAAACTACCTCAGTGCCAAAAATAACCACAAAAATTCATCAGGCCTTACGGGGTGATTTGCATGCAATAGCTACAAAGCCTAATACTGTAACCCTGTCTGAACAAAAGCATATAAACTCAAATTGGATGGTAAACGCTGGTGGAATCGTTATTCCGATTTTGACCGAAGTTGAAGAACTGCGAAGTTTAGGTGCGGGGTCGTTTATGCAAAGACATGCGGGGCTTATGAAGTATTTGTGGAAATCGAAGATGAATGAACTAGTAGAAGTTATTCTTGAAGATGGTACGACAGTTCTGGCGTATGATGCGACTGTAGTCAACGATTTTTTGCCGCGTATTACTAGTCACTATTCATTTTTAAAACCTGCTCAAATTGGTAAGGGAGAAAACTATGTAATAACAGTTGGTGAACACAAACTCGGTGTGTCAAAGAGCGAGTTATTTATCGGGATTATGCTCGATGTATGCGCACATGCATTGTTCGGTTTGGAAAGTGTTAGCAAAACAGTACGGTATCGAAGCATTGCTTCGCAAACAGTACAACTCTCCCATTCTCATAAGTACTGTGCAATTGATTCTGAGTTATATGCAAATGAAACAGGGAGGCTGACAGTTGGACCGGCGCTCAATTCTTCAATGGTCAAGGTTTTTACTGGAGAGAATAAAGTAGCACATAGATATAACTAACTTTTGAAAAGACATGAAAAAAACAATGGTCTTGTTGCTCTATTTATTTGGCGGAATGCTTGCAAACGTTGTTGTTAGTTTCTTTATTGGTGAGTTATACCCAGACAGACCGCAGGTTCCTGATATTTTCTTTGATACATTTCCGTTGTGGATGTGGACTCAGTATTTAAGTGATCCATTACTCATCAACTCCTACATTATTTTTATTTTTGCTCTCAGAAACGAATTCTCTAAGCCATTTATTCACCTCATTTTGTTGAGTATGGCTCACATCCATTACATGCGGGCAGCATTTATTGGAATGACGCCACTGGGTAGATATCCAGATAATTTAACGACTTATGGCATTTTTGATGTACAACAGCACGGAATGTTTAGCTCGGGACATATTGCTGCAGCGTTCTTGCTTTTTTTGTTGGTGCCTGCAGAGAAAATGAAACTGAGAGCAACACTATTTACTTTTTTCCTGCTGCAGGTTTTAGTATTGTTACTCTCTAGAGGTCATTATGGAATTGATATAGCGGGCGGTTGTATGGTTGCCTACATTGGTTTCCAAATGGCTAAGCAAAAATAGCTCCATTTTTTCCACGTTTAATCAGCATTTTTGCCAATGGAACTACTGTAACTATCGTGAGTAGTCCTAGTAGTGTGTACATGGTTTTGACACTTGTAGCAGCAATGATTGGTCCGGAAATTCCGGTGATGATAATAAAAATAATGCCAATAAGCATGCTTAAAGTGGAAATGGCAGTTGCTCTATACTTGGAAGTAAATGCTTGATTTGTATACTTTCCCAGGATAATCCACCGAGCTGTTGAAGACATCATCCCTGCGGCAATAAACGGAATTCCATACCATCCAGAAAGTAACACTCCTGGCAGCATTGAAAACATCATTAAGAGTGGAAAAAACAGTACAGTTCGTTTTTGAGTAAACAGTTTTTGATTTTTTAATACTTTTGTGAGCACAAAAATGTTGAATAGTCTGAGCACAGCTTCAATAACTCCTCTAGCTTCATCACCAAATCCCAGCGCCACAAACATGTATGAATTAAAATACAAAGCAAGTGTCCAGGTAATGCCGCCGACCGCTACAAAGTATAAAGAAATCAACTGTGTGTGGGAATTTTTGAAGGCTTCAAGTGTTCCATACTTAATTTGTCGTAGATAGTTTTTGAGTGTAAAGACTTCTGAATCAACCAACGGTTCTTTAAATCTTGTTGCAACAACAAAACCACACAGCAACACTAAGCCATACATGAAGTATGGTAATCCAGGTAACATGCGGAATAAGAATCCACCTAGAAGGGTTGCGGTACACAGTCCAATTTGATACCAAAAGCCAATATCTGCTTGCACCCTTGTATAGCTGTCTTCTTTTTTATCTTGTTTGAGGGAGTCGTAGAGCATTGCCTCATTTGCACCAGAAAATAATGAGTCAGAAATTCCAACTAACATTGAAAGTAGCAAGAAGTGAGTAAACGTTGTTGCAAAAGGAAAAGCAGAAAAAGCAAGTGCTCCCAATAAGTGACCAAGACCAATGGTTGTTTTTTTGCCAAACATGTCTGCAATTGCACCTGTGGGCAGTTCAGTAAGTACCTGCACCGCATAACCAAAAGCTACAAGAAGCGATATTTCTTGTACAGTCAGATGGGTTTGGAAGAACACGATCCAAATGGGGACTGTAAATGCTAGTGAGTGTAGAACCTGACTTATTCTTAGTATTTTTGTGTTGTGAACTGCAATAGCTTGCATATTATTTCTATGCTAACGGCAAAATCTAGCTAACCAGGTTTTGGGGTTGGTAACTTACACGATTTATAGTACTCAAAAGTATGGTAGGTGTAAAGTCCATAGTAGGGTAACTACCTGGTACAATACTTGTATGCAACAACAGGCAACATCTTGGCAGAAAGTAGCACCATGGTACAACAATTTGGTTGGGGTGGATGGTCACTACTATCATAAGCAGGTTGTACTGCCAGGATTATTGCGACTATTAGATTTAAAAAGTGATTGTTCACTCCTGGATTTAGGATGCGGTCAAGGTGTGGTGAGTAGAGTTATTCCAGAAATTGCACGGTATGTAGGGGTGGATAAAGCTGCTTCCCTCATCGATGCTGCTAAAAATAACAATAAAAATGCGCGTCATACCTTTGCAGTTGCAGATGTAACCAGACCACTGCCAAAGATTGATCCGGGATTTAGTCATTGTTGTGTTGTGCTTGCCTTACAAAATATGGAAAAACCAGAAGGTGTGTTCGATAATTTGGCACAACTTTTGCAGATGGGTGGAGAAGTGGTTATTGTGCTTAATCATCCAGTATTTCGTATTCCTCGCCAATCTGGTTGGGGCATTGATGAAAAAACCAAGCAGCAACATAGATGGATAAATAGATATCTTTCACCTCTTCGCATTCCCATAACCATGAATCCTGGGAAAAAAGATTCGCAAACAACTTGGTCGTTTCATCGACCACTGCAAGACTATATTAGTATGTTAACAAACGCAGGATTTATTATAACTGGTTTGGAGGAGTGGGTTTCTGACAAAGAGAGTGAAGGCAAAGCAGCTAAAATGGAAAATAGAGCTCGGAGTGAGTTCCCGCTGTTTTTAACATTGGTAGCAAAAAAAGTATCGTAACAGTAGAATAGCAATGAGTGGTGAAACCAGTGAAATTGAAGTAACCCCTGAAGTAAGGGTGCCACAGCTTGTTGCACTAGACTTTGATCGCACACTTGGTGATGTGACTGCAAGCATGGAACGATTTTTTTTGGCTTCTGGCGCATGTGGCATAAAACCAGAGTCTATTATTGAGGCACAAAGAGCAATAGAAGCAGATGGTGGGTCATTTGATCCACTGCCGTTTATTCAAAAGCAACTTTCCCAGCAGCAACTTGAAACGTTTTATGCTCAGTTTTTAACTGAAGGTCCGCCCATTTTATATCCTGATGCCAAGCGATTATTAGACTCACTCACACAAAGTGGTGTACCGTACCATGTGCTCACCTATGGAGTAAACCACAAATGGCAGGAATTAAAGTTGTACGCAAGTGGATACCGAGGCAGTTATTTAGTTATGTCAACTACACACAAAGGTAGGGAAATTGCCGGATGGCAAAAACAAGGAGAAACGTTTAGCTTGCAGGATACTCAAAGAAACGCAAAATTCGTGGCACCTTCAGTATGTCTCATCGATGACAAAGCTTTGTCATTTCAGGAATTACCTGCGGGATGTACTGGCTATTTACTCCAAAGACCTGGCAGTTCTATGAGAAGCCAACAGGGAGCCGTAACAAGTGCAATACAAGTTATCTCGAGTTTAAACGAGCTATACATTGAGCATGGCAAATTACGCATCTAAGAAAGGTGCCAACACTCTTTGAGTGTCAACTTTATTCTTCGTTAGGTGTGAGAATTTCAGTTTCAGCCTCTTCGACTGTTGGAGCTGGAGTAGGTTCACTCATTTGAGCTACTTTAATATTTGGAGCAGCTACTGAAGATTTTTGTGTCTTGAGAAGTTTAAGAATCTGATCTAACTTTTCATTGATCAAATCTAGCTTCTTGTTTTCACGTTCTGGATTGTAACTAAGGCCTGGTGCGCGTCTCTCTTGAAATTGTGGTCTTGGGAATGAATCTCTTTGTCTTGAAGGTCTGTCACCACCGCCATTGTTTTCACGTGATTCAAAACAGTTGCTACAGTACACTGGTTTGCCGTTTCGTGGCATAAAAGGTACCTGGCATGAATTGCCGCATTCCGCACATGTTGCATCATACATCTGGTTACTACTACCACCTCCACCAAAACCTCTTGAGTTACGGTCTCGGTTAAAACCACCGCCACCACCTCTAGATGAACCAAAAGAGTTGTTGTTATTAAAGTTTCTCATGCTGTATCAGTCTTTTATTATTTTTAGTACAAGCAATTATTATACCAGAAAATGTCCTATAAAAATGGGGAGTTTAGTATCAGTGCTTCTTTTGCTTGTCTTGAAATTTTTTTGATTGCTGCCTCGCGTTGCAGTGCTAGTGACTTCGATAGTTGTTCTTCTACATATACTAGTTGAACAGGAAGGCGGGAACGCACATATTTTGATCCAGCTCCACTATTATGCATTGCAATGCGTCTTGAAACGCTTGTGGTGATTCCGGTGTATAGCGAGCCATCTTTGCATCGAAGAATGTAAACTGAATACATATACTACCACCGTACCCTAAAATGACAAGCTATGCAAAAGAGTATTTGTTGTGGAGTTTATTTTGTTGCAAGCAGTAGTAAATTTTCGAAAGCAGCAAATGACTTTCGTGCTTTCCAGGTGGGTTGATGAGCAATTTTTTCCTCGAGGGTGGCAGTTATGCCATTGGGAAAATACATATTATGTTGCTCGGTACAGGAAATATTTTTAAAGCCAGCTTCAGCGAGCAAGTTAATCGCGCATCTTTGGGTATGCACTACTACATTCTTTTTGTATTCTTGGTTGAAGACCATAAGTGGCTCTTGGTCATTTGTCGCAGCAAAATGTGCAAGCATTTTTTCAGTACGAAGTTCTAGTTCTGCATCATCTTTAATTGGACCCTCAGCGAGAATTGCGACTTGATTGTATGGTGTGCATAGTTGTAATAGTAATGCACCATCATCTTCTAATTGTGCATGGAAATGAGAAAGCGCCTTTCTCGAACCTTCAATATTAACCCATGGTAAAACTGATAGACAACAAATACCAGTGACTTGGAGTGAGAAGGGCGGTGGTTTAGTTATATCTGCCTGAATGGTAAATATTTTGTCTCGTGGATTTTGGGAAGCTTCTATTTCTTTGGGAAAGCGAGTGAGTGCGTCCTCTTGTAAATCTGTAGCTATGATTGTGACTTCAAAAGTTGAGTCAATATAGGAACGGAGTGTTTTAAATCGTGTTCCAGAGCCAGATCCTGCATCCCATACTCGTATGCCCCCGGGTTGATTGTTGAAACGCTGCATATGTTTCGACCATCGATCAAAGTTTCGATAGCTAGCCCATTCAACTTGTGGTGCATCTGTCTTGAGCCAAATGCCATAGCCTTGATTGCCAGCTTTTTCTACACTTGCGGGTTTAACTGGAGAAAAACATTCAGTTGCAGTTGCCATACGTATATCAAATTATATCATATATACATATGAGATATGTAAGAGTCCTATCGATACAACTCTTTAAAAAGTTGTCTGGGAATAGGATGACCAAATACACCGAGATTTTGCACTGTTTCCCAGTAGAGTAGCTCTTCTTCAGTTTTGGCAATTCCTGAAATAACCGTGGTGTTCAAATTCTTAATCGGTAATTTGTAGGTTTGAACCAACTGTGTTTCGCCTTCGTTCGCAGCATACTCAATCATTGGTAATGATTCTGTTCTTTGTTTATTTGCAGCTTGAAACCGTTGCGCTTCGGGGTTGTATAACAGTTTAGCTCGCAAGCGGGCTAAAGTTGCAGCAAAAATTGTTGACCATTCTACTGCAGAATCGAGATCGCATTCTATACCCATAATGGTATTTCTGAGCGATCTTCTTTTTTGGTACGAGCCTTTATGTAGAATATTTATTCCACTCCAGATATTTTTGCCAAGTAGCATAATTTCGGCTGCTAGTTGTTCGGGTGAATCTACGCTTGCATAGTAATACCCTTCGACCCCTGTTCTACAGGTAAAGCGATTTTCCGGATGTGATGGATCGAGGGGAATTCCGGCTAGTCTTGTTTGTAACCAACCCAAATAGTTCCTATCATTTTGATGAGATGCTTCTAATTCAGCTAATGTTAGCTTGCCAGTTGACAGACCAAGTGCTAGTAGACTCTGTAACGGAACTGGTTTGTTTTCAAAAAGCACCTCTGTGGGTTTTAAAAGTTGTCTAGCTTCAATTTTTAGTCCAGACTCGATGGTGTTGTAGTGTGAAATATGACCTTTCTTTGGATCGTCCCACAGCTAATCTTTTACAGCATGCATTTTAAATCTAAAATGATGTTTTTTATATTATTGAATGCAGATTTTGAAGTGTTTATAATATGTAATTCCTCGAATTAACCATCATGATTTCGTACATTTTTGATATCATGAGTGTATGATTAACGAATTTAAAAATAATCATCAATCTACTGGTGATATTGCACTTACTCATGGAGAAGTGTTGCAACAACAAGACGTAAAAATTACAGTAGAGCAACTTTTTGATGATGCTGAGTTGGTATCATTTTTGCTCGAAAGAGGTGTTAGCGTTGAGAGCATTGAGCCAAGTTATCCCCCAAACTACTATGGAGAAAAAAGAAATGAACCGCTCACAATTGTGCGATTTCTACACAATCAACACTCAAGGATGCCCGAAGAGCTACCCGATGGCTATGCATATATGGGCGGGGTAGCTAGAGAAGCTGTACTGAAAGAACTTGGTCATCAAACCACTACTATTCGTGATATTGATATTGTGGGGATTAAAGAGTATCGACCAGATTATTCACATGCTGCAGATTTGTCAAAACGATTAATGCCAGATGATAGCCAATTTAGGCATGGAGTAGCATTTGAAACTATTTCCCACTTTTTTTCGACAAGAGATTTTCGATTAAATGAAGTGTTTGTTATTGGTGATGAAATTGTTTGTACCCCAGATGCACTGAAAGATCTTAAGAATAAGATTATTCATCCTAGTCACTTTGAGCAACATCGTTGGTTTGGTAAATCTGGTGAAAGGAATGCAATTAGAGCAACAGTAATTATGAAGGCGTTGCGGTTTCAACTCAAAATGAGACTGCAGTATTATGAAGCGAAGATTGGAGGTATTGAGGAATGGCGATTTAAGCAAGAGATCAGTGCATTTGAATTAGCATTAGCACTTAAGAAGGCATATAAAGAAGGAGATCCATTGGCAACTCGGTACTTAACCAAGATCCTAGAGCTGGGAGTCGTTAAGCCTCAAATTCAAGGTTATCCAATTAAGAATCCAAGTCTACGAGAGTTGACACTTTTTGCTCAGTGGGGAATAGCTGAGGATGGAAAAGACCCATTTGTTTTTAATAATGAACTTGATGAGCAAATGTCGATGGAAGAATTGCAACTGCTTTGGGATAAGGCTGAGGGTTCACCAGAGGCACTTTACGCAAAATGTGCAGAATTGGCAAATACGTATGTTAGACAGAAACCCATTGGAAGGACAGCAGCTCGAGAGAGAATGCAGTTCTAATTAGCGCGTAGAAAGCGCTAGCATTTGCACCCTTATCGCATTGTCAACTTCTTCGATTTGCTTTTGAGTCATAAAAGCTCTCTTGCTTTCAAACTGAGCTTGAACTGATTCAAATTGATCTCTATGAGCTATGTCTCTGACTGCATCCAAAAGAGTATTTTTCATAGCTTCACCAGCATTATTTGCGAGCTGTTCATTAGCTTTTTTTTCACGAAGTTCGTTGTTTTTAGCTCGGATAGCGTCGGCGATATCATATCGTTGCAGTTCTGATAATTTAAAACCATCTGCTATAAAAGCATCACGCAATCCTTGAATTTGGTTTAAATCGGTTACTGCTTCAATCTTAG
>CAZKVV010000008.1:0-52089 GCA_964556485.1 uncultured Pseudomonadales bacterium | reverse complement strand
CATAGCAGTTGATGATGAAAAAGTGGCGTCATATCGGCTTAAAGAGCCATTTAACGCCCTGCTAAAAAGTAAGACTTCCCAATATGGTCGGGGAAACAGGACTCGAACCTGCGGCCTCACGGTCCCAAACCGCGCGCTCTAGCCATCTGAGCTATTCCCCGGCTATGTGGCAAAACAAGATTATAGCACTCAAATGCCAATTTATCGAGTTGCTTACTAGTGTTAGGTTTCTTCTTTTTTTGTCACAATTTGAATGAGTTTGTTAATTGGCCTCAATGCGATTTGTGATAGAAAAGCATCTAACTTTTGTTTTTCTGCCCTTTTTTGAGCCCATGCATGCAAATCATCAGCGGATAACTCTGTTGTAACCGATGATGGTTTTTCTTTTTTGTCTGTCATCTAAGTAGTGCCTCGAGAGGGAATCGAACCCACACAGTATTGCTACCATCAGATTTTAAGTCTGACGCGTCTACCAGTTCCGCCATCGAGGCTTGTAGATATAGTACTACTTCACAACTAGGAATTATACATCAGGTTTTTATTTTTTGCCGAGCGTTCCAACGTTTTCTCCACGCAGTTGTCCTCCATGATTGGCGTTGTTCATTTTTATATGCTGGTAATAGTTTTGCAATTTCAGATTGGTCAGGTATTCCTCCAAAAACACTTGGTGGCAAATTATCTGCTTCCACGAAACCATTCTCGAAGAAGGTGAGAATTAGTTCAAGATTTTCTATAAATTCTTCTGCAAACTCTTCGCTATTATTCCATTTTTTTCTAAATGGCGACTCCCTGAGACAGCGATAAGAAAAAGTTATATCTTCATCTATATCAGAGAGCGCCCAAGCTCCGTGAGGATACACTTCTTCTAAAGCCGTTGTAAACATATCTTGATCATCCACCAGCCCTTTAGGCAGTGCTTCTCTGGTTCCCGAAACAGCAGAAAGTAATACAGACGATGTGAGCGGGTCTGTAACCTTATTATTAAGCATTTTTCCCATGACTGTAATGACTTGTCTTTCGGTCATAGATGCGCCGTGCGCGCCACTCAACATTGCGAGTACTCGTATAACACCTCTGCCCTTACTTACAGATAGCCTATCCATCTTCATTACTTCTGAAAAAGCCAATGCTCGGAAAATATCATCCGGATCTCTTGAACAAGCTTTAATTGCTTCCTGAACACTTTTGGGAAGCAGGGACAATGTTGGGCATAAAATACCTTCATCTGATTCCAAAAAATGTGAATCTTCTCGATCCATAGTCATCATCATGGCAAACTGAGTCAGTACGTTTTTATCTGGATGCATGCCAAATTTTTTGTTATAAAAAGCAAAAATAGCATCTGCTCTTGCACGCAGTCGCATTGACTCTGGAATAACTCCATCAATAATGCGTGAATCATATTCAGTTTCGACTTTAGGTGCTTGCTCTGCTTCGATCAATGACTGATATTCGGTAGATTTTGTGTTTTGATTTCGAATTGCCGTGAGTGTTTTTTCAATTAATTCGCTTGGAGAAATGGCTTGTGCACTTGCAGCTTTTTCAAGCTTATGATGCATTGTTTCTAATTCTGCTTGTATCGGTTTTTTGTCATCTATACACTGCTTTAGCCTGAGAAGTCTAAATAAGTGACTTCCCACCGTATCTTCAAATGCTTTCTCAAAAGTACTTGCAGCCTCAGCTCTAGTGTTTTGACCGTCAATATTTCTATGCGAAATGCCTGCTGCGGCTCTTTCGTATTTTCCGTCTTTAAATCCTAACAACAGTGTTTGCTGTGTTCTTCCCGAAAACGTGCAAGTGAGAATCGAATTTTGTAGTTCTTCTGCACTATTCAAATAGACGTCTTCAACAAGTGCAATTCTTAGATGTGCAGATGTATAATCGGAAAAATCGGACAATCGATGCTTTTGATCTTGATAGCTTTCGGTATGACCGTCCGTTTTTTCGTAAGCTTTGGCAACACCATCTGTAGGAATGAGTTGCCATGAAGGGTCAATGCTCCCATCTCCATCATCATTGCGTTTTATTTGTTCTTGCAGGTAGGAATGAAAACTAGATCGTAATTCCATATGCTGACCAGAATTTCGAAGGCCAATACTATGAGAAATACTATCGTTGGCTTTGAAATAGGCATTGGGTACTTTAATTTTTTTCCATAAATTGCCAATGGTGACTACCACAAAATAGTCATCATTTGTTGGCAGTGGCACTTCGGTAATGCCCATTTCTGCAGGTTTTTTTGGTTTGCCATCTGGGTGTTCTCTACGACCATCTCGCATTGCCTCTAGCTGTCGAAATACCACATTGGAAATAAATTCGTCTTGGTTTTTGGTGTGAAGCAGCGCTTTTGAATTTTCATTCATTGCTCTTCTCCATACATACTTGCCGTATTCACTCGATAAGTCTGAGCCAAGATTTTCATGATGCATGAGGCCTTCGACAATAGGCCTTCCTAGCGAGTCGTAAGCAATTTGATTTTCTTCCTCAATCAACTCATTTTTCTCAAAAATGAGATCTTGCCTACCTACTTCGAGCCACCAAAAACGTTTGGTTAGTTCGGTAAAATGATCAGATGTTCCTGGAATACCAAGCATGTCGGAGGCACCACTCATCGCAGTAACCATAACTTCTATGGGCAAATTTCTTCTTTTTGCAGATAGTTCTGGGTCACGCGCCCGTCTTTTTTGAATAGTATCAATTAAGAGGATTTTTGCTAATTGTCTATCAATTCTGAGTGGGTTGTAGTTGCCAACCATACTTGAAAACATGATCATGAGTGTGTATTGATCAACAAACATATTTTCATTATCAGGTCCAAACAAGTTTTCATCTGCAATTCTATGGAATAGATCAAGGTAGGTGTCGCCAAGTAGCGTGTGCAGATAGAGCTGGTCTTGATATGCAATTTGTTTGAGCAAGTCAAAAAAGCGAGATTTCACGTCCACCTCATGGGGGCCGAATTCTTGTGGAAAGAGTAGGTCGCCAGTGCGATCATCAAGCCTAGGTATTGGTTTGGTCGGAAGTTCTGCAATATCTTGAAATGCAGTGAGTGTCTGAAGATATTTGAGGCTTTCAACATCGTGTTGAAAGGGTCCTTCTCCGCGACTTCCAATTTCATAGCCGGCGCTTGCTCGTCTGGCATCTATTTGATGCTCTCTTGTCAGTAAAATGCTCTCTTTTGGAGAAATGTCATGCATTGCTACTCTAAGCTGCTGATATGATTCTGGGGGGATTCTCGTAAAAGGTGAAAATACTCGCATTCTCGTCCAAAAATCACCCCCATTCTTACTACTGTCTGCTTCAAAGGCGCGCACGATTTTGAGTTTTTCATCAGTATCAAGCAATAAGGTATCTATTTCACTTATAATTGCAGCTTTTCTTTCAATAATACGTCGTAGTTCGTCATTGCGTGTGCTGGAGTGAGATTCTACAGATTCAATAGCTTCTATAAATGTGCGAATAGTTTTTTTAAATTTTGCTTCCAGTACTGTTTCTGGAGTTGATTCTTCAAAATACTTCGATTGATCGGGAAATTTTTTTTGTAGTCTTTTTTTGGTTGAAGCAATTTTTTCGCTAATTTTTGTTTCTGTATTGAACAACTCTCCTTGAAGTTGTTGGGTGAACTCAAATAATTCTCGGTAAGGTATGACGACGGCTGCTTCAAACTTCTCAGAAGAGTGTAGTGTTGTCTGTTGTTGAATTTCTGGATTTGTTAAATCAACTGGATATTCTGTCGATAATTGTCGGAGATTTTTGTCATTAATGATGGAATTTAGAGATCTGGTGGGAACAGTTTGCTGATCGCGAACCATTTTTGTATCTTTTAGATGTGCTACTGCAACACCATCATGCATTACAGTGTAAGAAGTAACTCTTAGTTGTATTTTCTTTTCAAGGCGCCTTTGCACATTTTCTTGCGAATAGAGTGGATTGTCATCGAATGCGCTGATACTAGAGAGTTGCTTGAGTAATTCTTGATATAACTCATTATTTTTATGTGTAAATTTGGGTTTTTTCGCGCTGCTCATTTAAGCTCTAAGTCTTTCAGATGCCTGATGTTGAATTTCATTTGCAAGAACCCTACAAGTCTGTACTTCAATTTGTCTGTTTTCCAAAGCTAAAAACGATTGAACTTCGCTATCATCCAAAAGTTGTTCAACAGGCTTAAGCACTCCTGTAGTTTTTTCACCACTTTTCGACTTACGTCTTCTCCAAAATTTAAAAGTATGAGTTTGTTCTATCATCAGCAGTTAGTATAGTCAGAAAAAAGGTGTAGTACTAGCCTGAGCAATTATTGGTTGAATGCGCCGGGTCTAGGCAGTACAATACCAGGGTACACCTGTGCGGGTGTAGTACAACGGTTAGTATGACTGCCTTCCAAGCAGTAGACGGCGGTTCGATTCCGCTCACCCGCTCATACATTGCTATTTTTGCAAGACATTTTTTCTTCTTCCATTCTCTGATATAGTGCCAGTATCTTACGAAAAAGTTGATCTGAGAATAAAGTAATGCGAGATAAAAACATCATTCTATATTTGCTTTACCAATTTACGTTTGGTTTATACCCCGTTATTCCCATCATGTCATTATTTTTCTTGGCAAAGAGTTTGACCTTTGCTGACATTGGAATCTTATTTGCAGTTTTTTCACTCACTGGTTTTTTATTCGAAATTCCAACCGGTTATATTGGTGACAAGTACGGTCGAAAGTATAGCGTCATGTTGGGATTGGCAATTCTTGCAGTAACTGCGTACGTTTGGACGATACTCAACTCTGTTTTTATGTTTGCAATTTTTGCTGGAGTTTGGATGCTTGGACTTGCCTTTATATCTGGTTCGTTTGAAGGCTACATTTACGACTACCTAAAGAGTAAAAATAAAGAACAACTTTATGACAATCTTTTGGCAAAAAGTGGCACAATTTTATACGCAGCAGGTGCGATTGGCAGCATAATTGGTGCTTATTTGTTTAGTTTTAATAGAAATTTTCCGTATTATTTGTTGTCACTTTTATTTATATTTTGTTTTGTCATAACAAGTTTTATGGAAGATGATGCGCAATTACCGGAAGGTGAAAGTGAGGGCCAAGAACAACTGAAAGTTTTTTCAGGAATGAGCTATATCTATAAGCACAAAAATATTCTGTGGCTCACTGTATTTGTTTCACTTCTGTTTGGATTTTTTAGTTATTTTAGAAGTTCAGTCGATAAGCCATACATCTTGAGTCTGGGAATATTTGACGTTAAATGGTTGGGGGTGTTTGTTGCTATCTCTATGCTCATGCAATCTGCGTTTATTTCACAGTTCGAAAGAATTAAATCAAAACTAAAAGAATCTGGTACGATCATTTTTTACTGGGCACTTTCATCAATACCATTGTTACTAATGGCTGTGGGGAATGGATATATCGCTCTGTTGGCTATTTTGGCATTTTACATGACTGAATCATTTCAAGAAACATTGCTCAATAGTTTTTCCCAAAAACACATTCCATCAAATATTCGCGCAACAGCACTTTCAAGCATGAAGGTATATCTCAACATTGGCGGAGCTGTGTTAGGACTGGTTGCAGGTTATATGTTTAATGTCATTTCTATCAGAAATGGATTATTGATAGCATTCGTTTATACAATCATAGTATTAGTTAGCATGTATACATATAAACGTGCATGCCCAACAACTTTTACGTAAACCCCCTCAGTTCTGCTATACTTAATGCAATGCTCTTGCACCTCATACTTTATGTAGCATCCTTTATTGGGATCTGGGTTGGTTCTGGTCTAGCGGTTAGCTCTGTCCAGCGGTTGGCTGCTCGGCTGAAAATTTCATCATTTGCTGTCTCCTTTTTGTTACTGGGATTTTTCACTTCAATAAGTGAGTTGTCTGTTGGGGTCAATTCTGTACTAACCAATACTCCTGAAGTATATGTTGGAAATTTGGTTGGTGCCTCAATCGTTCTTTTTATGTTGGTTATTCCCTTGTTAGCCATAACGGGTAAACAAGTAAAAATTCATGATGATCTGCAAGGTAATCGATTGCTCATTCCTTTGCTTGTCATTACTTTACCGGTGTTACTTTCTTTGGATGGGAAAATCACACAACTAGATGCTTTAATTAGTTTGGCACTCTGTGTTGTGTGCGAGATCCAAATTCAAAAAAAACAAAACATGGGTGAAAAAGTTGCTCACTTTGTGCAAGTAAACAAGCTGAAAATAAGTAAAGAAGTTTTTAAAATTGTTGTTGGTAGTTTCATTATTTTTTTAGCTAGCCAACAGGCTGTAACTCAAACACTCTATTTTGCCACCACACTAAAAATGTCACCATTTTTAATTAGTTTATTAGTTATTGCTATTGGCACTAATTTGCCAGAGCTTTCTTTTGTAGTTCGCTCACTTTTTATGCGTAACAATCAGGTTGCGCTAGGAAGTTATGTTGGTTCGGCAGTGTCAAACACCTTTATATTTGGCATGCTTACTTTGTGGTATGGAAAAGAGGTGGTTTTAGAGGGAAATTATGTAATTAGCCTGTTGGCTTTGGTTGTTGGTCTAGTGTTGTTTTTTGTGTTTGCTCGCAGTCGTCATACTCTCTCTCGTCTCGAGGGGTTTATGCTTTTGGCACTCTACGCTGTCTTTTTATTCACAGAGTATGTATTTAATTTTCGTTCTCAGCTTCTAACAATTCTGTAACTTCTTCACTGGAAAGTTCAAGATATCGTTGCTCATCTAATAAGCCAATATCAAAAGGTCCCATTTGAGTTCGCACCAATTTGAGTGTTTCATAGCCAATTCGCTCTGTCATTCGTCTTATTTGTCTGTTTCTACCTTCGGTTATGGTGATTTCCAGCCAGGTGTTATCGCCATCATTTCCAAGTCTCTCAACAATTGCCGGTTTTGTGAAACCATCAACAAGCTTGACTCCATTTCGAAGATGATCCATAGCTGCTCGAGTAGGATTACCCGCCACAAGCACTTCGTAGGTTTTTGGAATCTCATATTTTGGATGTGTGAGTTTTTGTGCAAGTTCTCCATCATTAGTAAGGAGTAACAACCCTTCACTTTCCTGGTCAAGTCTGCCAACTGGGAAAAGGCGTTCTGTCATTGCTGGTAGGAGTTGCAGTACTGTTTTTCTACTTAATTCATCAGAAGTAGTGGAAATATATCCCACTGGTTTGTTAACGAGGAAATAGCGCTTTTCTTCTTGACTCGTTATAACAGTTCCATCAACAGTGACTTTGTCCGTTTTTGGGTTAACTCTGGCACCAATTTGTGCCACACTGCCGTTGACGAGAACTTTGCCAGCTGCTATAAGTTCTTCCGACTTTCGACGTGAAGCTATCCCGGCGTGAGAAAGAAATGCTTGGAGCTTGATAGTTGTCTGTTCGTTATCCATAATAGTCGTTTGTATGAAAATACTTGTACTCTCAGATACTCATCTTACCGATGAATTTGATCAAGCACTCTGTGATTATATCTCAGATCTGGTCAAATCGGTTGACAAAGTGATTCTCAATGGTGATATTTGGGATGGCTATGTTACTTCTTTCGATTCTTTCGTGACTTCTAAATGGCAGCAATTGTTTGCATTGTTCAAGGAAAAGCAGGCTGTGTACATTTACGGCAATCATGATAGGCAAGAAATGGCAGATGATAGAGTGTCGGAATTTTCGACGCAGCAGACCTTGCAGCACTCATTTATTGAGGGAGAAAAACGATTTCACGTTGAGCACGGACATTTAATTGCGCCTGAGTTAGATGACAGACATCCCACCCTGATCTCAATTTTCACCCCACTGGCTCCTCTCTTTTTTAGATTGCTAGCAAAAAGAACTATGTTTAACAGAGTGATTAACTGGGCGTTTATTGATCCAAGACAAAAAAAACTAGATCAAATAATGTGTAAGTACGCTAAAAATCAGTTGCAAACTCTTGCAGATATTGTGATATTTGGTCATTCTCACACATTTCACAAGACTATATCTCGTGAAATATATTGGAATTCAGGTTGTGTGGAGTATACTAATCTTTCTTATTTGCTTATCACAGATGGTGTAGTGACTCCGGTAACTGCTCAGTATTCTAAAGATTTGAGAATTGTGTGAAATGAAAAAATGGTTAGAAATTTCGAGAGATGCTTCGCATTTGCTGCCCTTCATACTCAGAGCTCAAGTGATTGATGCAATTCGTACCTTTTTTAAAGCTGATGGATTTTTGGAAGTTGAGACACCTTTACTTGTTGAAAATCCTGGAACCGAGCCATACTTAGAAGTATTCAAAACAACTCTCAAGGCTCAAGATCATACTGATGTTTCTGGATTTCTGGTCACCAGTCCTGAACTGTACATGAAAAAATTGCTAGCAGCTGGTGTAGGTGATATTTTTCAGATAGCAAAATCTTTCCGCAATGGCGAGGGAATTAGTCGCTTCCATAACCATGAGTTCACTATTTTGGAGTGGTATCGTACCAACGCAGATTACACCAACATCATGCATGACTGCGAGCAGTTACTTTTAACCATTCTGCGTACCGTCAAAAATGATCCTTCAGCAACTACACTCCCCTATTTAGGTACCACATATGATTTGTCTGCTCCCTGGGAGCGAATCTCTGTAGCTGAGGCATTTGCGCAGTATGCAGGGATTTCGACTGATACATTACTTGATGAAGCAGAGCTTAAGGAAGTTGCAGCTGCAAAAGGCTATGAGGTTTTGCCAACTGCAACCTGGGAAGAAGTGTATAACCAGCTTTTCTTAAACGAGATAGAGCCGCATTTGGGCAAAGTAAAACCAACTATTATTTTTGACTACCCTGCTTCTCAAGCAGCGCTTTCTAAACGAAAAGAAGCAGATCCTCGATTTGCAGAGCGATTTGAGTTTTATATTGGTGGACTAGAAATGGGGAATGCATTTTCTGAACTTACAGACGCAATAGAACAAAAACGGCGGATGACTGAAGATTTGCAGCTAAGAAAAGCACTAGGCAAATATGAGTATGATCTGGATGCTGATTTTTTTACCGCGCTTGAAATGGGTTTGCCGCCCACAGGCGGAATTGCTGTTGGCATTGATAGATTAGTGATGCTGTTTGCCAATGCAGCAAGTCTGAAAGATGTTGTGTTTTTTCCTACCAGTGATATTTTTTCGCTCGAGGAAAAATAAGTATTCAAGTGATACAATACCAGTCTATGACAATCAAAGCCGGCAATATTCGAAAAGGGATGTACATTTCCCACAAAGATCAACCATTTTTGGTAACTACCGCGGACTTCATGAGTCCTGGTAAAGGTTCAGCATTCATGAGAGTGCGCTTTAGAAGTGTAAAAACCGAAAATACCCAAGAATTTACTTACAAATCAACTGAATCTGTTGAGCAACTTGATGTAAGTAGTAAACAAATGCAGTATCTCTATAAAGATGGTGATGATATGGTGTTTATGGATGGCGATACATATGAGCAAGTGACTATTCCTGCTTCACTAATTGGTGATAAAAGTGGCTTACTTACCGCAGATACACAGGTGTATATTTTGTTTTATGAAGATGAAGCATTGGGTGTAAGTTTTCCACCAAAAGTCCGGCTGAAAGTTGAGTATGCTGAGGAGGCTACTGCTGGAAACACTCAAGGTCAGGCTCGCAAGAATGTTACTCTCGAGACGGGAATGATCGTTTCAGCGCCAATTTTTATCAATGCTGGCGACGTCCTCGTTATTGATACAGACACCCTGTCATACGTTTCCAGAGCAAATTAGTTTTTTGATTTTTATCCTGTGGTAGTTGTGCATACTATGTAGTCACTTTGTGCATTGGTAAGTCAAAATTCACGAGGTTCAGAAAATCGTTAAACCGGTGTTAAGTAGTGTTGCTATTGTTGACTTTAATTCAAAAAGGATTGTTGCTTTTTAATGAGTCTGATATACACTTACTTTCATCTTACAGAAGAATGTATGGATAGATCTCAATCAGCTCCGGATCCGCTCGAAGGCGAACCTAAAGATTGGTTTTCGTATATTGCGATTGTGCGGTCTGACGTGGCAAGAAAATATTTTCCCACCGAAGAGGCATTCGTGGCTGAATCGGAGGTTATTGCTCGAAGTGAGTCAGTCAAAACTTTTCTAAGTAAATTTGGAATTCGTGTTAAAATTTTAGTTGCTAATGACCATCTTGCCGAACGTTTGCGTCAAGATAAGCCGGATCTTTGTATCAACTTTGTTGATACTGTGCATGGCTCTGGTCCCAAGTCATCTGGCATTCCTACGGTGTTTAATTTGTTATCAATTCCATTTGTTGGCGCAGATACCCTTGCTTTGGCAATAAATAATAATAAGTTTTTAACCAAGACATTGCTTGAGGCATGGGAGATTCCAACTCCTCAGTATCAATTGTTTCGATCCTCTACTCAAGAGCTTGACTATGATCTGCGCTTTCCGCTCATTGTAAAATTAAATGAAGAGCATGGTAGTGTGGGCATTGGCCAAAATTCGGTTGTCACCAATGAAAGGGAGTTGCGAGATAGAATCAAATTTTTACTCGATACCTACAAGCAGCCAGTTCTTGTGGAAGAATTTATTGAAAATGGCCGAGAGCTCACTGGCGTTGTGCTTGAAGCAAAACAAACAAAGGTTTTTTTAAGCGAGCGGAAATTTGATGCTCCTCAGGGTCAAGAATTCAAGCTAGTCACGTTTGAAACTAAGTGGGCAACCGATCTTGGTAAGGAAGAACCAGTTGAGTATGTTGCGTTTGAAACAGAGAATAAACGTTTATTATCAACTATAAAGCAAGATTTGAGGCTCGCATTTGATGTTTTGAAAATGGATGACTTGGGTAGATTCGATATTATGCTTGATAAATACAATAATCACTACATTGTGGATTGTAATGCAAATCCATCACTCGGTCCCGAAAGTTCTGTAGCACGCACTGCGTTAGCAAATAATCAAAAATTTGCAACAATACTGCTGAATATTTTGCAGAGAAATAGATTAGACGTACAAACATCATAGCGATGTTTTCTTTTGTTTTGCTCTTTTTTGTGCTAGTTCATGTAAAGAAGAAATACGTTTAGCTGGTTGGCCGACATATACAGAGTTAGGTGCTAATACGCCCGTTACTAAGGAATTTGCACCAACTATTGTTTTTTCACCCACAACGCTTCCGGGCATCAGTAATGAATTAGCTCCGATATACGCACGCTTTTTAATCACTACTCTTTTAAAGACTATTGCCTCTCCCAAAGTATTATTGAGACTGGAGTCATGTAAAACAATTTTTGTATGTGCAGATAAAACTGCATCATCTTCGATGGTTAGTAAATGTGCATTCTCGAGCTCAACGTATGTATGTAATCCAATAAATACATTTTTCCCAATAGCAGCCCCACTCTTTTTAAGGCGCCAAATTGGTGCAAAATAATATTCAATTTCTACCAGTGCCATTTTGAGTTGCTTTGCGAGTTTGATTATGACATGCATATTGGTATCATAACGCTTGTTAGTTTTTTTTGCTCACTATGAAACAAACAATTGGCACCTTGTCACTTTTTATCATACTGCTTATTGGTGGTGTTTTCTTACTACAATCAAGAGCAGCTCAGCTTTCAGGAGGGATTGAGCAAGGTAGTAATCAAAAAAGTAATCAAGATTTAAATAGTGATCCTTCATGCATACCTACATTTAGAGATGATGATGGTCCGTATTATCAGCCAAATTCTCCATTTAGAGAGATATTCGTCCCCGACGATAGTTCCTTGGAAAGATTTGTGGTGTCGGGAAAAGTAGTATCGAGTGATTGCTCTACTCCGCTGTCAAATGTGGTTTTGGATGTGTGGCACGCTGATGATGGGGGAAATTATAGCGATCAGTGGTATAGAGGGCGTGTTCGCACCAACAGTACTGGTGAGTACAAATTTACTACCGTGCTTCCAAAAGGATATTCTGAGGGAACTTCATATCGTTCTCCACATATCCATTTTAAAATTTGGGATGAAGATGTGTTATTAGTAACCTCCAAGATGTACTTACCAGAAGCATTGAATAACAATATTGACCTAGCTTATACACTTCAACTTTCTGGAAAAAATGAAGATGGAATCATCACACACTATGGTAGTCATACCATCATTGTTCCGGAATAGGTTGCAAACTAATACTTTCAATTTTCGCCAACTCATTTTTGGGCATTTTGATTTTTTTGGGAGTTACAAACAAAAGTAGTACTGCAACTATAGCAAGGCTGCCACCAATGAGCGCAAATGCTTTTTGGATGTCAAAGACTTGAGCGAGATAACTTGCTACTATCGGTCCAATTATAAAACCTAAACTTGTTGAAGAGGCTTGTAGTCCGATCATGTCATTACTGTTATTTCCCAATCGACCTACGTAGTCTTCGAAGGTTGCTCTAATGTATGGCGAGGCAATGCTAAGAAATAGTGAGGCGAAAAAGGTTGTGCCAATCAATAATGGAATGTACTGTAAAAAGTAGAAGGTCATGAAAAGCATTCCGGCAATAGCGCTGCATATCAGTGCTGCTCTCTTTTTGCCAAAAGGAAAGGTAACTTTTCCTAGAACGAATCCTACAAACACTGATGGGGCAATAAATGCAGGTATGAAAAAATTTCCCAGATAATGTTTGTCACTTAATTGTTCGGTAAATAAAGTACCAATGGTCCAAAAACTTGCGTCCATACTATTGATAAGTAGCTGTAAAATGTAGAGTGGCCAAACTTTCTTTAATAATACTTTCCAAATTTTAAATTCAGATGCCCAAGATTTTTTAATGGGATGCAATCCTGAAGCTAAGTTATGAGTGTCTTTTTTTACAAAAAGGTATTTGAATAGTAAAGCGCCAAAAATGGCTATTCCGAGAAAGAAAAAGACTGAAGAAAATACTGGCTTAAAACCTTTATCTAATAGCTTAATTGCCAGAAGTGGAGCTAGAGCGTAGGCGGACGATTGTAAAGCCTGAATTATTCCCCATGCTTTTGTGTGATCGTGTAGATTTACGTATGTATTTATAAAGTGAAACGAAGAGAACATTTGCAACTCGTAATAAATGCCCCAAACAGCCATCGCAACTAGTAGAGTGACCAGATGCTGAGGAATAAAAATGAATGTGAATGGAAAAGCTAGTGCGGTTATTATTGTTGTTTTAAGAAAGAAAAAGTGAGGTTGATTTTGAAAAATTTTTGGAAAAATGAAGTCGCAGATAACACCTACAACTGATGAAAATGAAAAAATGATACCCATGAGTAAAGTATCATTAACTTGATCTTCAATATAAATAGGACTTACAAATGACATGATTGCATCTGCAAACGAAATGAAGAAAACTATCACACAAAAAAGTACAATTGAATACATATGATTGTGTGAAAATGCTTTTTTGAGTGTGGTATTCACAGCATCTAGTATGCCTGGTCTTGCTTAAGAATTAAAGTACAATTTTTTAGTCTCAACTTGATAGATCTTGACTTTTTGACCAAAAAAGCCTATAATATTAATATTGCTGTTTAACATCTTAAAAAAAATCATTTTCAATCATGTTTTCAAACATGATTGAAAAATCTCCAGGAGGAGAAAAATGGACCAGTTCAAAAATATTTTGAAACACGCTTTTTACTTTATTCTGATTGGTTGGCGGTCGATAACCGTGACCGCCAACTACCTTATTCAAGGATGGTTTGGGTTCATGTTTGGGATACTGGTTGCTTTTTCACCAGCATCTATTTACTTCAAAGTTTTAATGGGAGTAATTTTCTATGCAGTCGGCATGATTGCCGAGCACAATTATAGTGTTCATCGGAATGATCGTCAGCCAGATCCAATATTTTATATTATAATTGCTGGCGCCTGCGTCGGCTACTTATGGGGGTACGTTCTTTTCTTCCTTGTCCAACTGTATAGCTTTGGACGCGGTTGAGATTTTTTTTATCTTGTTAGCTTTGCTGCCCGGACTAGTTCCGGGCAGTTTTTTTTCTTTTAGCTGTTCCCAATTGTTTAGGAATCTGTTTACAATCCTACCAAAGTGAATGCTACTATCTATTATGGGATATATTAGGTATACTGTGGGTACTCTTAATCAATATATTGATTTTTAAGCACCCGTCCTGTTTGCAGTTTTGTTTTCATTTTAATAACTTCACTGTAATCTCAATTTTTTGATACGTCGTATTGTTTAGTTAGTTTGAGTTAACAGATACCATCCACTGTATGTTGGTGGGAATTTCTCTACTATGATTGCATATTTTATTCTCGTTCACAGATACCCCAGCCAGTTTAAGCGGTTATTCAATGCTGTATATAACTCAAAAAATTACTATCTCATTCATATAGACAAGAAAGCCAATAAAAGTGTTCACGCTAGTGTAAAACTCTTTTTAGAAGACTTCACAAATGCATCGATACTCAAGAGTCAAAATGTTGTGTGGGGTGGTTATAGCATGGTTGACATTGAACTTAAGGGTATAAAAAAATTACTACAACTTTCTAAAAAGTGGGAGTTTTTTGTAAACTTAAGTGGTCAAGACTACCCACTGAAATCGCAGACTGATATTAGAACGTATTTGAAACAAAATATTGGAAGCAGTTTTTTAAAGATTACAGATCAAATACAAAATAGACCAAATACTCTCAACAGAATTTATAACTTTTTTGTAGAATCGTCTGATGGATTTATAGGGAAGCCAATTAAGAGATCGTATCTGCCTGAAGTAATTCCCTACATTGGTGGTCAATGGAAAATTCTTAGTAGAGACTGTTGTGAGTTTATTACTACCAGTCCCAAAGTTGCAAAATTTAGAAAATTCTATAAAAATACGCTTATTGCAGATGAAAGTTTTTTCCAAACAGTATTAATGAACACAAAGTATATTGGGAAAATTGTTAATGATGATAAGCGAGCAATTATTTGGATACCAGATATGGGTTCAATATTGCGCTCAAAAACATTTTTGGCTAATACAACTAAAGAGCTCATAGCTAGTGGCGAAATCAAGTTGCGTCCTAAGACCTTTACCGTGAGTGATTATCCTTATTTGTCAAAAAGTACTGCATTGTTTGCCCGTAAATTTGATGAGACAACCGATACAACAATATTTGGATTGCTTGATGATAAGTTGAATGGAATCAAAGCAGCAAAAATTGGCAAACTTTCTGTTGATATGTTGCCAAGTGCTGAAATGTACTTGTAAGTTGATGGCTGTCCACACCGATTTGATATCATGTTGAAAAAATCAACAGTTTTGATAAAAAAAATGCCCATCACTTTTTACAGCAATTGGCATACATACTAAATAACTATACAGCTTTCAAATTTCAAACTATTTTGGAGGCCAGTTCCCTGCTTGGTGATACCTTCCCCAGATTTAAAAATGACTTTCCAAAATTTCAGGATTCCACCAAATGGAACTCCACCAGGATGGTTCTTCTGGTGCAACCCAGTCATCTGGAAGACCAACCTCCAACGATTTCATGTCTCCAGCACCAAGCGTCCCAAAGTTAGGGTCGCCTTCCCAGGTGTTAGATTCATGAAATACCAGTTTAATCTGCAAAGCTTCAACGCCATAAGGCCAGAAGTAGGCCTCTACGGCGGTCGCTTCCGTGATGAGCTGCGCAGGGGTGTACGTACTGTTGTACGAATCATCCCAGTTGGCACTCATCGAGTGCCAGGACCAGCCTCCAAGGATGCCGGTTCCTCGAAGTACTACTACCCCATCAATGGGAACATGCTGGCCAAACTTTAAAAAGTTTGCCTTTAGGCAATCTAGTAGCATTCACAATTTTACAGAACTATTAGAACCCATAGCATATCAAAAAAGTCCTGTAGGTTAATTTAAATTGTAGGCGTGTAAATATCTTCTTAATTGCTATTATTGTTTTATTAAGAACACTGTGGGAATTCCAGCATTATCTCCAATCCAATTGGTTAGTTTAAAACCATATTTTTTATAAAAACTGAGTGCTTGTTGGTTATAACTTGCAGCTTCTAACTCAATAGGCTTTGTTTCGCCCATCCATGTTAGTGCTGGTTCTATGAGTGCTTTCCCAACATGCATTCCTTGATAAGCAGGTAATACATATAAAGCTTCTAGCCTGTTATTATCTTCAGCTGTGCTAGCAGTACAGTACCCAATTGTAGCTGAGTTGATGGTTGCAATCCACGTGCGTTGTTGAGGATCAATGAGCGATTTTTTTAAAGCCTCAATTTTTTCTGTTGTTATGTAAGCCGCAATTCTTTTTTTAATTGCATCGACGGTAATTCCAAGTGATTCATTGGGATAAGTTGCAATCCAAGTGTCATGCTGTACCTGTCTAACATCTTTAGCATCCGATGGTGTGGCAATAGTTATGATTGGTTGTATCATAGTAGCATTTCTGACTATATCAGTTTTTAACAAAAAAATGCCTGAAGGTTTTCAAACTTCAGGCATTGGTAGAAAGTCCAAATGGACTCATTTGCTACGAAAAATATAAAGTACTTAACTTATTCACTTACTAAGTATGGCTTTCACAATAAGCACTGCAAAAAAAATCCACAGTGCCGTTGGTACCAAGTGCCAATAGTTATACTGAATAAGCATTATAGTGGAAAAAAACAAAAGAATGGCAATTCCTAATTGCAATAGGGAAAGTGCCAATCCTTGTTTTTTCCTTTGTATCACATGTATAAAACTTATAATGACAGTTGCCAACATAGCAATGCTTAGTATGTTATTGGCATAAAAAAGTGTGTTGTAATCGAACATTTATCATCCTCCTTGTTTTTGAAAGGAAACACACTACGTTAAGTGCGGCTACCACCAAAGTAATGAGTAGCTTTTTGACCACTAACTAATGATCAAAAAGCTACTCACCAAGCAGGAGGCATATTTTTCGTAACTTTGTTAAAGTACTACGTTAATAGTATAGCAGCAGAGTGAATAAATTGCAAAGTTATGGGATGTCAAAATAAGTAGTGAATGATGAGCGATAGTTAACTTAATGGATATTGAAAAATAAAAGCCTGGAGTTACAAAACAAACCCCAGGCTTTGGCAAAGAGTCAACACTAAAAAATCGACTCTAATTTACGGTAATTATTCTGCATTTGCAGCTTGTTGGGCTGCTGTTTCCTCTTCTCTTTCTATGACCATTGCAATCAATTGCTTGTGAGTCAAGCTCGCGAAAAAAAATGATATTTCATCATTTTTGTTTTTTGTATTTTGTGATGATGCTCGTTGTTCTTCGACCATCCTGTCCATTTCAGCTTTAGCTCGCAATTTCTTGCGTCTATCCTCAATGAGGATGAAAATCAAAATTTCGGTATAAAGTCCTAAAAGCCATGCAAATCCCCAGTAATCAAAATATAAACTGAGAAAAAACAAGGGGATCAGAATAATAATTTTTACTAATTTTAAAATAGCTTTATCACTGAATATCCCCCAAATAATAAGGGGAATGAGATAGAGAAAAAGCGTAAAAAAAACAACTAATAATGTTTCCTCTCCAAAAATATGATTCATATCATTTCTCCATTTTTTCTGAAGCAAATCGCACTACGTTAAGTGCGGCTACCCTCAAGGTAATGAGTAGCTTTTTGACCACAAACTAATGATCAAGAAGCTACTCATCTAGAATGGAGAAACGTGTTCCGTAAATTGTTAAAGTACCATACTGGTAGTATAGCACAAAAATGAACAAAAGTAAATATTATAGGATGATTTTTTAAATTCTTTTGTTCGAATTGTTAAATACTCAATTTATTTTTGGTCTTCCTCGGCGTATGTTTGAGCATAGTAGGTGTCTGTTTGTTTAATACTAGTTTCAGATCCTAGAAATACTAAGTGTTCTGCTGCGGAAACTAAATCAGTATATACAGGTATCAGTTCACCATTATTGTATGCAAAATCTAAGTATACAGAGACATTTTGCTTAGAGTTTGAAATCTTCACCAAAGCATGTCGAGTGTAATCGAATACTACATCTGCTAGTGATTCTGCATATTTTTCTAATGGTACGTTTTGTTGCCAATACTTGACAAGTTCTCTAATTTCTTCATTGCTTATTTGATTTACGATATATTTGCTATATTGCTGTATTTTGATGTGCAATTTTAGTGCCCGAATTACATGATTTGCATCATGTAGGGCTAGTAATATTTGATACTGTCTTGCAATCTGTTCTTTTAGTTCGTCTGGGATTTTTTCTTCCTGGAAATAATGTAACGCGGTTACGAGTTCTACATGTATTGAATTTCCAAACTTAGCTTCTAAAAACGATTTGCACTCAGAGGCCATTACTAGACAAATACCATACGTTCTATCAGTTCCAATTGATTTCATTATATATTTTTTTAAAGCAACGAGACTAGTCATCAAGCTTTCATTATGTTCTAACTGAATAGTTGTCTTTTCATATTTTCTTGATTCATTTTGCATTTTTGGCATCATTTTTGTAATCTAATCAGGTTTATTTATTGCAAAGAAAAAATTCAACCAGTGTGCTGGCGAGCCTCTAAATAGCGAGTCTGTTTCATCAGAAAAATCAGTTGCATTCCAACCAAATGCTTTTGTTTGCTGAATAAGCATATCTTTGTTCCACAATGTAAATTCTCTTTGCATTGGTTTGCCTAATTTGTCTTTTTAGACTAAAACTGTTCCGCTTCTGCCTTTAGTTTTAAAAATATTCCCACTCATTTTTTTTGCGGTTGACTAGTGGTTTCTCTAAATTTTTTTGCACGATTGACAATTCCATACATTGATTAAGTGATTGCTGTCCTGTTTTATTCATGTAGCTGAAACTCATTGGGAAGCATAATTCGTTCATGATTCATACTTTCTAAATCTAACACCACAAAGCTGCTTTCTGTATCTGCTTCTTGTGGTAACCACTTATCTTTGGTTGCCGTATTTCCGGGGTTAATAAACAAGCACTTGCTATGTTGTATGACCCTGTATTGATGGTCATGTCCGCCTATGGTGATGTCGAATTCACCTGATTTTGCAACTAATTCACTTATTGAAGAATAATGATTCATAAAAATGCGGCGATTTTTTAGTTCAAGTTGCATCTCCCAAAGATGACACGAGAGATTCTTTGCTTCATTAGCACGTCGTTCTACTAAGGCGTTTTCACCATCGTTATTGCCAAAAATAAAATAGCAAATCCACTTTCTTTTGAAAATAAGGACAGTTTTTCTTGTGTGTATGGGAATGATGCTATTTCGGTATCTATGGGCATAGTGAATGCAATTATTGTAAAGTACCGTAATGGTACCTCTAAATTGACCTGAAAAATAGTGATAATAACGGCTTATCAAATACTAGAATTTCATTGAAATTTTGTGATGGAATGAGGTCAACAGCAACTGTTTCATGCTTGAGCTGTTTTATTTTTTCATACTGACTTGGAGTCAAAATGATCGGCAAGAATGAGTCACCTTTTTGTTGCAGTACCCCATATCCCACCCAATATTTGGCAATAGAAGCATGTGTACTACCTATACCAATAAAGTCCATGGTAGCAATGGTAAAAACTAATACATTCTCGGGCGATTTCACTTTTTGCGCAACTCGCTGTAGCTGAGAAACGGCGGACATCTCATAGAGCGCAGCAAGATATACTTTTTCATCTTTTTGTGTTTGTGAAAGTTTAGTCCAGTCTTCTTTTCCATCCCATTTGATGTTTAAGTGAGACATTTTTGCCAAACTATCTTTTTTAGTTTGTGGTAATTGTTTGTAAATGTTTTCAGCTAGTACTTTTCCTTCTTCCAGCGCTACAAAGTACTCATCTCTGGTATAGAGATCTGCATCGCGTAGGATTGAAACAGTCACGTTTTGAGGCAGATTTTTGCGGAATTGTGCAAGCACTACTTCAAACGAGTCCACGTATGCTTGTATTTCTTTGGTAGTTAGATTGTCGTGTAATTCCATCAACAGCGTGTGCATGTAGTATGTGAGATGCACACCAGGCTCGTAGGCTTTAGCAATTGGTGCAATATACTCCATCACATATGCGATGTTAAAAAACTCTGCCCAGTCAACCGTTGGTGAAGATGGGAATCTCCAGAGTTTGTAACCACCTTGTGGATACACTATGGTGATGGGTTCATTTTTTTGTACACGAACTTTAACTGCATTTTGAGTGCGAACGACACATTCTGGAAACATTTTTGTTTTTCTAAATTTTTTGCTGGTGAGTTTAGAATAGATGAAGCTTTCAATGCCACTTTTTTGAATTAATTCATTTTCAGTATCACTGAGTTGGTAGTGTGAGCATGTGGTGAGGAGCTGGTGAAGAAAGTCTTGTGATTTCATAAATACTTTGAGATGCGGGGAGGAATCGGACCTCCGTCTTTCCATCTTGCGGATGGAACACATGACCACTCTGCTACCGCATCAACTTCACTATTATATAGTATGATATATGCATCATGTGGCTGATTTTTTCTTTACTAGCGGCTGGTTCTGAATCACTAAAAGATATATTTAGTAAATTCAGTTCCACAAAAACAGATGTGTATACCGCATCTTTTAGTCTGCATTTCTTTAGTATTCTTTTGATTCTTCCGTTTTTATTTTGGGACGGAATTCCACAGCTTAAAACCTCATTTTGGCTTGGTAGTATAGCTTTTTTAATCATTACCCCACTCTGGACAATCTTGTACATGAAAGCGCTACGGGTCTCTGAAATATCAAAAGTAATGTCGCTGATGGCATTTAATCCCCTATTTACTGGTTTGTTGGCGTTCGCATTTTCTGAAATAAAGCCAACTCGTCTTGGATGGGCTGGAATTATCCTGGTTTGTGTTGGGGTGTATGTTGCCAATAGTAATCTTAAGGTTCTGCACAAAGATATTTTCTTCCCAATCAAAAATATTTTTTCTGATCCTGGAGCGTTGGCAATGTTGGGAGTGGCATTTCTTTGGAGTTTAGGGGCGCATTTTTCTAAGATGCGTGTTGAGGGTTCTTCTGCCGTTTTTTCAACTTTTACTGGCGGAGTAATTGGTGTTGTCACAACATATTTGGTAGCGATACTAAAGAAACAACGAATCCAATTCTCTACGCTACTGCAAAAAAAATGGGATCTTTTCCCGATGGGAATGGCCTATTTCTTGTCGAGTATTTTTTCCAGCTTGGCGATGGTATCAGGAACAGCAGCGTATGTATTCACTGTGAAGCGAGCAAGCATTGCCGTGAGTCTTATCACTGGCAAAACACTATTTAATGAGAAAATTTCTGCATCAAAGGTTATTGGAATGATATGTATTTTAGGTGGAATTGTGTTGCTTGCACTTGGAAATTAATGAAGTTCATCAATTAGAATGTTGATAGCGTCAACAGGATCCATGATATTTCCGTCCTCAAACTTTCCAGTTATTCTGTTGGCAAATTTTTCCACTCTATTTAAGAGTGATTCTTTTTCAGCAATATCTTCATCCGCAGAACCCACATCCTCACCTATCATTTTTAGTGCACTGACCTCTTCTTTTTGTGCAGCGAGCTTTAAACGTTCCTCACGAATATATGATCCAATTTCTCGTGTGTGAGCATTTGGATATCTCAATGTTTCTTGAAACCATTCTAAAATTTTTGAGAGATGAGGAGATGATTGTTCAATTTTTGTTTTAAGTTCAGGATTTGTAACTGCTTCGAAAGAATCGAGAGTTGCTGTTAAACCTGATTGATATTTTTGCTGGATATCTGCTAAGGAGCCAGGTTGGATAGATTTTTCAAAAAGCTGTAGATTGTTCTATATTACCTTCACGTCCTCTTTCGATTCTGGCAATTGTTTCTAAGTCAGATTCTCTCATGCGTAGTCTCCTCCTATCTTCTTGATCTCTTATTGAGGCCGAATCTAACATCCTCAACTGGACCAGACATAATTTGCAGTTCAGGAACAGGTGCAAGGCCAGATCTGCTATGAAAACCTTCTGGTCCTTCAGGATCTGTAAAGGTAATGAATTCTACTTCTGTAACCTTTTGCCATTGTTCTGCTCTATTCAAACGTTCTCGTAAAAGTTCATTTCCAATTCCTAGTTTTTGCCATTCTGGATGTACAAATAATTCTTTACCTTCAAGAATAACTTTTCCACTTTCCCATGGTCGAATATTTCCAAAGGTTGCTCCAACAATCTCATTGCCAACTTGGGCAACAATAGATAATCCTGGATAATCGGTATAGAGCTTTCTGAGGAGCGCTGCTGCACTTTCAGGTGTCCAATGTTCATCTGCACCATTTACTTCATATGCCTTGCAATATACCTCTGCTAGTTGGGGTATATCTGTTGGTAGTAAACCTCGTATTGTCAGTATTCTACCGTCAGGCAGTTGAGATTGAACTTGATTTGGTAATGCTTTTGTTTTGTTTACTGGATGTCCCATAATACCTATTATTTTACCATAGCGCGATTGTTTCGTCAGCAGAAATGATAGAGTTGGGTAATTTTTTTCACAGATCAATTTCAATGAGTAATGGCAGATGATCTGACACATCTCTATTTGGACAAGTGTGTTTTGTTACAACTAAATCTTGGCTTGTAAAAATCATGTCCACAACAGCAGTTGCATATCCAGGAAACCTGTCCAAATCTTTTCTTGACAGATTAAAGGTAGTGTCCAATTCATCTTTAAAGATATTGGTGAGATATGCTTCAATATTCATGATTGTTTGTGTATTGGGTTTTAGGTTGAAGTCACCTGCTAGGATGACCTTACTTTTGTCTTTTACCTGTTCAACAATTAATGCACTCATTTTTAGTCTGTCTTCATTGTCAATTCCGTTCAACCCCCAAATGCCATGTAGGTTGCAGACTGTTACAATTTGATCTTCGACCAGAATTTCACAACATTGCATATTTTTGGGATGTTTTGAGAAATCACCTCCGATTGGAACAGAGTCATATTCACCATACGGAACGTTAAGGAATACAGTTTGTTGATTAGTTATGGGAAACTTAGAGAAGAGTGCATTTCCAATATTAATTTTGCCTTCAGGATATCGCATAAGCATTTCTGGTGAGAAAAAGTGATGATACGCAGGCAGATTCTCTGAGAGTACTTGCATAGTTCTCAAATAATTAGGAAGGTTGGGGTCAACTCCATTATTCACCTCTTGAAAAGCAATAATGTCGGGATCTTCCACATTTAAAAAATCGATGATGTTGTCAAACAACAATCCACCTTCATATAAGTTAAGACAAATGAACTTGAGTTTCATGGGGTATGTTCTCGCTTCATTAGTAAATCATAGCCCACTATTTTGTTATCAACTACAAAAGGTGTTTTGCCAACAGTTTTGAATCCAAATTTTTTATACAGACCAATGGCATTTTCATTTTCGGTGAACACATCCAGATAGATATTTTCAACTTCTGTTAATCGATTGTGGCTAAGCATTGCCTCCATTAACGCTTTACCTAAGCCCTTGCCTTGAGATTTTTTTTAAATATAGATTTTGTTTAATTCGATATCTTTATCAGTTGTTTGAATAGAATCATATGTAACATAACCAAATTGAATAAATCCAAGTAATGAATTGTTGTGTTCAGCAACCAGAATTGTTTCGTTGTGGAGAATTGAATTAAAGTATTCTTCAGATCTGGATTTCAGAGCATTCTCAAGTTCATCAGATGACATAGTATGTCCAAATGTATCTGAGTAAGTTTCTTGAGCTAATTTTGCAAGAGACTGAATATCGTTTTGAGTAGCATCTCTAATTATCATATTTGGATCGTTGCTGAGAAGTATAGTGGTTGATTATACAGGAGCTGAATCAACGTGGATTATAGCAAAAGAAAAACCTGAAGGTTTTATAAGTAAGAGTTTGAGTAGTTAACTTGAGCTATTGCTCAAGTAACGAATGAAAGCATTGCTGCAATCATTTTTCCTCAGTTCTTTACTAACTTCAGGCTTGTTCAGCACAGGTTTAGCTTAGAGCTAAACCTGTGCAGTTAAGGAAAGCTATAGTTCAGCTATTATCTGATCTACTTTTTTTTCATTTTCTACTTTTTCTTTTTTGATTTTGATCAGCAATCTAACAGCAGCTAAGATTGTGATCAAAAGCCAGATTGCACCTGTAATGAAAAAGCCCTGCACTATGGCCAGAATGAGAGTAATCGTGCTCAGGGTCAACTGAAGAACAGCGATTTTTTTACTGTCCTTCCGGAACAATATAAATGCAGACACAATTCCCAAGGAACCAAAAACAACGTATAAAACGAGTAACCAATCCATTGGTGAAACCTCCATTTTGAGACAAAACACACTTTCGTGCGGCCATCCGCATGGATAGCTCTTTGAACACTAGCGATAATGTCCAAGAAGCTATCCACCGTTCTTTGGAGGATATAACTTTCCGTAAATAGTTAACGTGCAAAAATCCTAACAATTTCTCATTAAGACAGGCAAGTATAACACGAAAGGGATAAAATGTCAAAGTTATAGGCCAATGTTTGGCAACAAATGCCTACTCACTTTTTTTAAATACGCAGTAATATGGCACAGAATCTTTGAGCTTATATTGCACCAATGTAAAACCATTTTGTGTGACAAAAAGAACGTCATCACTATCAACTCCTTGTAAAATGAGCAATCCATTTTGTATCAATACTCTTCTTGCTTCATCAATGGCATTTTCAAATACGTCTGGAGGTAATGAGTCAGCTCTAATTGCTCCTATTGATCCATCTTGAAAAGGAAGATGTTGTGCGTCAGCTTGAAAATCAACTTTCCCATAATAATGAGAAAATGTACCATCTTTATCAAAAGTGGGTGCTCCTGGCTCTATGTTGGAAATAAACGTTTTTTGTTTGATTTGACCCCAATTTGCCAACGGAAAACCCGATTCTGTTGGACCACCAATTTCAATAATGGGCCCACCTATTTTGTTAAGATCGCTCGTTAAATCAAAATTGGTTTCTCGTTTCCAGCTTTCTTGGTAATTCATATTTTCTCAATCTATACTGCTTTTTTAAACAATTTGGGAAAGATGTATAGCCCAAATAGTGGTAACCAAAAAAGCACTACTTCTTCATATTGAAAAGGTAGTATCTCATACTGGAGCAAATAATGCGGAATAGTGATTACAGCAATAATTAGTGCTGCTGTGAGAAATGCATATTTATTAAAGAGTGTATACATACTTTGCATGCATGAGTAGAAAAAGACTGAGTAATACATGGTTGTGGATAGCATAAGCGGCAAATCAGTTTGCTCATCATTCACCAAAAAAAGGAATACATATAAAAGTATTCCAAATAAACCAATTCCTAATGATAGTAACGTTTCAAAACCAACAGGTGTAATTGAGGAAGATTGAATCACAGCTAGTAGTGTTCTAACGCTGGCATCATTTTTGAGCCACTTTGGAATTCTTTGTACATTTTGCCGATGAGAAAATATCGACGACATCAGTGAACCGCCAACAATAATTGCAACCACAATACCAACTAACGAGCCTAACAAAAACATTTTCTGTACATCGACTGCGTTGATATGGTCAAAATCAAGCTGATAGAAAGTAAAGATGAGGCCTATCTTTTCGGGATAGTATTTAATGCTGAGCAATACCAAAAGATAAAATGAGGTCAACAAATTGGTCAATACTTTGATAGTTCCAAAATGAGAAAAATTTTCAATAGATTTGTAGTGGCGGATATCAGTTTTTAACCAGCTGAGAGTTGTAGATTTCATGTAGTACTGATCGCAGTAGGTGTTTTAATCATAAATAAACCATTATTAAATATCTCATCTGGTTCAAAACCTGAATCTATCAAGTGTTGAATAATTGCTCCTGCTACCGCAGATAACAGAATTTTTGCTGTAAGTGAAAAGACTGGTGATCTTTCTATTTTTGTCGCTTCCATTTCTGCAAGATTAAATGTTTTTTCTTCTAGTTCTTTGAAATGCTCTGCTGCGGCCCAAAAAATCGTTCCGCTTTTTTTACCAACAAGATAATTAATTTCAGTCATACTGTTATTCAAGGATGCCGCCAAAATCTTTTTTACAATTTCTAAGTTTTGATAGGAGCAAATCCAAGTTGTTTTCCTCTGTTTGTTCCAGCTGATTTAATTTGTGAGAGCATTCTTAGAATCATTTCTGTAGAAATAGGACGAACAATAAAATTTGAATATTGTGATTCGTGTTGTTGTGCTAATATGTCATTAAAGATTTCTTGTATAATCTCTATGTCTGACCTCTTGTCTTCCTGATGATGAACATTTTTTGCTAATTGTAAGAGTTTTAGTTGCTCGTCTCCAAGGTTTCTTGTGAGAATCTGTAGCAAGTCTCTAACATCTCTACCACTTAGATTTTTTTCAAATGCTATTTTCGCAAGTCGATCAATATCTAAATTTTCTTCAAAAAGTTGCATAGATGATTTTGCTGTATGCATTTTGATGTAGAATTCCATGAGCTTTTGCAGCTCTTCTTCATCGGGAAGTGGCATGTTCAAGTGGTCTGACATTCTAGAGAGAATCCGTTTATCAATATCTTGAGGGTCATTCGTTGAAAGAATAAAGACAATATTTGAGTTTTCTCTCACTCCATCCATGAATTGTGCAAATTTTGATATTCTGTTGCCAGTTGTTTCGTGAATCCGAGCCCCCGTGTCTGCTGAAGGAAGCATTTTATCTGCTTCATCAATGAATACGACAACAACCATCTGTTGTGCTAGTTGTTCGATTTCATTGAACATTTTTTGCGTATCTTGTTCTGCTTGTCCTACCAGCCCTTGCCCCATGATTTGGTGAAAATCTAAGTTAACAAAAGTTGAAGCAGCCTCTTGCGCAATTGCCTTCGCAATCATTGTTTTTCCAGTGCCTGGAGGACCGTATAAAAGGATTCCTTTCGGAAGTTTAGCTCCAAATCTTTGGTAAATTGACATAAACTTGATCATGTTTGAGAGCTGCTGAGCTTTGGAAACTCCTTCTCTTTGACCAATGATCATATCAAATGTAACTCCAGTTTCAGATATGGGAGTCAAAATCCTTTCTCCATGCTGAGATTTGTTTTCAGTACGTGCGTATTGTTTAAGTTCGAGTAGCGTTGGATTATCTGGCGCTGAAAAATAAAAAGTGTTTCGGTAGGGTTGTTGATTATCGTTAGCCTCAAAGTAGGCTTGGATTAATGTTCTGTGTAGATCTACAGCTTTTTTAAGTGCTGCAGTAAATTCTGCAGCATTATTAACAGGACTATTAATATTTACAGCTGATCTTTGTTTAGAAAAATTAATACTTATTTTTAAATTGTCTTCCTCGAAGTATAGAACTGTTCCTTGTATTTTTACATTTTGTCCAAAAAACTGTTGCAGTCTGTTTTCTAAATCCTCAGGTTTTTTAAGTGCGTAGTCTAGTTTAAATGGAAATGCAAATTTGAGAGTACCTGTCTCTGGAATATAAAAGCATTCTGGAGCATCTCCATAACTTCCAAAAAGGTCTCCAATAGTAACAAAAGAATCATTATTTCTTTGGTAATTATGTGTACCCTTACTAATAAATTCCCACAGCCTGTTTAAATCTTTATAGACGACAGGAATTGATAATTTTGAGATATCTCTAAATGTGTGTTCGTGATTGCTGTCACCTGATAAGAAATCTTGCATAAATAAAAGTATGACAATTTTATACTTAAAAGTCTAGGAGAGTAGTAGAAAATTAGGGAGGTTGTTAAGGTTTTGTTTGTCTTTTATTCTCTCGCTTCATGAGTAGGTCGTAGTCCAAAATCTGACCGTTCACTTTAAAAGGTGTCTTGTCAGTGTCTCGCCATTGGACGGGACGATAGCTTAAAGAAGTTCGAATTGAAAGCTTGCCGAGACAATCAATGGTTCTTAATCTAGGAAGTGGCGCGGGAAAGCCTGTCGACTCATTTTATTGAGCATGATACAAGAGTCATTGGTAAAGACAAGTACTTGGAATTAGTTTCATAGTAATAGTGGCTTGTGAAGTTTGCATAAATCATAATTATAGGGTATAATTTGTCGTAAACTGCTTTGAAAAGAGCAAATTTTGGCAACAGAGGAGGTGAGAAAAAATGTTGCCGACAGCGGTGATTTTCATTATTGGAGGAGTAGTTTCCATGGTTCTCGGAGTAGCCCTTCGAGAAGCAACATCCCCCAACCCGGGGTATGGTCTACCGTGGGCCATAGTCTGGGTAACCATGCTGCTGGGAGGGTTTGTGGTTGCCCTTTTGGCGGCTTTGTCACTAGTCGCAATGTACATCATCGGCTAGTTGAAACCTCCTTTCGTGGACAGCGTGCAATTAGTAGAAAGAAATTTTTCAATTGCTCGCTGTCCAGATTTTTTAAATTCTAGGGGTATTTGTGCGCATATTCTAAACGTGCTGCAATTTTTATAGTTTAGTGTAATCATTACACATTCTCTGCTGAATCTATCCATTTGCTTAATCTTTCCCCAAAAACTATAATTCAAAAAAGATATGAGACTAATACTCTACATGGCAACATCAATAAACGGACATATCACTAAGGGCAGTGATGACTCTGACTGGGTATCAGAAATTGACTGGAAGGTATTTGACAAGTTAAAAAGAGAGTCGGGATGTATGGTGATGGGCTCTCATACATTTGAACAATTTGCAGATGATTTCCCTCAGGAGGGAGCTCTGAATGTTGTAATGACACATGACTCAAAGTTATTAAGTAAATCTATTGATCATGCACTATTCACCGATAAGACACCAAGTGAAGTGATTGAGTTAGCAAAAGAAAAAGGTTTTAACCAAATAATGTTGATAGGCGGTATGACCTTAAATACTTCATTTTTGAAGGAGAACTTGATTGATGAAATATGGCTAGATGTACATCCCTTGCTAATAGGAGAAGGTAAAACAGTTTTTGATAAAGTTGACTTGTTCAAAGAAATAACTTTACTTGAAACAAAAGACTTGGGCGGTGGACAGACCTTGCTCAAATACCAGACTAAAAAATTATGAATAGACCGGTAACCACCTTATTCATGATTGAGTCAGTAGATGGAAAAATATCTACTGGTGATGTCGATGAGCTTGATGTAGATAAGGATTTCAAAAGAATAGTGGGGGTTAAAGAAGGACTTCATCAATACTACGACCTAGAGAAGCAAACAGACCCCTACTCACTAAACACTGGTCGTGTCATGCAGAAGATTGGCGTTAATGAGAGAACAACAGAACCAACAAAGATGGGGTGTAGTTTCATTATTATTGACAATAAACCTCATCTCAATGAAAAAGGAGTTGAATATCTGGCAAAATGGGTTAAAACACTTTTTCTCGTAACTACAAACAAAAATCACCCTGCATACAAAGTGAAAGAAAACTATTCGAACATTGTCATCCTTGATTACGATGACGAAGTTGATTTGGCTGGACTATTGGAAAAACTCAAGACCGAACATGGTGTAGAAAGAATTACTATTCAATCTGGCGGTACTCTCAATGCAGAATGGATTAGGAAGGGTTTAATTGACAGGCTATCAGTTGTTGTAGCTCCTCTTCTCATTGGTGGTAAGAGTACGTCAACATTGGTAGATGGTGAGTCACTTCACACCCAGGAAGACTTGCTGAAAATAAAAACACTCAAACTAATTAAATGTGATGTTTTAGAGAACTCCTATTTACATGTAAGCTATGAGGTTATAAAAGATACGCAGATTATAGAATAGTTTCTCCCTCTTATTTGCTTCTTTTTGTTTCTAATTCATTCTATTAGCGTGGTTGCATGACTCGAGCGGATATCTTTGTTTATTTTCTTAGGACAATGCAAGGCAGTGGTTGGACGAAGTTCGAACCTGCTATACTCAATAAATGATAACTAGCGATAAAATAGTTCAACAACAGATTGAAGAAACTCTGACATTACTTCAAAATATTTTGGGAGAAAATTTACTGGGTCTGTATGTGTACGGATCGTTTCTTCTAGGAGGACTACAAAAATATAGCGACATTGATCTGTTCGCTGTATCTAGCAGGAAAACAACGAGACGAGAAAAAGAACAATTAGAAAAAGCTTTACTGAAAATTTCTGGCATTTATGCTGTTAGTAAAGAATTAAAACCAATTGAATTAACAGTCGTTGTTAAATCACAGATTAATCCTTGGAATTATCCACCTTCATTTGATTTCCTGTATGATGATTGGCTGCGCAAAGAATTTGAAGCTGGAAACATTGAACCATGGGAAACTAAAGAGTTGCCCAATTTAGCACTAGTTATCACTCAACTTTTACTTTCAAACAAAATAGTGTTTGGACCTAGCCCAAATGCGCTATTTAATTTGGTCCCATACGATGATTTTATGAGAGCAATTACGTGCGAAATTGATAGCGTTTTAAATGATTTAAACTGGGATACAAGAAACGTATTACTCACTTTGGCAAGAATCTGGAGCACAGTTGAAACTGATTTAATAAGATCCAAGGCAGATGCGGCTGATTGGACAATTAGTAAGTTGCCAGAAAAATATAAAGAAATAGTAATGAGAGCAAAATCAATTTTGCTTGATGAGCATATGGAAAATTGGGACGATCTGAAAACAGAAATAATGCCGTGTGCAGATTATATGTTTGAGCAAATAAAGAAACGAATGAATATAGTGCTTTCTTTGGATAATACAAATAAGTCGATTAAGATTGTTTAATTTACATTAATATGTCAATAAAATGGGCCAATACCCAGATTTACAAGTTTAGATCTGGACTCGGTTATAGCTAGGTCGATTGATCGTATTTTAACAGCATTTGATGATGCGGTGCAGGTGGGATTGGTGAAACTGAGACTTGCAGAAGTCCGATCACTTGGCGTTGTTAACTCCTAAGTCACTTGGCAATTTTAAAGAAAAAGTTTAGCCATTGAGTTGGTTCACCTCTAAAGATTGAGCCCTCACGGCTTGAAAAATCTGTTAAAACCCAGCCACATCGGTCTGTCTGTTCAATGAAGCGATCCTTTGTCCACAGAGTAAACTCTCTTTGCATTGGTTTGCCTAATTTATCTTCATCAACCAAAACTGTTCCAGATCCGCCCTTTAGCCCAATGTAAACAACAGCTTCATTTTTTGCTATATTAGTCATACCTTCTAGAACCTGAGAGGTATCTTCTAGTTGGATATGAAGAAGTGAAGCCGATGCCCAGATTGCATCAAAGCTGTCCTCACTAAAATAATCACTTAACTTTCGCATATCGCCGACTACAAACTTTGGCTGATTCGCAAACTGTTTGAAATCTTTAGCACGCCTAATCATTTCATTGGAATAATCCATACCTGTTACTTCAAAACCAAGATCTGCAAATATGTACGAATCATGCCCAGGCCCACAACCTAAATCTAACACTTTCTTTCCTTGAATACTGTTTGAGAAGGATTTAATCAATTCAGTTTGTTTAGGATCAAGGGCGTTCCTTTTTATATATCCTTCGACAATTTCTGGGTCTTCATAAACAGATTTAGTGATTTGTTGTCCAGCTTGACTCATATAAGTTGAAACTCCTTGGGCAACATAACCCGCTCATGCTTCAGACTCTCTAAGTCTAATATAACAAAACTGCTTTCTTTATCTGGTTCTTGTGGCAACCATTTGTCTTTAGTTACGGTGTTTCCTGGGTTTATAAAAAGACATTTGTCATGCTCGATGACACGGTACTGATGGTCATGTCCACCAATCGCTACATCAAACTCGCCAGATTTAGCTACTGTTTCACTGATTGTAGAGTAATGATTCATGAAAATGTTTCGACCCTCTAACTCAAGTCGCATTTCCCACAGATGACAAGTGAGATTTTTAGCTACATTTGCTCTGCGTTCAGCTAGAGCATTTTCGCCATCATTATTGCCAAATATAAAGTGTAAGTGACCTTGGTAGTGATCTCGAAAACGATAGAGAATGCCGGGGTTAATCATGTCTCCAGCATGAAGAGCTGTGGTGATGCACTTGTCATTGAGATATTCAATGATCCAAACAATTGCTGGTGTATTGTCGTGCGTGTCAGAGAGAATGGCTATTTTCATATAGTTTGATTTTATCAGGAGAAATAGCTTCGCGTAATTGTTGGTTAAGGTTACCTAATCAGGCTAAAAAGGTGGGTAGTGTAGTAGATTCCGTGGGAACTATGATAAGGCAACCTTCAACTGTGGTTTTTTTACCGTCAATGATCTAATACTTAGCTATTAGTATCAAGTGTTTGACTTAACACTTTTATTAATTGACTATTTTCCCACTGACTTTGGTTGTACACAATTCCAGGTCGTTCGTTAAGTACATGGTCGAAGTAATACTTTATTGGTGGAAACACATTTTCTAATTCCAGTGCTTCTGATTTTTTAACCCAATGAGATGTGCCCTCTTCTGATTGAATGAGCATTTTAGGTTCACTATTGATCCGAGCTGCAAATGCAAAGGCCACATATAGTTCTCCCCTATCAATATGATGATGCATGGCAACAACCTTAAGTTTAATGTCATCAGATGAGATTGTTACTCCAGTTTCTTCGTTTACTTCCCTTAGTGCCGCTGCTAGTGGATCTTCTCCTTCGTCAATATGACCCCCAGGTAATGACCAAAAACCTGGAAACTTCTTCTTTGTTTCACTCCTTTTGAACATAAGCAAGGAATCTTCGTGAAAGATATAGACTTCTGCTGTAAAGATTGGTTGCGCTGCCTCGTGTAGTCTTTTGATTGTTGTCATAGTCTTTCAACTAATTTTGTGATTTCTGATAGATTGGCAATCGTCTCAGCACCAGCATTTTCAAATTCTTCTTTGGTAATGGTTCTACCTGCTAAACCTCTGAAGTGAATGCCTGCTCCAGTTGCTGCTTTGAAGTCATAAATCGTATCGCCCGTGAAAAACATTTCATTTGGCAAAATATGATGATCTGAAAGTATCCGAATGAGTGGGTCAAATACAGAAGGATTTGGTTTATGTACGGCAGTATCCTCTTCAGATTGAATATACGTGAATCGCTCAAAAGGCAACCCTGCAGCTTTTACATCACCAAAGACTAAACTTTGAGCAGCTGAACTAAGTATGCAGACTTTGTACTTAGGAAATAACAGATTCAAAGTCTCAAGTGCGTCAGGATATGGTTTATTTTTAAAGTTAATTATAAAAGATTTGTATTTATCTATTACTTTTTCTATATCTTCAGTATTTGGAAACATCAAGGACATGAACTCTTGAAATGGCTTACCCCAGTGAAGTGCCAATGTTTCTGAGCTTACATCTTTAGAATAAAACTCTTTACCAAATGTTCTGATTGCTTCCCATTTTACCTGGCGCGTTTGAAGTAGTGTGTCGTCTAAGTCAAAAATGACAGCTTTAATCATAGGTTAATTGTAGCAGTATGTGAATTTAGTTCCAACGCATCTACTGCTGGGTGTCAAAACTATTGATATTTGAGACGTTTGCTTGAGGAAAAAATACCTGGGGTGGCATACCGGATTCGAACCGGCGACCTCTAGGACCACAACCTAGCGCTCTAACCAACTGAGCTAATGCCACCAAGTGCTAATAAATAGCAAGTCAGATTATATCTGATTCTGTGCGCTCAGCGAGACTCGAACTCACGACCTACTGCTTAGAAGGCAGTTGCTCTATCCAACTGAGCTATGAGCGCATAATAGATTAATACCCATTACAGACCTGTATTATACATCAAGGTTGTCTCAATAAAAGCTAGCGTATAATCACGGCAGCATGAAACTTCATTCTGCAATCATTTCTACGCTTTTTATTGGAATTCTCCTTTATTTTGGTGCCGTGCTTGGTTTATTTGCTCAGTCTGCTTGGCTTGCTGCAATGAGCATTTTTGCAATTATAAGTTTTGCGATGTCCTCTCAAAAAAAACAATTGAGCACCAAAAACTCACTAGCCCTGTTTCAAACTACTTTTTTGGAAAAAATCCTCCTAACATTGTTACTGCTCGGTTCTCTCTCTCACGCAGTGCAAGTGTTTGTTCCGGAAACTGGATTTGATGCTGTCTGGTATCACCTGCCAGTTGCTGTTGGTGTTATTCAACACAATGGACTGTATTACTCGCCCCAACTATACCAATCGGTTAATCCACCATTTTCTGATTTATTTTTTACTGCCGGATACTTTTTTGCTGGCGAATTAGGAGCAAAAATAACCGCATACTTTTTTTACCTCGCGTTTATCTGCTCATTTTACGCGCTTTCCAGAGTGTATATTTCCAGAACAAAAGCATTGGCACTGACACTTCTGGTCAGTTTGTTTCAGGTGGTTAGTTGGCAAGCGGCTAGTTTTTATATCGATGTTGCTAAAGCATTTTGGGAGATGTCATTACTCTGGATGTTGGTAACTTCAGAACCAAAAATGCAAAAACACAAATACTATTGGATTGGATTATTACTGGGAGCGTCGGTGGCAACAAAACAGTTTTCGTTGCTGCTTATTCCACTCATACTCATTCTGGTGTGGATGCAATCAAAATCGATTAAAAAATGCGTTGACGTATTTGTTTTTGCTGCAGCAGTGGTGCTTCCTCACTTTGTGTTTACCTTTCTGTATACTGGTTCACTGTTCGTATCTACCATGCTACATATAGATAAACTGCAAGAAATTGGTGGCAGTGCCACCATTTGGGCATTTGCTAGTCAAAAACTCATGGCTATTTGGCAGCTCCCCTTTGCGCTTTTTGTGGCAAGAGATTATGTATTTCCGCCGCAAGCTTTTGTATTTATTGCTGCAGCGCTGATGTGCTGGAAAAAAAATATACGCAGTACTTCGCTAACCGTGCATGGCGTTTTTTCTGGGTACTACTACTTACTGTGGTGGTTCATTCCCCCACTTTCTACACGATATGCATTAACTGGACTTAGTACCTCACTAATTTTTGTTGTGGTAGTGTTTGAAAATCAGCTTAGCAAGTACAGACGCACAGTTGTATCACTTTTTTTCCTGCTGATTATAGGAATGTTTGTACCAAGACTCTTTGTAAACGCAAGAAGCCTAACATTTCTGTTAGGCTTTCAAGACAAAAAACAGTATTTACAGCAATTCCTAGATACAAACATTGATACTCCACTTATGCGTTGGCACAGTGATGTATTTGTTACTCTAAAAAGTGAGTAACCTTATTTTTTCTTAGGTTTGGCTTTAGGCTTTGTTGTTTTAGCAGGCTTAGCCTGTTCAGCAGCTACTTTAGCTACCTTTTTCTTAACTACAGCTTTGGTTTTTTTTGCAACAGCTTTTGCCTGAACAGTTGCTTTTTTTACCGCTACTTTTGTCTTCTCTCTATTCTCTTCTTTTGAGAGAAAGATTGCAGCTGCAGTTGCAGCGACACCCAGAGCGAGGGTGAGCAGTCCCTTTTTCTTTGGCATGAAATCCTTTCTGCTACTCTATGTGCAGGATAGAGAGCGTATTGGTTAAACCTGGTTTTTTCCAGAATGTACCATGCACTAACAAAACTGTTTCACCGGCTTTGGCAATGCCAAGTTCGGTTATTTTTTCTAGGAGTTGTTCTGAACTTTCCAGCTTGTCTCCCGATGGAAGCTCAACGATGTGTGGTTGTACATCGAAGACTAAGGATAATTTTTCATAGGTTTGTCTGCTGCTAGTGAGGGCATGTAATGGAACATGTGGTCTAAAACGAGCTAAGTTAAGAGCTGTTTGTCCGGTCTCAGTTAAACAAACAATCTTGTTAACCGTAATATTATTTGTTTCAAGCAATGATATTTCCAGTAATGAAATAGCTGCATGACAGATGTAGGCAGACTCGTCGCTGTCAGAAGTTACCACCGGTTTTGGCTGAGCATGGACTTCATTAAATATGGCAATTCGCGCTTGTGTTGCAACCGCTTTAACTGGGTATTTTCCGATGGTTGTTTCCTCCGAGAGCATCACTGCGTCGGTGCCATCATAAATAGCATTTGCGACGTCAGAAACTTCTGCCCTTGTTGGTCGTGGGTGATCAACCATAGATTTAAGCATTTGAGTTGCTGTGATAACAGGTTTTGCAAATTCGCGAGATTTTTGAATAATAATTTTTTGCCAAAATGCGAGTTCTTCAAATGGAATTTCAACAGCTAAGTCACCTCTCGCAACCATTACAGCGTCAGTTGCTTGGATTATTTCATCGATGTTGTCAATGGCTGCTTGGTTTTCAATTTTTGCAACAATACTTGCAACGATGTTTCTTCTTTCAAGTTCTTTTCTAAGAATTGTGATGTCGAGAGCATTGCGTACAAACGACAATGCTACATAATCGACATTACCTTCTGCAATGCCATCAAGCTGTTTGTAGTCAGCTGGAATAAGTGACGGCATATCCATTTCAACACCTGGTGTATTGAGTGTTTTTCTATTTCCCACCTTTACTTTAGTGAGAGCAGTTGCATGAATTTCCATTCCCATTTTTTCAGAAACAACAAACTCGCCAAGGCCATCATCCACAAGTAGTTTGTCTCCAATGTTTAACGCATCAACAACCATTTGGGGTACAAATGCTGAGCGTGGATTAGTTCCATTTTCATCTGAAGTGAGCAATAAAAGATCGCCTTCATCGATTTCAAAGGCTTCGCCACCAGGAATAGTTAGACGAATTTCAGGACCTTGAAGATCGAGCAAAACTGCAATTGGTTCGTTTAAGCTTCGAGCAACTTTTTTAACACGAGCAATTCTTTCCTGATGCCATTCAGGCGTTCCATGTTTGGTATTAAAACGAGCAACGTTCATGCCCGATCTAATCAGTTCTTGGATAATTTGTTCGGTTTCGGTTGCCGGACCAATGGTTGCAACTATTTTGGTAGATTTATTCATAGCGTAGCTTATTATCTTCTTTCTAGATGGATACATCAAGTAGGCAATCTGGTTGCTACTTGTTTCAAGCAGTACTCTAATATAGATTGGAGCTCTATAGATAGTAAGTACGAAGTAACTTGAAGTTGTAACACGCAATTATGAAAGGATCTATGCAAGACGATGTGCAAAATTTGATCGATGCTCCAGAGGAAATGGATAAAATAGAATCGGGAGATGATCTCGCTGCGAAAGCGCTAGCAAGTGTGAGTTCATCCTCAAATGCCGGTTTATTGAATGAGGCAGAGGAATCAGACCAGCTCGCAGATACTCTGCAACATTTGCAAAATGTGATAGAGCGTAATGCCGATCAACTCACTCAACTTAAGAATGATTTAAAGTTGAAGCGTGAAAGTCTTAAGAATGTTTTTGATAACGATGTTAATTTGGCCGAAGCCACTGAACAGCAGCAGCAGCAAATGCAGCGGGTTAAGGAGCGAAAGTCGCAGCTCCAGAATGCCCCAGAATCTTTGCAGTTGAAGACACAAATTGGCGAGCTTAATGAACAGAAAAAAGAAATTGAAGAGACGTTGAGCAATCACTTACTTAATTATTATCAACTTACTAACTCAACCAGTTTTGACACCAGTGATGGTGACCAGTGGGAGTTTAATATTAGGGCGAGTGTAAAAGGTAAAAAAGCATAGTCTTAGTGCCTGAATTCAATTACGCAAACGTAACAAAAAACCCCGGTTTAATCCGGGGTTTTTAGTTTACAAAATTAGAAGTCTACTTTGTCTTTCCTAGTTTCTCGCCTATTCTTTGGAGAACTAATGGAGAGATGTTCTTCATCTTCTTGAGCGCTCGTGCACGTTTTCTCAAACGGCGAGTCTCAGTTTTCTTCACTGTTCTTTTTGCAGAAGGCTTTTGGTAGTATCTTCTTTCTTTTGCTTTGGTGACGATATCTGCTGCTGATGTTGCTTTTTTGAACTTCTTAATAACATCAAACGTACTGTCGTTACCTTGGGCTTTGACGATAATTGGCATCTACTCTCACCTCCTCTCCAAAGGTACTTAGTGCTACGAATATACTAGGGCGTAGTTAAGTAGAGGGTGTATTATACCAGAGATATGAATTATAGCGAACGCTTTGGTGATACGTTGCTAAAAGTTGAGTTTGTTTGGAAAAGATATTTGGAAATGATGTAAGGCTTAAACGCTCAACTCCCCCATCCAAACAGGTATCCCAGGATTACAAAGACCCGTGGGTAATCATGGGTGTCATTTCAAAATCTGGTTGAGTGAATTACGAATTAATGAGGATTTTAGCTTCATCCTCGATGTTGGTAAGTGACTTGTCTTCTGGCCAGCCACCGGTGAGATGCAGATGAATGTGATGCACTTGTTGCACTCGAGTACCAACATTCATAAATAATTTATAGTTTTGCTCAATTCCCGCCAGTTTCGCAACTTTGCGCGCGATAACAAGTAGTTGTGAGTGGAAAGCGGCGTCATCTAGGTCAACATTTTCGAGTGTGACATAGGGTTTTTTAGGAATGATCAAAATGTGAACGGGTGCTTTTGGATAGACATCATTAATGGCAATGAAGTCATCATCCTCATATCGAATAGTTGAGGGAATCTCACGATTAATGATTTTTGTAAAAATGGAATCTGACATATTACTTTCCAAAAACCTCTTGGGTAAGCGTAATAATTTCTTGCAGAGTGAGTGCAGATGCTTTTTGTTCTTTGTTTTTTGTTGAACCATTTAACAGCATTTTTCCACTTGGATGGTAGTACCAGTTTCCGACTGAATCTTTTGCCAAAATAGCATCGGCTAAGGCTCTCAGCTCGAAGGTGGCATCGGGGCGAACTTTTATGCGAATGTTGCCAAGGTCTGGGTCCTTGCGGATTACCAACACCGATCCTGCCTTTTGTGCTAATTTGATTGTTTCGTCATTTCTAGTTTCAATTGCTAAGCAGCGTCCTTGGGGAATGGTAAATTGAATGCCTTTTTCATTAATAATCTCATTTGCTTTCACTTGTTGGGTTAGTACGCCATACGCACTATCTAAACATTGGAAGCCGAAATGAAGTTGAGATTCGTCGGTGTGAGGGTCAACGTATTCAAGCCCGCCAATAAGTTCTTGGATTAAAAATGAATACCGGTATGAAGCGGCATCTGGCCAATATATTTCTTCAAAATGGTCAATTTCAGTAACATAGTCTGCGATAATGCTGAGTGCGTGGTCTTCTTCGAGTTCTGGATGAATTTTAAGCACATGATCACGTACGAGCGATGTGGCGCAGACATGCAAGTGACCTCTTTCAGGTTGATGATGGTCAAACTCGCCTTGGCCCGTATCTACATGAATCACATCATCAGCTGGTACTTCAAGAGCCTTGAGCTCATGCTCGGTAATGGTGGTGCCAGGATTAACAAATGCAACTTTAGCATCTGCAAAGTGTTGCGCATCAAAACGTTTTAACATCCAGACTGCACCAATAGCATCTAGGTCTGGTGCATGATGAGTGACGATTAGTTTTCGAGTAGACATGAGATGTAGATAGTGTACCAGAAAAAAACTCACCGCATCAGCCATCTTTCTATATGCTAGTTAGAGGTCTGATGCAGTGATTGATCCTCACCGGGATTAATCAGTACTATAGCTTTTGTACTACAAATATACAGTAGAAAAAAATGCCTATAGATGGGTATATAGCTTTTTTACCAGGCGTAGCGAATATATGTATATAAGATACATTCCTACCTATTTATTACATAGTAATTACCGCAGTTTTGAAAACAATACGGTAATCAGCCACCAGATGAGTCTAAATGGTAAAGTAATAAGCTGCCAACTGAGTGATGGTTTGTCATCTTCTCCCCTCACCCAACACGAAATAGCCAAATATTTCTGTTCTTTTTGTAAATAGGATGCTACCACAAAGTATCTTCGACCCTGAATAGTCTTAATATAGCGTGTTGATTTCCCGTTTTCTTTTTTTGTTTGATCGGGATAGGTAATGACTTCCCATGCCGTGTGCTCCGCAATAGTACGCAACCGCATTCTCTCAAGTGCATGTTTGGTAAACACAACGTTTTTGTATTCGGTAGGCATAGGTCTTAGTATGCTTGCGCAAATATCCAGCGGTGTGTTGCAGCACTTCCGCACTTAATACAACTGCCTTGTTCTTCTCGGACATCTCCTTGCAGATTGATGAACGGCAGACACCGAGTAGTAGCCTTGGTTTCCTCTTTAATTGCTGTCTCGCAAGCGGCATTTTCACACCAAAAAGCTTTGATAAAACCTCTGCTGTTTTCCATAACTTTTTTGAATTCAGCATAATCTGAAACTTCAAAAGTGAGATCTCGTTGTTTTTGCAGCGCAGCAATAAACAAGTTTTCTTGCATCGCTTCTAAAATGGTCTTGGTGTCCTCAACAAAAGTAGTCAGTTGGAGCGTGGTTTTTTGTTTTGTGTGTCGTTCTTGGATGGTGACAGAGTTAGCTTCTAGCTCACGTCCTCCTAGAATCAGTACTGCAGGGATACCCTCTAGTTCTGCATCATTGAGTTTCCAGCCAAGTGAACTGGTTGTATCGATCTTGGCCTTGGCTCTGACACCTGCCTTTTGCAGCTCTTTAGTAAGCTCTTGTACCTTGTGTACAACGACATCTTCTTTTGATGCAGCAATTACCCACGCTTGGGTTGGGGCAATTTTTGGCGGCAACACTATGCCATCATCATCGCCATGAGTCATGATGAGACCGCCTAAAATACGAGTGGAGAGTCCCCAACTATTTTGCCAAGCGTACTCGGTTTTACCTTCGGCATCTTGGAAAGAAATATTGAAGGCTGATGATTTTGAAAAATTTTGACCCAAGTGGTGACTCGTACCAGATTGTAGTGCTTTTCCGTCTGGCATGAGGGCTTCAATGGTGGTTGTTATTTCTGCTCCGGCAAATTTTTCTGAGGCACTTTTTCTGCCCATGATCACAGGAATTGCCAAGTAGTCTTCTGCAATGGCGCGGTAGGTTTCAAGTGCTTCATACATAGTTGCAACTGCTTCAGTTTTCGTTGCATGTGCAGTATGTGCTTCTTGCCATAAAAACTCGGTGGTTCGTAGAAAAAATGCGGTTCGCTTTTCCCATCGCACCACATTACACCACTGATTAATCTTGAGTGGTAAATCTCGGTGTGAATGCACCCACTTACTGTACATGTCATACATGATAGTTTCTGAGGTTGGGCGGACTACCAACTTTTCGGCAAGTTCTTCTCCACCAGCATGGGTGACAATTGCCAATTCTGGGGCAAAGCCCTCGACGTGATCAGCTTCTTTTTCTAAAAATGAAATGGGAATGAATAAGGGAAAATATGCATTTGAAACACCCATCTCATCCAAAAAAAGTTGAAAGTTTTTTTGAACTTGTTCCCAAATCCCATACCCATTTGGTCGCATAACCATACAACCTTTGACCGGTGCATAGTCTGCTAATTTTGCTTGCTGAATAACCTGGGTGTACCACTTACTCATGTTTTCTGATTTTGGGGTGAGGTCTCTTTTGGCCATTGGTCCTTTGTGTGACGTGCGAGGGTATAAAAAAACCCTTACAAATCACCTATATACTAGGTAACTTGCAAGGGCTCTCTTGTGAGGGCGGTACCACCTTGCTTTTTTTGGGCATTGCTACCCAAAACTTAGCGCTACTAATGTAGCTTTGACACGTGGTTTCGGATGTCTGCCGAGTAAGTTAGTTGCATGCCACACCTTGTAGCTGTTGTTCCTTACTGGTTTTTACGAAATGTAACCAGAAGTTAGGAGCTTCTAGAGTGCACCACTTGTACACAAAACCTTGCATGCATTGTAGCGTGAAAAAACTGTTACGACAAGACCGGTGGTTTTGGTGGCGCGTTGGGGTCTTCCACTATTGCTGGTGATGGGGTTTCTGTTTGTGGTGCAACTGGAGTGTTTACAGCTTCAACCGTTATTGGAGTAGTTGAGGGATCTTTTGTTGCAGGCGCTGTTTCTGGTTGTTTTGCTGCTTCAACATTCAAATCAGCTATAGGCTTTGGGTTATCTAGATCATCTTCTGTCTGAGTCATCATCTTGAGCCATTTTTCAACTTGTTCCATAATTTCTACAAGCGTACCGCCTTTAGCAATTTTTTCTTGTGCTGGAAGATCGTCATCAGAAAGATTGATGCCAAGATATAAAGAAGCATTAAGCTCACCAAGTTGAGCATTCGAAATTACATCTGGGAATTCTGATCGGTAATGGATAAGCACTAGTTCGCTATTAGCAGTGAGCGCGGTCCACTGTGGTTCAAAGTACCTAAGATTATCCATAAGTGGTTTTGCCTCTTCATATCTGCCAGAAGCCAAAAGTGAGTTAATGCTAGATGCATATTCGCCAAGTTTTGTTTTTAGCAAAGCGGTTGTGGTGTACAAGATTTCCGTTACTAGCAGCGCTCGTTGTTCTCGCAATAGTGTTTCATTTTCTTCATTCTCATCGAATGATTCTGCATCAATTTTTCCAGTAACAATTTCTAAGTGTTTGCGTAAGTCTCTCAGGTTTGTTTGTCTATTTGGAAGTCTATATACATCCATTGAAGCTTCACTGATAATTCCTTTTTCCTGAGCAGCTGTGAGCATCTTTTCTACTAGGTCAGTATTTGCTGTGACAATTTTTTCATGACGAGCAAGTTCTTCTTCGACGCTTGGGATAGTTTCTTGTTGACCAGCTTCACCTAGATCGAGTTGCTCTAGCCCTGTATCTAATTGGTTTTCTGCCATTAGTGGTTTTGGTGCGTTTTGACTTGGGTTCATAGGTGCTTTCTTTTTACCATGCTTTCAGTGCCTGGGCAAACAGTGGAGCTGCATCAAGCACAGTAATTTTTGAAGGAAGGTTATCGTGATGAATTGAGTTGCTGATTACTACTGTATCAAGGTGTTCGGACATCATTCTGTCTGTAGCGCCTGGAGTAAAGACACCATGCGTTGCCAGGAAATGTACGGCAGTAGCGCCATTGGCTTTGAGAATTCTTCCTGCCTCAACAACCGTGCTTCCAGAAAGAATCGCATCGTCGAAAAGTACCACGGTTTTATCTTGGACTGAACCGCCTTGGATGCTATTTGCCGTGACTTCTCCAGTAGCTAAGTCGCGTTGTTTGTCAATGTTTACCAAATCGAGTTTAAGTAAGTTGGCAAATTGTCGGGCGCGTTTGAGTCCACCAAAGTCCGGACTGGCAATGACAGTGTTTTCGGTGCCTATGTTTTCCTTGGCAAATGTGGCAAACAATTCAAGAGCGCTCAAATTTTTTGATGGAATGGAGAAAAAGCCAGGCACACTGGTGTTATGCAAATCAAGCAAGAATACACGCTTGGTGTAGCTGTTAGAAATGAGGTCTGATACCACTTTAGCAGCGATAGGTTCCCCTTCTCTAAATATTTTATCTTGGAATGAGTACCCCATCCAAGGAATGATGGCATTAATATGACGAGCACCGAGGCGCTCTAACGCGTCTACCATCAGCAAAAACTCCATGATATGTTCATCGGTTGGAGCTGAAAGTGACTGCACTAAAATAATATTTTCGCCTTGAATCTGGTCTTTGATCCATACGCGTTTTTCTTTGTTGGCAAAGGTTGAAATTTCGACAGTAATGCTTTCAATACCAAGCCCGGCAGCGAGGTTAGCAGCAAGTTTGGGGTTAGATGAACCAGAAAGAAGTTTCATAGAGTTGAGTATAGCACTTCTATTGTAGAGCTGAGAGAAAATAAAAAAAGAGATGGGGGAAAAGTAGTTTCGTCCTTTTGGACTCATCGGATTAGCTTGCAGCTAATGACTACATGCAAAGAGTAAGAAATTTTGAAAAACCATGTAGTATTTTCAGGAAAGGTGGCCGGGCATCTGCCCGGCCACCTTTTAGGTTAGCCGAAGCTTAGCCGTTGAAGGCCGCATCGAACAGTTCTTCGACACCGAGGGCCAAAGCTTCTTCGAGGGTCTTGTGGTCCACGATGTCAAACTTCCCATTCAAGCTGTCATCCAGCTGAGTCAGGAAGGGGATGGCATCGGTGCCGACTGAAACGAAGAGGATGGCGCACTGCTCATCGGCGGTCATCCGGTTTGAATAACCTTCGATGATGCGGATAAGGGCATCGCGGTCCGAGGCGGCGCCATCGGTGAAGACAACGACCAAACCTTGGTCGCCGTCAGCATTCCATTGAGCTACGAATTCCAGGGCTTTGGCAACGGCTTTCCCGGTCATGGTGCTGGTGCCATTTGCCTGAATACCGTTCAGAACGGCAGCGACGCGCTCAAGGGTAACACCATCTTCAACATGGACCTGGGAGCCGAAGCTGATCAACGTGGGGCCGTTGGGGTCCAGCAAACAGGCTTTTTCGATAATGGGCATGGCGGCTTCTTTGACCGCCGCCAGACGGGAGGCGAATCCACCGTGTTGGGCGCGCATGGAAATCGAATCGTCGAGCAAAATCGCAACTTGAATGCTACTCATCGTAATTTCTCCTATAGGGGGAATGGGTTTTATGCCACTTGGACGTGCCTCGAAAGAGGCGGCGTTGGTAGGTCCAAGCAACAAATGTACAAAGATACTTTTTGTATACACTTATTGCTTGGACCAAAACCAAGTTATCTATTTTTTCTTACTCTTTGCAGTGTTAATGTGCGGACAGACAAAAAGACATTCGCATTTGAATGTTTTTGCGTCTGTAGCAAGGGTGCATTTTATAGTAAACAAAATTGGTGTCAATAGGCAATTTTATAAGTTGCTTATTTTGCTATGCTATGGGTTTGGTAGTAAATTTAGTCAAGCAAATATGGTTATGCATACTCAAGTAAGAGGATGAAAAAAGATGTTGTATAATACACAACTTGAAAAACTATTAAGACCCAAAGGCTGCAGTCATTAGAAAAGCAATAATACTTTTTTAGTGAGTGAAGCTTTCACTCTAACCGTTTTTTACAAACGTATTGTGAGCGAAATTTTCATGTGTACACATTTGTGTACATTCTTTAACAAGTTAACAAGGTTTTTCCCAGGCAATAAAGGTGATTTGAAGTAAGTCATCTTTAAGCCTGGGAAAATTACTTCCAGGTTTCATCTTTCTACAATAAAGGAGATAAACGTATGGCCAAGAAGAAGCCCGCTGAAGAAGTGGTGTATGCAGATATGCCACACTCTGCCCCATGGAGTTTAAGTGAGGATGAGTTATATCAGCTTTACATCACCTCACCCGATGGAATGGCGCCTGAAGAGGCGATCGAACGTGAGCATCAGTATGGCCCGAATGAGTTGCCGAAAGCACCTGAAGAACCAATTTTGGTAACGGTGTTCAAGGCTCTTCGGGATGTAATGACCATTTTGCTCTTTGTGTCAGGTGCTGTAAGTGCATTTATTGGTGTCACTCAACATGACAGTGAGGCAATTATCAATGCCGTGCTGTTGTTTTCGCTCGTGTTAATTAACAGTTACATGAGCGTAAGCGGTGAAATAAAGGCACAGCGAAATCTTAGTAAGCTTAAAAACACCACCCAACGGTTTGTTAAAGTGGTGGTGCACGGCAAGGAAGATACTATTCCTGTCGAGAAGCTGGTACCTGGTCAGATTATCGTACTCAAGCAGGGAGATATAGTCCCTGCAGATGCACGCATATTTGTAGCGAGCAACGCTCAAGTAAGCGAAGCAGCTCTTACAGGTGAGGGAGAACCCGTCACAAAACGGGCTGGTACTTTGCCAGAGGATACGAAGTTGGCAGAACGCCGAAATATGGTTTTTTCAGAAACCATGGTAACGAGTGGTTCAATTACGGCCATCGTGACCCACATCGGTACCCACACCGAGTATGGCAAAATCTGGTCTCGCCTTGAGGCAACAGAAAAACAACCAACTCCACTTGAAAAAGAAATGGAGAAGTTGGCCAAGGTTATCTTGGTTGTTGCCTTAATTGTGGCCTTCGCCATTGTCGGCATTAGTATTGCTCGTGGTGAAGGTGTGCTGCAGGCCCTGATTACCGCTGTGGCCTTGGCAGTCGCGTTTATCCCCGAAGCTCTCAAAACAGTCATTTCTTTGGCGCTAAGTCAAGCCAAAGATCAGATGGTTGAGCGTGGGGCTATCATTCGCGAGCTGAATGCCGCCGAAGGTGCGGGGTCGGTTGATACCGTCATTACGGACAAAACCGGTACCCTTACTTACGGTGACCGTATGAAGGCTTTGGCTGTGTGGACGTTGAGTGAGGGTGAGCGAGAAGTCAACGGCATAGCCAAAGGCGTTAAAGGTGTACTCCGCCGTTTGGTGGGTATTGCCCACGCCTGTAACGACATGTCTTCTTCTACGGAAGAAGCTATTGCTGTTTTGGCGTATGAGTTAGCCGAGTTAGAGGTCACTGCAGATACGAAAGGTCGTGGCCGGATTTTGACCGTACCGTTCAGTTCTGATCGCAAGCGGATGACAACAGTCAACGCCCGGAAAGGCAAGATTCAAATCAATACCAAGGGTGCGCCCGAGGTTTTGCTGGATATGTGCCGGTTCGTGGTGGCGGAAAACAATACCGCCATCGAGTTAACTGATGAACTCCGTCGGCAAATTTTGACTCAGGTAGACAGTTTTGCTCGCCGAGGACTACGAACGTTGGCTTTCGCTGATGCAGATTTGGCAAACTATGTCCACCCGGACGAGTTTGATGAATCTGCTCACGAATTGGTTTTTGTGGGCTTGGTGGCTATCTATGATGCCCCACGTCCAGAGATCAAGAAAACCATCGAGCAGTTTGCTGTAGCTGGCATTGTGGCAAAAATGGCTACGGGCGACAATCCGTTGACCGCTTTCGAGATTGCCAAGCAAATTGGCATGGTGCCGCAAAACGCCATCTTTGATGAAGTGGTCATGACTGGTGATGTGTTCAAAAAACTCATTGCTGGTGGTGTCACTCCTGAAACGTTGGCGAAAATTGATAAGGTGCGAGTGTTCGCTCGAATGAACCCGGAAGACAAAATCGATCTGGTTCAAATTCATCAGGCTGCTGGCCACATTGTGGCTATGGCCGGTGATGGAGTGAATGACGCACCCTCAATTAAGGCGGCGGACGTTGGTATTGCTGTCAAAGGTGCAACAGAACTCACGCAGGCTTTTGCGGACGTAGTGCTCACAGCAGACTACTCTGCAATTGCAGTGATGATCGAAGTTGGTCGTACCATTATGAACCGGGCGCGGTTGTACACCCACGCATTGCTCAGCACCAACGGTGCTGAGGTGGGCATGTTTATTGTGTCCACTATCTTCCATTGGTTCGACCCCTTCACCGCTGTGCAACTGCTTCTGATCAATCTGCTGGGAGATGGTCCGTTGAGTGTGGCTCTGTCCCGTGAAAAGGCTGAACCTGATGTTATGGAACAGCAACCGCGCAAGAAAACGGAGGGAATTTTAACTCCGTATATCTACGCTGGGATTGCGTACCAGAGCATTCTCACCACTGGCCTCCTGGCACTTGCCTATGTGCTAACGCAAAACTTCATCGCAGCTACGGGCTTTGAGTTGGAGGAAAAACTCTTTCACACGGTGCTTTTCTCCGTCTTCATGGTCCAGAAGGTGTTGCGTTCTGCTTTCACGGCTCGGTCGTTGAAGTACAATATTTGGCAAATCGGCTGGTTTACCAATCCGGACGCCCTCAAAGCGGCCGCCTATGTTGTATTCCTGACGGCAGTGTCGCCGTTCATACCGTTCTTAGGGTTTACTCCCCTGCCGGTTGAATTGTTGCCACTTTTGTTGCTGGGTTTTGTGCCGCCAGCCGCTGAAGAAGTGGTCAAGTTTGTTCGCCAACGGATTGTTCGGCGGTAACCGGTAACCTTGTTTACTTTGTTAATAGCCCCCTGCTTGCAGGGGGCTATTTCATTTCTATACCTCTGATATGTCTTTACTTCCATTTTTCTTAATATAGAATGTGGTGACTCGTTAACATATCAATCAACCTCAACTATCCAACTAACATAAGGAGAAACTCGTGACAGGTCACACACTTGCCAATACGGCTAAAAAGTTTTGGAGTTGGTGGAAGGTTTTCATTCGCGCTTTGGCACCATCACCTTTCGATTACGTGTATAGCCAACTTAAGAATGAGAACCTGGTTGTGTTGTTAGGAAGCGTATTGTTTCTTAGTGTAGTCTTACTAATCGCCGCGATTTTTGAGGCTATTCTGGGATCCTTGTTTCCTTTTTTGCTTTTCTGCATTTTGTTTGGAGTGCTCTACTGGATTTTTACAGGTAAGCTTTTTGAATGAAAAGCAGAGTTGCTAACGAAAATGGGGTCATAAACTGGCCCCATTTTTATTTGTATAGGTTGCTTATTTACATTTAGTCGAAGTATTATAGAATATAGGTCTCGTTAACATGTCAGTGTGAGTGCATTTTTGTACTCACTATTTCAACCCCCTATAAACAAGGAGAACTTACATGGACTCGAATAAAGTTGTTGAAACCGTCAAGAAATTGTGGATGTTTTGGAAAACGTATGTGCGGAGCCTGGCTCCCACTCAGTTCGATGAATTGGCCTCCAACGTTGAAAGTGGCGAAAACTGGGTTGCCGGCGCGGCCGCTTTGGTCGTTGTTCTGGTGGTCTGGTTGCTTCTGGCTGTAGCCAAGGCGATCTTGGGGGCGATTTTTCCCCTGTTTTTGATCGTGGCCGCGGTTGGCGGTTGGCTCTGGTTGGTGACCAACTGGGATCGCATTAGCAAAGTCTAATACCGCCGCAAAACTGACAACATTATTAACGAAACGGCCTGCTTTAACGCAGGCCGTTTTACTTTCTATAAGATTTTTTTGTGACTATCTTTTGTGTTGTGGTCCATTAATCAGTCCACACTTTTTGTACTTTAAACCACTACCACAAGGACACGGTTCATTGCGGCCAATTTTTTCAACTGAAACGCCTGGTTGTGCTTTTGGTGTGGCTTTGGCGCCTTTGAGTGCTGAAGCTAAATCTGAAAGATTCCCTTGTGCTTTTGCAGGTGCTGCCTGTTGACCAGCTTCACCCGTTGCTTGTTGTGAAACGGCAACTTCTTGCGCAATCGATCCCGCAGCTTCTGTTTTTTGGGCCACTTGTTTTTGTGAACTTACTCGCTGAACTTGTTGTTCAACACTTCGTAGCTGCACTCTAAAAAGTCGGCTTGCAATGGTGCTTTCTATGTTTTGTACAAGGGCTTCAAACATAGCGAAGCCTTCTTTTTTGTATTCAGAAAGCACGGTTTTTTTATCGCCTCTCAGCCAAATACCTTCACGGAGTGAGTCCATGGCATCTAAGTGGTCCATCCATTTTTCATCGATGGTTGAAAGGGTTACTAACCGCTCTAAGATAGCCATTTGATCTTCACCAAGAGTGTTTCGGCGAGATTCAAAGGCATCTTCGGCAATGTGCACTAATTTTTCGGTTAATGTTTCAGCATCTTTTGTGTCGCGCAGTGATCCAACCAGTTGATCTTGTGAAGCATGATCAAAGGGAATAAGTTTGCTAAACTCTTTGACTAATTCACGATACTCAGCATCGTTAAATTCTGTTGGTGCATGGATACTAGCAATCGAACGAACTTCATCCAAAACGTAGCCAAGGATTTCTTCGTGCAGGGTTTCACCAGTTTGCTTATCCGTGGCTTCTATTTCGTTTGCCGTGGTTGCTTGATGCAAGAGGCGGCGTCTACGTTGGTAAATAATTTCGCGCTGCTTGTTCATGACGTCATCAAACTCAACTAAACGCTTGCGTTGGTCAAAGAAGAAGCCTTCTACTTTTACCTGTGCAGATTCAATCGATTTGCTCACCATGCCATGTTCAATTGGTTGGCCCTCATCAAGTTTAAGCATATCCATGACTTTGGAAATTTGTTCGCCACCAAAAATGCGCATAATTTCATCTTCGAGTGAGACATAAAATTGAGATGCGCCTGGGTCACCTTGTCGACCCGATCGACCACGCAACTGGTTATCAATACGGCGGGACTCGTGACGTTCGGTCCCAATCACATACAAACCACCGGCTGCAGTGACAGCATCGTGCTCTTCTTGCCAAGTTTGGAGTGCTTTTGCGTACTCGGACAACTTGTAGTTGAGCGGGTTAACTGAAGGTGGAATTTGCACACCATGCTTTTCGAGCAACTCTTTTCTCTCTTTTGTGGTTGGTTGTGTGGTTGCACGGGTCTTTTTGCGATATTCTTTGAGTTCTGGCTTGGATCCACCTAGCACAATGTCAACACCACGGCCGGCAATGTTAGTTGCAACGGTGATTGCACCTTTTTTACCTGCGTCAGCAATAATGAATGCCTCTTTTTCGTGATTTTTTGCATTTAGCACTTGGTGTGTGATGTTTTTGCGTTTGAGGAAGTTAGAAATAATTTGATTATGCTCAATCGATTTAGTACCCATCAAAATAGGCTGTCCAGTAGCGTGAATTCGTGCTACTTCTGCAGTGATGGCACTATATTTACCAGCGGTTGTTTTATAGACCACGTCAGTTTTATCCTGGCGAACTATATTAGTGTTGGTTGGAATCGCTAACACCTCGGAGTTGTAAATCTTCATGAACTCTTCAGCCTCGGTTTGAGCTGTACCAGTCATACCACTGAGTTTGGTGTACAGGCGGAAGTAGTTCTGGATAGAAATAGTTGCCAGTGTTCGAGATTCATTTTGAATTTTGACACCTTCTTTTGCTTCAATAGATTGATGTAGCCCATCCGAGTAGCGACGACCGTACATCAACCGACCGGTATGTTCGTCCACAATCACAACTTCACCCTCGCGGACAATGTAATCTTTGTCACGGATGAAGATCGTTTTTGCTTTGAGTGCAGATTCTAAGTGATGAATAGTGTCAAAACTTTCTTCGTAAAGGTTTGAAACACCCAACTTTTGTTCGATACGTTTTACACCAAGATCGGTGAGGGTAACGGCACGAGCTTTTTCATCAATACTATAGTCGACATCTTTAGTGAGAGAAGTCACCATTTTGGCATAGTCGTAGTATTTGTTGGTTGGTTCACTATCTGGAGCAGAGATGATCAGTGGAGTGCGAGCTTCGTCAATTAAGATCGAGTCAGCTTCGTCAACGATTGCATAGTGATGGGCATTGTCAAAACGTTGCACCATGTTAGATTCTTGCTGAACCATGTTGTCGCGCAAGTAATCAAAACCAAACTCGTTGTTGGTTCCATAGGTAATGTCGGCAGCATAGGCTTCTCTGCGAGAAATTTCTTGAAAATGCTCAAGGCGTTCATCACCACGCTCTTCACTGTCAATTTCTGGATTGTACAGTCGAGAATGATCATGAATAATCACCGCACTGGTCATGCCTAAAAAGGTATAGACCGGTCCCATCCAACCCACTCCAAGCTCTGCGAGGTAGTCATTGACTGTAACCAAATGCGCACCTCTGCCAAGTAATGCATTCAAGTACAAAGGAGCGGTAACAGTGAGGGTTTTACCTTCACCTGTTTTTTGTTCGGTAATGGTGCCTTTATGCAGCGCAATACCTGCCAACAGTTGAACGTCATAGTGGCGCATACCCAAGACGCGTTTTGTAGTTTCTCTGACAGTCGCAAATGCTTCTGGAAGCAACTCATCGAGTATCACAGCATCGGTTTTTCCGGCTTCTCTGCCCTGAGTAATGCGGTCCTTAAAGACCTTCGTTTGCTTTGCTAACTGAGCATCAGTCAGTTTTTGAATGGTTGGTTCAAGATCATTAATTTGAGTCACCAACTGTTGGTACCCACCAAGCTGTTTTTTGCTATCGTCGAAGATGTGTGAAAGGAATTTGAACATAAGAACCCTATTCTAACAAAGAAACCCCAAAACGAAGTATCTAGTTTGCAATTATTTTCTTACCCATAAACGGTTGTAACACTTCTGGGACCTCGATGGCACCATCTTTTTGCTGATAGTTTTCGACCACTGCTGCTAGCAGACGTGGCGTGGCTGCCATAGTGTTATTGAGGGTGTACACAAACTTGGTTGTGCCATCTTTTGCACGGTACTTAATGCCAAGTCTGCGAGCTTGGAAGTCATTAAAGTAACTTGCCGAATGGGTTTCACGATACTTTTCTTGAGCTGGAAACCAAGTTTCAATGTCATATTTTTTACGTTGTCCTGCACCCATATCACCAGTACACATGCGAAGCACTTGGTATGGCAGTTTAAGGTCGGTTAGTAATTCTTCCGAAAAACCAGTCATTTTCTCGTGCCACTCTCTTGACACTTCTTCATCGGCAATGGTGTACACCACTTGCTCGACTTTATTGAATTGGTGCACTCTAATAATTCCCTGTGTGTCTTTACCGTGAGAGCCTATTTCACGCCTGAAACATGGTGAAATACCA
>CAZKVV010000007.1:50019-52200 GCA_964556485.1 uncultured Pseudomonadales bacterium | reverse complement strand
TCACCTAAAAATTTTCTTTTAAAGTTTTCACTTCCCCAATGAGGTAACAGATAAATATCAACTAATCCAAATCCTGCATACCCCTGCAAACCTGGAGCTTTTTTAGGATCATCAAGCAATTTGAAGGGAGAAATATCAGGGGCTGTTATTGCTGTACCTGCACTTGAACCAAAGTATACTGTGTCATCATGCTTCACATAGTCATTGATAAAAGAAATAAACTGAGATTGTTGTGCTTTTTCTAGCAAGTAAAAAACATTTCCGCCAGACATCAGAACGTACTGAATACCTTTAAAATCTTTGACAAAATTTGAGTAAGATTTACCTGTAATTGTGTAATCGATAACATCAAAACCCATTTTGACCAACGATTCTCGATCTTCGTTAAGCCACGACTTGTCACCCTCTTCAACCTCAGAAGCAGTTGTAATATACAGAATTTTTTTACCTTTTTGTTTGTCTTGGAGCATATTAGCCACCATTGGAGCGATTGTGTTAAAGTTTGAGGCTAAAAATAATGTACTCATGTGAGAATTATATCAGAGCTCCGAACATACATCACTCAAAAGTAAAAAAAAGACTCCCTTGGTTTACACCAGAGAGTCTTATATAACATTAATCAAATAGTCTATTTTCTTGCTTAAAACTGACAGCAACTGTTTGATCAGTTCTTGAACCCCAAGAATGTTGAGGCTTAAAAATCTGATACGTTGCATGCCAACGCGCAAACATCAAGGGAAAAACAAAGGCAGCTACCATAACTGGCCAGCGTACTAATCGCAGCCAGTTACTGGTACCCCAGCGGGGGGCTCGTAGTAGACGACCTACCATGAACCATGCGCCCATGACTCCAGCTGGAACAATAGCGACCAATTCTCCACCTCTTGCAACAGTTACTAAACCTGTTGCCAACGCAATTACAAATGCAACTGTGCAGGTGAAGAACGCCAAAGGAATAATAACTGACGTTACTAGTTCCAACTTAAATCTCCAGTTTTGTGCCCAGAACCATCGATGGAAGATTCCATCAAAATAGCGAGTATGTGTATTCGAAATACACCGCACCCGCATCTGATAAAACTTTTCCCATCCTGGTTCTGCAAGGGTTTCAATAATGGAGGTGGTCTGAACAAATGTCCCACCAATCTTCTTCTCACGCTCATAATTGTACTTGAGCGTTAAGAAAGTCAATGTTCCATCATCCCCACTTTTCCGACGATTGCCAAAAAAGTACCAGTCTTCAAATTCTTCCAAGAAGCCTGGCTGGGAAATGGTGGAAATACGAAAGGCATTTGTTCTGCCTCTGAGGCATGAGGAACTGTTAACCGCACTCTGCCATTTTTGACCAATATTATGGCCCCAATGACTTAAGAGTGCTTGAGTCATTGTCCAAACCGACTCATCGGGATTGAGATACTCTTGCGCGCTTGCGACAGCGTCAATGGCTGGATTCACAAATGGTTTAATCAACTCACCTAGAGTTGATTTCCGCCACAAGACGTCTCCATCCATATGAACAATGAACTCCACTTGCTTGCTGAGTGGAACTCTCTTGTTCCTTGCAATCACCCAGCGGGCTCCTGCAGCCATTGCTCTGCGCTTATCGCCTTCTTCTCTGAAGATGAAGTGTACTTTTTTCGCCCGGTATTCTTCAGCCAATGCATGCTCATAACCTAAGAGTTTGCCATTAAAAACTACAACAAACACTGTTGGTTTTTTGCTGCCTGATAAAACTGAGTCTATGCTGCGGCGAACCACAGCTTCGGACTCACGGTAATTAACTGCAACTACCGCAGTTCTTCGCCAATACTTTTCAGTATATGGCTTATAGCCATGCGCAAAAAATGCGCGTAAAAGAAACAGAAACCAAAACAAAAATCCTGATATCCCCAAGGTTGGAAGAAATGCCACCAAATCACTAAACGTCAATTGTATTTCCACGTTTATCTCCTTTTTTATTGAAGCTTGGTGTTGCGAAAAACTAAAAACCTAATCGTTAAAGAAGTCTTGAAAAGCATCAATCGAAGCGTCTGAACTATCCACGCGAAAAATGATGTCCTCAAATTCGCGCGCACTATCGACGTTGTACCAAACAAAGCCAATAATGTGTTCATTTGCATCAACGAATTCCAGGGCTTCTTTAATCCACACTGCTTTTGAATCTGCTTGCGGACCTTCGCC
>CAZKVV010000007.1:0-49919 GCA_964556485.1 uncultured Pseudomonadales bacterium | reverse complement strand
GGTGGTGTACTCATTTCATGATCAAAGCGAATCCAAACTTCACTGCAGCCAAATTTCTCAGCAGTTTGCTGCATGTCCATGAATTGCTCAATTAAGAGCTCATCGAACACGCCACTCGCTATATCCCATAAAGGATATGGATTACCATTCTCCGACAACTGAGACCTGCCATTCCATGATTCCCATGTGATGACCGGAATTTTCCCCATCGAACAAGTGTATTTCAACTTGTTTGATAAAGCAGATTGGTCCCAATGTTGGTACCAGGCCACTAACTCAAAATTAACATGAAGCTGCTCTTCCCACGCTCGCAGATTATCCTTTGGAGGAAAATCTGGTGTATGAAATCCCATCATAAAATGATGCGTTTTTTCAAACGACACAAACGAAGGTGTGGGAGTAGGCTCAAATATTTCAGCTTTAATAGAAATTGGAGCGCCAATGTGTTCATGCATCTCAACCGAACTGGCTACAACTGTTGCAACTTCCAAAACAAGTTTTGGTTCAGGTGTCACAGTTGCCTCTTGGAATCTTGTAGTAATCATAGGCGTTGCTGTTAGCACCGCCTTTTCTTCTCGCGATACAAAGTACCACGAAGAATACAGTGCTGAAGGTACAAGAAGGATGAAAATCAAAACAAGTAAAGCCGATCTCTTTCTCATTTTCTCTCCATTTGTTGATAGTTTTGTTTTCAGTTTCAGCTTCTAAAGAAGAAACCAAAAAACTGAGATCAAAACCAAGAAAAATAAACTATTAAATTGTTAATGTAGATAATATCTTGATGATAGCGTGAAAAGCACCACTTGGCGCAACACACTTTATCAAAAATTCTATCCAGTGATTATAAACTATTTTGAGAAAATTGCAATGTTATGGGATTAATTGAGAATATGGCTAGCCGTCTCCCTGTTTGAGATATTCTCTAACTTTTGCGAACGCAGCAAGTAATTGATCAACTTCTGCATCAGTATTTGCTGAAGTCAAAGTAATCCGATGACACTCTTCCCCTTCCTTAACCATAGGATGTGGGGCAACTGTCACAAGAATTCCCTCATCAAAAAGGATGTTTGCCGTTTCTATTAAATCTTCTGTATTTCCAATATGTGCAGACACAATAGGAAAACCTGTCTTGTTGAGTACCTTGAACCCAAGCTCTCTCAAACCATAAATGGTCTTATTAGTGACAGACAAAAGTTGCTTTCTCATCTCTTCACCACGTTCCTCGTTGATCTCTAGCCCCTTATATAAGGTTGCCAAGGAAGCGGTTGGACAAGGACCTGATAAATCGTAGGGAGTAGCAAATGCTTGCAAAAATGTTTTCATTTCGTTCGAACAGCCGACGAATGCTGCTAAAGATGAATAAGCTTTTGAGCATCCACCCACATACAGGATGTTGTCGTATGACAAGTCGTAGTATTTCACAATACCATTACCTTTGTGTCCGACTGGTGAAGTTGCATCTGGATGTTCTCCAACAACTCCAAATCCATGAGCATCATCAAGATAAATAATCGCATCATACCGTTTGGCAATCTCTACGATTTTGGGTAAGTCTGCGTAGTCGCCAGTCATGCTATACACTCCATCAATAAGAATTATTTTTCGAGGATTGTCCTTGTGTTTCTCTAGCAATGTTTCCAAAGTGGCAAAATCATCTTGGGCAAAACTTTCCAAACTCCCACCACTATCTCTAGCAATTTTGGCAGCCTCGTACATGGTTTCATGAGCTGATTTATCAAGGAACATTACACCAGATTTACCAACCAACGCTGGGATGACTCCAATTGATATCAGCGTAACCGTTGGCAAAATCAAAGTGGTTTCTGTTCCAATTAAACTAGCTAGTTTTTCTTCGACATCGTTGTAAATTTGTGGACTTGCAACTAACCTACACCAGCTTGGATGCACGCCCCAACGCTTAATGTTGTCATGCACAGTGATGTCCATTTCATCATCAAGATCTAAACCTAAATAATTGCAGGAAGCGAAGTCGATTACCCAATGATCATCACTCGTCTTAATTCTTCGACCGTCAATAGCTTGAGCCGTAACGTTGTACTGCTTCATGGTTTTAAACATGTCACGAATCAACGATCGTCGATTCTCGCGCAAATTAACCTCAATTATTTTTTGAACTGCATTCACACTCGATCCTCCCGCGTATTAACTTACCCACGCTCCATGATTCATTAGATACTCTTTAACTTCTTTAAATCCTTGTAGTAACGCTTGGATTTCTTCCTCAGTGTTAGTTGGCGTCACAGTGATTCGAAGTGATTCTTCGCCTTTTCTCACCATGGGAAAAGGTGCTAATGTTAGCAGAACATGATTTTGAAAAAGAATTTTTGATAGTTCAATCATGTGTTCGCTACTACCAAGTAAGATATTGATGATTGGAAAATCGGTCCCGCCTTGAATGCTGAATCCCATATCACTTAGACCTTGCTTTGTTTGCATTGTCAGCTCATACAGTCTTTTTCTAATCATGTCACCTCGATCGCGATTGATCTTAAATCCTGCCAAAACTGCAGCCATAGAAGATGCCGGCCCATGTCCACCTAGATCGTGCGGTGTCGCTTGAGAAAGTAAAAATTCTTGAATTGGTTTGCTTGATGCAATAAAAGCACCATATGAACCATACGCTTTGGAAAAACAACCAACATACAAAATGTTGTCATAGTTCAATCCAAAATACTTCACAAGTCCATTGCCTTTATGACCGTAGGGAAATTCAGCTGAAGGGTTTTCACCCACAACACCAAATCCATGAGCATCATCTACATAGAGCAATGCATCATATTTCTTTGCCAACTTATCCAATTCAGGTAAGTTGGCATACTCTCCCGTCATACTATAGACACCATCTGTAACGATAATTTTTTTAGGATTGTTTTGATGTTCTTGCAGTAGTCTCTCTAGTTCTGCAAAATCATTTTTTGGAAAACTCACCAATGTGGCGCCACTATCGCGAGCAATTTTTGCACCTTCATACAGCGTTGCGTGTCCTGCTTTATCTAAAAACATCACTCCATCTTTTCCAAGTAATGCAGGGATGACCCCATGATTAAGCAGTGTCGTTGAAGCAAAAATATTTGCAGCCTCGGCACCGACTAACTCTGCCACCTCTTTCTCTGCCTCGGTAAATACATCGACTGTAGCCACAAGTCTGCACCAGGCAACTACTGTGCCGTACTTTTTTGTAGCCTCAATAACGGCATCAATAACTTCTGGTTCAAAGTCAAGGCTGAGGTAATCCTGAGTACCAAAATCACCAAGCCAATGACCATCAGCCAATTCTAAATGTCGTTTGTCTACTTTGGTTGCAACCACACCAAACATAGGACTCTGTTCACAAAAATCAGCAATCACTTTGCGTGTGTCGCTCAGATTGTTGGTTGTAAAATCATCGATTACATTATTCATTGTTTTTTTCCTCCAATCTATCGATTAGGTTGAATTCTTCTCTATACTGAGGATATTTTTCCTTGAATTGCGAAGCATCACCCATATTCATAACTTTCAACATAGCATACACAAATACTGGATCAATATCTTGCAAACTTACGCCATCAATAACTACCTTCATTAAATCACGAGTTTGTTCTTCTCCAAACTCGTGAATATGCTTCTCAAGCAGTTTGAGGTAAGTTGAAAAAGCTCCACCATTCTCAGACAAATGATTCTGAATGAATGTGGGAAAATGATTCAGAACCATAGGAACTTCGTTTGGAGGTTGAACTCCACTGCTTTCGATAACCTTTTGGTAATACGACACACCCTCATCATCGCCAGGATTAAATTGTTTATGACTAACACTCCAATTAACTACCGATTCTCCGTATGCGAGTCCTGCTCTACGGGCAAGTTGTTCTAGATAGTATTCTGGTTTTGCTCGAAACATTGTGCTGTCGATAACAGTGTGGTGATAGTTTGAATTTTCTAATTGCACTACATGCTGCAACATTGCATCCCAACCAGTTATACGACAAAGAAAAATTGCTCTGATTAACTCGCCATGATCGTTGATGCTATCAGGATTTCTGTCGATTGAGTCCAGGAAATGCTGCCAATCCACAAAACCATGTGATGAAGCGTAATCGTCTTTGGTGCCGTAGCCAATCGTATTTATGACTGATTCTTGAAGATTATGAAGAATTGGCAATCTCATGACAGCGCTTTTGTGAATTTCTTGTTCGATAGGAAAAAAAGCAGAGTATATTGGTTCATATTTATAATATGATTTTGTCTGATTAACCTTCGTTCTCATGTCTTGCCAATTGTCATATCCTAAAGACTGGGAATACTCGTTCATTGTCAACCCGCCAACTAATATTCTATCTGACTCAATACTTTCACCCATAATCCTCATCATTGATTCCATCTGTAATAAAGGATTGCGAGTTAAAACAATCGTATGAGATGAAAGCTCACACATACGTTCAAAAGACTCTCCTGGAGGAATATAATCTGCAACACTTTTGACAATTACTTTTATCTTTTCTTTCTCTTTCAGTTCTTCCTTAATTTCAAACAATATTTGTTGGTAGGTCGCTTGCTCTCTGCTATCTGAGTCGTGGTTTGCCCAGGCGTCGTTAATTTGAAGATGAACATCATCACTTTGAAAAAGCGCTCGTTCTAGCGCTGTTGAGCTGCTTCTCGGAGTCGACAGGATATGAACAATTTCCACCTGACTAGAATGAACAAGTTCTAGCAGCTCCTTATATGCGCTCATGCTAACTCTTTCAGCACGTGATTGATTGCCTATATCCTCTGTTGGGGAAACCGTTTCCACTGGCATAATTTATCCCTTGTGTTCTGTAGCTAGTAATACTCTATCAACCTTACCTGATGATGTTTTTGGCATCACCGCTTTTTGAGTGAAGCTATACGGGACCATGTAATCTGGCAGCTTTGTGGAGAGAAATGCCCTAAGATCTTCTTCATCTGCGTGTTTTTCTGCTAATACCGAATAGTAACAGTATAAGCGGTTTCCATATTTTTCGTCAGGAACTGCTACCACGCAAAACTCATCGAGAGCCTCGTGCTTGGCAAGCGCTGCTTCAATTTCACCAATTTCAATTCGAAACCCTTTTACTTTCACCATGTGATCTTTCCTACCACGATAGTGAAGCAAATTTTCAGCATCTCTATACCCAAAGTCACCCGTTCTCCAATAATATGCCGGGTACTTATGGAACGGACTTCTAACTAAACATTCTTTTGTTTTTTCTTCCATTCCCAGATACCCAAGGGTAACTGTACCACCTCGGCACCAAAGTTCACCCAGCTCATCTGGCTGACAAATGTGGGAACCGTCTTCGGCCACAACCATGATGTCGGTATCTTCCACAACATACCCCAGTGGCACATCCGCATCTTCAGCAGTTAAATCATCCACCCACCAGTAAGTAATAATGTTTGTTTCAGTTGGACCATATATGTTTGCAATTCGAGTGTTTGGTAATGCCTCTATGAGCTTCATAAGCTGAGGCACTGGGAAGGGTTCCCCTGCATACATTACTTCTCTTAGTGGTACTCCAGCACCCGCCAAATTGCCTCTGTTCATCATCACTATGAAAGTTGAAGGAGTTGTATAGATGATGGACGCTTTTTGATCAGCCATTAGCTTAACGTAATCAGAATGCTTCTGTTCGCTCTCACGCTCTGAGCTCCAATCAAAACATACCAGTTTTGCACCGGCATTGAACGTGTTAAAGATATCAAACACGGACAAATCAAATTTAAAAGGTGCTCGAGACATCACAACATCTTCAGATGTGAGTTTAAATTCAGTCTGCATCCAGTCAACAAATGTTCTAGCATTCCTGTGAGACAGCATAATTCCTTTAGGCACTCCAGTAGATCCTGAACTATGCAGAATGTAAGCCAAATCATCACAAACTTGATTAAGCATTGGAAGTTCATCGGTTGGGGCATTGACAATTGTTTGTAATGAAAATGTGTGATCATTTTGTGGAATAAAGTGCTCATCCATGACAATTATTGTCTTGAGATTGGGGTGTTGAAGTAGCTCTTGATGCTGTGACAACCAATGTGAATCGATAACAAGTGTTTCAAGTTGCGTGTTGTCTAAAATTAGTCCCAACCTATCATCTGGGGAGTATTCATCTAAAGGCACATACGTTGCACCAATAAACAGTGTACCCAATACTGCTGCAATGCTTTGATGATGCACTGGAGAAAGAATCCCAACAAATGGCTGGCTAGTTATGGAGCTTTTTCTAGACTTAAAAAAATGAGCGTACTGATTTGCTAATAAGTGCAGCTGATTATATGTAATATCTCCGTAATTCTCCTGATGAATAGCAACACTCTCGCTCAGATCTTTTGCAGATTTTAAAAACACATCATGGAGTAAATAGCGCATAGCGATTCTTACCTACGTATAAATAATTAAGGTGTCAGTGATCACACCATGTAGTAACTTATGTGACTGATAATGTGTTAGTTTGTCGAATGGAAACAGTTCTAAATGACACAAACCAATGGTTTTTTCTGGATCAATGACCACCTCATCTTCAAATTGATTGAGGTAATTAAAATACTTACGACGGACCTTCTTTGCCTCATCTCTGTTACTCCATGAAGTTATGAACAAAACATCACCCTTTTTGAGTAAGCGATTGATATTTTTGATTGGATGGTCAATGTAAGCAAGAATATTAAAAATAAATGCGTAGACTGAGCTTCCTTCGGGGATATCTAAAGGTTCTACATCCTGAAATTTCTTTTCTAACAGCGTAATAGTATCAAATTGCTTAATGAGAAATCGAAATTGCTTGGTTACAAAAAGTTTTCCCAGCGGCTCGATAGCAATATAGTGTGCCACCTTTTTAAACGTGGTGGGCATGTACCACAGTTGACCTGCTCCAACCACAACAAAGTTCATCTGAGCACAATTAGGCAATTCTGCAAGTAATGATTTTATTTGAACAATTTCTTCACGATCATAAGGGCGCGCAAGAAGCGCAGCTTCAGGGGACATCATTCGATGAAAATAATCTTCACCTACTCCACCAGGTTGTGGCGTTTCGGTAAATGCTTGTGATTTTTTACTAAAAAGCCAATTTTGAATTCTTTTCATACTTGCAATGATAGTCAAAAAACAACGCAATTAGTGTCATTTTATCACGTTCTTGTAACAAAAGACTCATGCCTTATTGTGCAAACTGAAACAAAAAAATGCCTGAATGAAATACTGATCTGTACTTCATTCAGGCGATAAAAATTAATTTTGACGAAAACTTAAAGAGGAACTACTGTTTTCCCAACCTCTTTCTCTTTTTGATCCTCTGCAACAATCTGATGAGCAAGATTATTGCAGCGTACAACCCTATAAAAATGACTTGGTTGATGACATTTAGCTCAACCAGCCCGAAATGTGCAGTAATCGCAGATAACGCTGTTTGGAAATACATCCCAATCCACGTCATTGGTGATTCTGCATCGACAATAATCATGCCAATTATTATATGCACGATCAATACTGCAACAATAGTTTGATGGAGGGCAGTTAGGTTTATCAAACCTAAAGCTGTCAACGAGGCTGTAATAAATGCCTGCGTCCCCATCCCAACAAAAATCCATTGCTTACTTTTTCTCATGGACATATCTCCTTGCTTGAAAATAAATGAGCCTGCGCTCACTATCTGAATGAATAGCTCTCTAGACACTAAGAACTAATGTTTAAAAAGCTACCCATTTACTTAGGAGATACTAATTTTCCGTACAAAATTAATGTGCTCAAATACTACACAAAATCAAGTAATCCACTGTAACAGTGGTTCTTAACATTGGTACTACTTATAGGGGTATAGTATATCAAACAATGTGTTTGTTGTCAATTATTATAGGACAAAAAGTATGTTCTAATACGTGAATGCTGATTTATAAAGGCATCTCATGCTTGTATCTATATTCAGTCAAACGAATAGTTAACTTTTTGAAATAAATTAACAAATGCGGTGACTTCCTGCTGAATGTTTTGCCCTTTGAATGATCTGTCAATAAAATCGGCAATTTGTTCCATTTCAGCCTGTTTCATGCCTCTGCGAGTAACTTCTTGCGTGCCTAAACGAATAAAAATGCCGGTATCAAACAAATTGTCAAAATTAACTGCAATTGAGTTGTTAAATAATTGATCATACAGTTTTTTATATTCACCAACTTCTTGCGTCAATACATGTGCTTGGTGGTTTTCTGAGTATCTACCAGTGTTTGCTTTTCGTAACAGATATCCACGTCGCTCTAATGCTTCTGCGAGTGCATTGCTATTTGAAATGATTTGTTGTGCATATTCCTGCCCATATTCCTTCATTTCTAAAATTGTTGTAGCAAGTGCAATCAGATGATGCATGTGTGGAGTCGAAAACAAACAACTATTAATAATATGGTTTGCTTTTTCACCCAATTTTGAATCTTTAAATGCAATCATGCCTTTATGAGGACCAGGCAAAGTTTTGTGTGTGTTTGCACAAATAACATCCGCGCCTTCAGCAAATGGATTTTGAAATGTTTGCCCCATGATCAAACCCATAGTGTGACTTGCATCATAAATAATAATTGCATCCTCACCAAGTGCTTCTCTAATTTCTCTCAAGTTATGTGGATTTAGATAATATGAAACATCCATGTAAAACGCAGTTGCACCAGATTCCTTAAATATTTTTGCTGACTTCTCGACATCAAAAGAAAGTGTCTCAAAATTAAATTCTGCAAAAACATGCTTTCTGCCTACGCTATCAATAATCCCTTTTGTTGCAAAGTGACCGCCATGATCATGATGTACAGTCATCACAGTATCTTGGGGTTCAGTCGTTGATAAAATTGCACACATCATTGCATGCACACCAGAAAGACAATTGAGATTAACTATGCTTGCACCTAACATTTCTTTTGCCGCAACTTCGGCTGCTTCAATCAGATAAGCAACTCCGGGAAACCCTAATGTTGTAAATGGACCTAAATCTATCTTAGAATCCTCACCAGCTCCCATATAATATCTCTCACCAATTTTTGAACTCATAAACATCCGAGCAGCGTCAGACATCAGAGCTTCATTTGCAGTTAAATGCAAAAAAGCATCATTTCTCTTTTCTTCTTGTTTGATTTTTTGATAATAGGTATCTATATTCATATTTTGCCATTATAGCAATGAAGTGCAAAAAAAAGATGGTTTATTGCTGTAAATGTTTACGTCTTACAACAAGCATCAATGAAAATAATCCATTGCCCAACGCCCAAACTATAATCCATGATGCTGACAAAAAAGTGTACGTTTCGACTGCTAAAAGAGCTAAGAAAAATCTGAGTGTATTTGTCACATATAAAGATAAGGTCTCTGAATGAGGCTTAAACCATGATTTTCTAACTGTGGGGATAAATGCTAACATATCTGCAATTATCACTAGAAGTAGAGATACAATTGGCTGATCTGCAAGCAACCAAAAGCCTATCGCAATCAATGATAAAACCGCAACAATCGTATCAGAAGTGGTTATATCTTTCTTACCATTTCTGAGGCCTAAAACTACAACACCAATACATAATAACCCCGCTGCTGCTGTAACCCAGATTGCTGAACCGGCTCCACCCTTTATTTGCAAAGCAACAAGTAACACGGTCAATAATCCCCAGAGTGACCAGCTATATACATGTGGTTGTGTTTTGCCGCTTAATATATCCTTATAGTAGGGAACATAGGCAAGAAAAGTTAAGATCACCGCTAATAAACTAAATGCTTGTTCATAATTCTGTATTTCTAAAATCGAGTAATCAGTCTTACCGCCCCCACATACTCCCGATCTTCCTGGTAATTCTGCTTCTTCCTAATTTAAATATAAATTTTTCAAAATCAAAGTTTGGATCTAATTGTCTGGCAGTGCCCTCAAAAGTCATTACTGCTTTCAAAACTTGTAAGTAAGAAGAATTAACCTCTAATCCATGTTTCCCGCACTCCAAAAACAGTTGGCTGATCATCACTGACATGTTGCCATCTCCATCAGTAATCACATTTTGAACGGCTTTGACTAGACCAATTTTATTAAAGTTTGAAGCTGGTGTACTTACAGTCTCAATCGACTGCACAAATGTATCAGCTTGGCCATTTCGCAGAGCCATTATGAGCGGTAACAGTAATTTTTTTTCCTTATCCGTGAGTTTTCCAACTCTGCCAAAATCGAGCACCTCTACATCACCATTCCGAGGAATAATTCTAACATTACCAGGATGTAAGTCATCATGAAATTCTCCAGTTTCTAATAACTGATCAAAGAACATCGCGCCCAGTTTGTCTAAAGCCTTCATCTTAATTTTGGGTTTATCTATCAAATCAATATGTACTCCTTCTACAAAGGACTGCACTAAGACGCTTTCAGTAACCATTTCAGGATAATACTGTGGAATTGTCACTCCCTTAGACAAGTGTTGTCGTATACTCTCAGCACTTCTATGCTCAAGTCTAAAATCTGTTTCAATATTCATAGTTCTTTTAAACTCATTGAACATTGCCATTGGATCATATGCACCCGGAAATCGAGACTTATTTTGTTCCATATCTCTACAAACTTTTTCTAATCTTTTCAGCATCAGATTAATCATCCGCCGCTTTGAAGGTGTAATCACTTTTACTGCAACCCTCTCGCCGTTGGCTAACCGAGCCTCATACACTTCACCCACAGTTCCGACATTAATGGGTTTCGTACTAAACTCCAAAAAAACAGTATCCAAATTTTGTCCTAGTTCAGTTTCAATTGTCGATTTAACTTCATCAAAGGCGCTTGGCTCCACATCCTCCTGAAATCTTTCAAGTTCTTGACGATAGTCTTCAGGAATTAAATCTCGTCTCGTACTCAAAAACTGTCCAATTTTCTCACTCCCCGTAACTTCAAACAATCTTCGTATTGCAACTTGGGGAGTCATTCCTTCACTTGAAGCATCCAACTCTCCCATCACTGCTTGACGCTCACCATATGGAAGTTGGATAAAAAATCGTTTGAGCGCAAATTGGACAACCTCTGGCATTTCATCAAAAACAGGTGGAGTTTCAACACGAATTTGGGTAGTTTTATCCATCTGCTCAATGTGAGTAGCTTTGGCTATGTTTAGTGCATTATTGAGTGCTTTTTTTTGTTCTTCAGTAAGGCTTGCAGGTCCAAAAGTTCTGTATATCAGTTCTGAGAGTGAGTCATCATTATTAAGGTTAAGCAATTCAATAAGGTCGTCCTCTTGGGAGGCAGTAAGCTCTAAGGTTGGAAAAACTTGATCAATTAATTCTCTGTAACTAATATCTCCTCTATCACTCGGTATCGCCAATACTGCTGCTGAATCACGGAATGTATTTTTATTTTCTTCAAAAATGTATTCAATTTTATCCAATTCAGCTTGGCTGTAGTTGCAATGTGGAACAACTCTTTGAACAATATTCATAACTTGCTGAGCAGTACGGGTGAACTTGTGATCAGTTGGTCCAGTAACATCAAAGGAGTCAAATAGATATATCTCTCGAATTGTCTCAATGAATTTAACAAAACTCAACTCAGAACAAAATTGCAGATCATACACTATAACTAAATCATCAAAGCTGTATAAACTGGGAATCCATGATTCCTGGAGTTGTGCAATTTTCTCTCTCCTTTCCAGGTACTCATTTTTTGAACCATTAAAATAGATACCCAGTCGAGATCCATTATCCACTCCTGGATGCTTTTTTGGAATTAATTGTTTTTCATGCGCCTCATAATAAGTTGTTAAGAAATCATCAGCATTTGACGTGTACTCCAGCAATTGAACTAAAATTTCGTCAGAAGGCATGGTAGTTTTGTGTGAAAGCAGGCCTTTAATTAATACAAAGAATAGTCTTTGGTCTTCCTCCTCCAAGCTCAAAACACTTTCTTCATAAAAATTAGTTAGATATTCACTAAATACGTTCGCTTTAATTAAACCTTCAAATGCCATTTTTTGAACTTCAATTGTTCTTTCAGCAGCGCCAAGAATGTGCATGTATAAAGGTTTTTTCCCGATCGCCTCTTCTGTGTCTTGCGCATGCAGCAATAATCGGATCGCTCTAAAATCAAATTCATTCACTTCTTGCTCAATAAAACTTGCTTGTTCAAATGTTGCTCTCAGAAATTCAATTCCTCTAATTTGATACAAATCAGCAAGAGTGGTTTTGTAATATCTATCTTTTTGATTACGAAAACTAACTAAATCTTGTTGGATCGCAAGTTGATACACTTGCATCACATGTTCGCCTCTCTCATGCGCAAGTTGTGGCGATGCTACCATTTGATTGATCTCAATTTCTAACAACTTGTACAATTCAGCTCTGTCATAGAGACCGTTTTTGATTTTCTCTAAATTAAAAAAACCATCTTCAACTAAACTACCAGCAAAGATTTTTTCTGATAATTCTGGATGTAGTCGTAACAGAAATGATCTGTATTCACTATCATCAGATACTCCTGCTAATGCATCCCCAAAAACAAAAATTTCGGGGTAGTTTTCACTTATAAATCCATACAAATTTTGTAATGCATGCAGTTTTGCAGCATTGCTCATATCGCCATCCCTTGTGTATGAAGCCTCCATTGCTACGCTATGAATAACTTTGATAGCCTCTAAGTCGGCTTTGGGATATTTTCCAGATTCTGAAATAGCTTTGGCCACTAATAGCAATGAAGGAATACTATTTTGCATTTCCCCCCACTCAATATTTTTCCCTGGAGACATCTGTTGGAGAAGTTGGCTTAATAATGTATCTCGAGCCTCGAGGCTTAACTTCGATTGATCAATATTTTCAAATAATAATTGTAAATCATTCTGAAACACAGCATCATATCCTCTAGTGAGCGAGAGCTTAGAAATAGTCATCTCGAAACAAGCCAATCCATAGTCTTCAAGACCTGCACTATCCGCAAATTGTCTGGCAGAAATTGCCATTGACCGTACATCAAAACGATCTCGTCTTCCTGCGACTTCTGTATCAAATGAAGCAGATAGGTCTTGAGCAATTGCTAGCGCCTCATCAAATTCTCCATGAGTTGCGAGTGCGGAAGACAATTTTGCTCGAGATCTGGAATATATATCTTGCTCCCAAAAACGAGCAGTCTTCAAATTTTGGTTAGTGGCAAACAAGCTTGCGAGACGTGGCAAATTCATTTGGTCTTTTTGAGGTAAGGACTCAATCAAATTAACTTTATTAGTCCAAATCAAAACAGCACTAGATGCCATTTTTTGCATTTTCCTATACAAAGTAGCAGCTTCGTCCAGCCTACCTTGTTCTAGTAAACAATCAAACACATCGTAGTACCTAGACAACATATTCTCAAACCGATAGAACTTTTCTGAAGTGTCAGGAATACTATCGATTTGACCCAGCAACTCTAAAGCTTGTTCTAACCAGATAACAGAATTGTCAGAATCTAACTTTGCTCCTTCAACCAAAGCATGTATCTTAAACTCTCTTTGATCAAACTGATGGATTGTATGAACAAATTGGCCATTTGGCTTTGAAAAAAATGAGTCAATGGGACTAACAAACGAATGTGGATTAAAAAAATGTGTTTCATTCGCTGGAATTGATTCGAGTATCTCACATCCTGCTTGCCGTTGAGCCGCATCTTCTGAGGCCAAGAGCATTTTTGCCATTGCCAATCTTTGCACTTGATAGAAGTGTACATCCGTACTCTTTTCTGGCCTGATACCATTGTCATATGTAAACGTACGCTGACGAGACACTCCTGACGCATACGTATGATCCTCGATAAAATCAACAGACTTCAGATCATCACATGCTTGCAGTAAAGATCTATTCCATACCTCAAGCAAGCGGGCTATGTGCTCTGGTGAGAGTACATCGCGCTGTTCCTGGGCAATATTTTCAAACACGCGAACAACTTCAAAACATCCTTCTTGCTTATCAAGCAAATCAACTGCTTGCTCAAAAAAATACTGATCAATTGCTAAATAATTAGCAACTTTGATAACATCACTTCTTAAATCACTCGAGTAAGCAAAATCATTATAGGCCCGAGGACTGTATTCCAATTCTCTAACAAAACGGCTAATAGCACCATCTTCTTGCTGATTAACTGGAATTTCAAATTCTCTAGACCATTCTTCAAGCTTCTTTCCATACATACTATGAGCAGCTGCAGCTGAATCTCTAAATAATGCATCAGCAAGTTCATATGAACGCCTATGCAAATCTGACTGTGTATCTAACAGCTTTGCTAAACCGCTAAATTTAGCAGCTACCTGTGCTAAGTTTGCTCTATTTTCATAGTATCTTGTTTCATATTGATCTCCCAAAGGTTTGTTTAAAGCTATACTCTCCTTACCCCTTGCAGCTTTAAAACCCCCATTTTTTGCAAGATGCAAGACAAAGGTATGCATTGAATTCGTGTTTAACTCATGACCATCAAAATGTTCTCTTAAATCCTGAATCGCTGTATCACTAAATGATCCAAAGGTCCTATATGCTTTTATAAGCACATCCAATAAATTGCTTCGATTAGCAACTCTGTCTTCAACAATATCTATAATTTTTGAGATCGCCGCTTGCATGTCATACTCAACCAGCTTTTGCGCTAAACTACCCAACTCCTCTGAACTAAGCGACTGATGATTTACATCTAAATAGTACTCAATTATTCGCTTACCTTGCTCGGTATATCCATGTTTTAAAAGCGAAAATCCAAGTGCTTTTAACCTTTTTGCTTTACTTTCAGTATCTTGACTATCTAGCAAAGCATCGGCAAGAAGCGCCTGATACAGTTCTGCTGAACGATCACCATAACTGGCCTCAGCCATGCTAAGTCTTTCTTCAAAATGACTGTCTGACTTTTGATAAGCTTGTATAGCACTTTCCACGAAGTGATGGTATTGACCTGCTACCTCAACTCTATAGTGGGTTTTTTCAGGCTCTGAAATAATCCGCTTATCTGCAACCGTTGCTGGGACATGTTTAGCATCAAACCTTAAAGCATCAATTGCAACCAATTCTGACGGGAGCATTTTTTCTGCTTTTTTTGAATTTTCGCCAACGATTGGTTGCTCGTACATAATTTTATATTCGCCATTTTTCTTTTGGCATAAAGTACATAGTAGCACTCTGGTAGATAAAACAAAAAGTGGAAATATGCTTACTTTTTAGAAGATAAGCATTGAAAAGCTTTTAAACTAATACTGACTAAGAATAATTTTCTTTTGCCCCATCATCACTTGAAAAGCACCAGGTTTTTTCATCAACGCTTCGACATTCTCTGGAACTATCTGCCAGCTCATTCCGTACTTATCCTTACACCACCCGCGTTGCTCGAAACTAGGAACTGCAGAAAGTTTGCTCCAATAGCAATCAATCTCCTGTTGGTCTTTACACATAACTGCAAAAGATACGGCTTCAGTAAATGAAAACTCATCACCTGCATTTATTGCCACAAAGCGTTGACCGTTTAGTTCAAACTCGATTGTTAATACTTTTCCTGCAAAACTTTTTTGGAAATCAGCCAGTCCGGTTTCTGGATAGTAAGAAGTACTAATAATTTTGTTATCTTTAAAAACTAGTCTGAAGATTTGAAAATATACGCTTAACGTTATCAATTGAGAGCCAAGCAATTTTAGAATCATACTCGCGTGCTGATTCAGCAATAGCGGATTTGCCACTACCTAATGCGCCACGCAAGATAATTAGACTTTGACTCAAAAAGTGGATTATATCAGAGGCTGAATTATTTGTTTAGAAAAAAGGTGGGATTCGGACAGTTGTCCTGGCTCCCACCTAGCCACACATTAAAAGCGAATGTTTGCTCCAATGGTCAAAATTATCGCAAACGATATGATGTAAATCACAATCATCATCCCGATCATGATAACAGAAGAATAGATTCTCATGTTATACATCAGCGGGTGACGACGAGCAAATTCTTGCTCAATCACTTCCTCCGTCAAAAACTGATTCTTCAAAGTTAAAACAATCTTTTTCCGCGCTCTGGCATACGGGATGCTGAATATCAAAATGAATGCAAACATCATCCCCACTGTGCCAAACACAGCTGGAAAACACGATAAAAAAAGGGCTGCTGGAACAGACGGCAACAACAAGCTCATTTTTCTCCTTTTTATAAAAAGTGATCGTACGGAAATGATGGAATACAACCTGCTGCATCAGAGTCTACGCAGGAAAATGCGAAAAATACTCCTCTCTTGCCGCGCGGATTTTGCGCAGTTGCAGGATGAGAAGAATAATTGCACAATACAGACCAACAAAAATCAACTGGTTAAACGCACTTAAACTAATCAAGCCTAAATAGGCAGCAATTGCTGCTATTGTAGCTTGGAGATACATTCCGATCAGTACTTTGGGAAGTGTTTCCTGCAACACCACCCAGCCAAACATAAAGATTAGATAAATACCAGCAGTTGTGAACTGCTGGTCTGGGCATATTGTAAAAAAACCCAAAAAGGCAAAACTTCCGGATGCAGCAGCCTGCATTGCCATGCCAGCAATAACATTAAGATTTTTTAGTCGCATTTGTCAATTCTCCTCATGATTGAGAATGAGCAAGCATAATGCTCAACTATCCAAATGAACAGCTCTTTAGAAGCTAGTAACTAATGTTTAAAGAGCTATCCATGTATATAGTGAGACTGAATCTTTCCATACAGTATTAATGTGCTCAAAATGAATACCAAACATAGTTTCAATTTTGATGAATATAATATACCTGAAAGTACAAGAAAAGTCAATGTTATGGGACTATATTTTCCCAATTGCACTTCTCTAGAAGTGCAATTGGAGAATCAAGTTTCATTTATATTTAAAGACAACATCCGACCACATATGCTCTGGGTTATTAGAACGTGTTATTGAATTTGCAGCATTAATTTGTGCTTCAAAACTAAATGATGGATCTTTAACATGCAAGATTACCCAATCATCACTATAATAAATCAACACTTTCTCAGATGGCACTGAAGTTTGTGATGCAAAAAAATTGCATGTCTCTCCATTCTCAAGAGTTTTACTAATTGGCTTCACCCCATTAATAATTACGAATGAATCTTGAGATGAATTTGCAATGAGCCGGTTTACAAAAGCAATTGGATCATCAAAATATCGAATACCATATAATGACAGTGCTAATTCAGCTGACACACCTATATCAAAATCAGTATCCAGGTCTTGCTCTCTTAATTCAATTCTGTCCTGCTCATCACTATTTTCAGGAGGGTTTAAATCAATACCAATATACTGCAGCTCGCTGTGTTGGCCAACGAGATCAAAACCTATTTTTGCAAGTCCACAAGGAGCATCCAGAACAATTGGATTTTGTTTATTTTTTAAGTAATTGAGCAAACCATCTCGCAGTTCCTCTGGAAAGACATTTTTTTGGCTAACTTCTTTATTAACCAATTTGAAACCAAAGTTTTGTAGTATATCTAATTGATGCTCCAACTGAGCAAAACACCTGCCCCTATCTGTCTTTTCTTCATAAAATGAAGCATCCACACCAGTCTTTTTTGTGCCTTTTCTGCCAAAAGTAAAAAATGACCGCATTCCTTCAACCATATAAAGTATTTATTAGTTAATCAAGTTTCTAATACGCAACAAGGCATGCAACCTCTTGATATCAACAAGTGGTATCGTTCCTGCAAATCCTGAGGAAAATTGTAGTTCCCAATTACTAATATCACGCCCAATGCCTTCGGATATTTTAGTGGTTAGTTCAGGATAGTCTTTAAATAATTGTGTGCCAGTCATACTCAACAACTCTTCCAGCTTCTGCACAATTTCAAGTGGCAAATCGCCAATAGTAAATGAACCAACATGCTCTCTCACTAGATACGCAATTTGTTGCACAAGCAGATCATAGAGTGCTCCATCTACCAGAGCAGCACGTTCTTTCTGGCCTGCTGCCGGGAGAGCCTCATCAAGTAACTGCAAATTTCCCAAATAACTAACTCTTTCTTGAAGGAGAGATCTTGCTGTATCAGAGTCGCCCCCCATCTTTTCAACTATTTCTTGAAAAATTTTTGCAAGTTCTAGTTTTTTAGTCTCTAGAGAGCGAGTCATTTTCAATCTATGATCCTCGACAGTCGTTTCTAATAACTGATTTCTAATAACTACAAACTCTTCAAACAAGGCAACATAGCTCTTGATTCTCATTTCAACCATAAATCCAATTCTTTCTGACATATTCACATCTTTCTAAAATGAAAATAGTTTGTAAAAAAAGCATACCACAAGAGAGTGATAATTAATCTTGTTTGTTTTTTTAACCAGCCGTAATATCTTTAAAAAATGGTACTATAATAATCATATGACTGAATCATTACAACTTCAACTTGAGGCATTATCTACTGGACAAGATCTTGCCAAGTACGAAGAATTTGTTGCTACACTTGAAAGTTCTATGCAACGGTATCGCAGCACAGAGCAATTGAGAACAACAAGAAATATTGCTCTCGCTGGTATTCGAGCTATTAAGAATGGATGGGAAAACCCTCTTGAAGATGCTGTCGGGGACATTGTAGTTGCCTTCGTTACACAAGAAAAAATACAGAACGCTTTTCCAAATTTGCAACCAGAACAAGTCGATCAACTTATTACTAGAATCGAAAAATTTGAACAAATGTACGGATTTAACAAAGATTGGAGTGAGGCAAGAATCTATTTGATGGTTCAGAAGAAATTGAATCAAAGCAAATAATTTGTAATTTTATGCTTTGATTGACTAAGGCAGAAATCTGAGGACATACCTTGGGATACAAAAAAAAGACTCTCGAGGTAAACCTCAGAGAGTCTTCACGCATACATTAATTAAATTAACAAACTCCCAATCATGATTAGCATTCCAACAATTGTGAATACATACAATAACAGGGAGTCTTCCGATCTCAAAATTTCAAATGCACAAATGATTGTAATTACGGCGCCAATTGCAAATACCATCAGCTTCAACCACAACTCCTGAGAAGTTATATACTCATCGTCTTCAGCAATTCTGACAACACAAGAATCGCTGTCAACAAAGAATTGTTGTACGATAGGCATCGCCGGTTGCCTTCTGTACGCAGAGGCTTGCGTACCTACTGTGATGTCCAACCATGCTGGACATCCAACTTCACCATGCCCATTAATCTGCTTGGTGATGAACCTCCCACTTCGAGGCTGACATTCTGTGTTATCACAGTAGAAAGCCTCATAGACAAGATCTCCCTCTGGTACTACATCTGTTGATGGTACTACTTCTTCTGACCTTGCCATTTCAGAGCCTACCGATGCGCAGGCTGACGCCAAAAGCATCAAAACAACAAGTAATATCACAAGCTTTTTCATTTAATTCTCCTCGTAGAACGATTGAAAATTAGTTAAAATTAATGTACAACAAATCAAAAAATGAGGCTGAGATGCGAACGTACGCAAGCACCGCAGCAATTATTAAAAGATTTGCGCTATCAATTATACCATTAAAAGTGCCAAAAGTAAACATTATAGGATAAAAATGGGTTGCAAGGTTTCTGCTTATTCAAATAATTAAAAATAAAGATAACCTTCAATCGATCAGTTGCGATACAAATGCAACAGCTTTTTGAGGGCCGGCTGAATCAAGCACATGCGTGAGGGTGCCAATTGCGCCCAGCTAGAGTGCAAATGCACGGGCATTGAAGTAGTTGTATTACTTCCTCAATGCTAAGGCTCTTAAGGTCAATCATGGTATTTGATTTTCAACCCTGATATAAGAGCCATATTTTCGCTACTATCAGCTCCTCTAACTATTAAATATCTCCTTTATTCTTCTATCAATTCTTAGTCTATCCACCTCACTCAAACTTGAAGACCACCTTTTTTGTAAAACTTCAATTTCTTTATCTCGCGCTTGGTTTTCAGAGCCTGTTTCCAACAGCACAATATCCGCATGGGTTCTCGCCTCTTCTATGGGATTAGTCACAAGACTCAATTTTTTATAGAGACTCAGTATTTGTTTTTCATTCATGCATTAAGTATATCAAGAATAACGAAGAAATTTAAAAAGAATCTGAAACTCTCATACTTAGATACAATAAAGGAAACAACGCTCACCTAACAGGTTGTTGCTAGGACGAGGAAGTGGGTGTCTCAATTAACCTCACATTACTACTACCAATTGTCCTGTATCAACTCAATCAGCGTTTTTGCTGGTACATTTTTTGAAATTGGAAAACTAAACTTCAACACCTGAGCCACGGTAAATCTAAGATTATAGCAAAAGACCCTGGGTTTCCCCAAGGTCTTATTGCACAAATCAATGTTTATTATCTATTCTTCTTCATCTTGCTGCTGCGCAGATTCTTCAGCCGCAGCAATAAGTAGCGCAGGAAGACCAAAAAATGAGGCAAGAGCTTCACCAGCCGCTTAATCCATCTTTTGCTTCATCATTCCGTGCATTTGGTAATATTCGAAAATATACACCATTACAGCCTGGCGAAATTTCACAGCATCAGCCATGGGGCTGACGTAGATACGGATGATGAAGTCGGTTCGTTTCTCCACCTTGTGGATAGCTCCTGTTTTGTGAAGTGGCATCCACATATAGTCGATGACATCTTCAGGAGCCATCACCTCAAAGAAAAAATGAGGGCGGTCTGCTATATCAACTTCAACCAAGTCGGTAACCTCTGGCAGGCGAGCCAAAGCAATACTTGTATCTATAGTAAAAATGGGCATATCGGTCATGATTTTATTCCTCCAGAATTTTTTTGAATTAAAGGGAAAGTTTTGTTACCAAAGCCCAGAGTACGTCACCTCCATAGGCATGATTTTGGCAACCATACATCTAACCTCAATAAAGATCGGATGTATGGCTACCCATCATGACTAAATAGACAATTCACATATTAATGTGCAGAAAATTGTTAAAAAGCACAGTTCAACTAGCAACTAACTGCCTGCGCAATGTAACAGATTGCTATTTTATCAAAACAAGTGGAAATAGTCAATGTTATAGGACGAATCATCACAAACTTAATTAATAAGCAAAAAGTAGGCTGCTTTATTCGCCAGCTTTTCGGATCGTTTCAAGGTCAAGTTTCTTCATTGCAGTGTGTTCACCAGGTGCTACATTAAAAGTAACGATGTAGTAATTAGTTTGCTCATATTTTATTTATTTTCTAATAACTTTTTAATACGCAGCAAGGTATGCAATCTCATGATGTCATCCAAAGGTATTTCTCTAGCATATCCTGAAGAAAAATTTTGTTCCCAATTGTCAATATCCTCCACAATGCCTTCGGATATTTCAGAAGTTAGTTCAGGAAAGTCTTTAAAAAATTGTGAACCAGTTATACTCAACAACTCTTCCAGCTTCTGAACTGTTTTGAGTGGTAAGTCTCCAACAGTAAATGAATTAAAAGTCTCACTCACAACCAGCTCAATTTGTTGCACAAGTAGTTTATAGAGTGAACCATCTACCAGAGCAGTTCTTTCTCTATTGTCAGCGGTTGGCAGAGCTTCATCACGTAACTGCAAATTTCCCAAATCTGTGATTTTTTCTTGCATATTTCTATCTTTTTAATTAAAAAATTTTTGTAAGAAAAGCATGCCACATGCATGATAGGTTTTTGCAAACGTCCTCTCTTCATATCCATCTCCTTAAACCAAAAAAAACCTCTGGCAATATGCTTGGCAAAAAATACCAAAGCAAACCAGAGGTTTTAACAAGACTAAGTTATTATAGTTTCAAGGAAGCAATGGCTTCCTCAAGTGATGGGAGCTCTTCCTCGAGCCCGTCCTCCATCACGAGAGTGCGTAATGCTAATGCCGCCTCTTCCCAATTTGTGGGCGGGTTATCCTTGCTGACGATGATGCCATACACCCATTCTGGGTTGTACAGCGTCCAGCAAGATTCAACAACAATTTTCTGTCCTGCTTCTAGCCAACGATACCCATTACGGTAGTTGGCTTCACCTTGCGTCCGAGGAGGTCCGAAAAAGACCTTCTCTTCAGCTGAAGCAGAGTGAATCCACGTCATTGGCCAGCCCAAAGTGCGGCACAGCCGACGTGCTATGTCAGGGTCATTTTCTACCATCGGCAATCGGCGAACGCCGTTTGCATTGATGCGATAGCAGTGATTGCCCTTGACCACTGCTCGTTTCCAGAGAGTTTTTCCCCTGGAGTTTTTCTTGATTACTACACCGCGAGTTTGATCTGCGGTGTCCAATTCTAATGAAGTGACAGTGTCACTGAGACCGGTCCACAGGACACAGTCTCCTAACTCGAATAATTCTGTAGCTGTTACTTCCATCCACTTGGCCATTATTAAATCTCCTTGCCATAATTTATGGCTATAATTTGCCTGAGTAGGCATTTAATTTGACAACTTGTGTATTTATTGGCTCGATTACACAACTTGCCTTGAGAAAAAGCTATCCTTATGGAGAGCCAGCTACCTACATGCATGTGTAAGCAATTGGCTCATCCACAAGGGATGTTTACGCTTAATAATTTGTCTTGTTAATGTGCTTGAGTTTGAATCCAAATTGTAACAACTATTGATACATTTAAATGCAAGCTCAATCGGCTATCTTACCAGTGTGGAAAGATTTTTTTAACAGGATGGATTATAGTCTGAAATGAGCATTTTGTCAATATTATAGGACGATATATTAGAATGAGCCTGATGAATTCGCACGAATTGTTGCTCTCCTGCTGAATTTGATTCATACTACAAACAGATGAAAGACTTACCCAAACTTATTATCTCCGTGATTGGTTGTGAACTAGTAGGGTTCTTAGGAACACCATTTACTATCTCAGCTATTCCCACTTGGTACGCCACGTTACATAAACCATTCTTTGCTCCACCCAACTGGATCTTTGGACCAGTCTGGACACTTTTATATTTTCTAATGGGAGTGGCTTTTTATCTGATTTGGAAACAAGGCTGGAAGAAAAAGAAAGTGAAAATGGCCGGGATGTATTTTCTGGCACAACTGGCACTTAATTTTCTCTGGACACCTATTTTCTTTGGACTGCGAGCGCCCTTGCCCGGACTCATTGTGATTGTGGCGATATGGGTATTTATTGTGATGACAATGAAGAAGTTCTATCCCTTATCGCGATTGGCGTTCTATCTGCTAGTGCCATATCTACTGTGGGTAAGTTTTGCCACTCTGCTCAATGCGGCGATTGTTGTGCTGAACTAAATGTTCCATTTGCCAGGCTCGTTCTTTTTTAAGGATTTCTTCTACTTCTTCTGCATTGGAATCTCTGTAGAGTGCCTGCAGGGCATAATTTGCAGACCCAAGTGCGTGAAGGGGAACATGAGCTGTCGCTACAGCCTGGCCTGCTGCGTGAGCTGCTGATGCTGCTGGACTATCATTTCCAATTTCTTTAGCAGCGGCGTGTGAATCAAGTGAAGCACTCGCTCTGCACAATCAATTGCCCAGAGAGCTAAAACTTTTTGGTCAGTACTATTGATAAGCTCAACCGTTTTAGAATCTTTGTACTGTGCCAGTGAAAATTTTGGTTTTTTCAGTAGATGATTCTCTTTCATGCTTATTCAAATCAAATGAGCGTACCTACAATTAGAACTTGTATCTTTTTCACTGAACATTTCCTGCTATAAGCTGGTCAATGAAGTAAGCCACTCCGTTTTCTTCTTCTGATGGAGCAATATAATCCGCCTTACTTTTAAGACTCTCAAGCGCGTTACCTACCGCAACTTTAAAACCTGCCTCCTCAAATAAAGGCATATCATTGTTGTTATCACCAATGGCAATGACTTCCTCTTTTCTTACCCCAAGATATTCTCTGAGGTATTTCACGGCAGAAGCTTTGGACACTTCACTTGAGTTAACATCAACCGCCACATCTCCATCTTTGATGGGATTCATTTTTATGGCAATTTGGTCAGGGAAAGCACTCGAGATATATTCGTGTAACTCTTCAGCTTCTGCCATGTTATTCACTTTTATAAGTATCTTTGGAATATTTTCGAAATCAATAGTATTGATATCTAAATACTGTTCATTAGGTGCGTGTTTACCCGGAACTGCATTTCTTGAATACGTAAACTCCCCTTTTTCTACATAAAATTCAAAATTATTCGCAATGATGTGTTTCACAATTTCTGATGTAACTTCTGGCTTCATGTATTTACCATAGAGAGCCTTGTGCGTTTGAGGATCAACTATCTCCGCTCCATTGCGAATAATAACTGGAGTAGATATGTGCATCTGCGCAACAGCATCTGACAAATTGCCATAATACCCTCTGCCAGAAGCAACAGTGAAGTTTATGCCTGCTTGCTCCTTCAGTTTTATGACGTGATCAACAATTACTTGGTCTAATACAAGATCATGACCAACGAGTGTGTTGTCAAAATCAGAAACAATGAGTTTAAACATGGTGAATTCTCTTTTAATTTATGAATAACCATTCAGTTAGATACTATATTTATTTACTCGAAGCAAACTCAATGAGCCACTCAATACCGTACTTATCTCGAAACATTCCCGAGTATGAGCCCCATGGACTGTCTCCCATTGGTCCTTCTACTTCTCCGCCAGCAGAAAGGCCAGAGAATAATCTCTCCGCCTCTTCTTTACTGTCTGTACTGACCAAAATTTTGCTGCGATTTTCACGTTCATTGACTCGCCCTAAAATCTCTGGAACATCATTGGCTATCAACAAAGCGCTGGGACCGATAGGTAAGGCGATATACATTATTTTATTTTCTTCTTTTTCTGGGATAGGAAATTCAGCAGTCGCGAGATCTTTAAAACGCACCACCTTTGTAAACTCTCCACCAAAAACAGATTTATAAAAAGTAAGTGCTTCCTGCGCATTACCGTTGAAATTGATCCAAGGATTAAGTGTAGACATTGTGTAATGATAGCAAATGAACGCGAGGAGGTGAAGGGGGTTTGGTTGGGTGGCCCGCCGTAGAACAAATCAGGAGCTGGATTACATCGGAACGTTAGGTTTCTTTTTTTAATTCGCTTAGTTTGTACTCTAATTCTTCTAAATATTCTTTATAAGAATTTGTCGCATCATCAATCGCTTGGTTATAAATATGAGGAGCTATTTCTTGTTCAATAAAATCTAAAACGTCCGTTGCAGCAAGTATCCCAATTTCCTCATCACGCTGATCCAGAAAGTAGCTAATAATTTTATCGATCATCTTTTTCTTTTGCTCTTCTGTAGAAAAGGTGAGACTTTTAATGATGTTTTTCATATAGGATTCTCATCAAAGTTGTTGAGAAAATGCTTCAACTGGAACCATTGCATCAAATTCCATTTCTTCTGCTCTTTTAGAAAACTTATTAAATAAAATGATTAGTTCGTCATCATTAGATAAATTAATCAAACCTTGAATATTAATATTTACCAAAATCCCCTCTTCACTCACATCTATAAGATTTTCATGTCCAGTTTTGGAAAACAATTTTGTAAGAAAATCACTAAATACTTTATTTGTCTTTGAAACAAAATTAACTATTTTACTATAATCAATTTCTTTAGTATTCAATAAGTAGGCTCTCAAATGAACCATTCCATAAGAAAATATTTTTAAAGCATCTATTGGACCAATTTTCCCAGGTTCAGTATATCCTCCAGGCATGAAATCACCTCTGGCAAATAGTTTTCCATCCTTTTTTTTGATTATCAACTGTAGACCAGTATTTCCTACCTCAACTTTTACTGAACCATCATTACAATGTTTCAGACTTATTGTTGGATCAATTTGAGCTTTTTTTCTTTCTTTTCTTGAAAGAATTATTATTTTTAAGGGATCTTCCTGAGATGCGCTTATCATATATCAAATTATAACAGACAAAAAACTCCGTTCGAGTCTTATTGGGATCAAACAATTTTACTTGAGGAAAAAATAAACGCTCCCCTTGTTGGACTCGTTGAGGTACGAGTATAAAGAGGGGTTGCTAGAAATTTCGGCAAGTGAAACTAATGGGTTTGCTGAGAGGATTGAAGGACTACTGATAACAAATATTCATGCTATCTGACGCAAAAAGACTCCCTATGGTTTTCACCACAGAGAGTCTTAAACTACAATTAAACTTCAAGTTTCGCTTAGACAGCGGCGGCCGATGTGGCCTCTTCTTCCGCTACTGAATGTTTGGCAAGAATTTCTTGCAAAAGAACAGAATGATCTTTTGCCTGCTTTTCCAGATCGATTACCAGAGACACGAACGATGCATGCGCATCGAGCACACTCTCTTTCGAGACATACCCACCAGCTTACAATCGCCCAACTTCTTGATAAAGCAAATGAGCCTGCACCACATTTTGCGCAAGCTTTTCTCCAATATTTCCAGGAAAAAAAATTTTTTTTGCCATTTTGCGGGAAATCTCCTTTAACTATTGAACCTACTTGAAATAAAAAATGTGCAGCAGTCTCAAAATAACATCAAGATGCCAGTATTTACTTACAACTTAATTGTCATTTTTCAATCTGCAAATAAAAATTATATCTGATAATAATAAAAATGTCAATGCTATAGGATAAAGCTCCCCCTATTGGACTCGTTACGGAACGGGTATAAGGAGGGGTTGTTATCAATTAGTCAGAACGAAATAAGTGATTTTTCTGAAATATTTGAGAAACTATCAATTAATCACCTATAGAAAGCAAAAGGCGCCTCCGTTTCCGAAGGCGCCAAATGCTCCTTTAATATCCAAAATATCATTTAGGGTAAGAAACCGACACGATCTAACGTGCCAACATCTAACCCATACTCATTCAAAACGCGATCTTGAGGTGCAGTTGCCAACCGTAAAACAGCGAGATAATATTCCAACCCCGAACCGCTCGCAGATTTCGTGGCATAATACAAACCCAACGCCTTCACTCCGTTCTGTCCGAGCAGACTGATGTAACTGTAAGCCTCATCGATTTGATCAAACGTTGGATCTCCTAGCACAGAGTAATAAACACCTCCGCCGTCGCCGACGTGAACTGTACCTTCTCCCGTGGATTTGGTAATAGCCCCAATGTGACCAATAGAATACACTGCAAACTCTAACCCATTAATTTCATGGTTACGAGCTTGGTTGTACAGTAATGGCCATTGTTGCTGGTTCACGCTCACATAATTTGCACATTCGGGAGTACTGCAAAACATGTAAACGCTGGTAGGCTCAGGGCTTAAGGCTGAAGAAAGAACGACTATAGCATAGTACTGGTCACCTTCAATCCACTCAATTCTACTGAGTGCCCCCTTGCCGACTAGGTTCGTGTTTGGCATTTGCCCCCACGTGTTTGAATACGTGAAGACAATAGATCCAGTCACTAACCCACCACGCTGAATGTCCATGCCAGTTTGACGGCCGAGTAATTCTCGACCAACTGAATCATGATCAACAACTGCAACTGTAGGTGTGGCTGTTCGCAAAACTTGATCGGCGCGCGCCAGTGCTGCGGTCACCTGCTGAAATGGAGTAGTGGTTGTTTCCCAAAATCCCCATGCCGACTGGGTCGGAAAAAGAGCATCGAGACCACTGTCCCACTTGTGCATGATACCAAAGGCCATGGGATTCTTACCATCAAGACCCCACTGCTCAATGTAATACACTGCCGCCAATTGAGGAGTCGCACCTCTCTCAGGAGCAATGTACTCAAAAACCAAGCGGGATCGATCAATGGTACAGCTTCCACAGCCATGGAGCCATTGGAAAATTGATGCTTGATCCAACGTTTGTTCGATCCAACCCCCAAGGACATTGCCTTGTTGGTCAAATGATTCAGAACGTGTGATTTCAGCTTGTTCCCAAGACCCCCACATAACAGAAAGCATAGTCGCGCATTGATCTGTAAATTTAAGACAAACTTCTTCTTGACGTAAACCACCCGCAAATGAACCAGTCTGCCCATAGACTACCGAAGCAAAAGGTGACTGCATGCTCACCTGCTCCGTATCACCTATGGTCTGGACTAGCTGATTTAACGGAAATTGAGCCCCCACAGGTGGAGGCAACGGAACAAAAGAATCAGCCGCATTACATGCGGCAAGAATAAGGGTGGCTAACAAAAGCCACGGTAAACTTCGTACTAAGCGTTTCATGTTTTTTTCACCTTAGAGTTGAATCTGAAAGTTATTAAAATAAAAATCTAAGATATTTGGATATTAAGGAGCAAGCAATAAGTAAATCGCACATAATTCACGCAACGCGCAAAAAAATAGCAACTTACTTTTCGCAAGCCACTATTATATCTTATATATTGAAAAAAGTAAACACTATAGGATAAAGCTCCCCGACTAGGATTCGAACCTAGAACCTTTTCGTTAACAGCGAATTGCTCTGCCATTGAGCTATCGGGGATTGATCAAAAATCTGTTGTAGTAGTTAAAAATCAATCTGGCACAAACTACAGCAACGAACAGTATTCTAACAAACCTACACCTTAATTGCCAGAGTCTACAGATAATTGCAGGTCAAAGCCAGATATAACGTAAATCAAGTGAGAAAAAGCCTCATTAAACTCACGTCGTTTCTCAACATTTTGCACATCTGCAGCTAAAGCAGCAAACTCAGCACGCACAACATCTGCCGCTGCCAAGGCTGTACTGTTTGCATTTGCAGCTATCACTCGCGTTGCAGCTTCATACCTATCTGCAGGCAGATTGTTCTGCGCATTTTCATCCAGCAACACCACCAAAGTCGCAGCGCGCGTTGCGTACTCATTCATCTTAGCAAGTAATACATCGTACCTATCACCCAATTGCTCACGCAAGTAAAATGAAACTGAAGGTGACAAATTCCCTTCAAGTGATGTCAACACATTAGTATGCAAATGATCTGCCAGGGAACCTTGGCATACAGCTTCCGATGAAAATGCCAAGTTATATTTGATAAATGAAGTTGGCTGCGCACCAACCATAATATCTACTAAATTCATGCCAGAAATTACTTCCTGAGCTGTAGTTAATGGCGTACTGGCATCTTGTGGATACGACCGATGATCTGGCTTAATATACAAACTGTTAAATAACTCTCGCAGTTCAATACCATCAATTATTTCAAGTGGTTTGCTCATTTTTTCGGGATATTCATCATTGCCATGCGTCAAAATTGCTCGTTTTGCCAATTTACTCAGTACCGCTAATTCTCCATCTTCAAACGAGATCAAACCTTTTTGCTCTGCCGCTTCTAACGCACCCACCAGCACTTCACTACCAACATGGGTACTCAATACTTCATGCAATCCCAGGTGCAGCTTGCCATGTACATACTTAAAACTATCATGCACCACAGCAACTAACGGCAGTAGTGCGTTGTCTGCAAAAAAACTTTGAGCAAGTGCGACCACATCAGCACAATGCACCATTTCCAAAGCGACTTTTTCATCTGACACCCCAGCTTCCACAAATAGCTGTTGCACTGACTAATACAGTAATCCCATCTGCTCCCCGTCTCCCAGCAAAAAAGCCAACAATTGAGGGTTTTCGAGCAGTTTTGTGTTCAATCTCTCAACAACGACCGCTTCCTCTGAAGAAATATCCATCTCCGGACTATTTAATACCTTACAGGCATCAAAAATGGGTGAATGGGTAAAAACCTCAATCTGTTGCTTGATAGTCTCTGCAGCAGAAACACCAGTCACTAAATCGCGGGCATGCTCGAGAGACCCTCTAACTTTTGCATTAGCAAGCACACTCTCAACATCTTTGTTGATATGCGGCTGTGGTTCTTGGTTAAATTCACTGGTTAAAATCATAGTATCTTAGTGATGGTGATGCAGTTCCCACCCTTTCTTGTTTTCTACATCTTTTTGTTTAAGCAGAACTACCGCCAGCAACGTTGTTACCGGCACTGCTAGCACCAGGCCAATTGAGCCCGTTATGGTGCGAACAATTTCTTCCGCAACGGTTTGATCATTGATCTTCACCCAAGTTGGAATATCTTTGTTTACAAAAAACAATAAAAACAGCGGTAGACTAGTACCGGCATATGCCAACACCAAGGTATTAACCAAAGATGCCACGTGGTCTTTACCAACCTCAAGCGCTCTAAAATATAACTCTTGTTTACCCATTTTTTTCTCGACACTCAGCAACTGTTCTACTACTGAAACTTGCGCCACCACAATGTCATCGAGCACACCAAGCGCACCAATAATGATGCCTGCTAAAAACAGTCCTTGTAAATTAATCGAGCCCAAATTGCCAAACTGCAAAAAGTAGCTTTGCTCGTCTCCCAGACCCATCAGTCGTGAAGCTTTCACCACAAATGAAGCTAAAAACACCACCACTGCTAACACTGAGGTAATTGAAATAAAGGAAATATGCGATTTTTTATTAAACCCATGCGCCAAATAAATGGTCAAAAAGGCAATCACAAATGAACTAACCACACTCACAAACACTGGATTAGTTCCCTGCAAAATGGCTGGCAGCATATACAAGCCAAGCACTAAGAATGTGGCAAACATGCCAAGAATGGAAAAGACGCCTCTAATGCCACCCACCACTGCAACTAACAGGAAAAACAACACGCTCACAAAAATTAAAACAGGAATCCGTAATACATCGGTGATAACCGTATACTTGTTGCCGTCATAATCAGTCTGATCTGACAGCACTACTTTGGTACCTACCGAGATTCTTTGCGCATCCGACAGCGGCTGGACTTCATTGCCCACATCTACTTCAGAAACCTCACCAGTCTCATCATTGACCACCTGCACTTTTTGAGTGTAAAAAGTGGTGCCATCCACCACAATAGTCTGTTCATCGAGCACTTCCTTTACTGTACCAGTTTGAAACTCTCGCTCTTGCGTATCTTGAGTGTTTTGAGCTTCAAGAGACATTTCCTGCGCAAAAACAGCTGTGGCAGACAAGTGGGCAACACTTGCCACAGAGAAAAAAGCAACGACTAGAAAAATGGTGATGCTTTTTTGTATAGTCATCTCGCTATTCTAGCAAAAAAAATGAAGGTAGCTTAATCTAAAAAGTCCTGCAGTTTTTTACGTCTGCTTGGATGCTTTAGTTTGCGAAGTGCCTTAGCTTCAATTTGACGAATTCTCTCGCGGGTTACACCAAACTGCTTACCAACCTCTTCGAGAGTCATCATTTTATTGCCACTCAGACCAAAGCGCATTTTAAGCACGCGAGCTTCGCGGTCTGAAAGTGCACCAAGTACTTCTTCCACATTTTCTCGAAGCATCTGCATACTAGTTGCTTCGTATGGTGAAACTTGACCCTCATCCGCAATGAAATCTCCGAGGACACTGTCATCATCACCATCACCCACTGGAGATTCAAGTGAGGTAGTGTTTTGAGAAATCTTGAGAATTTCGCGAACTTTGTCTGGATCCATTTCCATTGCTTCACCAATTTCTTCTGGTGTTGGCTCACGGCCCAAATCTTGCATTAAGCGACGAGAAGTGCGCATTAATTTGTTGATGGTTTCAACCATGTGAACTGGAATACGAATGGTACGTGCTTGGTCGGCGATTGAACGAGTGATGGCTTGTCGAATCCACCAGGTGGCGTAAGTGGAAAACTTAAATCCTTTGGTCCAGTCAAATTTCTCAACTGCACGGATAAGTCCTTTATTTCCTTCTTGAATCAAGTCCAGAAAGGTCATGCCACGGCCAATATACTTCTTAGCAATAGAAACCACCAAACGTAAGTTAGCATCGATCAGCCCTTTTTTAGCTTCAGGGTCACCGGCTTCAACTTTTTGAGCCAATCTAATTTCTTCCTCACGGTTAAGAAGTGGAATACGACCAATTTCTTTGAGGTACATTCTGACTGGATCTGCAACGGTTCGATCTTTGAGTGTTGAAAGTGTCGCTAACTCGAGAGTGAGGTCATCTTCACTTACTTCTTCTTTTTTCTCAGCAACAGACTCAAACACGTCGACATTAAGGTGTAACAACTGATCATAGAGATCGTCAAGCTGTTCAACGTAAGCTTCAGGTTCAATAAATGCTTCTAAAATGTCATCTTGAGTGATGTATCCCTGCTTTTTAGCAAGTGAAACAAGTCGTTCAATATCTTTTTGGAGTGCATTGGGAGTTGTGCTCATGGAAATAATTCTAGATTAATTAGTGTGGCAGATGTTTCTATTATTTGGGACGGATATAATTATACACTTGAAAGTCAAGAGCACAATACAGAGCAATCGAGTGAATGACATCTACACCCAACCTCGGAGCATCATGGCGTCAACGACACTTTTAACGGCACCAAGGTAGGCCGCATTTCTGCAAGAAAGAGTGGTAGCAGTTTTAGCTTCCCACATCTGGTCGAAGGCTTTTTCCATTAACGGCTGTAACTTCGAGAGTACTTCAGCATGCGACCATTGTGCGCCATGTAAGTTTTGCACCCATTCAAAATAAGAAGTTGTCACCCCACCCGCATTTGCTAATACATCTGGAATCACCAGCGTACCTTTAGCATCAAGAATGGCATCTGCCTCTGGAGTTGTGGGACCATTTGCCATCTCAAAAACGACCTTGGCTTTGACTGCAGCCGCATTTTTTTGGTGAAGGACATCTTCCAACGCAGCTGGCACCAGTACCGTCACATCTAATGCCAAGAGTTCGTCATTAGTGATAGGTTCACCGCCACTCAACTTTCCAGTCCGTTGCTTTTCAGCCAAAACCTTTGCAGGATCAAGCCCATTGGGGTTGTAGACTCCGCCACCTGAATCAGAGAGCGCAACAATCTTGTAACCCTTTGCAAACGCGTGATGCGCGAACCAATAGCCCACATTGCCAAAGCCTTGCACAGCAACGGTACATTTTTTGGAATCTTTCCACTGTAGTTTTTCTGCCAATTTGTCTAAAACCAACACGCCCCCATACCCGGTGGCTTCCTCGCGCCCCTCAGAGCCGCCTAGCCCAACTGGCTTACCAGTAAATGCTGCTAACGGATTGACCAACACACCGCCCGGTGCTTTTTCTAGGTGTGACGCAAACGTATCCACCATCCAGGCCATGATTTGACCATTGGTGTTTACATCTGGTGCGGGAATATCTACCCAGGGACCAATATGTGGGACAATAAACTGGGCATAGGCTCTACTAAGTCGTTGCAGTTCAGCAGTGCTTAGCTCTAAAACATTCACCGCCACACCACCTTTAGCTCCACCGTACGGAATGCCGGTAATGGCGCACTTCCACGTCATCCAGGTAGACAAAGCTTTGACCTCTGCCTCGGTTACCTGTGGATGAAATCGGATGCCTCCTTTGTAGGGACCACGCGCATTGTTATGTTGCGCTCTCCATGCATCAAATTTTTTGGTTGTGCCGTCGTCCATTTCGACCTGCAACTTAGTGTGATGCAGTTCTTGCGGTTCTGAAAGTTTTTTGATCGCTGCTTGAAAGCGAGCTTGATCTGGATATTGAGATGCCAACACAGCAGCAACGGTAGTGAGTTGTGTTACAGCATTGTCATGTTGATTTGACATAGGTGCTAGTTCTGTCTTTCCAACCAACGTTCTGCATCGAGTGCAGCCGCGCAACCTTGGCCAGAAGCAGTAATAGCCTGCTTATATCTCACGTCAACATTGTCGCCACCAGCAAACACACCCTCTACCGAGGTCATGGTTGGATATGCAACTTTGCCTTCTTCTAATGCCTTCTGCGCCATAGCAACACCAAGCTCGGTGGCACTTTGACGAGTGACTATATAGCCATGACTATCTAACTGTAACTGAGTGCCAAATAACTGCGTTTGTGGCGTATGTCCAATCGCAATAAATACGCCTTGTGCAGGGATTTTTTTCGTTTTACCATTGGTAGTCACACTCACCGATTCGACAGCATCAGCACCTTCAATCAGATCGAGGGTGGAGTTCCAAAGCACCTTAATCTTAGGATGATTCAGAACTCGGTCCTGCATGATCTTACTTGCCTTGAAACTATCTCGTCTGTGAACAATGGTAACGCTACTAGCAAACTTGGCTAATGCCATTGCATCTTCCATAGCACTATCTCCGCCACCAACCACAAATGTGGCTTTTTCTCTAAAGAATGCCGCGTCGCACACAGCGCAGTAACTCACTCCTCTGGCTGAAAATTCTTCTTCACCCGGTGCACCTAATTTTATTGAAGAAGCACCAGTGGTGATAATCACCGCGTCTGCAAGCAGATCTGGTTTATTTTTCTGAATTTCTTTTGCCATGGCTTGTTGCTGCTCTGGCGTATAGCTAGAGAGTGTTGTCACGTCAGTGCCCTCTGGAAAACTGGTCCATAGTTTAAATGGCCTAGCCGAAAAATCTACCGCAGTCACACGCACATCCTCGATAGTGGTTCCAAAGTGCTCAGCCTGAGCGCGAAACTCCATCATCAACTTGGGCCCCATGATGCCACTGGAAAATCCAGGATAGTTTTCAACTTCAATGGTAAACATTAACTGTCCGCCAGACTCATATCCAGCAAACAGGTGTGGCGCCAACTGTGCTCTGCCTGTGTAAATTGCTGCAGTATAACCCGAAGGTCCTGAGCCAATAATAGCTACCTGTACGTGCTTTGCCATGTGAGCCTTTCTCTAGGTGATGTTGGTTATACGCTATTCCAATGCCTTTTCGAGCATGTCGACGTAGCCTTTTTCACCTGGAAATCCCACTTTTTTGTCTAGAACTTCGGCGTCTTTTAAGATCACAACTGTTGGAATACTCATCACTCCATATTTTGCAGCTGTTTGGTTATTTTCGTCTACATTTACTTTGACAATGTATGCTTTATCTTCATACACGCCTGCTAACTTATCAACAATTGGAGCTGCCATTTGACATGGGCCGCACCAGTCAGCGTAGAAGTCTACAAATACAGGTTTGCCTTCTTCTGATGCTTTTTTTACATTTGCTGCAAAATCATCATCTCCCCAATGTAATGCTTTAGATGAATCTGACATACGTCCTCCTTATTATACTTTTTGCTATAGACACTTTTAACCTACATCAACTATATACTTGTTACTAGTCATACTTAAACAATTCTTTAAGCACATCACTAAGATCCTCAGTTCTTGCTTCTGAAGAACATTTGCAGGCCTCGCCAGTGAGTAAATCGCGAGCTGTTCTACTCAGAGATCCTCTCACCGCAACTACCTGACGAACCACATCGATACAAGGTCGACCTTCTTCATACATCTTAATTATGCCATCAATTTGACCGCGAATTCGTTTAAGTTGGACTATTTTAGTGTCACCTGTCATAGTGATCAATATACCCCCAGGGGGTATAAGCTGTCAAGCGTTAAATACAAGCAAAATGTAATGAAAAACACTATGAACGACGACGTAAAACGACGATTTCTTTTAGCAACTGCTGCTGTTTTTCTTCTTGTTCGGGGGATTTACTTGGCACTTCGTCCAAAAGCGCTAGTTGGTGAGTAATTTGGTTGATGCGCGTCATCACACTCACCTCTTTGAGCTTTGCCAGCGCCCGTTGCCACTCTTTGGCATCATTGGTTGCTGGAGTCAGGGAGGTAACTTCATTATAGGCAGCTGCATCAAAAATAGTTTGCTTGAGGTCTTCGGGCAAATGTGCAGCAAAAGTCTTAATGGTAATTTTAGCATCTTGAGAAGCAAGTGTGCGAATAATTTGATTTGCACCAGGGGTATCAAATGAGTGTTCGGCCAAATCTTCTGCCCGCGCCACTAATTGACCCTCTGGTGAAGTAAACAACAAGTACATCACAAACTGTTCTTGAACTTCTTTTGCTGAAAGGACTTGTTGTTCAAGTGATGATGGTGCCTTCTTTGCCTGTTCTGGCAACTTTTTATGTCGGCGGTAATTTTCGATATCTACCGCAACAGTATCTGGCTTGGTGTGCAAGAGTTCAGCCAAAACCTTACTGTAATGTTCTAACTCAACTGCATGAGGAATAGTTGAAAGGGAAGGAGCTAGTTCTTCCATAATCTTGCGCTTGCCAGAAGCAGACGTTGGATCAAACTGTTTGACAGCTGCATCAATTAAAAATTCATAGGCAGTAACCGATGTTTTTGCAACTTTGCGCCACTCTGCAGAATTACTGCTAATATATTCATCAGGATCTTTGCCACCAGGAACCTGCAGGACGCGCAACTCAACACCCGTTTGCCGCAGTACCTCAATTGATTTTTTTGTAGCAGCCACTCCCGCACTGTCTGTATCCAAAGCTAACACCACACTGGTGGCAACTCGAGCCAACAACTTGGCGTGATCTTCAGTCAGTGCTGAACCTTTAATTGCAACGATATTATTCACATGTGCCTGGGCAGAAGAAATGACATCAAACTCACCTTCGACTACCAACACTGTTTGTGACTTGCGAATTGAAGCAAAAAGTTCGCTGTAGCCAAACAACATTTTGCTTTTGTGATACAACAGCGTTTCTGGTGAGTTAATATACTTGGCTTCTTTAGGATCTTTTTCTAAGGTTCTACCAGAAAAACCAACGACTCTGCCACGATGGTCTCGCAGAGGAAAAATAACTCGATTGCGGAATCGGTCGTAATAATGCCCACCTTTGCCTTGAATAATCAGGCCTGCTTGTTCTAACAAATCGAGTGAATACTTTTTTTTGCCATGGAGATACTTAATGAGACCATCCCACTGCGCGGGCGAAAAACCCAACTGAAATAAAGTGACTGATTCAGCAGAAATGTGCCGATTTTTGAGATACTTTTTAGCTTCTCTACCTGCAGAATGTGACGTCAATAAGTAGTGATAATACTCTTTAGCCAGGTTGAGCACCTCAAGCAGTTTGCTTTTAAGCTCGTCATCGTCATTTTTTTTGTATGACTCAAGGGTGATATTAGCTTTCTGGGCAAGAAATTCGAGCGCCTCAGCAAAACTCATGCCTTCAATCTTCTCAAGAAAGGTAAACACATCACCGCTTTCACCACAGCCAAAACATTTATAGCGTTGTAAAGCTTCGTTAACAAAGAACGAGGGACTTTTTTCACCATGGAAAGGACACAAACCTTTAAAGTATGTGCCACTGCGCTGCAACTGCAGACGTGAGCCTATCACTTCGACAATGTCAGAGGCTTCCTTAACTGCTTGAATTTGGGACATAGGTATATCTTATACTATACCGTATCAAAAAAGATCGTTACTTGTCCGCAAAATTCTGGTAAAAAAAGGTACAATAAGTGTATGGATACAAAACAAAAGCACTATGCAACCCCATTTGGTAAATACTTTAATCTGCTTAGTGATATTGATAAAAATAAGCGTTATTCCGAAGAATTTGGTTCAATTCTGATTTTAAGTTTAGTTGAAGAAGTTGGTGAAATGGCTCGCGCCTATCTAGCAGAACACGGCCGAAAGAAAAGCAATCTGGCTGCTCAGGCAGATGAAACCTACGAACAAGAATTGGGTGATATTCTCTTGGTCATTCTCCGTTTCGCTCGCATCAAAAAAATTGATCTAGACGAACGACTCATGTACTCACTCAATAAAGTGCTCAGTCGTAAGGAAAAACCTAAAGGAGCCTAGAGGAGCATGATGCGCTGGCACCCTCGTTCCAAACACTTGGCCATTTTAGGTGGATTAATCCTCTTTGTTGCCCTGTCTCTGATGCAGCATTACAACCTAGTCACTGCCGACCTTGGCCGCCACATAGTAAATGGCAGAGAGTTGTGGTCACATCCAGAGCTACTCAGTACTAATTTTTACTCTTGCACTCACACGACATATACCTTTGTAAATCATCACTGGCTATATGGAGTCATGGTCTATGGCGTTTCACAGGTTTTTGGTATGGGCAGTCTGACCTTACTTAATATGCTGCTTGGCGCCAGTGCTTTTAGCTTAGTGCTACTGCTGTCATACAAAAAAAGTGGCTTTGGACCAGCACTTATTGCTGGATTTCTGGCCATTCCACCAATTACTTCTCGTGTTGAAGTCCGTCCCGAGCTAGTAAGTATGCTCGGTCTTGCTATCTACCTAGTAGTTCTAACGTTGTACTCAAAAAAACAACTTTCATTTATAAAAACAGCCAGTATTTTGTTGCTGACACAGTTGGTGTGGCAGAATGCCCACCTCTTTTTTGTTTTTGGTCTGGTGGTACTGTTTTTATTCTGGATTGAAAGCCTACTGCTACAAAAAAAACAACACATACAAAAACTGGGTGTACTAGGAATTGTTTCTGGGCTGCTCGTCTTGGTAAACCCCAATGGTATCGCTGGAGCGATGCAACCATTCACCATTTTTGAAAACTATGGATATAGAGTGGCGGAAAATCAAACTCTCTGGTTTATGATTTCCCGATTTGCTAATCCCGAACACATCTATCTAGCCATCCTCTTGCTAGCAGTGGCGACACTGTGTATTCCCGTTTTTACTCAAAAAGAGATAAAACAGTATTTTCTACCAATCGCTTTATTTTTGGTTTTTGGATTCTTGGCACTGCAAGTCATTAGAACTCGTTCATTTTTTGGCCTGATTTCTATCTACAGTATTGCTAGTTTGCTTCCAGTTAGTTATCTGCTGGCAAAGCCATATATTGAGAAAATGCGCAAACAAGAAGGCTGGTACTTTGTCTTATCACCGCTTATTTTTATTGGCTTTGTACTGATAATTGGATCAGGCCTATTTAGACCAATCTCGTCTCTGACCGGTATTGGACCGCTACCAAAAGTTGATGCAGCCGCCAATTTTATTACTACCAATAAACTACAGGGACCCATTTTTAATAACTACGATATCGGTGGCTACCTCATCTTCTATCTCTATCCCGAAAAAGTGTATGTGGATAACAGACCTGAAGCCTATCCAGCTGCATTTTTTACAGATGACTACATCGTTCCGCAAGAAAATCCGGCTGAATGGAAGCGACTCCAACAGCAGTACGACTTTAACCTTATTGTCTTCAATAGACTCGACCTAACTCCTTGGGGACAGGCATTTTTAATTGCCAGAATTCAAGATTCAGATTGGACACCGGTATTTGTTGACGAACAAGTAATTATTTTTCTCAGTAACCGCCCAGAAAATGCGGAGTTAACCAAAAAACTTGCGTTACCAAAGGAACTGTTTTCCTATTCACAGTAATACTCACGCATTAGGGGGGTGCCAAATCTCACAAGCTCACACACCATACAAAAAAAACTATATTTTTGGCAAGAAAATAATTCCAGCACAAATAAAGGCAGCAATTGCCAACACCAATACCGAACCTGCTGCAACATCCCGTACCCGTTTGGTAACGTGATAGGCTAAATCTTCAGTACTATTGAGAATATTACAAATTTCTTCAATTGCGGTGTTTACCATCTCTGCAGACCATACCAGTCCAATTAGCACAAAAACAATTAACCATTCTGTGTGTGAAATCTGGTAATACCAGCCTGCGGAAATAACCGCTACTGCTGCTACACCATGCACCTGCATATTTCGTTCTTTGAAACCCATGCACATGCCTTGAATAGCATAATCAAAGCCTTTGATGAATTTTTTTACTTTTTGCGTCATGCTGCCAATCCATTATAGGTAAATGCCAAACATCTGCAAAAACCCTAAGATTCCATGAATAATTCCCAAAATAACAGTCACCCAAACGAAGTGTTTGTGTATTGAAGACCAAGTTAAGTGCGACTGACTACCATCGAGTGGATCGGGACCAGGCCTACTACCTGTCCAAGGCAGTTTCAGCTTTGCCCATGGCATTGCGAAACATGTTGCAAAGGTGAGGACAAAAACAATTCCTAGGAAAATACCACTCCAACCAAGTACTGAAATGTCAAGAAATCGTATCCGACCCTCGTACCATTTTTTTTGTTCTGTAGGGGCGACAATTGCTGCGATTTCTGGTTCTGCTACTGCAACTTCCGGCTCTGCTGGTTGCTCAAAACCCTCCAGCACCCCAAGTTGGGTGAAGCTTGCAAACACTTCGCCGCCATGTGGCGCACCATCCATATCTGCAGTAAGATCTTTGCCTGCTTCCAAACCAAAATGCATCCCCAATTTCCATAACGTGCTATCAGTGACGTCATATACCTTACCTTCATAGGAGGTGTATGTCTTTGCGCCATCTTTACCATTGTAAGTGGCAAGTTCTTCAGCAGTGAATATCTTTTGCTGTGCCTGAACCAAACTTGGATATATCGAAACTACCAGCATTAGGACTACTAAGAACCATCCGTACTGAATCAACTTTCTCATATACTCCTTATTCTGCTACCGCCTCTGCACCAGTGTGGCCAAAAGGAACCAAGTAGACAACTTCTTCATTTGGATCAAGACCAATTGCGGCGCCAACTGCTACAGTATCAAAACCTGCAGTCACGACTGTGCTCATTTGGAGAGATTCAACCTGGAGATAGATGTTTTGACCAATGTGTCCACCTTCTAGCATAACCACTGAACGAGGATCATCTGGGAATTTTTCCACCATTTTTGAAACGTCTGCTGAAAGTACAATCACAACCGGAGCTTTTTGTGAGTTATCTTGGACACCTGAAGCAGCGAGTTTTTCACCTGCATCACTACTGCCAAGATAGGCAAGTTTGTGACCAACTGGTTCGTAACGATATAAACCTGGCTCAAGACCTTCTGCAGCTCTAACAACTACATACATTGTGAACGGATACAAACTTCTTGCTGAAGGAGCAGCGCGGTGACCAGACTCATCGGTAATACCTTGACCTGCCCAAAGCACTTGACCGAGCTGCTTAAGTGTTACTGTTTCTTCTGAAAATACTCTCCTGCTTCTTCTTTCTGCAAGAGCTGTTTCAACTGACATCTTGCCATCGGTAGCTGCTGCTGGTAATTCGATTGTTGAAAGTGCTGGCAATGCGACCGGAGCTTTGTATTGCTTCTGAGCCTCACCAGATTGACTACCCTGAGCAACAGTTTCACCCGTTTGACTAGTGAGTTGATCATTTTTGCGCAACTGATTGACCCACAATGCAAAAAACACTGTTGTTAAACCAATTGAAAGCAGTACTAAAAATGATAGTTTTTCTTTTTTTAAAGGCATTCCGCCTTTTAAACAGGTTCCACAATCACCAGTCGAACAGCAGTCCTTTTTAAGCTGTGCTGTTGTTGGGGCAACTGAAGCTGTTGCTGTTACTTCGGTACCTACCATTTCGTCTTGCATATGACAATCTCCTCGTATCCATTTAAGATCAAAGTCATTGTCAAGTCAAGTAAAAATGAAATGTTGTATCTGTTTGATTATCTCTTATAGGGAAAGATAGCAATCTGTCCTTGGTCACCAAGCTCACGTTCGATTCGCATTAGCTGGTTATATTTTCCAACTCGCTCCGAACGTGAAAGTGAACCAGTTTTAATCTGTCCTGTTCCAGCACCTACTACAAAATCGGCAATAAAGGCGTCTTCTGTTTCGCCAGATCGATGTGAAACGATAGCAGTCATACCATGTTGCTTCGCCAAGTTGATCGCCGCAATGGTCTCAGTGATACTGCCAATTTGGTTAACCTTAATTAAAATTGAGTTACCGGCCTTTTGGTCGATACCTCTTTGCAAACGCTCAACGTTAGTTACGTACAAATCATCACCAACTAACTGAATCCTACTCCCCAACTTTGCCATCATTTCAGATGCACCACCCCAGTCATCTTCCGCTAGACCGTCTTCGATGGATACAATAGGATACTTTTCTACCCAAGTTGCGTAGAGATCGATCATTTCCTGAGAAGTTAGTTTCTTATCTTCTGTCTTTAAGTTGTACATACCATCTGCAAAAAATTCAGTCGCAGCAGGATCTTGAGCAATTGCAATTTGTGAACCTGGCGTATATCCCGCACGAGAAATTGCCTCGAGCATTAGTTCAAATGGTTCTTCATTTCGTTTAAATGAGGGCGCAAAACCACCTTCATCTCCAACTGTTGTTTGAAATCCTTTTGTTTTCAGAATTTTGCCTAATTCGTGGAAAGTTTCAGCTCCCCAACGTACTGCCTCAGCAATGCTTGGCGCGCCAATTGGCACAATCATATACTCCTGCATATCAGTTGAGCCAACTGCATGGCGTCCACCATTCAAAACGTTCATCATGGGAATAGGTAGGGTGAATTGGTCTTCCGAATTTCCAAATAGCCGAGCTACGTATTGGTATAGGGGAATTTCAAAACTGAGTGCTGCAGCCTTAACGGTTGCCATTGATACCGCCAAAATAGCGTTAGCACCTAGAACACTCTTGGTTGGCGTACCATCCATTTCTATCATCCGAGCATCGATGCCGGCTTGGTCGGTAACATCTCGACCCAAAAGCTCGGGGGCAATGATTGTATTCACATTATCTACAGCTTTAAGCACGCCTGCACCATGATACCGACTTACATCACCATCACGAAGTTCGAGAGCCTCGTGCGAACCTGTCGAAGCGCCAGAAGGCACAGATGACCGAGCAGTTTGTCCATTCTCTAGCGTTACCTCTACTTCGACCGTTGGGTTTCCACGCGAATCTAAAATTTCTCCGGCAAAAATGTGTGCAATTTCCATACTGCTTTCTGTATCGACACTAACTACACGTTCATACTATATCTAGAGCAATACAGAAGTAAAGAGGGCGGCCAACGGCCGCCCTACAAATTATTTAACCTTTCATTCACAGTGCTCGGGAATCTGCCACCACTGCTCGCGAGCCATGATGGCAAATTCAACACCATTGCGGTCTGTGACCGCAACTTTTCCCATGGGATCTTTAGCGGGATTATAATCCCACATTACCTCTGGAGTTTTCAAAAAATAGCCCATATAAACCAAAAAGCTCTGGGCGTAATGTGTTTGAACGTCAATATGGATCCCAGGTTTCTGACAACCTTCAGGATAATATTGATGCTCAATCCAATACCCGCCGTTCGGGCCGGGTTGTGAACTCCACAGATACCACCTATCATGATCACCGCCATCATGATAAGTAGGTATCACACGCAATCGTTGAGCATCGGCGGCAATTGCGGCCATCATGCTGTGGTAGCTTTCATGTCGAAAACCAACGTGATGCAATTTGATTTCCAATCTCATTGCCCAATTCATGAGCAACGCAATCATCAAATCTACTTCTTCAGTATCTCCGCTCGCTGCGGTGATATAAAAAATTTTTCCAGTTTGGGTTTCAACTGGAAAGCGTACTCCGCCTCTGTAGCCTGAGGAGTACGGGTATCCATGCACTGGCCCCAACACCACCTGATCTAATTTAGCATTAGGAAACGCTACCGAATGCAGTAATTCAATTGCTTTCATTGACCCAAAATAGGAGCCACGTGAAGCAACTTGAGGTTGACCACCTGCCCAACCTGCCTGAATCTGCAAAACCTCACCGCTTTCATCCCCCACTAAAGCGGTGGTAAAAAGTGGCTTGCCTACTGCTGCAAGAATATTTCCTGACAGCTGCCATGTAATATTGCTCAAACTAAGCATCGCATTTTTCTCCTTTTGGAAAATAGTGAAACAAGGTTAAAGAAGAGCACCCACCACAACAATTAAAAAACTGCGCGGCAAGTACAAGTGAAGGGATTATACGCTATGAATCAATGTTTGTAACTGTGCATGCAGTGTTGGAGATGCAACACAGATGGTCATATTTTGTTCAGGATTGGTAAGAGTGTGCGTATAATCAAGGGGAACGCCCCAAAAATCAGTAACAATACCGCCTGCTTCTTCAACTAAAGGTTGCAAGGCAACATTGTCCCATACTTTTGTTGATTGGTTTAAATAGGCACCATATCTTCCTGCTGGAATCTGCACCATATCATATGCGCTATTGGTTGTACGAATATTTCGACAGTTTAAAATAATTGAGCTCAGTACATTCATTTCTGCAACTGTTTTGGAAGGATTTTCTCTATGACCATCAATGCCATACGCAATTAACATTTTTGACAATTCTTGTTCTGGATTGACCACAACTTTTTCTCCATTACAGAATGCACCGCGACCTTGTTGCGCAACATACACTTGATTAAATGCAGGTAAGCTAATTCCCCCTGCCACGGGCTCGCCATCAATCATGACACCCATCATTACTCCATAGGTTGGCAGACCTGCCGCAAAATTACTGGTACCATCAATGGGATCAACTACCCAAGTAATGCTACTTTGGTTGTCAATTACACCAGCCTCTTCATCAATGATGTTGTGTTGTGGAAAACGCTGCGAAATGGCAGCAATAATGTGCCGACCGATCTCCAAATCAGCTTGAGTCAACACCTGATTGATATCACTTCCTTTTTGCGTTGTAGAAACGCTCCCAAAGTGCGATAACGCAATCTCTGCACTGCTTGCAAGAACGGTTTCAATAAATGACGAGAATTCTGCAGCGTAACTCATGAAAAATGAACCTTTCCATATTCTTCAAGTGCATCTAGAACAGGTTTGAGATCCTGCCCTTTTGGGGTTAGGTGATAAAACGGCTTCAAATCTTCGTCGAGAGATTTTGCAACAATCTGTAAGTCTATTAATGCTTTAAGCTTTGTAACCAGTGTGGCTTTATTTATTGTAGGTATTTCTTCATGCATTTGAGAAAAGCGTTTGTGGCCAGATAACAGCACTCTAATAATCCACAGATTCCAGAAGTCACCCACACATCTGCTTGCTTCAACAGTCGAGCAATTTCCTTGGTTTACGCATCGTCCGTGTACTTTGAGTGTTGACATAATCTTTTTTTTGGTATAAAAATCATACTTGTTATAAAAATTATACCATACAGAAGTTGCACCCAATTTGAAAGGTTTTATGACTCAAACTATACCATATCTTTCCTGGCGTTCTGCCATTAAAAATTATGATTCTAACAAAAAGCTCACTTCCAGTCAGGTTGAGCTTCTTACTGAAGCCGCGCGAATGGCACCTACTTCATATGGCTTACAACCTATTGGATTACTTCAAATTGACAACCCCGCACTTAGGGAAAAACTGCAGGCAGCTGCGTACAATCAGCCACAACTCACCGAAGCATCACATGTATTTGTGTTGACTGCACGAACAGAAATAACTCAAAAAGATATTGATTCGTTTATTCAAGCTACTGCCGAACAACGTTCTGTTGATTCATCCTCACTCGATGGTCTGAGAGACATGATGTCTCAGAGTCTACTCTCTCGGACCGCAGAGGCACAAGCGCACTGGGCTGCAAAACAAGCATATTTAGTGCTAGGAACCATGCTCACTGTTGCTGCAATAAACAACATTGATACGACACCGATGGAAGGATTTGATGTCGCTCAGGCTGATGAAATACTAAACTTAAAAGAAACTGGGTTTACCTCAATCGTCATTCTCACTGCTGGGTTTAGAGCTGTGGAAGACAGATATAGCAAACTTCCCAAAGTACGAAAGCCTGTTGATACCTTCTTAACTACAGTGCTATAAATAGCTTGAGAACACTCAAGCTATGAATGAAGAAAAGCAACCAGCTGCAAGAAAAACAGTCACACTTTTGATGGGTGTCGTTGGAATTATTGTAGTAGCTGCGTTTCTGCTTTCAAATCCCTTTTGCAAAAAAGCGACTGCCATTTGTCACGCGTTTGATCCCCAGAATCAAGTACCTGCTGCCGTACCTAAACAATTAGCTCCTGGATACAGTGAATACTCTGCTTCTGCAGTGGTTGAAGCGCATCAAGCAGGTAAAAAAGTGGTTTTATACTTTTGGGCGCCTTGGTGTACTTCGTGTTCTTCACTCGATTTAGAAATTGACCGAGACCCAACCATAATTCCTTCTGACACCATTGTGTTTCAAGTTCCCTACGACACCGCAACAGACCTAAAGAAACAATATGGCATTGTTACCCAGCATACCTTTGTAATCGTAGCCGAAGATGGCACGGCACTTGCTACTTGGGTGGGTGGCAGTACGGCAGAACTGCAAGACAAATTGTGATAATACAAAAATCCCACCTGTAGGCAAGATTTTTGCCCCTAGGGTGGGAAAACTTTTGGCTATTTTGAAATTGGAAGAGGACCCATCTCCCAATTATAGCCTTCTCCATTTATGATATATAGGAAGGGCGTATCATCCTCCCATCCTAATTTCAAACCAGAAACCACCTCAGTCGAACCAGTGTAGTGGCCATGTGGCTTGCATAGGTTCCGGGTGTCTTGATTGTCGTACACCGAAGATCGATACTCGATCCCAGTGTACGCAGTTGAGTCTCCCACTACACAATAATCTGCAGATGGATCCTCAACTACAAAAGTCCAACCTCTTGTTGGCTCATGCAGAGTCAATGGCATCTTTGCATCAGTGAGTTCGATTCTTTCCATTGGCGCCGGTGTGGAAGTGGCGGGGAACGGCGTTGGCGTTGGCTCTGAGGAGCCTACTGCCGCGCACCCAGAAATCATTACAGTAAACAAAAAGATTAAGACAATGACCAAAACTTTTTTTGGAATCATGCTGCTCTCCTTTTTTAAACCTCGTTTGATATATATCACGTTAAAGAAAAACCCCCACACTCTCAGCACGTGCTGCATGTAGGGTGAGTATGTCACATATTATATACTATAAGATGCAAAACAACTAGCTCTGTCAACTATTTGAGATATGGTTTAATTTTTGAAAAGGAGCTATTGATTTTTCCTTTATGATGCTGCAAAGCAAGTTTTTCAGCTTTTAGCTGACGTTTAAGTTCACCAAACACTGTCTCCCACTTACTCGCATCAGACAGTTTTGCCACAGATATCATTACAAAAGGTGGCTTATTTGCTAGATAAAACTCAACATGTCCTTGAGTTTTGAGCAACACAAACTTACACATCACGTTGTTTGAAAGTGAAAAAATCTCACTCCAGGAATCGTCTAGTTTTAAACCGACATACTTGGCTGTGGTTGTAGCATCACCGATACCTTCCATAAACCAATCGGATGCTTTCGTCACTATCGCCGCTTTTTGCATATTTCTGATAAGAGTATTAATGGAGGTTTTGTTCATATTTAGCAGCCTCTCGTAAAAAAACTAACTCTCTCTTTTTTATAAACGGTCCCTCATAATCATACGGTTGGTCACTCTCCAGCAATGCAATTGCCTTTTGCAGCGGTACCCAAATGATTTCAAAACCTTCTTCTATTTCATCTGGCTCTAGTTTGTTTTCACCTTTAGCGACAACATGAGCAACATAACAATATGAAACTTGCTTTAAATTAAACTTAGAGCGATATTCCTCGACAATACCAAGCTCTTTGACATCGGTAATGCGGGCGCCAACTTCTTCAAGAATTTCACGCTCAAGAGCCTGGTGAAATGTCTCGCCAACTTCTACGCCACCACCAGGAATTTTGTGAAATATGTTTTTTGTTGAAAAAAGCAGTGGTACATTGCCATTTTCATCAAACAAAACTGCTCGTACTGCCTCACGAGTGTGAAAATCATTTGAAATATCACTATCCGCAATATGTTTAAGAATTTGCATTTGAGCTCTCTATACAAAAGTGTTGAAAAATTCGGAAACACCTGTGTCTTGAACCTCACGATCCAATATAAAAAAACTACGCTTTTTTCATACTATTTATTGCTTCTGAATGTAAAACACTTTTTTAGTAAATTTGAATTATGTGTTTCCAAAAAATATACTATTTCACCAAAAGACTCATGAAAACCAACCGCCCTAACTTTATAGATTGTGTCATTATATCTAACCCAATCTCCTTCATTGAATAATGATTTATCAGCTTCGTTATCATTCATAATTAGTAATAGCTTATTCCTTGTCTGCGGAAGCGGAGGGATTTGAACCCACGAACCAGAAATTCTGGTACAGGTTAGCAACCTGTTGCAATTGGCCACTATGCGACGCTTCCATGTAAAACCTCTGCGAATCGGATTATAGCATTTCCAGGCATTTGGGGGTACCCATTTTTGATATATTGGGAGAAAATGCCACAATGCCCCTATCAACTTCACTCTTGCAGCTTTTTGCCAACTACATTGCACTCGACACCTCCCTCGCAGATGGGAAAAACTATGTCGTGGCACTGGATATGCTTGAGCCAGTATTGCAACGATGTGGTTTTTCTACAACCCGCATACCCATACCAGTAAGCATTGCGCATGCCGAAAACCGCATTAATCTAATAGCCAAACTAACATCACCCCAACCACTCGCCCCAACACTGATTATGTATAATCATATGGATGTGGTTCCAGCCTCCTACCCAGATGCTTATAAACTAGTGATTAAAAATGGAGATGCCTATGGTAGAGGTACCTCAGACCATAAAGGCTCTACCATAGCATTGCTTGATGCATTCACCAAAATTGATGCATCTAAGCTAAGATTTAATATCATTTTTTTACTCACCACTGACGAAGAAACAGAACAATATCAGCAACTAAAATACCTTGAAAAATATTTAAATTTTGATCAAAGCTCAACCATCTTTTTTGACCCAGACACCTTTGCTGGTGGCATTTCTGTTGCTCACCCAGGAGTATGGGAGTTTATAATTTCAGCCAAAGGAAAATCCTCACATAGCGCAGCCAGCCACTTAGGTCACAATGCCATCGAAACACTACTCGAGCTTTTCCCACTCCTACAGTCATACAAAAAATCGGCAGAGCAACAGCACAGCGCTATTCCATCATTTCCTCAAAATGGTGTGTCGCAACAAGTTGTGTCGCGTTGTAATGTCAACATGATTAGTGGTGGAAGTGCGGGAAATGTAGTACCAGATACTGCAGAAATGGTGGTGGACACCAGGTTTATTCCAGAAATGGATGTACAAATCGAACGCAAAAAACTACTCAAAAAACTTGATCAGGCGTTTGCAAATCTCCGCACTTCTGGCGTGCAGCTAGCGGTTACTGACCTCACTATTCTTGATGGTTATTGTTCATACCACGAAGAGTTTGACGTTCTGGAAAAACATCTGAGAGCCGTTTCTGGCGAAGGAGGTCAGTATAGCGTCATGGGCTCCACCCCCCTTGCTCAATGGGCCAAAGAATTAGGCGTTCCTCATTTTGGACTCGGCGTTGCCCGCTATGAATCTAACATGCATGGCATCGATGAGCACTGCAGTTTACAAGACATTGAGGTGTTAAGTGAAGTCATTGTGCGGTTCGTTACCAAAGACTAGTTTTTTCGGATATAATTGCATGACTTGGTACGAGTTGTACCTCAAAATCACCGCGGAGGTGTCGCATAGTGGTCAATTGCACACGCTTGGAAAGCGTGAACCTTCGGGTTACAAGGGTTCGAACCCCTTCACCTCCGCAAATACAATTTTCCTCAAGTAGTAGTGTGATATTTTGTGATAGAATGGGTTTAAGTTAGAACCTAGAAATCTATATTCATGGCAACAGAAACATCAGCTGAAATTATAAAAGTTCATAATCATAAAATAGAACAACTTAGAAATACTCAAAAAGTTTTTATTCCTCAGCTTGAGGGAGCAACATATGGTGTATTGAATTCATCAATAAAAGGTACATTAGACCTTGAAGTTTGGAGTGTAATTCAGGGTGAAGATAATCCTGTATGTGTAGTTGATAAAGAAATTGAAGAAAGTAGAAAAGAATTCATAGACCTTTTTTTATCTGCAAAAGCTGAAGCATTCAAAAGGTATCGTGAAACAATTAGCCAGTTATCTCAATTTCAAAATGCAAAGATTGTAGAACGATTACATCAAATTGATTTTCCTGTACTAATAGTTGATGTTTCTGATTATGACAGAGCTGGAAAATTATTAGGTTTAGATTCTTCAGTAATTGCGAATGCTTTCAAAGAAAATAGATTCATGAAAGCTACAGAGAATTTACTTTTGCTTTCAAGTGATCCAGCACATGACTTCCCTTCTTATAGTGAAGAATATTGGAAAATATATGAATATAGTTCAGAATTTGAATTCTTAACGAGACAGAATCTTAAAGAAAAATTCAATTTATATGTTGACTTAATTGTTAGTCTTAGATTCCAATGTTATGGCATGTGGTTTCATGACGGGTTAACTAACTTTTTAGCAGATACAGAACCAACCGCAATTAAAAGATTACAAACTAA
>CAZKVV010000006.1:0-73246 GCA_964556485.1 uncultured Pseudomonadales bacterium | reverse complement strand
CGTCAGACTTTCGTCCATTGCGCAATATTCCCGGTTGCTGCCACCCGTAGGTGTAGGCTCCGTGTCTCAGTAGCCTTGTGGCCGATCATGCTCTCACATCGGCTAGCCGTCGTCGCCTTGGTAGGCCATTACCCCACCAACAAGCTGATAGCCCGCAGGCTCCTCAAATAGCGTATAAATACTTTCCCCCTGAGGGCGTATGTGGTATTACCCCAACTTTCGCTGAGCTATTCCATACTACTTGGTAGATTCCTACGTGTTACTCACCCGTCTGCCACTCTCATCTACCCGAAGGTAGAATCCCGTTCGACTTGCATGCCTAAGGCACACCGCCAGCGTTCATCCTGAGCCAGGATCAAACTCTCAAAAAAAAGTTTGACCTGATCTTAAGATCAGTTAATTTACTTTTAAAAAAATTGTTTTGTCATTTCCAGTTAAGGAAATTGACGGATTGTACTTTTTCACCAGTCATAAATGACTAATGGTTTGTACAATCCTCGTTAGAGCAGCTGCACTACCATCATGTCAATATTTGATGAATGTCTCTTTACTTGTTAATGTTCACGAGAGTGTATTGTAACACAAAAATTTTCACGAACTAGAATTAATTCGTGCTATTTTCTCGATCTATTCTTAATGAATTAAGAAGTCCTGAGATGAGTTTTCCACAACTGGAACTTTACCTTTAGGAAGGTTTATATAATATCACAATGGGTAATGATGTCAAAGAGTAAAAATGAGTTTCCCAGCTTCCTTCGTCACTTGTTGTTGATTTGTTAGCCAGATAAGAATAGTTGGATCATTTTGATGAACGGTTGTATCAAGATGCCTATAGTTATTTCAATTGAAAAAACTATTCAAATGGTGGTGATTTTAAATGATTGTGCCACCGCCCAGACATACCATATTATCAAGTGATTTTTGATAAAAAACGGCTGCCTGACCTTCTGCAATACCTTGCGTCGCTTCTGCAAGCGTCACCACATTGGTGTCTGAAAGTGTGCAGGCCAATAGCGAGCCAGTATGTCGAATTCGTACATAGAGATCTGTGTTATTTTCAGGTTTTTGATTGATCCATGAAATGTTTGTAACAGTGAAAGCTGCTAAAAGTGTCTCTGCACCAAATCCAACCACCAGTTGATTGTTAGCAGGATTTTTCTTGATGACATAGAAGGGAGGAATATTTTCTTTAGTGATTTTTGAACCATCTTGCTGATGAAGTACCGATTTGTGATCGACATGAAAGCCGGTTCTTTGGCCGATGGTATAGAACCACAGTCCTTTGTGATTGCCAATGACGTTACCTTTGGTATCAACAACTTCTCCAGGGTTTTCTCCTAGACGTTCTTTAAGGAAGTTGTGAACGTTGATATCTCCAATAAAACAGATGCCAACAGAGTCTTTTTTATCAGCGACTGTGATCTGTCGATTTTTTGCCTCGGCTCTCACTGCTGTTTTTGTAAGATCACCTAAAGGAAATAGTGTGTGTTGAAGGTGAGTTTGTTTAAGCAAATACAAGAAATAGGTTTGGTCCTTGTGAGTGTCGGCTGGTATCACCAGTTTTGTGGTGGCATCTTGGCCAGTAATTTTGGCATAGTGGCCTGTTGCTACAAAATCAAATCCTTCTGTGAGTGCCCAGTCATAAAAAAGGCCAAACTTAATTTCTTTGTTACAGAGTACATCTGGATTTGGGGTACTTCCAGCAGCATATTCTGCATAGAATGACTCGACCACTTTTTGTTTATACGCATCTTTAAAATCTAAAACGGTAAAGGGAATGCCCAACTCAAGAGCAACTGCTAAAGCGTCTTTTCTGTCTTCTTCCGACCTACACCCAGGCGCTCTCCAGCACTCTAGAAACACTCCGGTTACTTCGTAGCCTTGTTCGATGAGTAAGTGTGCAGAAAGTGATGAATCGACCCCACCAGACATTCCAAGAGCAACCTTAGCTTTCTTTTGTGGTGTGTTAGATGGATCGGTGTTGGTTTTCATGCAAGATGAGTATTATACCAACACTTTGCTTGGGTAAGTGAAAACTCACCATTTTTGGTTCTGGTTATTGCAGTCGTAACAGTGGGAGCAGATAGTGCAACACCAATATCTCTTACCAGTGAGCGAATGTAGGTTTTTTTACTCACCGTGGTGCTGCAGGTGCATATAACTAGTTGTGTAACGCCGTTTTGTAAAAATGTAGCTGTGTGTTTTGCCCAATCTGCCTCGATTTCTTCTTGTCGAAAGTTGCCAGTTACCACCGCCCTACCTCTTGCAGCTTGAGCAAAAAAATCAGTAACAGCAAGTGTAGTGATTTTAATAAAATCTAGTGAAGATATGTAAATTTCATTAATTCGAGGTGAAAAATCTTGGTTTGCTTTTGCTAGTTCAAATGCAGAACTGCCCTGAACTCTTTGTGCAGAAAATAATGGTTGTGTTTGGTGTTGCGAACCTACAAATGTAGGCAGTATTTCAGTGATCTGATTGGTAATGCCATCTTGGGTATATTCAGCGTCAGCTACAGAAGTGATTTCTCCAAGTACATCAAGTGAGTCGGTAGTAAGACCAACTGCAAATGAAAAAGAATACATTTTTTGTTCATTTAGTACTCCCTTTTGGAACCGATCTTCGCCAGTAAGTACAACTAGGACGCCATCTGCCATGGGGTCGAGTGTACCTGTGTGCGTGGCTTTTTCACCAACAATTTCACCCACTTTTTTTGCCAAAGCATGGCTTGATGCGCCGAGTGGTTTATACACCGGAATAATCATGATTAAACTTGGTCTAGTAGGTTAAAGGTGCCGATTTCTTCCATTTTTTTTGCGTAGTTGTCGTAGTCATGGGTGTAAAAAGAAGGAAGCAGTGGTTCGAAATTGGGATTGAGTGCAACTGCTTGAGTGACATCTTGCAGTGCAATTTTTCCATAGTAAATATCATGGAGCGAATATTGTCTCTGATGCAACCATTTCCAGACGTCAACCATACCCTCAAAGTACACCAAATCTTTTGTATATCCTCCTGGCTGAGAGGTGTCACTGATACCTCTTTTCTGGCGTAATACAACCGCCCAGCGACGCTCAGTATCTTGAATGAAAGGCGTAAGTGCTGCCCAAGTTTCCGCAAAGCTGCTTTTTTGAGCAATATCGACCGCTACATATCTGAGTGCTGATACATAGGCAGATTTTAAGCTATGAGGAACCAGTGCATGCAAGGTAGCAATACCCTCTTCGGTTTTGAGGTAGTCAGTAAAGCCATATCTTTTTTTCTTTTTAAACCACGGTTGTTGTTCGTAGTTAATTCGTCTGAGCGCGTGTGTTCCCACTTCGTGATAGAGCATGCCAAGCAATCCTTCTATTCTGAACTCAACCGGCAAGCGAAGTTTAATGGTGTCACTAGTGATAGTGGTTCGTGACATGTATGAGGATGACCAGACAACTTGGTATCGATCTTCAATACCATGCAGCGCCAAAAATGCTTTGACTTTTTGATCGACCTCTTCTTTAGTCAAGTTTCTGCCTTCGTTGTGGTAGAGGTCTTCTTCATTTCGGCCGAAATATGTTTTTTTGATGATTTCGTGAGCAAGTTCTAAGTAGTTTGGTTTTGGTAGGCCATGTTCGAGCAGTTTCTTGGGGAGAAACTCTTCATTATATAAAAAATGAGGATCGTAGGTTTGATCAGCAAAAAAGTGTTCTTTTTCTGACAGTAAGTTAATGGGTGTTAGTGATTGCAGAAAACTCATTACTCAACATCCCCAATCAAGAAGCCTTGGGTGTCTTTTCGACCTAACTCAATCTTATGTTTAACTGAATCAAGGCGTTTACTTACAACCATAGCGGTTTTAAACTTTTGTCCTTTGATTGTTATTGATACTTCAACCACAGGAACTTTTCCTTCTAAGGATTCTTTTTGTTGCCAAAGTAGGTCATCCAGATCGAGTAAGCCAAGTTCTTCTGCTAATGCTTTACTCATTGCTGATCGCGTTCTGCCTGTATTAACCAGTGCATCCACTGTTTGTCTTTGATTTTTTTCTCCATGAACAGTGACAGTTGGGGTGGTAGAGATTATCTGCACTCCTCCTTCAGCTTTTAGTTTGTCAGAGAAGTTCTCGGCAAACAGTGCTTGTGCAATTTTAACGCCATGGGCAGCGTCGCGAACGTCCAATCCTTCAAGGCGTTCCAATCTTCGTTTCAGACCTGCATGATTTGCCAATTGAATTGAAAGTCCTGGAAATCCATTGAGTTCCACAATCATTGGTCCCTTATCTGGATGAATAAAAATGTCAGCTCCCATGTAGACGTATCCTGCAACATTTGCTGCATCGACTGCGATCTTGAGGATTTTGTTCCAGTGTGGAATCATAATGCCATTTACTTTTTTGGTGCTGCCAGGAACATGGGTAATATGCTTGCCCTTTCCCATTAATCCATACGTTGTGATGCCTGTAGCAAGGTCGATGCCAAGTGCAAACGCACCTTGATCTAAATTGGCACGACCATGTGATTCTTTTGTCGGAATACGAGCCATTGCCATAATTGGAACAGAGTTGAACACGACCACACGAATGTCAGGGGTGCCTTTATATGAGTATTTTGCCAGAGCTGGATGCGGTGGAATCATTTCTTCAACAATTGCTTTGTGTGAAGAACCCCAAGTACTAAACTCTCCATCAAGTATGTTTCGAACGTGCAGTGTGAGATCGTCCTCAGTAATGTGGTCACCATCAGACGTTTCCCAAGCTCTCTCTTCGATATGCATTTTAGTGATGACTAGAATGCCCTTGCCGGCACTGCCACTCACTGGTTTCACGACAAAAGGAATGGGAATGGTTTCCCACTGTACTGTTTCTAAGTCATGGAGTAATGAAAAAACGTGGTAGACTTGAGCTGTTGGAATGTTGTGGGTACTTAGCAACTCTTTAGTTTTGAGTTTAGAGAAGCCATAACTTTTTGCTAAAGCCGAATTGAGCTTGGTATATTTATACCGAGCATTCATGCCGAGAATATGCGACGGTTTAATTGCCATGAGTTATTCCTCAATGATTGATCTAAAACGGAGTCGTTCGCTGAGTCTTAGGCCAATAAATTTACCAATAAGAATATTAAGAAGCGCGACTACAATAATAAGTAACTCTGGTTCTGAGATTGCAAAGAGCTGTAGGGGCTCCCACTCTAAAAAGAAACTCGAAATGACCGCAAGAGCCAGAGTCTCGGTAGTGAGCATTAGCGCCTCAGATTGTTTTGTTCTTGCCTGGGCATCTAAAAAGTTCTCAGCTAGAAGCACTAAGATAAGAATCGGAAAGATACTGATACTCATGACAGTAACGAGATTGATAAGTGGTGCAACAAGCATGATGGCAAAGATGCCTAAAGAAACCACCCAGAGCATGAGCGCTGTTCTTGGCAAGTATGGTAAGTTTGCTTTTTTAACCATCTTTTTTGCCAAAACGGCTGCAACAGCGATGGTTATGAAAAGCAACAGACCTTCGAGCACCCCAGTTGAAGCGAAACCAATTGAAAGCACAGCAGGAATGTAGATTCCAAATCCGCGCAGCCCAACAATGTGTCTTGAAGCGGCAATAATTGTTACTACTAATGGAAACAGCAGTAACAAGATGAGCACGTTTGGTTGCACACCAGCTTCTACTGCTGTGCGCATTGCATGTTGGATAAAATTATTCCAACTCATTGGTGTAGGTGGATTTTCTCTCATGTAAGCTAGCAACCGGTTGGTTTGTAAACCTACAGTTTCAGTAATGTCGCGGTCAATTTTTTCTTGAATTTCTTTCTTTACCTCAGCTGAAGGTGTGGCGAGTGTTGCTGCGGCTGTGGCGTCAGCGCTGTCTGTTGCAGGTATTGCGGTTATTTCAACTATTTCAATAGTAGCGTTTGGAAGGGTGACGGTTGGTTCTGACTGTGCAAGTATTGATGTAGTAAAGACTGATGTAAGAATACTAAATGTGAGGATTACAGTACTAAGTTTTGTAAACATGTCTGTATTATACCTGTAGTTAGCGCTAAGTACAAAAAACTACTTTTTTATGAAGATACCAACGAAAGATTGAAACAGACTGATGAACATGCCAATGACAACTAATGTGAAGAATTGATTGAGCTCAAGTCCGAAAATACTGAGGTTGCCAATAACGAAGCCGGGTACGATATAGGTTACCAACCAGAGCAAAAAAATGTTAATGAGCGCAGAAAAGAGTCCCAGAGTAACGATATTGATCGGTAAAAAAAGCAGTTTTAAGATAGGTCTGACCACAGAGAAAAGGATTTCAAAAACGACTGCGGCAAAGAGTAGAGAGAGCCAGCTACTAAATGAAACAGCAGGCAAAAGTGTGAGTAATCCTAAAACGAGACCAGTGCGTAGAATTGGTTTGATAATAAACATACGTACCATAGAGTATATACTATTCTCTTTTGTTAAGCTTCAGAGCCATTCAGTAATTTTTTAACTCTTCTACCACTATGCTGTTTTTTGGAGAAACGGTGCGATTCGTCTCTGATTTGTTGTACCAATTGTAAAGTTGGGTCATTTGAGTGCAATTCAGCGATATGATAGATAATGTTTGCTGGTTTTTCTCGAGGTGGTTGCTTGAGGATTGGAATAATGAGTCTATCCGGATGTTTGGCAATTCCAATAACCGGAATGTCCCATGTCCAAGTTGATAATGCTGCTCTTACCTGACCTTTTCCACCATCTACGACCACAAGGCTGGGCCTGCCCCATTCAGGATGATTTTGTCTACGTGCTAGGGCTTCTTGCAACATGTGATAGTCATTTGGAGTATTAAGTGTTTTGATATTAAACAACTTGTATTCACTGACATCCGATCTGCCATTTATGAAGGTGACCATTGCCACACTAGCCAATGTTCCTTGCGTGTTACTAACGTCATATCCCTCAATTCTGGATAGTTCATATCCTGTGGGAATAAAAGAATAGGTTGTTAATAATTTCACCAGGCCTGCTCTGCCATCTTCAGCAATACTTTCTCGCAATGCTGGCAAAGTTAGATCAGGCTTGAGTTTGTACGATTGACCAGTTACATCTTTGATTAGTTGGATCTGGTCTCGATAGTGCGCAGCTGCTTCGAAGTTTTCTTGTCCTACTGCTATAGTCATGGCCACTGTAATAGACTGCAACACTTCTTTTTTTCTCCCTTTTAAGAAATCAGTGAGATTATGAATAGAGATGGCGTATTCTTCCTTAGTGATTTGCCCCACACATGCCCCTGGGCAAAGGTCTAAGTGGTAGAAAAAGCATGCTTTAGCTTTTTTTGCGGAATATTCTTGTTGTGGATTATTGCACCAGGGAAAAATGGCTCGAGCAATCTTAAGCACTTCATTAACTTTATAGGAGCTTGGAAATGGTCCCAAGGTTGCCCCCTTGAGTTGTTGGGTGAGTAATTCTTTTTTTCGTATTTTTGTTACTCTGGGGAATGTTTCATTGGTAATGTGAATATAGAGTGGGCTTTTGTCATCTTTGAGCAGAATATTAAAATGCGGTTGGTATCTACCAATGAGTTCTGCTTCTACTAATAATGCTTCTAGCTCACTTTCAAGGATTCTAAATTTAACGACAGTGGCAGTCGACACCAATTGTTTAATGCGATAACTGAGCTGATTGTAGTGTGAGTAGGAACTGACTCTATTTTTTAAGTTTTTGGCTTTGCCAACGTAGAGAACATTATTTTCGTTGTCTAAGAACCAATACACTCCCGGTGACGAGGGTAAAGATGATAGCACCGACACCCAAGCTAATGAGAACAGTTCTTTGGGTGAGGTTTTGGACGACACTTGGTCCGGTGATAATGGTTTGGACTGGGAGTGCATATGATTGTGTATTTTGACCCACAATGGTAATTTGTGGTGTTATTTCAGCTTGCTTAGGCAATTGTAGCGCACTGGTAAATGCAGTGATAGTTATTTCTTTTGTTTGATACGGAAGTAATGCTGCGATGGAAATGGGCGTATCATCCATTACTTTTATAGTGGTATCGGTGTGACCAAAGGCAAGGTCTAGATTATACCAGGCTGCACCAGTGGTATTTATAATCTCAGCTGTGTACATACCAGGCAGAGCAATGCCAAGTATTCGCTTGGGTGTTAGTTCTACTGTGAAAGCGGGTGTTGTTACAGGAAAATCGTTTGCAAAAGTAACATCAACATCTTTTTTGGATGGGTCTTCACTAACCGCATAACTACCCGCTGGGTATGGTGTTTTACTTGATTTGCCATTAATTGCAAACACAATATGGCTTAGATCAAAGCTGGTAAAGTAATCAATTCCGCCAGTTGTGTTACCCCAAGTGGGATCGATGGGAACCCAGTAGCCCTTTTCTTGATCCCAATACTCTGGCCAGGCATGCAGCACGTCTGCCTCGAGACTGAGTGGTTTGAGTACTTCATTTTCTGAATAGCCATAGCCCGTATTTCGGCGAGCAGGTGTGCCGCCAGCTCTGGCAAGGGTGATAAAGGCATCGGTGAATTCTTGGCAAACTGCTTGATCTGGGTTTTCGAATGCTTCAACAGCGCCGAGTCTTTCGGTGGCTTCAGTAATTGGTTCAACTTTATATTGGAGTGTTTTGATAACATAGTCATACATCGCTTTTGGATTATTATGTTGGCGGATGAGATCTTGAATGATGGCATCATTTGTTTCCCAAAAGGCATCTCTGTTGGTATGCTCTTTGAGCGGAGCAGTTGTTGGCACAAACAGATCGGGCTGCAGTGCAACTTTGCTAACTGCGCTGACATTGACATCTAGTCGAGAGGTTGCTTTGAGCATGTAGGTAGCGATCCAATTGCCATCAGCATCTGTTTTGAGGTTTGTGGGAAGTGGATCGATGGAGTGATAAAACATGCGCTGAAAAGTTGTGTCAGGTGGTAGCGCAATTTGGGCAAGTGCAGTGCCGCTGGTTGGATTTTCAAGTTGATATCTCAGGCTTAAGTTATAGATCTGTTCTTGACCAAATATTGCTGAGATTGATTCGCCTTTGAGGTCGTGATACTCAATTTTGAGTACACCTTGTGAGTCATTTGTATTTGAAGGAATTGGTTCAATTCGAGTAGGATTGCCATAACTTAGCGGTATTTCAATAGAGGTAGTATGGGAATTGTAGGTTGCTGCCTCTGGTAGTTTGGGAATATGTAACTCTAATACTTTGCCGCCAATCGAGGCAATGTCGCGGTTGGTGTATTCAACAGTGAAGTCTCTGGTTTTGCCTTCTCCAACGAGCTGGTCGGGAAAAGCGAGTGAAATAGTGGTGCCACTACCATCTTGAGTGACACTGGGAATAATAATTTCTTCTTGGTAGCGAACCAAGATATTTTGCAACTCTGGATAATTGGTTTTAAGTGCGTACTGAGTGAGAAAAATGGTTGGTGTTTTATTGGTAATTTTAAACCGATGCTTAACTTTAGTTATGCCAACTGCATCGATGGTATAGCTTGAATCAAGCGTAGTATCAAAGGTGTCTGTACTCTCCTGGGCAGTAGCTGCGGTTTGCACAGATATGAAACAGAATAGGGCCAGTACAGCAGCAAACAGCTTTTTTTTAAAAACGGTCATAGTTGTTATTGTAACGCACTCGTGAGCGGTTATTTTTAGGAGTTGAACTCAACCTTGAGATACTGTCCGGTTGCAGAATCAGGATTATTGGCCAGAGCTTTAGGAGAACCTTCAGCAATAATTTGACCTCCATACTCCCCCCCCTCAGGACCAAGATCGATCACCCAATCAGCATTTTTGATGACATCAAGATTATGTTCGATGGTAATGACCGTGTTATTTTGTTCAACCAGTTGATCCAGCACCTCAAGGAGCTTCTGTACATCTTCAAAGTGTAAACCAGTGGTTGGTTCGTCGAGTAAATAGACGACGTGTTCGTTGGTTTTGGTTGAAAGTTCTTTGGCAAGTTTTACTCTTTGAGCCTCTCCACCACTTAGTGTTGGCGCAGGTTGACCGAGTTCAACATAGCCGAGCCCGACTGCCTGCAGTGTTTTGAGTTTTTTGCGGATTGTGCTTTGTGCGCCAAAAAATTCCACAGCTTCATCCACACTCATGTGCAGTACATCGGAAATATTTTTATCTTTGTATTTAACTTCGAGGGTTTCCTCGTTATAGCGAGCGCCTTTGCAGACATCGCAAGTTACATAGACGTCTGGCAAAAACTGCATCTCAATTTTAAGTTGACCATCACCCAGACATGCTTCACAGCGACCACCCTTTACATTAAAACTAAATCGACCTTGGTCAAAACCGTGGAGCAGTGAATCTTTGGTGTTTGCAAACACTTTTCGAATATAGTCAAAAATTTTAGTATACGTTGCAGGATTTGATCGAGGAGTTTTGCCAATTGGGCTCTGATCGATCATAGTTACGCGTTTAACCACATCTGGAATCATAATTGAAGTAATTGCGCCAGGGCTCGAGTCATATAATCTTCCCAGGTGTTGTAGAAGATGAGCATAGAGAGTGTCATGAAGCAGTGTCGATTTGCCAGATCCTGAAATGCCAGAAATACACACAAATTTGCCTAAAGGAAAATCAACATCTACATTTTTTAAGTTGTGGTGACTAGCACCTCTTACTTGAATACTCGAGTTAATGGCTGTTTTGACAATGAGAGCGTCGTCAGAAACGATGGTGCGTTCTTTTTTTGCATACAGACTTTTTCGTTTTACATCTTTTTTGCGTGAGAGGTATGCGCCTGTCAATGATTTTTTGTTGGCAAGTAGTTGCTCAGGTGTGCCTTCTGCAACAATGTTTCCACCCAGTTTGCCAGCTTTTGGTCCAAAGTCGAAAATATAGTCTGCAGCGAGCATGATGTCTCGATCATGTTCGACCACAATCACGGTATTTCCCTTTTCTTGCAGATTTTTGAGGGTTTCAATAAGACGATGGTTGTCCCTTTGGTGAAGACCAATGGTTGGTTCATCCAAAATATATAACACTCCAGTCAGGCCTGTTCCAATTTGTGAAGCCAAGCGAATACGTTGAGCCTCTCCACCTGCAAGTGTTGATGCTTCTCTACTTAAGTTAAGATAGTTGAGTCCAACTGATTTTAGAAAATGAAGTCGAGCGCTAATTTCTTTTAGAATTGAGGCTCCAATAAACTGTTCTTTCTCGTTGAGAATCTTTTTTTCGCTCAGCGAGTTAATCCATGATAAACACAATTCAATTGGCATGTTGGTAGCATGAGCAATAGTCTTGCCATCGATATGCACACTCAGAGCTTCTTCTTTCAGCCTTGTGCCTTTGCAAAGTGGACATGTTTGCTTGAGCATGTATGCCTGAATTTCTTTACGAATGTAGTCGCTGTCAGTTTCTTGATATCGGCGCTCTAAGTTGGTTATGAATCCCTCATACTGTTCATGAATTACGGTTTGTCTGCCAAAACGATTTTCTCCTTCAACTTTGTACACCACATCACTCCCGTAGAGGAGTTCATGTTGCAGTTTTTCTGGCAACTTATCCCATGCAACTTTTCTAAAGTCTTGATCATTTGCATCGACCACTGCTTTTACGAGTCTAGACCACCAAGTGTCACTACTAAGCATACGGGCGAACGGAATGACGGCTCCTTCACTTAACGTCAGCGATGGCGCAATAATCTTGGTAATATCGATTTTGAGGAGGGTTCCAAGACCATTACAGTCAGGACACGCACCATGTGGTGAGTTAAATGAGAACAGACGAGGTTCGAGTTCTGGAATAGAAATGCCACAATCACTGCAAGCTCTTTTTTCACTAAAGAGTCTGTCGGAAAATGATTTTGGTTTTTCTGGAAAGTCGAGCGATGCATCGGTGATGATGCTAAATAGCACTAATCCATCTGCTAGTTGCAAGGATTCTTCTACAGCTTGAGCAATTCTTCTTCGCAAGTTGCGGTACTCTTCGGGATCTTTTAATTGTTGCTTACTAATTACACCACGGTCAATGACCACAGCAACGGAGTGCTTATTATTTTTGAGTAAATTGAGCTCTTCATCAAAAGTGTAGATGGTGCCATCAATGCGAGCGCGTCGGTATCCTTTTTGTTGCAGGGTTTCAAAGAGACCAGTGAATTCACCTTTTTTATCTCGAACTACTGGGGATAACAACATAAACCGGACAGGCTGTGACGCAGCGCTTTTTTCGATGAGAGTATGAATTTGCGAAACAATTTGATCGACACTCTGAGTGGCAACTTCTTTGCCACAGTTTGGACAGTGGGGATGACCAACTCGAGCAAACAGCAATCTTAGGTAGTCATAGATTTCGGTGATGGTGCCTACTGTTGATCGAGGGTTATGGGAAGTTGTTTTTTGATCGATTGAAATTGCTGGTGAAAGACCTTCGATGTGATCCACATCTGGTTTCTGCATGACGCCTAAAAACTGGCGGGCGTACGAGCTTAAACTCTCCACATACCTACGTTGTCCCTCAGCATAGAGAGTATCAAAGGCGAGTGAGCTTTTGCCACTACCAGATATGCCAGTAAAAACCACCAGCTTATTTTTTGGTATCTCAAGCGAGATATTTTTTAGGTTGTGTTCTCGGGCACCACTAATGCGGATTATTTGTTCCATAGGCATTTTTGTTTAGTTTGAAGTGTTCTAAACGAGTATCTATTATACCGAACAAATGCCGATGGTGGCAGGGTCAAAGGGGCCATTGACCTACTGTGGTGTTTTTTTTAAATACCCGTGCAATACTATTGATATGCAAGAAGAACAACAAAATGGAATGTTGAGGTTTTTAAATGACAGAGGTTTGAAGCCAGCAGATGCAAAAGTTGAGGCATCTGCATTGCCGCCATCTGGAGAGATAGCAGAACAACTTACTCCAGAAGTGAAACAAAAAATTGATGATTTGATTAATGCACTATTTGTTGAAAATAAATTGATTGGTAAAGGAAAAACTGAAATTTTGCGCGAAAGTTTGGCAAGAAAAATCGCAGAGAATTTGGAAAAATTCAAAGATACACAAATAGTCAAAGAACAAGGCTATGTTGGTGTGGTTGTGCTGACAATGTTTGAGGCAATGGAAGAAGCTCAGCTAGATATGTATAATCAAGCTCATGTACTCTATGCTCTAACTAGAGTAAAAGATTATTTTCCAACTACAGATTTTAACCCGATTGTTCAAAAAGTACTAGCAGGTTCACTCAAGAATCGGTTATCACAACATCTTAAGTCTGCAGCTCTTTGATAGTATCTCTGAGGATCGCTGCCAATTCAAAGTCCATGTCCTTAGCTGCTTGATTCATGCGGCGTTTTAGCTTTGTGCTTAGTGAGCGTTTGTCATAGGGAGTCAGATCTTGTACCACCACTTTTTGTAGATCTATTTGTTCGGTTTTGTTGAGTTGCACAACCAGTCCCGATTTTTTCTTTTTCTTTGCAGCAAGCTCTTCTTCTTGTTTCTTTTTGAGCATTCGCTCACGAATTGGTTTAATAATGGTTTGAGGCGTAATACCCTCTTTGGTGTTATGTTCAATTTGAGTGTTTCGTCGTCGTAGTGTTTCTTCAATGGCAACTTGCATTGAGCCAGTTAGTCGGTCTGCATACAGAATCACATGCCCCTCAATATGTCTTGCAGCTCTACCCATGGTTTGAATAAGCGATGTGCGAGATCTGAGAAATCCCTCTTTGTCTGCATCGAGAATTGCTACAAGCGTGACTTCTGGTAAGTCTAAGCCTTCACGCAGTAAGTTAATACCTACTACAACGTCATACACACCGCGTCTCAGGTCATCTAGAATGTCGGAGCGCTCAAGTGTTTCAATGTCTGAGTGCAGGTAGGCAACCTTTGGATACTCTATTTTTGCTGGCTTATAGTTATTTTGTCCTAAGTGGTGATAGAACTTTGGATCGATTGGACCAATACTCATCTGCGCAATTGGTAATTCAGCTTGTTGCCAAATGAGCAGCTCATTGTCTTCCTGGGCAATGGTTTGCTTTTGACGCTTTTGCCAGCTTGCAACTAAACTGTCAATTTTGTGGGTGTTATTTAGATACTCGGTTAGTGCCTCAGCCATTTTTTTGGTGAGTGTGGTAACGAGTGTCCGCTGTCCTCTTTCTTTACGAGTGATGATCTCAATCACCAGATCCTCGATTTGATTCTCAGTGGGTCGTAGTTCTATGTTTGGATCAACCAAGCCAGTTGGTCTGATAAGTTGTTCAACAGGCTCATTACCAGAAAGTGATAGCTCTAATTTCTCTGGGGTTGCGGATACATAGAGCATGGTTTTGGTTTGACCCAAGAACTCTTCAAAGGTAAGCGGCCGATTATCGAGTGCACTTGGTAATCGGAAACCATACTCAATCAAGGTTTCTTTGCGAGCTCTATCGCCATTATGCATGCCTCTAATCTGTGGAAGCGTGATGTGACTTTCATCAACAATTGTTAAAAAATCGCCTGTCCCAAAGACATTGTTGGTTTCATTGAAGTAATCGATGAGCGTAAAGGGAGCTGATCCTGGTAATCTGCCATCGAAATAGCGTGAGTAGTTTTCAATACCATTTACAAAGCCAAACTCTCTGAGCATCTCGAGATCATAGTTCACTTTTTGTTCTATTCGATATGCTTCAATATTTTTGCCTTTTGAGCGGAAGTGCGCAAGTTGTTGTTGTAGGTCAGCTTTTATTTGTGCAATGCCTTCTTCTTGATTCTGTGGATTAACGACATAGTGCTTAGCTGGATAAATGATAACTTCTTTTTTTCTATTCGTTGCATCACCATTGATTGGTAGTGCTTGACCAGAAATTGGATCAATCCAAGTCAGTGTCTCTATGGTGTTTTCAAACATGTCGATTCGCAAGGCCTTCTCTTCATATGCAGGCCAAATTTGGATGCTATCTCCTCGGAGTCTAAAGGTGCCGCGTTTAAAATCGGTGGTGGTCCGGTCATACTGCAAGTTTGCAAGCTGAAGGAGAATCGTTTCTTTAGAAATGATTTCGCCTTCAGCAATACGCAGCAAATATCTACCGTACTCAACAGGCGAACCCAAGTTATAGATGCAAGAAACTGAGGCGATGACAATTGAATCTGGTCTCGTCAATAAATTAGTAGTGGAAGCTAATCGAAGTTTGTCAATTTCGTCGTTAATCGTTGACTCTTTTTCGATGTAGGTATCGGTGGAGGGAATATACGCTTCAGGTTGATAGTAATCGTAGTAAGACACAAAGTAGCTGACGGCATTTTCAGGAAAAAAATCTCTAAACTCTTGGTAGAGCTGTGCTGCAAGGGTTTTATTGTGAGCAACGATGAGGGTTGGTTTTTGCACTTTCTGGATTACACTTGCCATAGTGTAGGTTTTTCCAGAGCCAGTTACCCCGAGCAATGTCTGATGTCGTTTGTTGTGTTCAATACCATCTACCAGCGCAGCTATTGCGTTTGGTTGGTCTCCAGCTGGTTGATAGGGTGATCTAAGTTTGAACCGCATGGAGTGTATTATACCTGATATGGTATGATCATTTTGACTCTAAAATTTAGACTCTATGTGAAGGTAGCAATGAATTGTAACGCCATCAAAACCCCTCGACTAACAACAGGATGCGATTTACTGGCTGTCATAGCTGAAGCAATTCCAACATTGGAGGAACGATCTGTGTTAGTAGTTACTTCTAAGGTGGTTTCGTTATGGGAAAATGCTGCTGTTGCAGAACCTCGAACCCGAGCAGAAAAAGAAGCCATTATTTTTAGCCAAGCCCAACAGTACACGCCTCCTTCAGTTTCAAAAATGAGCACCATTCTGACCATCAGTGGCAATATGTTAAGTGTAAATGCAGGTGTGGATGAATCTAATGTTGAAAGCGGATTATTATTGTTGCCAGAAAATGCCTATGCTAGCGCGCAAAAGATTTGGCATTTTTTACGTGAACAGTACAACGTCAAAGAAGTTGGCGTCGTAATTACTGACAGCGTCTCAATGCCGTTACTTTGGGGAGTGGTTGGTAGGGCGCTTTCCCATTGTGGTTTTGAACCACTTTTCAACAGAATTGGTGAAAATGATTTGTATGGCCGTGAAATAAAAATGACTCAAATGGCTATTTCACAGGGTATAGCAGCTGCAGCAGTGTTAGAAATGGGAGAAGTTGCAGAATCCACTCCTCTTTGTTTAGTCACAGACATTACGGCAATTACTTTTCAAGATTCTCCACCGACCCAAGCAGAAATTGATGCTTATGCTATCGATGTCGATGATGATGTGTTTGCTCCATTATTAAAGAATGCTCCATGGCAGAAAGGCGGCAAATGGCAAAGCTGACATCCATTTCTACAAAAGGCGGCGACTCAGGATTATCAGGGCTAATTGATGGGGTCCGACTGCCAAAGTCTGCTCCAATTTTTGAAGTGCTTGGCGACTTAGATGAACTTAACTCTTGGTTGGGGTTTGCACTAGTGACTTTGCCAAAAGAGCTTCCCGAACAGTGTGTTGCAGTTCGAAATATTCAAAAAAATATATATTTACTCAGTGCTCTGTTAGCACGCGCAGACGCCAAAACGGTGAAGTTAGCTACTGGTGAGTTAGATACTTTGGAAAGAAATTCATTAGCTTTACAACGAAGTATGCAACAAAACTGGACTCAGAAGTTTGTGTATCCAGGTGGGACTGAGTCTGCCGCCCGTCTTGATATTGCCAGAACAGTGTGTCGTAGAGCAGAGCGAGCTATTGTAGCCATCTCTCAACAGCAACACATTCCGGAGATCGTGTTGCAGTATGTCAATAGGTTATCCGACTATCTCTACGTGTTGAGAAGTTTTGTAAACTTTCATGAAGGTCATGATGAGGCTTTATTCGATGTCTCCAAGTAGCTATCCGCTTTGATTAGTACCTGAATTTTCGAATAAGACCCACTACTCTTCCCTGGATTTGCACATTGGTGGCATAAATTGGGCTCATTGACGAGTTTGCTGGCTCAAGACGAATGCGAGTTACCTCTTTGTAGTAGCGCTTGAGCGTGGCAAGACCATTATCGAGCAGTGCGACCACAATGTCGCCGTCATTAACTGAGCTTGTTTCCTCAACTACCACATAGTCATCCTCTTGAATATGATCCTCGATCATTGAAGTTCCCTTAACTTGCAGAACATAGGATCGTTTTTTGCCACTAATCATTTCTGGTGAAACCTTGAATGTAGCAGTGTCGTCTGGATATGGCTCTATGGGAGAACCAGCTTGGATAAAACCTAATAGTGGCAAATCGACAGTGTCGGCAAGCTTGACAAAGGTTCTGTCTACCAACTCGATACCCCTCACCGCACCCTCATGTTTTTTAATGACTTTTTTGCGTTCCAAGGCTTGTAAGTGTTCATGAACTGTAGCAAGTGAAGATACCTGAATTGAATCTGCAATTTCTTTCAACGTAGGCGAATAGCCATTTTTTTGGATATATTGACCAATAAAATCAACAATTTGCCGCTGCCTTTTGTAAAGTGTGACTGCCATGGCTTTCTCCTTTGTATGAATTAGTTTGATTCTTTTATTACGGGCGTATGTTTCCCGAACTATATTCACAATAACCGAAGATAAGCCTAACTGGCAAGCGCATCTTTTAGAATCAAAATATATCAGATGAGAATTAAATGAGAGCTCTACCAGTCATACTGTCTGGTTTTGGCAAGCCTAGAATTTTGAGCATGGTTGGAGCAATATCAGCAAGAATGCCTGTTGGCAGCATAATGGGACGATTTGCAAATTGTTGGCCGATGACAAGTAGCGGTACTGGATAAATTGAGTGCTCAGTGTCGATCTCACCAGTTTGATTATTGATCAGTTCTTCCGCATTTCCATGGTCTGCAGTGATCATGACTACTCCACCTAGTTGATAGACGGCATTCACAATTTTACCGACGTGTTCATCCAAAATTTCACATGCTTTTATAGTTGCGTCGAGATTGCCGGTATGACCAACCATATCGCCATTACAAATATTTGCAATAATTACGTCATATTTTTGCTGATTAATCCGCGCAATCATCTCTTCAGCAATTTCAGGAGTGCTCATTTCTGGGGCAAGGTCATACGATTTCACACCTTTTGATGGAATAATGACTCGATCCTCACCTGGATAGATAGTTTCCTGTTGGCCGTTCATGTAAAACGTTACGAACCGTTCCTTTTCGGTTTCAGACATTCTCAGTTGACTCAGTCCATTCATTGAAATAACGCGACAGAGTGGATTTTTGATGTTTTGAGGAGGAAATGCGATATCGGTAGGTAAGTTTTCTTCATACTTTGTCATAGTCACAAAGTATAAATTGTTTACCTTTTTTTGTCTGACAAAGGTTTCGACATGGTGTTGCTTCTGGATGTTTGTTTTTTCGTATTTTTCTGTGTATGGGTCAAAGGCTTCTGCTGTTATTCCCTGCTCGAAATCGGGCATCACGAACGCTCTGGTGAGCTCGCGTGGACGGTCGATACGATAGTTAAAAAAGATGGCTGCATCGTTTTCACCTACGACTGGAACATTGCCTTGCGAATCACTAATATTGGTTGGTTCGATAAATTCATCGGTGATGCCGTTGGCGTACTGTTCTTGCAGGAATGCAACTGGATCGGACACAACGGTGCCATTTCCGATAGTTAATGCATTGTATGCTTTTTCGATACGATCCCAGCGTTTATCACGGTCCATCGCATAGAAACGACCCATGAGTGAAGCTAAATGGCCTACGCCCAGTGTTTCACAGGTGTCAATAATTTGCTGAACATAGTTGACGCCAGATGTTGGTGGTGAATCACGACCATCAGTGAACCCGTGGATAAACACATTTTGCACTTGTTGTTGTTTGCAGAAGTTTAGAAGTGCGTATAAGTGCTCAATATTTGAGTGCACGCCACCTGCACCAATGAGGCCCATGATATGCAGATTGGAGTTATATCGTCGAGCATGATTGACAGCGTTTATAAAGGCGCTGGTATTGTTGAATGATCCATCGGCAATAGCCATATTTATACGAGGTAGATCTTGGTAGACGATATGTCCTGCACCGATGTTAAGATGTCCAGTTTCAGTATTTCCATCCTCACCTCTTGGTAAGCCTACGGCTTCTCCACTTGCAGTGATTTGAGTGTGTGGAAAGGAGAGCCAATACCTATCCATATTTGGCGTGTTAGCTCGCAGAATGGCATTGCCGGCATTGTTTGGACCAATGCCCCAGCCGTCGAGAATAAGGAGTACGACTGGTTTGGGACCAGCGTAGTCGCGTTTTTGGTACGTGGCATTAAATGGCATGCCACTGATAATTGGTTGCGGTTTTGATTGAGTGTCAGTCATACGGATACTCTTCTTGTGAGTATACAGTATTTATGTAGTAAGGTCTGGAGAAGTTGCTTCTGGCTGCTGTACTGCCCCACCTTGTTGACTATGCAGTATTTCTTGGTTAATTTGCAACAGACGATTATATTTAGCGACACGTTCACCTCTATTTGGTGGACCAAATTTGGTGTAATCGGCTCCGACGCCAACCGCAAAGTCTGCAATGAAATCGTCATTGGTTTCACCACTGCGATGAGAAACGATAACTTGCCAGTTTGCTTCTTTTGCCAATCGAATAACTTCGATTGTTTCACTGATTGTGCCAGTCTCGTTTGGTTTGATTAACACTGAGTTACAGGTTTTTTCGCTAATAGCTGCAGCTGTTTTATCTTTGTTGGTGACTAGCAAACTGTCTCCCACGATCTTCGTGGTATCACCAATTTCATTGGTAATTTTTGTCCAGGCTTCTTTATCATCTTCCTGATATGGATCTTCAATGTAAAAAACATGATATAGGTCGCGCAGTTTTTTATAGTATTCGAGAAGTTCAGCAGGTGAATATGCTTGTTGGCGGTCTTTGAGACTATATTTTCCATTAGAATAAAACTGTGCAGCCGAGGCATCAATGCCAAAGAAAATGTCTTGCGCAAAGGTGTAGGGACTCGCTTTAATCGTTTCAACTAAGATTTCAAACACGTCTGTATTGCTGTATAAGTTGGGTGTGAACCCGCCCACAATTCCAGTTGAATGGATTGCTCCCTTCATTTGCAAGACTTCCTCTATCTTATGATAGAGCGTCACTGCCATATTGAGAGATGTTTCAAAATTAATGTGACTAGCTGGGATAATCTCGAATTCTTGAATGTCCAAGTTATCTGCTCCGTGTTCTCCACCGTTAATCATGGTGTAGATGCAGCTAGGTATAATTAAGTCTTTGGTGAGTTGGTATTTTTGTTGTACATAGTAGTACAGCGGTACATTGAGACTGAGGGCGCCAGCTTTAAGTATTGCCTGTGAGGCTGCGAGGATAGCATTAGAACCAAGTTTCGATTTGTTATCCGTACCATCAAGATCTACCAACATTTGATCAAGTTCGAATTGTTTGGTAGGGTCTTTACCAATGAGCGCTTGGGAAATAGTGGTGTTTAGGTAGTTAACTGCTTGGAGCACTCCCTTCCCAACCATGTGTGTGGAGTCTCCGTCGCGTAATTCTTTTGCCTCGTATTTACCAATTGAAGTGCCGGTAGGCACACTGGTAGCAACAATGGCACCATTGTCCAACCAAAGTGTGCACTCCACTGTTGGAATAGCTCTAGAATCTAATATTTCTCGGGCGTAGAGTCCTTGAATGGCGGGCATGTGATCGTGTTTCCTATAGTACTATCGCGTTTGATTTAGTGGTAGTTTTCTCGAGTAATGGTTGTTCTTCTATATCAATGATACACGCTTTTGCCAATGGAGCAACATTGGGCTTTACGGTAATGCCATCAATTCCTTGTTGCACTAAGGCTTGGACAAGTCGGGGGTCATACTGCTCGAATTGAGCAATGATTGGAATGGAGTGTGCGATCCCGTGTGTTTCTTCTAATGAACGGCACTGTTTCATCAAAGTGGCGAGCAAGGTTGTCAGTACTGAGGTGTCAGTGGCATATCTTTCAGCCACCGCAGGATTGGTGGGATCAATACCGTAGAGTAAGCTTTGGATTGTGGAAATGTTTACACTAATGCCATCAATTTTTGTCAATGGATAGGCCGCACAATTAAGTACGTTTTCTGGAGTATCAATTTGCCACCAAACACTAAAATTGGTATGTGAGCGTAGATTGGTTTCTTCTAACATGCGAATGAGTTGTTGCAACTCACTCGGAGTTCGTGCAAAAGGCAGCATGAAGCCGACATGCCCACTACTTTTCTTTACAAATGCCTTAAGAACCTCTAGTTCAAGGTTAAAAAGTTCTGGTTGCATGATTGTTCGTAGACTGCCGCGATGACCGATAAAGGGATTAGCTTCGACCGATTCATACGTAGTTGAATGCTCTAGCCGAGCCAAGTCTGTGCTGGTGAGATCATGTGAACGAAGGATTACTTGTTTGCCATGCACGCTATCAGAATACATTGTGAGTGCATCAAGAAGGCTAGAAAAAAGCAGTTCTTTTCCATGACCTTTTAGTAGCGCATATGGGTGGGTGCCATATTTAAGATAGGTGAACTCACTTTTAAGCAGACCAACACCATCTATAACAGTTTCTTCATTGTGGTGAATTTGCTGTGGATTTCCAGCAGAAATATAGAGTTTGGTTATCGATTTTTGTCGAGTATCACTTGGTTCTTGCAGATGGGTGTATTCTTCAACAGCTACACAGTACAATTGATTTTGCGCAGCAACCCAAGTAATTTTTTGATGACTTAAATGCTGTTTTTTTATGGTATTTGCCATTCTGGCAATACTTTTGAGCAGTGTTTCACTGAGGATGTGCTGTTTGTTATTTTCTGAAGGGCTGATATGCCTTTTTATGATATTCCAAGTTCTAATGTCTACCTCATAACTGCTTTTTCCAGTTGTAGTAATCAGCACTGAGGTTTTATTGCCCGTTTCTGGGTTTCTGGTATACACTTCTCCACTCGCTTGGGAATCTAGTTCTTCCTCAAGAATCATGGGAAATGAGTGCAAGGCGATGTGGGGGAATCTCGTTCTGGTGTGTAATACTCTTTTTTGTACAGTGTATGCCCAGCAGGCAAGAAAGGACTGCAATACTGTTGCATCACCTTTTATCTTGGTGAATGGGGTTTGCTGAGATCCAGTGACACTGTCGCCAGGAAAAACACGCATTGTTTTTGACTTGAAGTATGAGTGATAGTTTTGGACCAGCTCTTGAGTAATACTCTGAGGAATCGTGGCTTTAGTAATGAGTTGGGTGATGGTTTTGGTTATTTTGGTGAGCGAGACCGGGTCAGAAAAACTAATATCACGGAGCAGTGCTGAAAGTTTGGGTGAAAGGTTGTTCGCATCAGCAATGAGCTTGAGTGTAGAATGCGGAATGCAGGCGATTTTTGGTGACTGAACATGCAGTTTCTCAAGCTTTATTCTCGACAGAACAAACACACCCAGGTCTTGTTGCTTGGTTTTAACGAAATCTCCGGGCAGAAGAACACTTCGCTGTGACATCTCCACCATCATATAGTATTTTAGGAGAGTTTAGTAGTCTTGAGCTTCTCGTGAGAGCATCTCTTTAAATGAATCTACAGTTGGAATTGGACTTGGGTCAATTCCCTCGAGCATGCTGAGATAAAATCCGGCAAAACTAAACACCGTAATCAGTTCAAAAACTTGCGTGAGTTTGCTTGATGACTGTAGTGGAATTGCTGTGGTCTCAATCGTGTTTTCTTCGACAATCTGTTGAGTTAGTTTAATACGAATACTTATCTTAGGATCGTAGAGCACTGATTGCACAAAGACAAACAGATGGGTTGATGTATTACTGAGTGGAAAGTGCAGTCCTTCCATGAGGTGATGATTCATCTCAGGAACAACAGTGAAGTTTGCAAATGCTTTTGCATTTTCATTGTGCTGGTTGGCGACTACATGTGCTGCACCCTCAAGGAAATCACCTACTACAAAAAAAGGTAAGCGGTCAATAGTAAGGAATGCAAGGGTTTTTGCAGGATTCGCTTCGCTTGGCACCTCAACAGTGCATTCAACAACTTTTTGATTAATCACTTCAACAACTGCAGCTACATCTGCATCAGTGAGTGAAATAATTCCGGCTTTGGCGAGTAACGCAATAGTGCCAAATACCGAGTAACCAATTGCCATTCTTGGTTGGTCTGAGGGGTTATGGATTGGATCAATGATGTAGAGGGGATAGTTTTTTTGAGTTGCGAGTTCAACCAAGTCTCCTCCCGATGCAATCACCATTATTTGTGCATTTTTTTCTTGAGCAATTTTTGCAACGGTTAAAACTTCTTCGGTTGTACCTGAATAGCTAGACAGCAATACAAGGGTGTGTTCATCCACGTAGTTAGGTAAGGAATAGGTGCGATTTACATAGAGTGGAACGGTTAGTTGCTCCTTAAAAAGGTGCAAAATGACATCAGCGCCCAATGCTGAGCCTCCCATACCAGCGACAACTACATTGCGAATTTCCGCTGTTGGCGTGAATTCTATTCCTCGCGTATCTTTCCAGGCATGTTCGATTTGTTTGCCCAGTGCTTCTATTGACCCAAGCATGTTTGACACATCGATTTTGGCTATTTTTTCTCTTGAATCAATACTAGCGACTGACATTGACATTTCTCTCCTCTACTAAGTCACACTACGCGTGTGGAATATTTCTTGTAACTATTTCTCCAGGTTTAATAACTTGTTTTGAGCCAATTAAAATACCAGGCATGGTTTTGACGCCAATTCCAGTTGCAGTGTCACTGCCAATGATGGTGCCAAGATTTTTTCTGGCAGTATCTACCATTTTGCCTTTAATTTGTGTTTGAATTTCTTTTCTATCAAATCGTTTGTTAGCGGTAATAAGACCTGCGCCAATTTTTACGTTGTAGCCAATGATTGAATCGGCAATATAGCAGGAGTGCATGCTAACATGAGGAAGCACGATTGAACGCACCAATTCTGTGTATGCGCCGATGGTGGCATCTGCTTCAACAGTACTACCTCTCACAAATGAATAATCACCAATCAGTGCTTGTTTACCTACATAGCAAGGTCCAACGATTTTTACAAAATCGCCGATAGTTGCACCATCATCAATAATTACCGGCCCCTGTTTAGAATCGATGAGTGCGGTGGAGCTGATAGTTGCAGATTTGCTAATGTAGTTTTGTGCTGTTTCAAACAGTACGGAAAGGCAGTCGAATAAATGCCAAGCATATTTGATAGATGCTAAGGTGTCGGTGTTCTCTACCCAGCTGCAGTTATGCGCAACTGCATAGGTACTAAGCGCTTCTTCGAGTGAATATTCACTAATAGGTGTTTGGGCGAGCACTTCTACAAACTCTTTGGTGAGATAGTAAACACTATTAATTCTGAAGTTTGATGGTGGGTTGTCTTCTGGTTTTTCTACTACTCCAACTACGCGGTTGTGGTTTTGAGGGTCGAAGGCAAGCATGCCGTACAGAGAGGTGTTTTCTGTTTTTGTGCCCATGAATACACAGTCACTATCCCCAGATTGCTTTGCTTGCCATACTTTTTCGGCGAGCACACCTGCAGATGTGTAGTAAGGTGACAATAAGATGCAGTCATTAGTTAGGTGCTCTCTGGCGCAAAGCACTGCATCTCCCTGACCTTTGGCAGATTCCTGTACTACTATTTTTGGTTGAACTGCAAGTTGATAGTTGCTAAGTTCAACCTCAATTCCTCGTTCTTGAAAATCATTTGGTGAAACCACTAACACAATATCCCAAAACCCCTGTTCGTGAAGATCCTCGATAGTACGGACCACCAATGGTTTTCCCAATAAAGGTAAAAATCCTTTGTGAGTGGTTGTGTTTATGGGAAAAAAGCGACTATTTTGGCCGCCTGCAATGAGGATGACTGTTGGTTTTCGCATAGATTATTGAGCAAAGTATACCAGTAATTCTTTGTGGAGTATTGGCGTGCTTGCAAGCATGCTGGTAGAATTCAGATCGATAGGTTTTCCAGCGATATCTGTGACAATGCCACCCGCCTCAGGAATAATCATAGATTGAGCTGCAATGTCCCAGATTTTTGTTTGCGCTTCGATAACAGCATCACAATTACCTTGAGCCAACAAATGATAACTCCAGGCTTCACCTAGGCTTTTGAGAGACATTACATCTGAAGTTAGTTTGAGCAGTTGTTCAATATGTTTGAGATTGTTAAAGTGTTTTAAGCCGCCAACAATAATGTAGGCATCCTCAAGCCGAGCGGTTGTAGAAACAGATACTCTTCTTCTGGAAACTCGGGCGCCATGTCCTTGAACAGCTGTGACAGTAAGACCGAGTGTGGGAATATTTGAGATGCCCATATACGGTACGCCATTTTTAAAAACTGCCAGTTCAGTCGTGAAGAACGGCACGCCGCGCATGAAGTTTTTAGTGCCATCGATCGGGTCGATTATCCACTGATACACTGCTTTTTGGTTGTCAGTTGCAAATTCTTCACCAATAAAACCATGGGTCGGGAACGCTGCGCCAACCACGCTGCGAATTGTTTCTTCAGCTTTTTGGTCCGCAATAGTTACGGGCGAACCATCCTGCTTTTGTGTAGATTGCAGTCCTGTTTTGTAGTGTGCAAGAATTATTTTCTCTGCCCTGGTGACTGCCTCCAGTCCCACAGCCAGAATGTGTTCGGCTTCTGCGTTCATGGTAGTGTTTCTAATCAAGAGCGTGTGTATTTACACCTTCCGACCAGTTAATTTCTGGATATTTACTTAAAATATCTTTGAGTTGCTTTTTGACCGCGTCATATTGTTCTTGGGTTTTTCCTTCGAACTTAACTGTGATGTATGGGCCATTTTGGGAGGCTCTCATGATCGCCATTTTCTCTGCCGTATCCATGCGGATGCCATCTATATCGATGTATTTTGCATCTGGCCAGAGGGCTTTGAATTCTGCTCTAATTTTGGTATTGATGAACTCAAACTTAATATCATCGGCAAGACCAAACTTGATTTCGGGGCTACTGACGTAGTGTGCTAACTGGGCTGCTGCTTGAGACAAGGACTGACCTTTTCTTTCAAGATATTGGAGAAGTCGCAAACTTGCGTAAGCACCGTCATCATGGCCGTAAAAATTATCCATGAAGAAGATGTGACCAGAAAGTTCACCACCAAAAGGCGCTCTCACTTCCTTAAGTTTCGCTTTAATAAAGGAATGTCCAGTCATCCACATCACTGGTTCGCCGCCTGCTTTTTCGACAGCTTCTGTAACTTGTCTTGAACACAGTGTGTTGTAGACAATTTTTGAGCCAGGCATGAAATCGAGCACATCTTGTGCAAACAAGGCGACTATTGAATCCATCCACAGCGTTTGTCCGTTATCATCTACAACGGCCATGCGATCGCCATCAGTGTCATAGGCAAACCCAATGTCTGCACTGGCTTTTTTGACACCTTCTGCGAGTCGGTCGAGCACTTCTACTTCAGTTGGATCTGGAACGCCTAGCGGGAAACTACCATCTAATGTTGTATTTTGCTCGATCACTTCACATCCTGCTGCACGTAGTAGTTCGGGATAAAATTTTCCTGAAGTAGTATTGCAAGTGTCTATAACTACTTTCCATTTTTTTGCAAGCGAAAAATGCTTGAGGATATCCGCTTTGTAGGCAGGGAATACGTCTTCTTGTCTGTTGGTGCCTTTGCCTTCAACAAATTGACCACGGTCACATAATTTTCTCAGGTACTGAATTTCTTCGGTGATCATGGTATCAGAGTAGCCAACGCCCAGTTTGAGTCCGTTGTATTCTTTTGGATTGTGAGAAGCGGTAATCATGACGCTTCCCTTGGTTTTGAAATGGTAGGAAGAAAAATACACAATTTGACTCAGTGATAGTCCCATGTCGATAGTGTTGATACCACCAGCATTGAGCCCTTGGATCAATGCTTTTGCATACGATTCACCGGTAAGACGATTGTCTCTACCAACTGTCGCCTCTTGAATTCTTCGCTCATGCAAAAAGGTTGCATAGGCTCTGCCGAGGGTGTAGTAGACATCTTCGCTCAAATCTACATCTGCAACACCGCGAAGATCATAACCTCTAAAAATTTTAGGATTTATCTTAGAAACGAGTTGATACATGCAATCCTCCTCTTTTTTTGCAGTTCTAAAGTAGCATAGTCTTTTGTATGACAAAGTATGATGATAATCTACAACTTTATAGTTAAAAGATCAAGTTCAGCTGCCAGTGGTAGGAGCGTTTTTGAAGTTTTACTTTGCTCGTCTAGTAAAGCAAGTTTTTCATAGAGCTCTAATAGTTGTGGCGTAGTAAAAGACTCAGCTTGCTTTTTTATTTTTGCGACCATGAATGGCGGACCAGCAACGACGCCGCGCTCGAGGACGGTAAGGAGCATTCGCAGTTGTCTAATGAGCATCAAAAAACACAAGTATTCCCCGTCAGAGGCAATTGCTTGATGGAGCAACTCGAGTTTTTTTGCCTTTGGTGTGGTGGTGCCAAGACTTTCTAGCCAAGTAAACAGTGTATTGCTGGCTTTAAACTCTAAAATGGTTGCTCCAGCAAACATGTTGAGCATGGTTTTTGTTAATGCTCTTTTTTCCCATACAATGAGTGGCTCATTGGTGTGCTGAGATAGCAGTGTGAGTAGTTCTTTTTTTCGTGCTGAAGTTTGGAGTGAATGCAATCCGTCAATACAAACACATTGCGAAGCGCCAAATAAATCTTGAGAGTTAAGGGTGGATTCTAGTTCAGCTCGGGATAGTTTGGCGGCATCAAGCGTTATAACCTTGTAGCCTTGCGCTTTCATTTCGGCAACAAGAGATACGCGTTTTTCACGCGAAGCTATGGTGTTATCTCCATGAAGTATGTACATAGTTTTTATGACTATTGAAATGACTGTTACGAAACTGAGAGGCCATTTCTTTTTAACCAACCCTGGTGTTCTTTATACGCTGGATCATACTTGGCAACAAGATTCCAAAATGCTTGAGAATGGTCCATGTGGGTTCGATGTGCCAGTTCATGAATGATCACATAATCGATGATGGCTGGTTCATACTGCACCAGATTCCAGTTGAAGTTGAGATTGCCTGTCGAACTACAACTGCCCCACCTCGTTTTTTGCTCCCGGAGCGTAATTTTGCCAAAAGTAGTTTTCATGGTCTGCGCAAGCTGCTGGGTTCGGGGAATAATATATTGACTGGCGGTGTGCTTAAGAAATCTCAGTTTGGTGCGACGGTATTCTGCTTCTATTTTTTCTGAAGAAGTCAAGTGTGGCGAACTGCTGGGATTAAAGAGTAAGTTTGAACCACTAATGCTGATGCCGATGGGCAGCGAAGTGCTAAATGAGTCTTTTCTTGTGTACACTTTACCAAAAAGGTGTACATCATTTGTTGAACCCGCTTGTTTTTTTTTAAGTTCGAATGCACGTTGTTGAATTTCAATCCAGTTCATGTTGGTAGTCACAAAACGGTCGATTAAAAACTTAGGCATGAAATGAGGTGTGGTTACCACTACTTTGCCCGAAGTGTTTAGGGCAATTTTGATTGAGTTGGTTCGAGAACTTTTTTTGTGTATGTACGTTGGAGCTGTCATGCAGTCATTTATTTTATCAGTAAGCTGGTGATAAAGCTGAAGTCTTGCAGGGCAATCCATTTGGAGATTGGAGGTGCGACTACAAGAAACAGGGTTGAAATCAAGAAATCAAAAGTGAGGTCGGCTTCTTCTGACATGTGATGCATTCGGTGTGCCAAGAAAAATGAAATGCTGGTTTCCACTGCAGCCAGAATAACCGTTACTGCAAAGAAAGAAAGTTCTACTTCTGTTAATTGCTTTATTTCTAATAAGTGGTTTAGTTCTGGATATTCGACAGCTAAAAACTGCACAATCTCCCAGGTTTCCATAATACCGTGCAGGATAAGTAGAACTGAAACAACTTTATGTAACCAGTACAACACACGCGCTTTGACAAGCTTCATGTCTCGTATGGGTGGTTGGGGATTTTGATATGAGACAACCTGCGGAATCGGTTGTATTGGTTCAGTAGGCTGTTCTGGGAGTTCTGTGATGAATTCAGACATGTTGGAATGATATGCATGCACTATAACAAACCCTGATCAGAGTTGCCAGTAAGGCATGTTATTTGTAACCCCTTGGTGTACAATACCAGAGCTACTTGCGCGCCGAAGTGGCGGAATTGGTATACGCGCACGGCTTAGAACCGTGTGGAGCAATCCTTGGAGGTTCAAGTCCTCTCTTCGGCACCTTAGTACTTTTTGTTTCTATTTCTCCCCAACATCTGCAGTATTATTAAAGTAGGTAGGTGCTATGACACTAGAACACGGCGAAATTTCCCCTATAGACCATCAACCACGCTTTATTGATATGACTTACGAAGAAGCAGTTGCTGCTTCTGATGAAGCAAGATATGGTCGTCTACGGGTAGTGGCAAACATGCTAGATCAAGCGTTTCAAGGTGTGACTAACGATTTAGATCACGTTTATCTAGAGTCTAAAGCTGCCGAAACGCTCAATGGGTATCGACAATTGCAGCTTGTTCTCAGAACATTTTCTCATGAGCAAAAAATCAAAATGTACACATCTTTTTTAAACTTTGCAAAAAATAACCAGGAATTATTAATTCTGTTAAATTTTTTGTTTATGAATCATGCATCCGATGATTTAGAAAGCGATTTATGCTTTTCGTATGGTTTTGAGCTTGAGCGAGTGGCTGAGCAGTTAAATAATGAATTTGTTTTAACACTGCTTGATTTTTTATTAGATGATCCAAAGACACATCGTTTCCAGATAGGTATTATTTTAACTGCGGTAAAACTTAACAATTTGCCATCAAACATCATGCAAAAACTGCAACCACAACTTACCGATCTCGAAATTGAACTAAGACCCAGTAATAATGCTTGGTATCTGTGCGGATCATCTGAGACACATTTTGAACGATCACTTGCAGATTCAGCCTTACTAATGGTTAATGAGCATCTTGCAGTAAAATTTAGGGGGAAAATAACTGGACTTTGTGTGGAAACATTTACTACAAGTAACGGTCAAACATTTTTAAAGGGACATTGGTACTCACCAGTGGATGAAAAATGTAGAACTGATTTGATAGAGGCATTTGATAACGGTGTAACCAGAATTACACTACCAACAAGTGTGTGGGCAGCAATGAGACCTTTAAAAAAAAGAGATGATGAAGAGAGAAGATTGTTTTTTCAGCTACAGAAATTCGTTGCAGAGTTGCCGGCAATCCTTCCGCAGCAAACAGGTGACCTCGATTCAAGAAAATCATATCGAGAAGTGCATGGCTCAGAATTCTAACCGAAAGATCTAAGCCTACAAAAAAACCCCAGACGAATGTCTGAGGTGCTTATGTCTCAGAACGTAAATCCCGGTGAGGATCAACCTTCTGAGGTGCTCGTATTGTAGCAAATTATTATAAGATTGTCAATATGGGTAAAAATGCATCATAACACGTCATTCAACCATACAATAGACGGAAAATCACTTTTTTTGGTAGAAAATCAAGATTCATTTGTTTATTGCGCCGTGACTGCGGCTGGAGAAGCTGATTCAGATGTAAACTCGAGTAGATTTGCATTATTATTTTTGTGTTCTTGGCCTAAGATGCGATCGTCATAGCGCATTTCAGACATCCATTGGTTTACAGAAGCGGCCCAAGAGCCGTTACTGCTTGGGGTATATTTTTTCATGATGAGCTCAGGAGTGACTCTTCCCTGGTTAATGTAGTTTGCCTTGAGTTCTCTGCCCGCTCTGTCAAAGTTTGCTTCATAAGTTTCAAACTGCAAGGTTCCTCGTTCATGAATGCCAAATCCAAGACAGTTATACGAGCCTTCTGGAATGCGTTTGCAAAGATTGCTTTCTTGCATGGCAATGGCTGGTAGGAGGCGGAAATCTATATCGTAGCGATCTGCAATCTCAACCAATTTCACACCATAGTAATCATATGGCTTCATTGGCGAGTTATATCGTTCTAAAAAGTTGGCGATGATAAGTGGTCTTGCATCTCCAGCTTCGAGATAGGTTTTAAATTCTTGGTTATCTTCATAAGCTTCTGGTTCGTCGAGAGAACTGTGCAAAATTCTCGTACCATTAAACCCTGGGTTGAAGTTGAAAAACTCTGGATGGGTGCGGTACAATTCATAGCCGGCGACACTTATTAGCACACTGCCAGCAGCTAAAAACAACCAAGAAAAAGCATAAAAGAGTGCTTTCATGAGCTATAGTATAACAGCAAGTTTTCCACAACCTTGCCTTGAAAATATCACTTATTCATGTTATCCTATAACATACAAATGCTCAAACAAATGAGAATGGCCCTACTAGTTCTTTTCTTTTTGATGATGTCAGCGACTCCTTTGTTTGCTGCAGAGACGATTCCAGCTGGCATTCATATTTTGAGTACGGAGGAGCTTCTCAAGGCAAGTGAACTCACTGCTAGTTTTAACCAAGATAACACTTGGACTTACGTAACTATTCCATTTACTCTTGAGGATGTCCAAAAAACTACCCAGTGGCAAGAATTTTTTGATATAGCTCGAGAGCGACGCATTATTCCAATTGTTCGATTAGTGACCAAATTCGAAGATGGAGCATGGCAAGTTCCTTCAAAACGTACCATTGTTGATCAAATTGAAGTGCTTTCGCACCTAGAATGGCCAACCCAACAGCGCACTATTATTATCTATAACGAGGTTAACCACGCTAAAGAATGGGGTGGAAAGATTGATCCAGTAGAATATGCAGATGTTTTTATTTTTGCGGCAAACTGGGCGCACACTGAAAATGCTAATTTTGTAGTTTTGCCTGCTGCTATGGATTTAGCTGCACCAAATGGTCGCAGTACCAAGGAGGCATTTGCCTATCTTGAGGCAATGCACGCGCATAATTCCGAGGTTTTTATGCTCGCAGATGCATGGAACTCACACTCGTATCCAAATCCTGGTTTTAGTTCAGCGCCCACCAGAACAGCAAGAAATTCACTTCGTGGTTTTGAGTATGAATTGGCATATGCCAAGCAAAAAACTAATAAGGATTTTCAGGTGTATATTACTGAAACAGGCTGGGAAGCATCAGCAAGTTTGAGTAAATGGTTTGATTCCTACTATCAGTATGCTGTGGATAATATCTGGAGTCATCCTCAAGTAGTTGCAGTTACTCCATTTATTCTGCAAGGAGCACCTGGTCCTTTCGCTGGGTTTAGTTTTTTGGATCAAGATGGTAAGCCCACTAAGCAGTATGTGTCATATAAAAAAGCCCTGGAATCCAGATTTGGAACGGCTCATTTGCTATCAGCAACAATTGAAATTATCGAGTACTAAAATGGGAAAACAACGACTTACTATCACGTTATCAGAATCGGTTCTCAAAAAAGTTGATCACTACATTGATGGGATCCAGATTCGCAACCGTTCTCACGCTATTGAGAACCTTCTGGAAAGTAGTTTTTCACCAAGTATTGATACCGCTGTTATTCTTGCTGGAGGTGCAAAACATGTGAACGACAATCCTACCCTTAAAAAGATCGGTGATAGGTATGTTTTGGCAATTATGCTGGAGCGCTTGCGCGAAGTAGGCATTGCCAAGGTTATTATTTGTGCCGGTGAAGAAGGTGTGGCAATTCAAAAAGTGTTTGGAGATGGATCTCAAGTGGGCTTGCAAATGGTGTACTCACATGAAAAAACTCCACTTGGAACTGCTGGAGCACTTAAAAATGTAGATAAATATATTGATTCAGAGGCGTTTTTGGTCATGCACGGCGATGTGTTGTGTGATTTAGACTTAGAAGCGTTGATCTCTTTTCATTTAAATGAAAATACCATAGCAACGATGGTGGTTAAACCTGCAATGGGTGCCACAGAATATGGCCAAGTAGTATTGGAAGGCAACAAAATCATTCAGTTTTTACCAAGTAGTGAAGATAAAGGTATTAGTATCATTAATACTGGAATGTATGTGGTTAAGTCCGAGTTGTTTGGACTTATTCCAAATGTGTCACCACTGCTGTTAGAGAAGGATATTTTTCCCTTGTTATCCAGTAAGCGTGAGCTAAGCGCATTTGTTTTCCAAGGTTTTTGGTACGACGTGACCTCCAATGAAACCTATTCTGAAGCTGCAAAACAGTGGGAAGAGTAGAAAAAGAATTGATAAAAATATGGAGCGAGAAACGGGATTCGAACCCGCGACCTCCTCCTTGGCAAGGAGGCGCTCTAGCCAACTGAGCTATTCTCGCACGTTGCTTCCAACAGGGGTATTATACATGCCGACCCCCGCCTTGTGAAGGCGACTTGTGAGCTGTACAATAATTCCTATGAATCAAACTTATTTTTCGAGGCAAGAGATTAATCGCGCAACAGGCAGAGTAGCAGAAGAAGGCACTAAGTTTGCATTTAAATGGTTTGGAGTAGCTTTAAAGGGTTTTATTGATTTTGTTAAAACAATGGTTTCCCAGGCTTTGGGAAAGTAGTTTTTTTGTGGTGGTGCCAAGCTGAAGAGTCGAACTTCAATCTCATGTTTTTCAGACATGCGCCGTGACCACCTTGGCTAGCTTGGCTTGTAGGTCAGAACTGTGTTTCCTCTAGAAACCTAGATGCGACATAAAAATATTAGATCACTATTATACCCAAAAATCGAGGTTTTAGGAGCAGGAAAACAGGGGTTGGGGCAAAATGCACACCTTAAACTAAGGGTATAACTCTAAACAGCGGTCTTTCATTGCCCATGCGGTTAATGCAACGAGTGTTAAATCATTTGACTTGACTTGATTAGGATTTGCTTTCAGTTCGTCTAATACTGGCTTGAGATCCTTATTTACTTTATTTAGACATGATTGGCGTTGAGCTTGTTGGTTTAACAACGCCTCATATTGACCCTTTATGGTTATATAATCTGCTACCCACTGTAGTAATGGCTTGCCTTGATAATGTCCTGATCGGTAGATTAGAGAACCTGAAATCACGATAACTGCAAAAAAAAGAATCCAACTCTTTTGTGTCATATTTCCTTGCCTAATCCAAGTTATAGGTTTAGGATTACATCCAGGCTTGGTTAATGAGGATTTATAGCAGAAATATCAGTTAAAAACCAGCATTCCGTTTGACTTTCACCACAAACTCGTCCTGAGTTACTTCAGTTGAAATTGCTGGCCCAAGAAGATAAAAGAACTTTTTAACTAACCTAGTACAGGTTTCAGCTTGTTTCTCCCAATTAAGTTCATGTCTAACTAATGGATGGTACTTGGCAGTCATTGAATAATAGTCATGATCACTGTTTTTGTACCGCAGTAACATTTTGGGATCTTTCCAACCGCCAAGGACACAAACATCTGTTTCACTAACACCACACTCTAACATTTCAGTTGCATAGCTATGTCTTAAAACATGGGTATGAATCTCTTTCTTAATATTGAGTTGAGACGCCCGTCTTTTTAAGTCTTTATTTATTTCTTGACTCCTGAGTGGTTTGCCATGAATTGAGCAAAAAATATAATCACTTCGTCTTGGTAATTTATTAATGAGATCAAAAACCTCATCACTTAGGTATGCCCATCTGTCAGTACCATTTTTTGTGTCTAGCAACTCAAACTTCTTTTCGGGTTCATGTTTCAAATTTTGCCACTTAAGCTTTGTTGCTTCTCCAATCCTCGCACCTGTTGTGCTCATAAAGAGTATTAATGCCTTTTGTCTCAAATTAATAAAATCGACATCTGTAGAGTAGTTGACATACAAGTTCGCTAAAGCTTTAATTTCTTCAGACCTAACAACATCCTCAATTCTTTTGAGTTTTTCCACCTTACATTTCAAATGCTTTGCAACATCGTCATTTAGATACTCACCTAGCAATTTGCCCATAGAAATCAACTTGTTTAAAGTGCCTTGGCTTCTTCCCGCTTCACGATATGACCACAAAAGAGCTTCAAAGTTTTCAGCTGTCCACTTTTTATTTTCAAACCACTTCACAATGATTTGAAAGCGACTTTTTTCAGCTGAGATTGCACTTGGATTTGCTGAATGATTTTTATTGCCAACAAGGTATTTCATGAAGTCTTCCCAACTTGTTTCAGCTAGTATTTTTTTATTGCTTTTTCTCATTTTGTCTCGATACGGTTGGTATCTTATGACAAGAAAGAAAAGCATGCTATCAAGCCCAATAATTTGAGGGTATTGTCAACAACCTATTTTTTGCGAGAATATAAGAATGGACCTATTTGGAAATTGCACACCTGAAGAAAAACATAATCAAATGGAGTACTTAAGAGTTGGTCATCTTCGTGGAAATAAAAGCCAAAAAGCACGAATGAAGGCTATTTGGTTGTTAGCCAAAGGAAGAAGCATTAATTACTTTGAAAACAACAGTGAAATACTTGGTAAAAAATACCACAGAAGGACTATTTACCATTGGATAGCACTTTATAAGAAGCATGGAATTGCAGGCTTAATTAATAAGGTTAAACCTGGTAATAGAATGATGTTAACTGAAGAACAAGTTAACTTCATTATTGAAAAACTGCAAACTTCTAGACCACAAACTAAAATCAAGTTCATATTTAAATATTGGACAGTCAATCATCTTAAAAAACTAATTGAAAATGAGTTTTCTGTACTCTTCAAAAGTGATGAATCATACAGAAGACTTTTAAAGCTTGCAGGGTTTGTGGCAATTAGAAATAGCGGTAAAAAAACTTACTCTTATATCAAGACAAGTAAAAATGCCAAGTTGAAATATCGCAGAGGCAAAACCCTAGCTAGAAAAAAATATCTTGATAACTTGCTGTCAGATGAGAGCTAACTCGACTTTTTTTGAAAATTTCTTTTTATGGCAAGGTGCCTTCAGGACATTAAAAACAGAACTGAAAAGGTACTTTTCAATGGAGGGCTCGGGTACTCAGAAATCAAAAAGATCTTTTGGTTTTACCTTGAGAGCTTTAGACAATTTATAAATCTTGTCTAGTGTAATGTTCCTCTCACCTCTTTCAATAAAACCAATATATGAACGATCTATGTCCACAAGTTCAGCTAATTTTTCTTGTGTGATACCAACTCGGCTTCTAACAGCCTGAAGATGCTTTCCGAAAGCGACATGAAATTTAGATTTAACTTCCAATTCTTTTCCCATGCATACAGACTACTGACAGTCCCACCTTTGATACAGCTACTCCTTGTAGCTAAGATGTTTTAATGCTACTATCAGTCCCATCTCTTGAAGAAATACCCACATAAAATTGCTGTCATCAAACAACAACATGAAAAAACCTTATTTACTGCTTTTTACCTCAATCTTTCTAGCTGGTTGGTTTGTTGGTTCAATGTGGACAGAGAACAAGATTTTAATGGCAGGTAGAGTCCCAAAACAAAAACAGGTTGTTAAGCCAGTGGCAACTACAACACCAATTAAAGCTCCTACGAAACAAAAAACTACACCCTCCCCAAAGCCTAGCTCAGATCCGGCAAAAGACATTGAAGAAGCATACAAATCCATTGATCCTAGGGTTGATTTTTCTTTGCCTGATTACCCAGAAGATGCGGTAGACACTTTTATGAAAGGCTGTGAGAAAAACTCATCCACAGCTTACTGTATGTGTTACATTGGCTGGTTTGAAAATAGATTTGGTTATAAAGAATTTGAAGCAATTACTGGAGTGTATTTAGATAGTGGCATATTTCCTCAAGAGATGATTGAAGCTAGAGACAATTGTGAAAGTTGGAACAAGTGAAGTTACTTCGCTACCGGAAACCATCACTCAAAACCATAGTAGGCATTACCATGGTAAAGAAATCAGTGAAGCGAAGCCTTGGCATAAATCAAGTTGAGCGCTGGACCAAAACATCAAGACTTAAACAACGTGCTTTCTACCATGTTGGTTGGTACAAATTCCCTATTTTCACCTTCTATAGGCAGACTGTTAGAGATGGGAAAGTCAGAGGACCTTTGGGATTCTTTACGAAAGTAATGAAAGACTAACATATCAATATAAGTCAGCTATCTGAAGGCATCTTCTTGAGTTATAATCATTTTTAATGAAAAAAGCTCTCATTCTTCATGGAACAGGTGGAAATCATACGGCAAATTGGTTTCCCTGGTTGCAGAAAGAGTTAGAACAGCGTAATTACAAAGTCTGGACGCCAGATCTTCCGCAAGCCGACAAACCAAACATTCAAAGATACAATCAGTTCCTTTTCTCTAACAACGATTTCTATTTTGATGAAGTGACTATACTAATAGGTCATTCTTCTGGTGCAGTTGCCATTTTGGGCTTGTTAGAGGCTTTACCAATGGGAAAAAGGGTTGATGTCTGCTATCTAGTTGGTTCATTTAGAAACGACTTGAAATGGGATGCTCTCAAGGAGCTTTTTTTACAACCTTTTGACTTTGCAAACATTAAAACTAAAGCTAGGAAGTTTATATTCATACATTCTGATAATGATCCTTACTGCCCATTAGATCATGCGCAGTACCTTTCAGAAGAATTAGATGGTGAACTGCTAGTAAAAGAAGGTCAACAGCACTTCAGTATTGGTACAGCAGGTGAGAAATATGCACAATTCCCTTTCTTACTAGAAACAATTGAAAAATATGCAACTAAGTAAAAAAGCCATTGATGAATTTAGAGAGATTTTTAGAAAAGAGTTTGGTGAAGAGTTAAGTGACAATGAGGCAAGCACACGAGCGACAAACTTTCTAGAGTTGTTTTCATTAATTTATAAACCCGTTAGAAAAAATCCTCAAAATGCCAAAAAATAACCCCAAAATATATAAAGGAAAATGGAAAGTACTTAACCAAATAAACTCTGGTGGGCAAGGCACAGTATTTAAGGTTGTTTCCTTAGAAGACGATAAGAATTATGCATTAAAATTATTCAAAATCAAAAAATTTCAACAAAAAAAATTTGAGAGAGCCAGAAATGAGATAGAGGCAATTATAAAACTTAATGGCAATAAAAATATTATTAAAATTTACGATCACAATTTGGATGTAGTGAATGATACGGTCAGTGATATTTTCTATGTTACAGATTATGCTCCTTACGGAAGTCTTAAAGATAATGATTTTTTCATTTTTGATCTAGAAAAATCGTTGCTTTTGTTCAAGGAAATTCTTATTGGTGTGGATAGTGCCCACTCACAAAAAATCATCCATAGAGACCTAAAACCCGAGAACATTCTTCTCTTCCCAACACAAAATGAAGTGATAGTGTCTGATTTTGGTATAAGTCTTATTAAAGATAACGAAGATAAAAAAAATATTACTGATGAAGGTGAAATAGTTGGGCCAGTATATTTTATTTCGCCAGAACAATTCAAAGATCCCTCAAAGGCATCTATAAAGTCTGATATTTATTCCTTAGGTAAAATTTTGCTGTTTATGATCACGGGTAAAAGCAAAACATTTAGAGAAGAAGTTGGAGATTTAAATAGTTTATTCGAGGGAAATAGTACATATTTACCCTTGATTCAGAAAAACTTAATTGAACGTATGGTTACAGAGGAACCTGAAGATAGATTTAACAGTGTCGACGAAGTGATTGGTGCCGTTGATGACATTTTGCACCAAATGAGTACGAATAATTATAGATTTGTAACAAAGAAGATAGACTCTGGCTGGATTACCGATATTACTATTGGAAAAGACAGAGCAAAATTCATAGAAGATTTTAAAGAAGATCTTTCAGTCCATCTAATTTTATTAGAAATAGCGCTGGATGACTTAAAAAACAAAGATCAAAAAAATATAGCTGAAGGTCTAGTAAACGAGATTAAAGAAAAATATAAAAACAAAAAAACGCAAGTTGCACTAGATGTGGTTTACACTTATGTGTTTCATCCCAATGAGTTACTTAGCAAAGAAAAAGATTCTAAACACTCTTTTGTTTTCTTATATTTATCTAAGTATTTTTTCAAAAATAGCTCCTTTGAACAGGCTCACAATTACATACTTTTGGCACTTCAAAATGAAAAGGATCCAAATATCCGGCTTTCATACTTGCTTCATTTTTCAAGAATTTGTAAAGAATGTAAATGTGCTAATGCTCATGACTTTGATAAAAGGCTAAAAGAACTTTTGAATGAACCTGATAGTAAACTCAAAAGAGCTGATATGTTTCGAATGCTAGGAAAGTATTACCTGGAAACTAGAAACTCAAAAAGAGGATTACAATTTCTAGAGGCTTCAGTAAACTTAGATCCCGATGGAAGTAACAGATTTGATTGTGGCTATCAATATTCTGAAATTGGTCAAGAAGAACTTTCTCTTTACCACTATAAAGTAGCTTTAAAAAATAACTCCGAGAATCAAGATGTTAAAAATAATCTAGGAGTGTTATTTTCTAATGCACCCTTTTCTATGCCAATAAAAGGAATGGAAATGTATGAAAAATCATATGAACTTGGCAATACACTAGCTGGAAGTAACATTGCTAGCAAGTATTTGGAAATTGGTCTTAAAGATAAAGCCTTGGGAATATTAAGGTCAATTATTAGGGAAAATAAGAATGGGTATGACGAGAGAGTTGATGAAATCTTAGGGAGTGTTAGTAGAAAAGTTAAAGAAGAAGAAGCTAGCGAGAAAAAGTTTCAGGAAGTGGGTGCACAAATTAATAGGTATCATCTCGCATTCATTGACGCGCTTACCAATAGCTGTAGTTTTGAGTGGGATGGGTTTTGGGAAATAAACTCAAAATATACCATTAAGATTACGGTTAAAAACGGTGTTCTTGTCACTGAAGAAATAGATGATTCAAAGTTTGATGTAAATGGTGTTGTTGAAGGGAATTGCCTTGAAATTGAAAAATGTAATTTGAAAGCTTACAAATATGCCTCCGAGGAAAGCTATACGTCAGGTCAGATCTATCTTGTTTCTGACGAAAAAATGTTGGGTTTCCTGTCAAGAAAAAATAGTTCTGGCTTAACAGAAATTCTAGAAATAAACGGTGAAAAGATAAAAGACATCGAGAAATTTTTACAAAAAAAACAAGAGGGTTTAGGTTCTCTGGAAAAACTAGTTAGATCCATGAGCCAGAATACTCCCCCATTAGGTTGAATCTTCTTGCGCTGCAAAACAGCTTAGGTGTGATTGCCCCCCCTACCCCCATTGGTAGGTGGCTCATCACGATCAAAGTATTTCTCTGTTTTTCCCCAGTACTTTTTAGCTTACTATCTATACCTAGCTGGTACTCCCTTCCAGGGTGGAGGTGGTCATAGTACAAAAACCGAGCCCTCACTTATCTTGTAGACAAACACAACCTTGCAAAAAAGCTTACACCCATTTCTGGATGATGAGGCGGAGTATGGGTTTTTACCTTGATCACAGCTTTTGTAATCAAGATGCCCCTCAGATTTCCCACTCCTTTAAGTGACTATTCTTTCCATCGTATCTCAATGGCCTTTAAGGGGAGTTGCACCCCCGAGTGGTAGGTTGTTCTACATATGTGTCCAGCACAGTACGCCTTCGCGATTTTTTTTCCAAACCTTCGACCACTTCGGCTGTCAGTCTCTAACTCTGACAACGCTAGCTTGTTACCAAGCAATGTAATTGGGAATCTAATCTGAGGTAATATAATGTAGATTGTTGCAAACAAAATGCCTACAGAACAATTATAAATTACAGGCCTATTTGCTTGTCAAGTTTTCATCATAAAATGGCAAATTAAAATCTGTATTTTGGGTTTATAATCGTAAGCTAATGGGACTTCCAATCAACATTAACCAGCTGATCAGTAAAGAAACAGTCGAATCTGAAAGAATTGAATTTAAAGAAGGTTTTAACCCTGAGGAGATAGTTCATTCAATTTGTGCTTTTGCTAATGACGTTAATAACTGGGGGGGTGGTTATATAATTTTAGGTATTAAAGAAGTTGATGGAGAACCTGAATTACCACCAGTAGGTTTACAGAAAAACCAACTCGATCCCTTTCAGAAAAAACTTATTGAACTTTCCTACTTACTTGAGCCGAACTACACACCCGTAGTTGAACCGTTTGTCTTTCAAAAGAAGCACATTCTAGTAATTTGGGTACCAGGTGGAGATAACCGACCTTATAAAGCTCCGTTCTCTTTAGGACAAAAAGGTCAAAAGGTGTATTGGATACGAAAGGGCTCTAAAACTGTACAAGCCAAAGGTCAAGATGAGCAAAAATTACTAGAGCAAGCCAAAAAAGTTCCCTTTGATGATCGGGTTAACCATAGTGCTGAGGTTGCTGATTTAGATTTATCTCTTATCCAGGCTTATTTAAAAGAAGTGGGTAGTGATTTATATAAACACACAACCGTATTGTCCGTTGAAGAGATTGCCAGAAAAATGAATATTGCTCGAGGTTCAACTGAATATTTAAAACCAGTCAATGTTGGACTATTAATGTTTAACGAGCATCCTGAGAATTTTTTTAGAGGTGCAGAAATACAAGTTGTAACTTACCAGGATGAGGTGGGTGATAACTTCTCGGAAAAGAAATTTAATGGACCTCTGCATACGCAGTTAAAAGATGTGCTTCACTACATGCAAGTAAATGTGATTAAGGAAAAGGTTAGGAAATTGTCCGGTCAAGCCAAGGCAGCTCGTTATTTAAATTATCCCTATGAAGCCATTGAGGAGGCACTTGCAAATGCTGTGTACCATAAAAGTTATGAACACCAAAGTGGAATCGAGGTAAACATTCGTTTAGATAAGATTGAAATTCTTAGTTTCCCTGGTCCGTTGCCTCCTCTCGACAGCAAAATGTTAAAACAAAACAGAATCATTGCTCGAGACTATCGAAATCGTAGAATTGGTGATTTTCTTAAAGAGCTTCGACTTACTGAAGGTCGAGGGACTGGTATCCCCAAAATTAGAACTAGTATGAAGGCTAATGGCTCTCCTAATCCTTCTTTCGAAACTGATGAAAATAATACTTACTTTTTAACATATCTACCAATTCATCCTGGCTTTGTTCAAATCACTTTAGACGAACATAAAACAAGCGTACTTAAGCTTTGCCAAAAGCCACAATCAAGGAAGAATATTCTTAAAAAATTGGGTTTAACAAACCATTATGAAAACTTTAGAAGGCATGTTATGCCATTACTGGAAGCTGGCTACCTTGACTACACAATGCCGGACATCCCTAATAGTAGAAAACAACAATATGTGACCAGTACTCTAGGTTCTGAAAAACTGAAGAATCACTCCTAGAAAGTGTACAAGTACTGCCCTAGAAGATAGTTAGAATAATGTCTTTTCTGGAGTTTTAGCCTGGAAAAGGGCTTATCGGAGAATCTAGGAAAGATTTAATAAGTGTACAAGTAGTGTACAAGGAACTATATATAAATACATCAAAAAAGGCCTTTTTTCAAACATAGTTTTCAACCATGACTGATCTCCTTGAACAAAACCTACAATCACAAAGAAAAGATCAAAGATACAAAACAAATTCTGCTAGTCACGAAAAACAAAGTAAAGAATTTGATGAAATTGAGGGTGATTTTTTTGACCTACTAAAAAATCTAACTATTCTATCTGGCACCGTTTTCGCTTCTTCAATTGCATTAGCATCTGGTAAAGTAGTTAATACTTTATTTATCATCGGAGAGTTCTTTCTTTTAATCTCAACACTTTCTGGCGTTGCTTATTTATGGTCTTCTCTTCAGGGCAAGCAACATTTTCATTGGCTAATGAGTAAGTGGCATTTAGAATCTGACTTGTCTCAATATAAAGATGTTATTGAACCCTTCGAAAGACAACACATTGAAGATCAAGTTAAAGAATATAAAAGATTGATGGATAAAAAAGGCCTTTTATACTCAATATTAAAAATAATTAAAATTGATTGGGTCCCAAATATATTTTTTAGTTTTTTGACACTTGGTTTGCTATTCATACTATTTTCAATTTCTCCTATAAAAATAAACTGGACTGTAGTAGTAACAGATGTATCATCAGTGATAGGGAATTTAGAAATGAACGATAAATTATTGTTTTCACTGTCTGCCTTCTTCTCATTAATTGGTGGATTGGCCTTTGGAAAAGGTCTTTTTATTTCAAAAAAGCAAGCTATTGAATTGGGTGTTTCGCGATGGGGTGGTGATACAGATGTGGAAAATCTGAAACTACCTGCCGTTAAAGATCGACTGGAGCAGCGGAAATGGGGTACTATTGGAGTGATCTTTAGTTTGATTGCATTTATTCTTCAAGTCATTGGCTTATTTTTATACTAATTAGCCTCTCGCCAACTCCACAACCATCCGCCCGTTTTCTTCCCGAATACTAATATGACAGTTTTCCGTACTAATGGACTTATAAATCAAATCTCTGACTTTAATGGTCATTTGTTCAAAGGTCATGGTTTTTCTGAGAAGTGGGTGAACTTGAATCACTGTTCGGTAGTGGCTTAACAATGAGTTTTTGTATCTCATGGTATTTTTTGGGTCTTTGTGACCAACAATCACTGCCACATCTAAGGAATCAGCTCCTTGCTCGAGCATGGTGGTAATAAAACTGTGTCGAAAGAGGTGGTTATAGATGTGTTTAGTAATCCCAGCCGATTTTGCCCTCTTCTGGAGGTCGGCATTTATCTCTTGAGATGCTAACTTATTTCCACGGTAGCTGGAAAAAACTTCTGGTCTGTTTCGAGGTAATTCTAGAAATAATTGGTATAACTCTGAGGAGATGGGGACCACTCTGGAATCACCATTTTTGGTTTCCCTAAAAATCACATGATCACTAAAAACATCATCCCACTGTAAATCTATCGCTTCACCAATTCTGCAGCCAGTTGTACCCAATAAGAAAATGAGCGCTTTCTGGCGTTGGTTCATGAAACGAGTAAATTTATAACTCATTTCTAATTCTGTCAGTTTCTTAATCTCTTCGGGTGTTAAAACTTCTTTGGTGGGAGTAAATGACTCTCTGAAGTAGTCATAGTCTTGGAGTTGGTTGATTTGGAAATATTTATCCAAGTGTTTTGCCATTTTAATCATGTTGTTCAGGTGAGAAGGAGCATGATTCTTGGATTTCATTTGAGAAATAAAAATATTGAAGTTAGCCCGATTGAAGTCAACGGTGGAGAAGTGTTCTGAAACTTTGTTGAAACGCGACTTGAGGGCATACATTGAACTAGCTTTATCACTCAGCTTTTTTTCAATGGTGAGGTAAGAGCGAAATTCTGGCCAGAGTTCGTGTGTGATAAACAAGGGATTTCCTTATTTATCGAATCTGAGGGTTAAGGGGAAAAAGACCTAAAGTTGTTGCCTCGCTACGCTCATGGCTAGCTTGGCTTGTGTTTTTTTTGTAAAAGAAATTAGATTTAAAATTATACCATCTTCTATTTTGTTTCCCAGCAGTGAAACTGAACAAAAAAGAGCCTCAGTGTTTAGCTGAGGCTCTATGCTGATATTCAAAAAAATGACGTAGTGCTTATTGTACTTGGCAAATGAAGACTTGCTTGCTGTCTTCCTTTCCGCAAATAATGACTAAATTATTGAAATATTGGCCATAGGCAGATGCGCCTATGAAATAGTAACCCTCAGGTATAACTATTTCACTACCTATTCGGCCGTCGGTGCATGTAAATATGCGCCCCGTGCTGATTTCCTCACAATAGTAGGTTGCGATGTTTGCGTATTGGCCATAGGCAGATGCATCAACAAACTCGTATCCATCGGGAACAAATATTTCATCTCCGATAGAAATTTGCACGGTCGTTTGAGTGTCTGTGTTTGTCACCATCAACAGACATGCGAATCCAAAAATACTAAGTAAAGCAAGTTGAAAACCAATGAATTTGAGCTTAGTCAAAATTTCACGCTCCTTTTTTTGAATAACAGAGAGATATGTTATACACTTCAAACCCCTCTAATAGGGCAGAAATGTATAATTTGCTCCCTGCAAAGTGTTATTAAAGATCTCGAGGAGTCTAGATAAGAATTGTAGCACAGTTGTGCCATTTTGTAAAGTTATAGGCTTATACATTATATGCTTTTTTTTACAATGTGATACAATTAAAACAATAATGTTGTCTGTTGATATTCAAACAGATGACTGTTTCTTTAAAAGTTCAAAAAAGGAGAGGATTCATGTTGGTACTACTAGTAGTGCTAATTATAATTGCAGCAATTCTTTTTCGCAAAAATCATGCAATTATGGCAATTTTTCTACTACTTCTTGCAACGTTATTTACCTGTCGATTTAGTTTTACCCCTGTTTCTCAAGTCAGCATCAATGAGGGGAAGACATATCTTGATATAGTCGAAGTTCATTCAATGAATTTCAATGAAGACGTTGTGAGAAGTTTTTTTGAGAATCCGGATAGTGTAATAATCCATCAAGTTAAAAATTTCAAAGAAGTAAAAAATTACCCTGAGATTGTAATTTTTTATTGTTTTGAAGACCAGATTAAGTTTGACAATGCTACTCTTAATCCGACAATTTCGGGATCAGGATCCATAGAATTGGCACGGACAGAAATGTCAGACTGCCAAAAAGGAATCATTATTTTCACCGATGGTTCGCTGTCGAAAATGAACGATGAGGTATTAATTCCAGAAAATAGTGATCGCAGTTTAGAAGGTGTAACTAAAATCACTATTGAATCAACTCCCCTTCTTTCACAACCTGAGCCAGATGCTACGCTGGAAATTTTATTTCTCAACAAGGTTTCTTTTGGTGATGGTTTAGAAGATTACCCCGATTTGTATCAAGCGGTTCTCGCGCTAGAATCTCATGGGGGTGGTGGCCCGGTCACGTTGATTTGCAGTGACGGTTTGACAATCGAAGAGAATTCATGGATTTTTTTGGGACATGCAAATATGTCACAAAAAGAACCTATGATTGCTTTGGAACAATACCCCAAAGGTAATATATGCTCCACAGGAGTTGGGGAAGTTACTCGAAGATAGAAGATTTTTTTGAACTACATTTTTTATAGGAGGTGTGTTGCAGCTCTGCTTTCACACCTCCTATTTTTTTATGTGGGACAGCATAAAGCGTCAGGAACTGTCAGTTCATCAGGAAGCACAGTTAGTTTTAAGGTGTGAAGGGATTGACGAGTTGAAGTAGTGAACTAGTATTTTGCTTCCCCAAAACTCCGAACAATAATTAGTTTGTTATCTCCCAGCTCAGTATTTAATTCATGTGCGGTTGTATAACTATTTCCAGCAATGTCTTGATAGCTGATAACAAATTTTGGGTTCTTGAGATCATTATTTCTGAGATTAGAATTATGTAATTGGAAAAGAAGTTCAGTTGATTCTTTTTCATCAATTGCCAGATTGTTCTTTTTAACGATAACATCACCAAACTCAGCTGATTTAATGAAGGCCACTTGTTTACCATAGTTTTTAATGGAAACATGTGCTTGATAAGTTCCGTTCCCTCTAGAGCTAGAACCTAGAGTTGCAATCAGTAAAGGCCTTTTATCATCAGTTTGTTTTTTATTTGTTTTTTGGACTTTGCTTTTCATTTTTTTAGCATCAATGTATTGATTGAAAGTAAGCCCGTTTACCAATGCTTCTTGAAGTAAGGTGTTTAAGCAGATTTTAGCCGGGATATCTCCCATGTCTGCCAAATCTTTTTTATTGCTAATTCTTCTATGCAGAGTATCGTCTGAGATATTTCTACTTTCTAGTAAGATTTGGACATATTTTTTATCAGTTGTTCCCCAACTATAATTACTTGCCACTTCTTCGAAAGTGTTAAAGCCAAACAATGGTGGAATATGGTTTTGTATGGTCCTGATAAGTGAAAGTGAAGAGTATACATCGTGATTGAGATGACTTTTATTTAATTCATCAATTAAGACCTTCAATTTTGAGTAGTCAAATCCATTTTCTTTTTTTGAAATTAAATCAATGATCTCTTCTTTAATATATAGTCCTGTTTCGCCTGTATAGTCTATTTTTGTTGACTCAACGGTTTTCTCATCAGGTTTTCTTCTGTAGTGTGCTACCGCTTTTCTTAGTAACTGAGGCACTGATTTTATTGCATAAAAAGAAGCTGTAGGATTCATTTCTGAAAAAGCAGTATCAAAGGCAGGCATTCTTTGTTGGTAAACTTCTACTACTGGCTTACCAATTGCCTCATCTAAATATGGCTCAATTTCATAATACAAGTTTTGAATTTTCTCTCTGAGATTAAAAGCATCAGGTGAGTAAAAATCGTTATCATCCCTGATTAGAGGTGAATATTTTTTTACAAGTTCTTGAAGAGCTTCTATTTTGTCTACCATCTCATTTGATTTCATATTTTTTCCTTTGAAGCAATTTTTACCAAATGCGTAATAACTTCTGATGGAAATTCAAGATGACCGGGTAAAAATATCTTGTCGAATAGCTTTTCACAATCATCAATCTCTAAACAAGTTCTTTCATTTAGGTACTTTCTCTGGAAATCTTTTTTACATCTTTTTGCTTGGTTTCTACGATACTTTTTTTCCTCACCCAGAATTTGGAATAATTCACCTTCTAAACAGGGGTTGGACCTCAAGATTGTAAACCCATCGCTTTTTAGTTGCTCTTCCCATTCTTTTGAAAGATCTTTGTCGTCATCAAACCAAACGATTTTATGAGAAACATCCAATCTTGATATGCTCTTTATTGCAATTTCAGCAACGACGTCAGGTGATCCTCCGTAAGCATTTTCGACCGTTATATAAGTTTTCCCCCTAGAGTATTTTTTCCGAATAAACTTTATAAAAGCCTCTTCGCTATCTCCTTCGACACAAACAAAAACAGTGGTTCTTTTTTGTCTAATCATTCATTATTCCACCGTAGGCCCCCGAAAGGTATTTTTTAGAAAAATCTTCTGTATTTCTTACTCCACCAATCTCTGATAGCGAAAAGATAGAACTTTCAAGCTCTTCATTCTTTTCTGCAAAGAAAATGTTTTCCTTAGAAAGCATGTTCATTAGTTCAGTGCTGTGAGTGCTGACGATTAACTGGGCACCAAAAGGATTGTTTTTGGGGTTTGTAAAATATTTCAATAGCTTTCTCACTACCAATGGATGTAAATCAGCATCAATTTCATCTAAGACGGCCATACCACCTTGGTTAAGTACTGCAACTATCCATTGAAGTATGATGTAAAGATTTTTCGTTCCACTCGATTCATACATGAATGGCAAATTATAGATTTCACCACTAGAGTTCTTGTGATTGAGCTTGGGTAAATATATGAATTTTTCTTTATCGTCTTTATGAAACACCTGTTCCCATTCCATAGTATCTAATTCAATATCCAGATGTTTTATTAGATTGATGACTTTTTTTTGTATCTCTTCTTTTCTTTTGTAGAATTGGGATACTTTAATGATTTCTTCTAATTGATCATAGGCTCTTTTACCCATGAGGTTTACATTGCTTTCTATGCTCCATAAAGCATCAATTATTGGAAGAGTTTCCTTTTGTTTAATATGATTTAATACGGAAATAACGCTACAATTATTTCTATTTTGCATCATTTCATTAAGAGAACTTTCCGAAACCCAAAAGTTTCTATAATCAGAATTATATTGTTCTTTTTTTGAATCCCAGACCCTTTTGAATAAAGTTGAAAAAGTTGTCCTTTGTTTTTCATTTTGTAACCACAATCTCTCTTGGATAACTTTTTTTTCAGTTAATTCAATTAAATACTTATACGTTTTATCATTTTTAGTCGAAAAAACGATTTCAAATGAAGAAATTCCATCGTTATTTTTACAAAATTTATAAGTATCTAAAGGGATATCTTCATCTGCTTCAAGGCTTTTCCAAGAAGATGTGGCAAACCAGGATAAAAAAGAAAAGGCTTTTAAGAAATTAGTTTTCCCCGATGCATTGTGTCCATACAAAAAGAATATATTTTTATAAATGTCTTCTTTATCTTCTCTATCGAAATTTATAGAAACTTCATTTTTAAATGAATAGAAATTTTTGACTTTAAAGTTTTTGATCATGATCCAATTATACAATATAAATATAATATTTGCAATATGTTTACTAAAGTTGATTTATATTGTTGAATTTAAACCAATTTAATGCTATATATTTTATCAGTATAAATTTATTGCAGAAAGGAGGATATAATGGCAAGAAACGAAAAGACAAGCAAGCCAGTGGCAAAAAAAGCTTCGAAACTATTGCGGACAAGCAAGAGCAAGAATGTCAAAAGTGTGTCGGCTAGTGCTTTAACACAGGCCCCTGACCGAAGACGTAAGAAATAGAGTTGTTTAGTGGTCAGTAAATGAGATGGGCCTGTGTTCTAATAGTGATATTATGCCACAGGCCCTATCTAATTTATAAGTTCTAAAATTTTTTCTGATACTTCCTCTGCATCTTTCTGACGAAGCTTAACTTTGTGCGTTTTACCACCAGTAGTTTCAATTAGAATCCATCTCATCCCAATATTCATGGCATTAAACTTTTGATCACCATTTTCACTTGTTGAGGTTTGGACATTGGCAATTTGCTTTATGGGAATGGATGTTTTGGTGGAATGTAAGGGACTCGAACCCCTGACCCTTCGGATGTAAGCCGAATGCTCTACCAACTGAGCTAACATTCCTTTTTTACGACGTTGTTTTGAGAAGCAGCTGTTTATTCAAAACAATTCGGTGCCCAGGAGAGGACTTGAACCTCCACACCTTTCGGCATACGCACCTCAAGCGTACGTGTATACCATTTCACCACCTGGGCATGTGCGTGTATTTTAACCACCAAGGCTTGTATTATAAATGACTCTCCCCTTTTTCGGAAGTGCAAGCCGTAAACTACACCAGTTCACACTACAACTGTGCCAGAGAAGGGAGTTGAACCCTTACGCCCGTGAAGAGCACTAGTTCCTGAAACTAGCCTGTCTACCATTCCAGCACTCTGGCAAGAGTGCTATTGTACTATCTTTTTAGCGAGTGTGGAAACTTCTGATAGAACGCCTCAATAATCAGATCTCTAGCTTGGTCGAAGTTAATATATGTTGTGTTGAGCGTAACATCATAGGCATTTGGTTTAGTGATGTCTTTTTTGAAGTACTGTTTCACAAAATCTTCACGTTCTTTTTCAATTTTGGCAATAACTTCTTTGGCTCTACTCAAGTTGTGTCCTTCGTAATCTATGGCTCGTTGAACACGAACTTTGTAAGGTGCGGTGATATTGACATGCAAGCCTTTAGCAAATGGAGTGATGAAATTAGCACCTCTGCCCAAAATTACGCACCGGCCTTGAAATGCATATGCCAAAATGACTTTGACGAGCTCGGAGACGTATGCCGAGTCGTCGATATACTCGAGGTTTAATAGCGAGTGAACGACATCTTCAATTTTAGTTCTACTCTTTTCATCGATAGCTTTGATAATTTCCTTACGGCGTTTGGTTGAGTTAGAAATTTCATCGATAATTTGTTCATCAACAAATTCATAATTGAGTTTTGTTGCCACTGCTTTTGCAATTGGGGCACCGCCACTTCCTGGTTCTCTAGCAATGGTAATAAATGGCTTTGTGAACACATGTTCATGCTCTGTCGCTTGCTCTTTTATCTTCAAGAATTGAAGTGCTTTGTCGATTAAGGGGTAGTAACTCATGCTCATAGCTTTGATTATACCGCTCTTTTTCTTTTTTGCAGATGAATTTCGGTTGTTGTTCGGTTGGTGCTGCTGCTATAATGCTAACCTAGCTACCAATTACTTGCGCCAGTAGCTCAGTGGATTAGAGCATCGGTCTTCGGAACCGAGTGTCGGGGGTTCGAATCCCTCCTGGCGCACATCATTTTAATTACCATCATATATTTGTTTATACCACTCCCAATGCCATACTAGTTGAATGATAAAACTAAAAGCAATGACAACTGAATTAATGGTAGATGACATGAATGCATCATTCAACTTTTATACTAAATTCTTAGGTTTTAGTTGTATTGTTTCGGTTCCAGAACAACAGCCTTTTTTTGTTATTTTGCAAAATGGTCCAGTTGAATTAATGCTGTATGAAAGAAAGCAATTTTCAGAGGAAATTCCCCAATTTAAAACGATGCCAGTTGGTGGGTCAATTGCTTTATATCTCACAGTTGAAAACATTGATGAACTTTACAATGATCTCAAGGATAAGGTGACTATTATTCAGCAATTGCACGCAACCGATTACGCAACAACAGAGTTTTCTTGTGAAGACAATTCTGGGTATGTTTTGATGTTTAATCAACGGGATTAAAACGTTTTTTCTAGATTTGCATATTTATAAGCAACAATTTTTTCCATTAAATCATAGGGAATTGGTTGATCTATTTGAAACTGTATGGCTCCTTTGGAAGTTGTATAGTTTTGCAATTCTTTTTCAAATACTTCAATTGTTTGAGGCTCAGGATATATGCCAATATGTTGTTTGAAAGCAGCATATGCTACCAGGAGATGACCACGCAACTTAAATGCGGGCACACCATAACTCATTGCTTCTTCGGCAAGTGGCGCGGAATGTTGAATGACTACTCTCACCTTCTCCATGATTTCTTTTTGAGGTGATGGTTGTTTGTCGATATATTGTTTTACTTTTTCGTCCATACTTTTTTAAATTAGTATGAATTATACATTGTGTACTTAACATTGGATATTATGTTGTTGAGGTGGAAGAATCGGTGGCAATAGCCATAGAACCAACCCATTCCTCTATTGCTCTTTTTAATCCTCTTGGCATTGTATATGCAGAGCAAGACATATATTCCTGAAGGTGTATGGAGAATATAGAAATTGTTCCTATTTTTGCTTTAATTGATCCTGTATGGATAGTGCATGTCTTAGAGCTTCGGCTGAGTTGTATGCTGGTTGCTCCTTCATAATGGGCATACTATAACATATGAACATATGGAAAGTTGGGACGCATAAAAGACAAATATATATAAATCCAATTGTACCTTGTGGGATACAAAGTATCACCAAGAACGACAATCAGACTATATCATTCCAGCCGAGTATTATGACAGGTATCATTTAGTGTTCTCTCATTATGATCTGGACAAAAAACTTGGTAGAATAGGACTAAATGAAAACCAAAGACGAAAATCAGGAACAACTGCCAACAGTCGTAGAAGTGATCGAGAAATGGCTTACTCCTGGCACATTGTTGAAGTATCAGGCAAAGAAGATTACCTTCGACAAATACCCATTATCGGTAGTAAAGTCGCTCAAGGTGAACATTTGCTCAACTGAAACACTGGATAAAGGAGTCCTTCACAAGCTGCATACTCAAACGAGAAGTGTATAACTATTTAGTATCAGTGAAATCACACCAACCAAGGTCAGAGCGTACAGTCATAAAGCGAATAAAATCTTCTTTGATTTCTGGTTTTGCAGTTCCCAATCGTTGTGATAGTGCATCCAAGCCTTGTTCTGGTAACGCACCATTAAGTTTTAATTTTCCTGTAACCTCATCGGACTCGAGTCCTTTGTCTAATCCAAAATACGCAACTCCAAGTACCAGTCGTTCAAAATCAGGATTAAAATTGATTCTGTAAGTAGTTTCACTGGTTTTAGTTGCTCCTTCTCTGCCAATACCTAGAACAGCTCTTGTATCATCATCACTCACAGTGATGTCTTCATTTCCTGCTTTCTCTACTAACAACTTCAATGCTCGCGCGGTTCGACCATTCCCATTTTTATATTTGTGTAGAAGTACTTGAAGAAAATAAACTCCTTGTGCAAATCTCTCCGCATCCATTTCTCCTCTTGTAAATTGAGTTGCTAAATCAGTAAGCATTTCCGATTCTAACCTTGCAGTATCCGTAGGTTTATTCCAGATTGGCATCCCAAAAGCGTGAACTATCGCAGTATAGGGCGTTGAAGCAATATCTTCTTGTTCAGTAGCTCCCAAGACCGAACGATCAATACTATCAGCACTTCTGGTAATGGAATCTCGTATTTGTTCTGGATTTCTTCCTTGCAAAGCTTGCTTTAATCCTGTGAGCTGCTCACCTAATGCTGTATGAACTCTACCAACAGATGCGTTACGAAAATCTGGAGCGTCAAAGTCAACTTGAGGAGTTGGTATTATTGGTCTGGCGTCAAAGCTATCTTCTCCTGGCATATAAAATGATTATATCAAAAGTTGAATGTGAGTAAGGCACAGTATTATTTGTCCTGTTGTTCCAATCCCAGCAGAGCCATTAGAAGAATATGTCATTGAGTTTGTCAGACAGCTTCTAACTAACCCCAAAGCTGCTTATGCTTGCATCTACAAAATTGAATACCAAGCATTTAGAGGCAAGTAAAGACCATTACCAAGGCTTACTTAATGCCCTTCCACTCAGACGCAAAAGCCTCGGAGAACAGCATGTGAAAGGAATTTTTGATACTCCTACGTTGTTGGCAAAAATGAAGGATTTGGAAAGTAAAGAGCAAGAATGCATAGGGAAGATCAAAGAAATTGATTACCAACTAAGTCAGGCAGAACTATCCAAAGGTTATGAAGAAAATTTCAAGCTTTACGCCAAAAAATATGGTAAGTCATCGGATAAAATTTTGAATGATCGTCAGGAGTTGTTTGATCTCATCCATAGACTGATTCATCAAGTAGTTGTCTATTCACGACCTAGAAATGAATCGGATGTGATTGCAAGAAGGAAGAAAGAAGGTTAGTTCATTTCAAATCATGTTGATATTTACTTACACTTGCCACAAAACCTATTGAGGGAGCTTTACACTCAGGAGTTTGGAGTGAGAAGCGATAATTTGTGAGTCAGGTGGGACTCGAACCCACGACACCCTGCTTAAGAGGCAGGTGCTCTAACCGACTGAGCTACTGACCCACTTTATACTGCAACAGGGCGTAATTATATCAAAGAGATCGTCTTTTTCCTAGCTTTATTGTGAGGTGCCAATCCAAGTCAAACTTGATTAATTTTTATATAAGATATATAATGCCGCCGTCTCCGCAACCACACCAATTGAGCAGGTTGTATGGGGCTAGTTCATTAAACGGAGGAAGAACAAGTGGCTACACTATTTGTAGTATTAGGCATGGCTCTTGCATGCGCTGCAGCAGCAGCTGGTGCGGGGCCGGACCTGATGAACGTAGAAATTACCCAGATGAGCCAATATGCACCCTTTGCGCTGGTTGGCGCGGTTGTTGGTGGTGCTATTGGCTATATCATGCGGCAATTGCCGCAAGTATTTTTCAAAAATAAGAAGTAACTTAACCTCTGTTGTGTGGGACGGTGCGAGCCGTCCCATTTTTTTTATTTACACCAACCACTACTCTTCTCTCCGTCGCAGCAAAATGGTTTGGGATCCATTTGTCGGTATTTATTCCAGTATTCTTTGAGCCAAAATTGAGTATGCACCGCGTATCGTGAAAGTTCTGCTGAATAGCAGCCACAAGGTATGTTTTCTAAAATCACGCCGTTTGGACACACTGGTGCTGCTTTTTCCCAACAGGTAATTTTCTCCGCCTTCAAAAGTTCAGTTTTCTCTGGCGTAACTTCTCCTTTTATATGCAATCCGTCGCAGACTGACACCTTGCATTTTTCTGGAAATGCCGTGGTATTGCAGATTGAAAAGGCATTATCAAAGTTGGTTGTCGTATCTGTCTGCTCCACTGCGGTGATGGCAGCGAACACAAAACACTGATTCTCTGCCTTGATTGTCATGCATTTTACTAAGTTTGAGGTAACTTTAATATTTTGGTTGGCAAAGCCAAGCTGCAATACAATTGCTGGGGTTAACAACAAAAAGAAAAAAATGATGAAAAAGGCAACAACGGGATGACGTTTTCTTTTTTGTTTTTTTAAAAAGGGAATGGCAATTACGGTGAGAAAGGCTGTAATTGCGCAGAGCATGGTAAAGAGCAGCAGAATTTTTGAATGATGCTGCAAAATGAGTCTAGGAAGTGATGTACACACCCAAGGTTGTGATTCACAAATTGAATACTCGTTCATACGCAGATTTTAGTATATAGCAGTTTCGATTTTGACACACTGACAGCAAGCTGCTGAGGGAATCTATCCCTTTACATCAGTCTTTGTCTGTTTTATAGTGAGCTTAAAGTTATTAAAGCACAACATATTGTGGAAAGTGCCAAAATGATCACACATGTTTGTTGCAAGCATATCCAAGCGCGCATAGATTTCCTGTCTGCAAGAATGAGCAGAGTGAAGGCGCTTTCACTTATTGCTCCACAGCAATCTCAAGAGACATTTGAAGCTGAATTAGTTCGAATGCAAAAAAAAATCGATGTGCTTTCTGAATTATTGCAGCAGCAACATCAGACAAAGCATCATGGCAAATTTCGCTTAATCGAAGAAGCATAGTTTTTTCCTTTTCATAAAAACATGGTAGTATGCACAGTGTATGCAACGTTTGACTTTTGAGTGTAACCTCAAGAAAAAACAGTGGTTCATTTTACTATTAATTGTCTTTGGTGTTGCTGGAAGCGCTGTTGTAACAATTGCGTATGTGCAATATTCCCAGCGTCTCAAAGGTAGCGTGAGTCAGGAAGTTACACCTGAAGTGTTGCCTTCCCCTACTCCACCGCCAGATCCCTTACGTCCATACACCGTGTTATTGCTTGGCTATGGTGGGCCTGGACATGCCGGAGGTAGTCTCACTGACACCATGTTGTTGGCGTACATTCAACCGAGAGCTAAAACCGCAACTTTGTTTTCTATTCCCCGTGATTTATGGGTAGAGTTACCACTTTCTCAAGATAAAACACAGTGGTCAAAAATTAATGCTGCATTCGCCATTGGTAATGACGACGCAAAATATCTTGGAAAAGTTGCTGAATTTACGGGTGCGGGTGGAGGCGGTCGGTTAGCGAAGTCTGTAGTGGGTAGTATTCTTGGTTTTGAGATTGACCATTTTGTGGCAGTTGATTTTACTGGATTTGAAAAAGTCTTTGATTCGCTTAGTCCTCTGGAAATTCAGGTACCCGTAACTTTTGATGATGCTTTTTATCCGGTTAAAGGTAAGGAAAATGAAACGTGTGAAAAATCTGAAGAAGACATAGCTGCGTTAACTGCAACACTGTCTGGATATACACTTGAGCAAGCTTTTGGATGTAGATACGAACAACTACATTTTGATGCTGGTAAGCAAACGATGGATGCCCAGACGGCGCTTAAGTTTGTTCGTTCTCGTCATTCCGAGCAACATGGTGGTGATTTTGGCAGGTCACAAAGACAGCAAGCGCTGTTGACTGCTGTTGAGAAAAAGCTTACCTCTCCGATCGCTTTTGCAAAACTGCTACCTACCGCATTGTCACTGATACGATACGTGCAAACAGATGTGACTCCAGGAAAAATAACCGAGATTATCACATCACATGAAGGATTAACGGAATATCAATTAGAAACAGTGGTTATTTCTGAAAAAAATGTGCTCACCCATGGGTATAGTGCTGATAAACAGTACATCTTGATGCCAAAGTCTGGCCAAGGTAATTGGAGTGAGGTGCGTGCCTTTTTTGAGGCTTCTATTGCTAGTGGGAGTGCTGAGTTAAAATAATAAAAATGCTTAGGAAAAGGAAAAGCCTCCCTGTAGTGAGGCCTTTTGGTGCTCTTTTAGCGGGTTACTTAGGCGCTAGGCGCCTTGATAACCCTTCATCTTTTCGTCCGCCAGCTCGATGGCGGCTTCCGCGGCGGCTACCCGGGCTTTGGCGGCGACCAAGTTTGCGTTTGCTGCCTCTAGTTCTTCGGCAGCGGCGATCATATTTTTGGCTGCTTCAATTGCTATTTCAAATTTTTTTGCAAAGTTCATTTGCTATATATCCTTTTTTTTGAAAAAGATTGATAAAAAATTCGCCACTTTCCCAAACCGAAAAATCGGCTTAGTTATCAGTGGCACATTTTTAGGTATTTCATTACATACCCAAAAATGTGCCACTGACATGCAAAAGGTTGCGCGTCATGAAGATGAGTCTATAAAAGAGCCAGTTATTTTTGATAAGCGTTCATATTTCAAAGCTGAAATAAAGCACTTCGTCTCAATAACAAGAGTATACTATAGTATAAATAGATCATTATGTCAATAGCTAATTACTATGAGACGTAATTAAACTTGTATTTTCTCGAGTATTGCATTTTAGTTTTGCAAATGACATAGTAATGGCATGGTACATTCTGAAATAGTACACAACTACTCTACTGAGGAAGCGAGACTTTTGTTGCGTGAGCCACTTGAAGCAATTTTATCTCTGCAAGATTCACCTTTGAAACGAGAGGTTCAAGAATATGTAGAACTTTATGGTTTTGGTGAAGAAGATTTTAGTATGTACTCTGAAGAGTCTTTTCAGAGAATATATGCTTTGATTACTGATGAAATAAATCAAAAAGGATCACCGTTGTCTGATGAGATAAAAGCGGGTATTGATTTTTTACTAACTTTATCTTTTTATGGCAACGTGAGATCTTCAGAAGTCCGCGATGACAGCATCTCTGGGCACAGCTTAAAACATATTGAAGGTCTTCTTTATGTACTCGAAGAAGAAGATTATTTATGGTTTTATCGATTGCTTGTCAGTAAGTTATCGCCATCTGAGCAAAAAAAAATTATCAAAGCATATAGGTTGGATTTCTTAACTGAGTCACCTAGCAAAGAAGAGCCGCTCCAAGTTGTCGAGCCAAAAAAATCACTGAGGGATGCTGTAAGAAAGCTTTTTCTGGTTCCAGATATTCAAAAGCTAGATGAGGAAAAAATTTCGCAATCAGATCATGAGATTGCTTCGAAGTTGCGGCATAAGGTGTATTTGTTGATACGACTCTATTCGACGGTTACAAAAAAAACAATGCTGGGTAGTTCAGCTAATTTTTTAGGATTGGATAGATCCGGCAGAGAGGCATTATGTTGGAGAGAACTTGAATTGAGTCGAGCACTCAATGAAGACTACTCCAGACTTGCAGCAACAATTGCGTGGCGTATTTGGCTCTTTAAAGAACCACTTGCACAACATTATGCCAGCTCACACAATATAGATTTTTCCAGTTTATCTTTTTCGCAGCGAGCGGAAATAACAAAAACTGCTGCTGAACACTATAGTGAGGAAGAAATGGCAGCAATTCTTGATGCAGCTGTGGAGGCTGAGCTTGAAAAAAGAAAAGGCTTGTTAGTACCAGAAACGAGAAAAAAATTTAAAGGTAAAAAAGTTACACTAGGAGCTGAATTGGAGATTATTAATCCACCGTTTGAATTGGGTTTGCAGTATAGCTGGTACGAAAATTTAGATAGAAATCTGTTTGGAGATAGTTTGGCGCATAGCGAAGAAATTAATGATGATTTTCTGAGGTTTGCTCAGTGGAAGGATGCTCAGGAAGTGCTTTCAAATGTTAAAAGACTAGCATTTAAGGTACAAAATCTGCAAAAGTACATCAACATTGATGATCGGTCAGCCATTTCTGATGAAGAAAAGAAACGAGTAGAAGATGATGTTCGTGAGCTCATTTCACAAATTGATACCGCAGAAGTTAGGATGCCTTTCCTCGATTATATGAATTCGTCTGAGTTTGATTATCTTGATAGAGAGCTTTTGCAGATTCTCAATCAGATTTGGAATTTGCGATTGATGCAGTCAGTAAGCAGAGAAAGAAACCTTCGTGAACAGTTTAACGCATTCATCGAAAAAACAGAGGGGGAACAGCGTTATAAAAAGCTAGCTGTGTATAAATATGATTACTTTTTGCAAGATCTTTCCCGTAAAGCAAGCATCATGTTAGATGCTTACAAACATCACATGGGGCAAGCACAAGCAATTGGACATAATTACACTTATGATTCATTGGGTGAACATGCGCTTTCATATGTTAGTGGTGACTTTAAACAACCATATCGATTGTATGCTCGTGAGATTTGGGGTTTGGCGCAAGCAGGTTTTCATGATCTTGAAACTGATTCCCGCCCAATGCACATCACAATTGGTTGGGAGGAATATTTTGACAGGGGCTTTTCCATATCTTCGGACGATGTGTTGCGAGAAGCAAGCATCTTAAATGCTGGCTTAATGGCAACTGGGGTTGGTTTTAGAAAATACAACACAAGTTTTCAAGCAGAGTACTCAGAAACTATGCGGAAAAAGAAGAAACACAAGCAAATTATTAACTACGGTGACACTGGTAGGCGTAGAGTTTTAAGAAGTAGGCAGTTCACTGATGAATACTGGACAATTGAATTTAGAGGGTTCAGCCCAAGTAAAAAAGACATTCCCCGCTTGTTTAATCAAGTTGGTTGGTTGGGAACCGCAATGATTGCCTACTTGTGCTGTGAAAAGTATCCACACCAAGTGGATGACGTTGATAGACAGTTGGCGCAAGTTTGGGAAACATATCGAGAAACAATGGTAGAACTTTTTGAAAAAGAAAGAGATTTCCCCCCTCTGTTTAAGGCGAATAGCTGGAAGGTTGGTGACTTTACTGATTCAGTAGAGGGAAGACAGTTAACAAATTTTTACAGAGCTGTTTCGAGAAGCAATATAAGACAATCAGGATTTGCCATTAATGTTAAAGCCGCAGTATTTGCAGCAGAAAAAGGCGTTCAAAGAATTTTTGAGGATGCGCCAGCATCAGAATGCGAAGTTGGGGAAGATGATCGAGGGTAGTTAACTAACTAGTTTTTAATTGCATGATTGGCATTTTGACAAACAAGTTCCTCTAGGATAATTTTAGCTAATTTAGTAGCTGGGTCGTATACAAGTGAATAACTATCTGATCCAAGTACCACACCATTGCCATCGCCAAATGCTTGGATGGCCATTGTTCTCATTTGTGTATGCAGCTCACTGAGATTTAAAATCTGCAATCTTGATTTTGAGAGCGGGGCATGTGTGTCGATAAGATGAGTCTTCCCGAAAAGTTGTGTCAGTCATTAGCAATGTATTTTCTTCACTATTTACACGAAGTGTGGGAACTACAGGAAAGCCTCTTTTTTTGAGCTGAGAATACTTTTCTTTATTTCGGTTAAAGATGTTTTGGGAGATCGTTTAGTGGAGCTAATTCTTTTGCAATTTTCCCGCCTACATATTTCTCAGTTTTTTCTGTGTGTAGTGTTACACCTATTTTTAATACAGCACCCTCAACTCCATCAGAATCTGTCGTTATCAATTCTTTGACACTCAGACTCGATTGTCATGGGCTAAAGTATATCAGGTTAAAGCTTTTTCTAACTGAACACCAATTTCAACAAAGCCATTATTTTTATAATACTTAACTGCTTTGGTGTTTCCCCAAAAGGCTTCAACGTATAATTTTTGCGCATCTTGTTGTCTAGCCCATTCTGACGCAGCATCCATGAGTACTTTACCAATTCCTTTCGAGCGAAATTCGGTGCTGACTCCTATGTTTTCAACTTCAACATAGGTGCTTTTTCTATACCCAAAATTTTTTATAGAAAGTGCGATATACCCAACGGGAGTATCATCATTTTCAGCAATGAGACAATGTCCATAGGTACCATGAGCCAGTTTTTGATAATAGGCAATTCCCTTCTCAGAGTACGGCCAATCAAGATCAATATCTGGATCATTTTCCTTGTCGTTTTGAAAAACCTCATTGTTTAATTTTTGAATTGTTTGCCAGTCACTTGTAACTGCTGGGCGAATGTTGATGTTCATATTCAAATTATATCAGAGCAGTATGTGTAATTTTACTTTTTACAAAGCAGGTAATGATTGTATTCTTTTTTCTCTTTCCAATGCCGTTTGTATATCTCTAGAAAATAATAATATAGGGTGCGTATGTACACTAGAAAAACCCAACCTCTTATGTAATGCCCTGCCCGTTGCGGTTTTCCATGCAGCAATTTCTGCACATAACTCAATCATCGCTTCTTGACGGAGGGTGTCTTGATCAAGAGCATAGTCCCATCCAACTGCTATTTTATTTTGTCGTCTGATTAACTCTATGTTTTTTAGTTTTTCCAGATGGGTTGTTAGATCTGTATTTCTGAATGGAGTATCTGCAAGATAAGGAGATAATTCTTCAAGCGAGGCTTGCATTGCTTCTGGAGAGTTTGGAATCGATTTTGTTTGTGCTTGCAAAAGTGTAGAATATTTTTGATATTCGTCAAAATTTGTTCCTCGCCTCCAGTCTGCTTTAAAGAGTGTAATGGGCCCCATAGCAAATGGATAAGTGTCTGTTAAATATTGAAGTAGACGACCAAAGTAGATATTGGGATCTCTTTTTGATCCGTCAGTAGACTCTGTTTCAACAATTGCTTGAGCATATCCTTCTTCTTTTTTTAACTTGAAGTATCCTGGTTTTCCAGACATTTGCTCTACTCTACCGTAGTTTTTTATTTCAATAGAGTTTGGGAAACATGCGATTTCATATCGTTTTCCTGATTGAGCAACCACTACACCTTTATAGTCTGGCTGAAAAACATACCGTCCGGCTGCATCAAAAAGTGGTATGCCGCCAATGAAGAATCCGTTGTCGTACGTAATGCACGTTTTATCAAATATTCCTGTAGAGCGCTCATATCTGTTCAAATAGAGGATAAATAATTCCACTTCGTCACGCATGCTTTCTGGGATTCCAATTGATTGAAGGGCTCGCACAAGTTGACGCTTTGTTTCTAACGTCGATCCATATTCGTATGCTTCAACTCCAAGTAAAAATTTGATCTCATATTCTGCAGTACTAGGATCTGATTGCATTCTCCTAACACTGCTATCTATAGATGGATTTCGACGTTCTGACATATGCCACGAGTATATACATAAAACCAAGCGAATGTTTGCGTCATTTTCATGAGCAGAGTTGTTTGATTATGTGGGAGCTACTCTGAGAATACGCTTAAGTGATATGCTCCACACATGTTAAAAATCACAGTTATCAAATATGGAAGTGGTGACACTGTCAATTACTCAAAAAAATGATATTTTTTAAAATCTCTCCTCTCAGAATGCCATAGAAATTAATAAAATTTAAAACAAAACTGCATAGATTTCACATTACTGTTTTTGATTTGATTGCATCAAATCTTTATAGAGTTGTCGGTATTTTTCTATCATAGCCTCAACAGAATAGTTTTGAACTATGTGGTTTCGTGCAGCAGCACCAATGTTTTTACGAAGTAGTGGGTTGTTATACAGCTCTAGAATTCCGCCTGCTAAGTCGAGGTCATCTCTAAAGTATATGCCAGTTTTTTTATCTTTTATAAGCTTTCCATAGCCACTTACTCCATCTCTAGCGAGTATGGGCAAACCACTGGACATTGCTTCTAAAGCTACATTCGAGAAACCTTCAAGAATACTTGGTGCAAGGAATGCATCTGAAACTTGGAGTAACTCGCTCACTGTTGCAGCCGGTTGTGTTCCTGTGAAGAGTATCCCGTTTTTGTTGCTTTTCCAAAGAGTTGCTGACTCAAATAGCTCGACAACTTTTGAACCAGGAAGTGTTTCTTCTTGTCTATAACCACCAACCAAAATTAAGTGAGCATTTTGCCCACTCATTGTTTCTTGCCATTTTTGAATTAACACATCTATTTTTTTAACGGGATCAGTTAAACGAGCAATTGACATAAAAATTGTTGCATCAGGATCGACGGTGGGTAGCAACTTTGATTTCAATTTTTGTTTTTCTTCTGCGCCAACCGGTTGGAAAAGGTCGGTATCAACACCATTCTCAATCTCAGTTATTTTTTCTGGCGCTACTCCAAGCTCGATAAGTTCTGCAGACATTTCAGGAGATTGAGATATAAATGTAGCTATTGGTGCAATATAGTTATGAAAATTGTTGCCATACTTCTGGCTGAGCTCTTGTATTCTAGAAATTAAAGTAACTCTTTGGACTATTGATCCCTTCCAAAACGAAGTTATTTCAGCAAAGAGCTGGGGGTTATACAATAGTAGATAACTGTCGCTAAGATGTAAGATTTGATCAGGCGCATTAATTGCCTTGAGTTCAGGAATAAGATTTGTTCTATCTGGATCGGCAGTAATTGGAATTTCTAGCGAAGTTGGCTTACTTTGTCCGTTTGCAACATACAGCTGTGGTTGAAAACTCGCATCATACTTTGTCTGACTTGCTTGAATTAAGCGTTCAAGGTGACGTTCTGCCCCCCACCACTATAGCCATCAAAATTTGGAAATCTTTGAATAACATAATAAACCTTAATTGGCTCTGCTGAGTAAACTTCTTTTCGAATTGGTTGCAATCTGTCGTAATTCATAGTCATCAGTTTTTCTGACTTAAAATGGATTTTAAATATGTGCGGTTTCTGATGTAGTACCTTTGAAAAATTGCTGTTATTCAACAACAGCACCTATGCTCGTATTCAGTCTGTTGAGCTCGCCTTCTAATAAATTGAGGTGAATCATAAGATGTTTGTCTTGTGCCAATGAAACAACATCTCTGCGAGAAAGAAAAACTTTGGGGTTCTCGATGAAAGCATTTAGTCCCGCTATGGTCATTTGTTTTACTTGAGTTGGTGTGATCGCACCGGATTCAATTTTTTGTAGTAGTTCTATATCTCCACAAAGCAAAAGTATTCTAGAAAGTTGATTAATGATATTATTTAGATCATAAAAATGCATATTTTTTTCTTGAATTCTTTTACAGACTTCGTCCAAGATTGTATTTGATTTATCACCCTCTTTGTATTGCTCAAATAGTGCTCCGACTTTGCCCATCCAGTAGAGTGCAAATGCCAATGTGGTATTTGTAGTTTGGTCTTCCTGAAAGATGAATTCTAAGCCTTTGAAGAGAGCTTGAACTTCACTTATGACATAGGTTTGTTGGTATTCAGTGTGCAGCCTAATGAAGTCATTATTAATTTCTGGTGTGCCTTGTTCGTCTGGCACAGAAGCTAGTTTTTTTAATTGAGTTGCACAGTCCTCAAATATTTCTATATAATTATGTTTTACGTTTTGGCTTCTGTGTGTTTCTTCATGCTTTATGACACTTGTTTTTGATATTTGTTCCCAGCCTTCGGGCAGTGCATTTAAACTGATATTTTCAAGTTTTCCAGCAAGTGTGTAAAGAGTTGGAATTGCTGATACTTCTGCAGTCTTTTTTAGATCAGAAATTGTTTGCAATACTAATTGGTGATCAAACTCTAGGGACGATCTTGGATTTTCTCCTATAAAATGTTTGCCTGGGTAAGGATTAAGTGAATGCTTGGGTCCTAGGTAGATAGCCTTCACTTCATTTCGATTTGTTCCTGCTTGCTCAATCAAGTTCATTAAATCATCTGGAATTGCAGCCCTCACAGTTATTGATTCAACTGCCTCTCTGCTGAGGACTGATGGGTGCGTTTCTTCAAACATTGATACAATATAATATATCAACTAATTGGCAAAAATGGTGAGAAGAATTATCGATTCTAGATTGATGTATATACTTTCCGATGCCCTAGACTGTTCCACAAAGGTCTCATCCCGAAGGCAGTAGGAATTTTATAAATTCGAAAAATCAACCCCCTTTTTTTCTTCGAGATAGCGTAAAAATAGCATGAGCGCATTACCATGATCAACGTGCGTTTTGTTGTACAAAAAAGCAATGAGGAGATTGATTCTTGCTTTTACAGCTTTGTCGCTACTTGAATCTTCGTAATCTTGATCAACTTCTTCAATTCGATCTTTCCATGGAGATAAATATGGGCATTCATCACTGACAAATTTTTTTAGGGCATGATCAGATTTAAAGATATCTAGTTCTTTGAGAATGCTGCGAAGTGAATTTAGGAGATCACCAGGCAGTCCATTTTCAAATCTTATTTGGAGAAGATCTGGTCTAAATGGCATGTTGTTTTTTTCCGGATAATTAATTAATTATTCTATTTAATATATCACTCGCATTTGAATAGCGTATAGCACATGATGGTGGCACTATTGAACTATGTGGGAACTTTTTATTGCACATTCAAATACATATAAATATGATTGCTAAGTTCATTTTTTCTTATAACCCCATTAGGTAATTCTCCATATTTTTTGAAACCCGCTTTTTCGTATACATGCAAGGCACGCTTATTATCAGAAAAAACACTCAGACAAATAATTTTGAGACCATCAATATGCTCCTTTGCTTTTTCTAAAGTTTTTTTCATTAACTCTGTCCCAATTTTTTGATCTCTATATTCTTTTTTATAATAATGCCAAAAGTTCCTACATGTTGTTCTGCACCTATTCCGCTTCTGACATCAGCAGTACCTACTAATTTGTCTTCGTCAAAAGCCAAAAGTAGTACAGTTTTTTTTATCTTCAATCTGTTTGATTAGATTTTCTAAATAATCTCTCTCTTCTTCTTTTGAAAATTGATACCCTTGTTTTAAAATGTACGTTTGTTCTTTTGAAGCAGCGTTAATGTGATTTAAGAGCATATCAAGATCGGATACTAAAGGAAATCTATTAGTAATTTTCATATAATAAAATTATACCAGGTCGGAACTAGTGGCTTTATGGAGATGTAACGTATTGCAACTCTGAAGTATCTGATATATGGTCTGTTTGCATTCTTTTTATTGATTTACATTCTTTGATTACTTTTTCGGAGTATGCTTCCCAATCATCTTTATCTTCAGGGTTAGGGATATAAAGAGTAAAAAGAGCTCTCATGATAAGTGGGACATGCTGTTGGATGAGAATTTTGACAACTTTGGTTGCCCACTCCTCTGTTAACCCCCTCATTTGTAAAAAATTTGCAGCTTGAATATCAGTGAGAATTTCTGGTTTAATTTCCACTAGTTGTTCTTCATCTACTTGCTGTTCACCTGCACTTTTTAACAGCTCTTTCAAGTTTTCACTTTGTTGTGGCGAGTCTAGCACTCCACCGCCGATCAGAACTATTTTCTTCCCTTTATCTCTTGCATATGCAAGTAGCCTTTGAAGAATAGCAGGTTTTTCAGAGGCAATGAAAAATTGAGATTCATCTATGACGATTATTTGTAGATTATCAAAATCTGCTAACTGATCTTCATCATTAAGGTAATATTCGACCATCATTGCCTCATACATTTCATAGCTTATGCCTTTTTGATTAAGCTCTTCTGCCAAGCTACCCAAAGAAGCACTTTCACCATTAGCTCTCATGTTTTGTATCCAAGATACTTCTCCCATAAAAAGTTCTGATTTCCCCATTCCACTCATGCCAGCTACACAAACCACAGTATGATTTTTTAGTGCTTGAATAACTGAATCAGTGGTTTGCTGATAAATTTCTGATAGAGGAACTCCTGGTAAAGATTCTAGTTGACGACCAGATTCATTGTTAACAACATTCTGTGTGCTTTCAGTTTCTACATATTTTATTATATCTTTTTGGTCTGTGAGGGGGGTGTCCATATTCATATAATCAAATTATAGCAAACTAAGACTCATTATTGAGGAGAAATCAGGTAGTACAAATGGTGTAAAAAATGGTAAATGAAATGGATTGATCTAAAGATTTATATTTTTGTGATGGCGTGGGGTTGTACTATGTGGGAACTAATAGAGAATTTAAGGTAAACCATTTCCTTCAGTAGAAATAGTTGTTAAAAATTTAATCATAAAGCTAGGAATTAAAAACTTACTTCTAGTTTTTTCTTGGCAGTTAATATTTTCATTTCTCAATGATAAAAATATTTGTTCAAACTCTTGTTTTGTTATCGCTCCTGTTGAGTACTCAACAGGATACTTTTCATATCTATTTGACACTTCTAAAAAACAGCTAGATAAAAATGACCCTGCTTTTCCCAACCATAAAGATATGAGGAGAAAAATAATAATTGAAATTAAAAATACTTTTTTCATATACAAAAATTATATCAGGTCGGAACTTGTTCCTGAGTAGAAACTAGGGAGTACTAATGGGTTATTAAAATATCAAAGGAAATAGATTGATATATAAAGCTATATTTTATTGATGGCACTGTTGGACTATGTGGGAACTAACATCACTCGATATAAAGTGAATAATTTTGAAGTAATGTACTATACATAAGGTATTTATCAGCTTGTTCTAAATCTAGTTTTTTCTTTGATTGAGCTTCAATATCCTTAATTATTTTATTAATATATGGCTTGGTGTCATGCTTAATTAATTCTTGAACCCAACGTTGCGACTCAATCATAAATTTTAAGGCCGCAGTATTTGAACCACGATAAGTGAGATTTGCAACTCTTAATAAGTCATTTGAAAGTGATCCAATTAACATTTTGGTTGTGGTCATACTATTTCTCCAAAAAAATATTCTGTTAAGCTTTTATATATCTTTTTAATACCCTCATCTTGTATGTCATTTTTTCTATTATTATCACTTGGTCGAATATTGATAAAAGAGTTGAAATCAATCTCTTTTGTTTCAAGATCTATTCCTCCTCCCCAAAGGTTACTCTGTTTCGATTCTTCTTGCAGTAAGATTTGTTCACCTTCAAAATGACGGTTCATGCCCGCTGAACAAATTTTGTTTTCTATATCAATGACTGTTTTAATATATACATCAAATTCCTCTGAAAGTTGCTGTATCTCTTCTTTTGTGAATGGTTCACTTTTTGTAATAATCATACGTGTAAGATTATATCAGGTTAGAACTTCTTCTTGAGGAGAAAATAGAGTGTGCTAAAGATGTATAAAATATCAAAAGAAAATAGATTGATATACATTTTTGAAATGCGACAGTGATGGCACTGTTGGACTATGTCGGAAGTAGTTTCAAATGGTTCTTAGATAATTATACAGCTAGCAATGTACTATAATTAGTAAAAATGAAAACAAACTTTGATAATTTCGACATTTTACTTGCTGAGACAAACGAAAGAAAAAATAGAAGCACACGATTAATTGCAAATGCAAAAGCATCACTAGCTTTAGCAAAATCAAACCTAAAAGCATTTACGGAAAATACTTCTGGTTTACCAGAGTACTTATTTGAGCAAGAGTTAGCAAAGAGTAAAAGTGTAGTTAGCTTAATAGAACATAGAATTGTGGTTTTAGAAGATGAGTATAAACTAATAAGACCTTCATTTGACAATGACATCAGGTACAGAAAAAAATTATTAGACATATTTGCGCAAGAGGTAAAAAAACTTGGTATAGGTAAGGATAAGCTCAGATTTCATGGTGCACCACTAGTTCCAGCACTTCAAACAATTGAAAGCGGTGAAATATCGCCATCTTCTGACAGAGGATTAGGACAAACAAGCCTCGATATAAACGGACAAATTTCAGTAACTGATTACAGCTCAGTTCAACTCAGCCTTCAAGACTACACAGGAATTAAAGATCACTTTTTACCAATGGGATGTATTTTTGTTGTAACACCCCAAGATGCAGATGATGAAAGATCAATACAATCTTATACTATGCGGAGTTTGAAAATTTTTGATAATGGTCAACCATCAACTAGACTTAAATATATATTAGCCTCACCTGAATCCTTACCCATACTAAAAGGACAACTTAAAAAGTTTGGATATCCTGAGAACCTTGCTATAGACTACTTAGATTTTTTAATATATATCGCTAGTCTTTAATTTTTGATAAGTTATTTAATATATTGATTGAGATATAAAAATATTTTTTGTGATGGCACTGCTTGACTATGTTGGAACTAATCTATCAACTTTTCAGAAGTCTTTTACTCAGGAATTTTCATTTCCATAGTTGTGAACTTAATTCCATTAACTTCTTTTTCATCTGAAACACTTTTAAAACCCAATGCTTCATAGGCTAAAACTGAATTTGGTGAAGAGTGAACAGTAATCAACTTTACTAAAGAATTGTTTTGCTTAATTATTTTTATTGCTTGTACAAGTAGATGTCGTCCAATTCCTTGTCTTTGATGTTTAGGATGTACAAAAAGCATTGATAAGTGATTATTTGATCTTATTTCAATAACACCCACTGATTTTTTGTCAATTTCTGCCTTTAGAATCCAGTGATCATTTTGTAAATGGTTCTCAATTGCTTCCTGAGTTATATATTTATAAAATTCGTTATTTCCTTTTTCAGTATAAAAATTAGCTACAGAGGTATCAAAAACCATTCTTATAAAATCTGACAATTCATTTGAATCTGTTGATGAGGCATTAGTTATTTTCATTTACAAAAATTATATCAGGTTAGAACTCACTCTTGAGGAGAAATTGGGGCGTACAAAAGGGGTTGAAAATGAATGAAGAATTAGATTGTATATAAATCTATATTTTTGTGATGGCACTGCTTGACTATGTTGGAACTTTCACAACTTAATCACATGGACAAAATCTTGAGAAAGTTGAGGGTCGCTGATAATACTTTCAATTCGACTTAGTAGATTAATTAGTAAGTCTTCTGAAAACTCTGTTCTGAGTCTTAGTACTAAAAAGTAGTCTATTCCTAAAACAGAATAAATAGGATGAAGATCTGCAGATTTTCTTTTCTTATTTGCAAGCACACCCCCCTTGCCTGTTGTAACATCAATACCAATATGTTTGCCATTTATTTGTAAAGTTGCATCTATCCCAAGTAGTTTGTCTAGAAGTTCAGCATGACTTAATTCAGCCAGATCACCTGAGTAATTTTGGCAAACAAGGGCAAGTCTCTCCGGGGCTAGTTTTTCAACTAAGAAAATTATTTCTTGATTTGTAGATGAAATTTGAAAATGTTCAACATCTAAAAATCGAGCATTTGATATTAGTGTTGCTAAGTTTTTTTCAGCATCGCTGGCTGCTTGCGAAGTAAAATTTGTTGTTCTATTCTCTGTTAGCATTATTGATTTTTTGCCTTACTTTTAGAGTATTCAGGTAATAACTTTATTCAATTATCAGTACTTCCCCATCATGAAAGGCTTTAAATAGTATTTTGTTTTCGATGCAGTATTCGATTTCTTTATCTGTACTGGCTGACTCTGGATGGTCAGATTTATAGTGTGGTTGAAAAATAAAAGATAGTATCCCTAATCCTTCCCAAATTTGATCTGAGATTTCTGTATAGGGAAAGTTGTTGGAGTCATCAGTGATAGCATAGGGTTTTAATGTAGAGGATAAGATGCAGACGCCAGCACTATATGCGATATAGAGAAAGTTTTGTGTACTACTTTGCATTTCAATAATCAAGTTGTCCAAACCGCTTAGCTTCATTGCCTGACGAAGAACGAATGTGTTCCCTCCCCTAACATACAGACCGCTTAAACTTGAGAGTTTATCTCTAAGCACATTTTCTTTGCCAAAGTAATCTTTGAGATCAACTATTTCAACATCAGCACCCAGGTCTTTTAAATCATTGATATCATTTTGAATGCTATCGATTCTCCTTTGTGGATCAGCACCAATATAATCAAGCGAATTTGGCACATATCCAAATTTGCCAGTTGTCTGGTCAATTAGTTGTTTGAGCTTATCCAGCTCATTACCGAGTTTGTATGATGATAAATAAAACTTCATTTAAAAATTATAACAGGTAAGGATTCTAAACATCTGGGATAATAGCTCTGGTCATTCGTTCCCTTTTTATTCTTTGATAATTTCAAGTGCCTCAGGAAGTGTATAAATGTTATTCTTTCTGTTAAAGTGCCCATAGCTATTAAATGTTTTGAAATGGGCTCTAGGGAACTTACTTTGATAGTAGTCATGAGCTTCATATGGAATGACAAAGTCGTCTTTGGAGAAAAAGAAATGTAGTTCTGGTATTTTTTCTTGTATTGCTTTGAAGTCTAAGTCTTGATCAAAAAAAGTCTTTAAAATACGGCGTTCTTCTCCTTCGACCCTTTTCCACAAACTTCCACCATCATTAGTAGCAACATAGTTTTTTGGACAAGCTACTAAAACGACTTTTTCAATAGTAACATTCATTGATTCGATAAGTTTAAGTGTGACGAGTGATCCCATACTGTGGGCAACAAACGTGTATGTATAAGATTGATCAGAAACCTCTTTTTTAATCAGTGAAACCCATTCTTCCATTTTTGGTAGTTTAGAATTTTCGTATGTAGGAAATACAACTTCTTTATTATCTTTTTGTAATTCAGCTTCAATCCACTGGAGCCAAAATGATAAATCATGGCCAGCGTAGCCATGATTTAAAATAGTTTTTTCTTTAAGAGCATTTTTTGAAGCAAGCATATAATGTAATTATACCAAGTCGGAACTTATTCCAGAGGAGAAATTAGATCATACAAATGGGGTATAAATATACAGTGAAAATTAAATTGATATATAAAGCTATATTTTCAGTGATGGCACTGTTGGACTATGTTGGAACTGAGTTAACTATATATTCGAGTTCAACAATATTATTTTGAGGGTTAGTAAGTATGAACCAATGAAAAGTAGTAGCATCTGTTCTTCGGTGTAATTATCTGGAAGATCGGCAATGCCACCTAATTTGAAACCACCCCATCTAGAATACTCACCCACGCTGAATTTTATTACTGAGTTGCCGCTTTCATCTTTCCAATAAAATTCACTTTCACTATTTTTGGTGCTAACTAATTCAAATGTATGGTTTTTTAAGATCAATTTACCTAAATAGCTTACTATGCCACTTGTTGAGAAGGAACCTATGATCTCTTGATTGCTTATGTCGATTACTTGATAGGACGGCTTTAAAAAAGCAATATCATTTATGCGCCACGCTTTATTAAAAGTGGTAGAGGTTAATATGGCAAAGTCTCTAAAAAATCCTTTCTGTTGAACCGTGCCAATTAAAGAGTTATTGGAATATATGTTGGTTGATCTTGTAAAAAACCCTGCCCGCTTTATATTGACTAACATACAATCAGTATAGCAACTTTTTGAAAGTTGAAACTGTCATCATTGATGGCACTGCTTGACTATGTGGGAACTTCGTATTTTCAAAAAAGAATTAAAACTATTTTATTAGACTGGGAATATCAATCCCAATGCTTTTTCCAACTTGAATAGTTTCTTTATCTTCCAGTAATTTTTTTATTCTACTATCGTGTATTCGTTTACTTGTTTCATAGTGATAGCGATTTCGCATTGTTCCCAACCAAAGTTTTGCTGCTTGTTTATACATAAAAATTTTAATTTTTGATAGATTTTTATTTTTAACTGCTTGTAATATTTTTCTATATCGCTTTGGATGTAATGCATCTAGCTTGTCAGCATCAAATAAAACACAGCCCTCAGAATTGAGTTGCTTCTTTTTTTCAAATCCGTGGTCTCTAATGGCATCAATTACAGTTTTTTGAAAGTTAACACCGAGTTCTTCCTTAGTCATTAATTCCTCCAAGAACTTAATTGTTTCGTTAATGTGAATCTGTCGGTTTTCTTCTTCATCTTTTGTGCCAAGTACCACGTCATGCCAAAAACAGGCAACCTTTAAGGCATCACTATTTAGTAGCAATCCTTCTTCCTCAGCAATTTGCAGCGCAGTTTCATGTACTCTTTTGTGATGTGACAGATCATGCGCTATATCATATGGATGTGCTTGAAGAAGGCGTTCTGCTTCAAATATTATTTTCTGAATACTTTTCATGGATACATAAATTATATCAAATCAGAACATGTTCTTGAGGAGAAATTAAGGTGTACTAATGGACTATTAATATTAGTTTTAAAATAGATTGATATATAAATCTATATTTTTGTGATGGCGTGGTTGTACTATGTGGGAACTAGTTTAATTACAAACTATTATCCAGCACTAACTCCATTGGGAACTGATTTTTCTGGTTCAGCTAAAACAGGAGTTATTCCATTTGAATAACCAATATCAAAAAGCATACCCTCAGACAATTCACCCATCATTTTTCTTGGTGCTAAATTAACAATAAATAATGCTTGTTTTCCTTCAATTTCTTGACAATCTTCTCGCTCTTGCTTCATTCCAACCAATATATTCCTTTTAAATTCTGCAAAATCAACAGTTAATCTAACCAATTTATCCGAGCCCTCGACATCTTCAACTTTTTCTATAAAACCCACACGAATATCTAATTTTTCAAAATCTTTATATTCTATTTCAGATTTTATTGGTAATATCTTTACACTCATAAAAAATTCCTTTCAAATTTACTTCAAATCTTCTGAAGGTATAAACAAGTTACCGTATGAAAAATCATGCTGGATACTTGCCAACACACATACAACTGTTAACCACTTTTTTTTGAATTGTTGTGGAATTATCATATCATTTGGCAACACCAAATTAATTAACTCCTCATCAAAAAACGGATCAATAGAGAAACTCTCTTCAATTTCCTCGAGTCTTTTGACAATTTTTTCTGAGTTTTCAGCTAAAATATCTGATATGACAGGATTATTTTTCAGTAAAGTGATGTCTTTAATTTTAAAAAAATTGTGATTTATTTCTGCACTCATCCTCATGCTGCAAATTATATCAGGTCAGAACTGCTTCTTGAGGAGAATTTAGGTGTACTAATGGGGTATAAATATACAGTGAAAATTAAATTGATATATAAAGCTATATTTCAGTGATGCCCCGCTAGGATTCGAACCTAGATAAACAGCTTCAAAGGCTGCTGTCCTG
>CAZKVV010000005.1:0-123188 GCA_964556485.1 uncultured Pseudomonadales bacterium | reverse complement strand
GGGTATCCCGGCAATCTTGCATTTGTTGGTGTGCAAAAAATTGCAGATATAGATTTTTGGAAAGATTCTAGAAATGAAAATAACAATTATGTTGCAAAAAATAAGTATTTTTTAGAAACCAGTCATCAATTGTTTCTTTATGAAGACACGTATCCAAAAAATCTAACACAGAGTTACGATGCTTACAAAATAGTGAGTAATGATGTGGTTATTGGAAATCTTGATGTTGCTGCAGAAAGTGAAAGTAAGATTGATTGGGTCCAAAAATGTTTACAACTGAAGAAACTTGAAAACTTTGCTTGGTCTCGTGACGATGACAAGTATTTTAAATCCAGTGGATCTCACTGCTTGCTGCTATCTCCAAGTGAGGGAAGTGAGATAGATCCTCAATCCATTGCACTGTGGTAAAGTTGTGTAACCGCAGCAAGAAAAATGGCATTGGTTTTTGCTGACCGAGGACTAACTCTAAAAAAAGAGTCATCAAAACCAGCAAAAGATGAGCCAGTAACTACAGAAATATCTGCTTTCTCCAACATAGATAAAAACGCATCACTTTTTAGGTCATTTGGTAGTTTTACAAACAAATTATTTGCCTCTGAGGGAAAAACCGTAAAACCCAATTTTTTGAGTTCATCAGTAAGCAGCTTTCGTTGTTCGTCAATAAATTGTTTGGTTTGGAGAATAAAATCATCATCTTGCAAAGCCACACTGCATAGCGCTTCACTGAGTCCACTTATTGGAAACACAGGTGTTTGTTCTCTTAATGTAGTGATAATAGACTGGTTGGCAATTGCATAACCAATTCTGAGATTCGCTAAACCAAACCCTTTTGAAAAAGTTCTCAAAACCATAAGATTTGAAAAACGTGAAGTAAGATTACTAACGCTTTCACCTCCAAACTCAATATTGGCTTCATCAATGACAATCACTACGGAAGTAGGAACAGTTTTGAAAAACTGCACAAGTTTGTTTTTTGAAATGACTGAACCAGTTGGGTTGTTTGGATTGCAAATAAAGATAAGTTTTGTTTTTGTAGTAACTAAATCTTGGATTGCTTGCAGATCAATTTCCAGCTTTTTAGTCATGGGTGCACATTGCACATTCAGGCCAGCAAATTCACTACAGATGCTAAACATTGGAAAAGTGAGACTAGGTATGATGGCTTCATCACCAGGCGATGCTAAGATTTGGGGAATTGCATTGATAATTGCTTCCGAACCATTTGATATAAAAATATTTTCTGGTGGACAACCAGTTTTTGAGGAAATACTACTTTTGAGAGTACTGCCATTGGGAATGGGGTAGCTATTAAAAGCAAAAGCGTTTTTTGTCAGCTTTTCAGCCACCAACGGAGAGCACCCAAGTGGATTTTCACTGAGAGATAAATCATTACCACGCTTTATGCCAAGGGCATACAGACTTTGCATACTCATTTTTTCCTTTCATGCACAAAAAAACCTCCTGTTTAGGAGGTTAGTGCGCTTTTTTGCTTAGTAATTACAATTATTGCATCAGAAACACACACCTCCCTTTAAGGTGTAATACCAAGCATGATGGTGCATGTTACTTATTTGCATTATTGGGATTATAGCATATTTATTGAATAGGTCCTATAGTATTGCATTTTATCCTCAAGTAGAGTATAATACTCAGGTGGAATCTATCATTACCAGGCAATTTCTTTCTCTGAGTAGGAATTGCTTTCAATGAGCTGTTGAAATGTTTCAATGCAACTCCAACCTTTTGCTTCAATTCTTGCTCGAAAAAAATCATCATCCCTTACAAAGCTTGCAACTTCACCAAATTCATAATCAATCAAAGTAAAGTTTGATCCATGTGATTCGTCAAGTTCTTTCCCCATGCGTTGCCAAGGATCGCCAACATATAAGATTTTTGTATTCATCGGAAATATTTCGTCTGCTGAAATGCCCGTTTCTTCCTCGATGCGCGTTGGTGTTCTACCAGTCAAAGCCTTTTCCATGGGATCGATTTGGTAGACAAGATTTGTCAATTCTTGTAACTTCTGAGTTTTGTCATTCTTATCTTCTTTCAAGTTTTTTTCTTCTGCTAGATTTTGATTTTCTTTAACTTCATCAATAACATCTTTTGTAATAAATTCTGAGTTTCCGTATCTTAAAGCCATGGTTGTACTCTATATTTTTCTAGCTTCACAAGCAAGTGGTGAGATTGTGCCATCATGAATGAATGAAATACAGTGTTATAACACTAGGTGTCGCGGCCTTTGTGTGTGTTGGTTTTTTTGTGTTGTCCGCTCCAACAGTTGAGTCTTTTTCAAGCTGTCTTTTAGAATATAATGAAAAACGTGAGACTCAATTTTATTGGCTCAAGCAGTGATGCGCCCACGATCACTGTGCCGGTGGATAGTCCTACAGACTATTTTTTTTGACAGTGCGCTCAAGCGACCCGTTAACCGGGGGAGTTATTTTATCATTGAAAATGAAATATTAATCCTATAACATTGTAATTAATTCACTTTTGTGCTATAATCGCGAAGTTCTTTATCATTTTCCAACTACTTTTCCAAAAAAGGGGTGAACTTCATGTTGTTAACAAAAAAATTTACTATCGACGGAAATTTCAAGCAATCAGCGCAAGCCGCCATCTTGGAGGCTTGCGAGACTAACGGATACCCGCCCAATCGGGTATTCGTTCAGGAGGGCATGTTCGCCGATGTTGGCGAATATGTTGAGGTTGCAATTGGGAGATTAGTCTTGAATGTTCCTGTTGAAAAGCGGACTGATCTCAAGAAAGCCTTCAGTGTCAATGACAACGAAGGCGTTCTGGATGTCTGCGATCCAGAATCTGTTTTTGAGTCCTTGTCTCGGTAAAGGAGAATGATAAGTAAGCCCCTGCATAATATGTGCAGGGGCTTTTTTATACGATACTTTTAGTAGTTCTATTATTTAGTAGTTGTATTATTGAATCTAGATATAAAAATGTGTATGATGCTAGCTGTAATAGACAGATACTATGCAAGAACCACAACCAAGAAATATACAACCTGATCAGGCTAAAGCAGCAGAAGCACAACTAGCTCCAGAACTCGTTGCAGCACAACTCTTTCTGAAAGCATATCTAGCGGTTAATGAAAATAAATTTCCCAGTCCTAATATCTTGAGTTATCAAAACGGTGCATATCTCCAGCTTAGTCCAGAGGCTCAAGATGTCGTTAAGAAATTAATTGCTGAAAATTATGAGAAAAAAAAGGAAGAATTCAAAAGAAAACAACAAGAAGAAATTGAGCGACAAAAAGGTTCTGCAGTTGCAGATGCACAATCTTTTATTGACAGTTTTAATCAAACGTTTCGACCTTTAATATTGACGATTCATCATTTTCGTATGAACGCAGATGGAAATTGGCATCCTCAAGGACTGGCGCAAAATGAACAATACAATAGACTATCTCCATTCGCAAAAACTGCCTTGATAGCACTGCTTCAGGCTCAGACTTCAAACTAACCCAGAGCTACCACTCGTCCGCCCATTTTCTCAATAAAATAGGTGTCATGAGAGATGTACAGAATGCCACCTCCAAACTTTGAAAGTGTGTTTTCAAGTTCTTCAATAGAAGGTAGATCTAAGTGATTTGTTGGCTCGTCCAAAATAAGTAGGTTTGGTTCGCCAATGAACATTTTAATAAGTTGGAAGCGAGCTTTTTGACCACCAGAAAGATACATTATTTTTTGTTGTCCATCTAAGGTGGGGTCAAATAAATACTGAGCTAATAAACTTTTAATTTTTCTTTCATCGATGTCAACACCTTTTTCTTTGTAACACTGTCGGACGGCTTCTTCTAATGGCATAGACAAGTATTTGCCACTAATTTCTTGTTCGTACTCTCCAATGTGTAAATCTTTGCTCAACACTAATTCACCTTCATGAATGTTTGCTGATGGTTTTTCTTCCTTAGCAAGCGCCATGACTGTTTTTACTAATGTGCTTTTTCCTGCGCCATTTTTGCCTTTAATAAAAATTCTTTGTGCATCCTTGAGAGAGAAATTAAGAGAATCAAAGAGAATATCAGAGTAACCGAGCGCTAGGTTTCGTGCTCGTATGAGTTCACCACTTCCACCCGTGTCTGTTGTAGCAGCAATTTTTATATTTTTTTCTTTAAACTTGTGATATGAATCAACTACCTTTTTATCTAGTGCCTCCACAGAGTTTTGATCAATCCAAAACGAAGGCTTAACTGTTTCTGCTTTAATTTTTTCGTAGTCACGCAACCAATGGTCGTATCGAATTTTCCACTGTTTACTTTTTGCTCTCATTTGCAGACCCCACTCGACGCGTTTTTTTGCTTCTTTCAATCGGTTGAGTTGATCGGAGTATAGTTTGACAGATGACAGTGTATTAGTAGAGTTCTGAGCGATAAATTGATCGTAATTTCCTTTATAGATGTCAATGCGTTGATTCTTCAATTCAAAAATTTTATGCACATTTTTGAGTACGTCTCTATCATGTGTAACAACAAGTACTGTTTGAGGAATACTTTTGAGCCATGCAATAAATCGCTCTTTACCCAAGTAGTCCATGTGGTTAGTTGGTTCATCAATTAGGAGTAGGTCGGAACGAGAAAACATCATTCTAGTCATTTCCACGTAACGCTTTTGGCCTCCAGAAAGTTGAGCTAAAGGACTGTTGGCAGCTTCGTTAGAAACACCAAAATCTGCCAGTGTACTAAGCACTGCTCCCTCGAGATGCAGGTATTTATTATCAGTACAGTACTCTAAAATTTGTAAATACTGGCGAAAATTCTCATTAAGACCGGCTTCGTATTCGTCAAGTATTTTTTTGTATTCAAGATAGTTGGGAACGCTTTTTATAATATATTCTAGAGATGACTCTTTTGATTCTTGATGATGCTCCTGTTTTGTTAAGGTAATTTTAATACCATTTGCAGTTGTAATTTTGCCATCATACTCATGATCTTCACCACTTAACATTTTGAGAAGTGTACTTTTCCCATACCCATTCCTGCCAATCAGAGCAACCTTTTCTCCAGGCACAAAATTAAATGATACATCCTTAAAAAGGTTTCTTGCACCAATAGATTTTGATAGGTTGACAGCGTTTACGAGCATAAGGAAAGTATTATACCTTATTTGTTGTGGACGCCTAGTTGCCACTCAACCATCTTTTGAGATTAAAACGCTTCTTTTTAAGTTGAATTTTATCAGTTTCGGATTTTCGTTCTGGAGCACCCAAAATTTGTCTATACAAACCAACATCAAATGTTCCGCTGAGATTAATGAAGGGTTGAACTCCTCTGACATCTCTGCTTGGATCTTCAGAAAATGCTATGCAGTATTTTATGATTAAACCATCATGCCCTAAACCAGGCACATGATGTTCGAACTCATGTTTGAGTGTTCTTTGAACTGTGTCATGCATTTGTTCACTGTCAAAATAACCGTCTTCAGCAAGAGTCTCTAATGCTAAAGTGATTAAGACAGGGTAATCGTGAGGATTAGTAACACTTACCACGTGTGCCTCATCTTCAAGGGTTTCAACGGTTATGATTTCAGTATCTTTTTTGTTGCTTAACCAACTATGTGTTGCTTTAGCTTCTTTTAAATTTTCATCTGAATTAACTGCCCCTGGTGCAATTGTTACAATTTTACGATTTTCATATGCTTTTTTTACTGCTTCTCGTATCCGATTTGTTTCTTTTTCACGTAACAAATTGACATCAAATTGTAGATTTTCTTGCACACTACCCTATCAAACTTACCACCATTGCACCAGCAAACAGACCAATAAGTGAACCGCCAGCCATAATTGCAGCTTTTGTAATCATCCATTTTTCTTCAACTCCACCAAACAAAATTCCTGAGACTTGTGAAGGTGCCACAAATCCTAGCCAGATACCTAAAGTAAGGGTGTAGAGTGAAAATGTTGGCAAGGCTGTATGGAATAATGTTAGCATCACTGAAGTTACCAAAGTGACTGCAAATTGGACACCAAAAATTGGCCCCATTTTCGACATCATTTCTTTTTGTACTTTTTTGTCTAGTTTATCGAATCCATGAATTTTTCCCCAGAGTTGACCAAAGAGCGGCGTATACCAAATGGCTCCTACAATAAACTGCGTAACTGTGGCAAGTAAAATTGTCAGAATAATTGAGGCTGTCATATGGATCCTTTTTAGCTATTATACAGATTTTTGTTCCTTAAAACGCTCTAAAAAAAAGCTCGAGTTTTAGCAGAGAATATAAAAGCATTTTGACTGGCTTTGAGAACTGCCGCATTTTTACTTCTGTTTCAACTTGTTCTAAAAATACTTCTGTATTGAGTATTCCAAGTGAAATGATAGCGCCAGTTGTGAGTAAACTTCTGCCTTCAGCTTCATAAAAAGATAGTAATGCTTGGTCGAATGAGGGTCCAAAGCTATCTCTTGGCGAACGCGCAGTAAGGGGACAGTGCATAGTAGTTTCAACGTACGATCTCAAGAGTTTCTTATGCTGTAGTAAATCGGCAGGAATATGGGCTGAAAGTGACAGCGTTTCGGCGGTGATAAAGGGTGCGACTGGCCAAATACCATGCTTTTTCCAAATGTTGCCATATAACACTTGGCTTTGGGAAAGAATTCTAGGTAGTAATGATGTTCGCTTATCGGCAACTTGGAAGAGGTCTTGTGCAAATGAGTTCATAAAATACTGTGCAAATGCCCTGGTGTCATCTTGAGATTTTTGCACCTGCTGATTTTTTGATGCAGAAGGTAGATAAAAACTATCATCGCCACCAATTCCAGTTAAAATAATAGCAGTCTTTTTTGCTTGCAGATCGTTGGCGATTTCTTCAAAGTAACAACCATAGGGATCGGTGTACGGGTCCAAAGTATCGCGGGACATGGTTGTAGCTAATAGCGGTCCACTCAGTTCGCGTGCCACATGATTTCCAGGAAGGATACCTCTAAGTTCAGGAAGTGTTGTTGTTTGTGGCGATGTAGGACTCTGAGGTAGCACTAAACTGGCGAAGGTAGTACCTCCATGCAGATGTACACGATGACTCAACAAAGCGCTGTCTATGCCACCGCTGAGCGTTGATGCAATGCCACTGATTGGAACAGTTTCTAGAATAGTGGAAAGAGTTGCGTCAACTTGTTGGGTTAATGCTTCAGTTATCTGTTCCTTGCTTCTCATGCCCTTAAACGAAGTGATCTGATCTAACAGACTTTTTTTGATTTTTGTTTGCACTCCAGCTTGAGTGAAACTAAGCCTAGTATTTTCAGCCGCTAGTACAATACCTGCGACTATGGTTCTTTTTTGCAGCCTAAAGTCGCTGGCTAAGTAATCACGTATGCCGTTTGTGTTGAGTGAAATGGTTGTGTCTTTACTAATGAGTGCAACTAATTGGTGAAATGAATCTGAAAAATACAGCGCTGTATTTAAAACGTAATAAAAAAGTTGCAGTTCTCCCGTAAAAGGTGTCTCAATCGTACATTGATTTGGTGAAAGCTTGAGTGAAAAAGTATTCTTTTTGCTAAAAGAAAAAGTGAGTTGTAGTCCTGATGAGTCAATAGTAAAGCTTTGAACTGGAAATGGAAATCGCTTGAATGAAATAAAACTATGATGTGAAAAGAGTGTAATCTTAGAGTCTACATCTTCAGTTTGCCACAGTTCAGCATTTTGCAGATCTTCAAGAAAAATTTTTCCGAGCAGTGTAGCGCTAACCATGGTTAGTTAGTCATTTGATTCTTGCCATGCAGTATCGTCGCAGCCCCTTGGTTTACCGACAACTTCTTGTTTTTTGAGAAGCTTTTCTAAAGTTAGAGCAGCCTCAGTAATAGGTAGTACTTCATTTTGAGATATCATGGTTTGCTTTTTGTATTTCTACTTAGCCGATAGTATAGCATTTCTCCTTTGATTTGAATGATTGATGTGAAAAACCGCATCCTATAATATTGACAAAATGCATGTTTTATAGTATAATTACTCAGCACTTTAAAAAAGTTAATTTGTCTTATGTCTGTTGACTTATGTTGTTCAAAATTTATTTTTGGATGATTTGGTCAACAGCATTGTTGATCTGTCATCACAATCCAAGGAGATTCCAATGACTGCTTCTCAACAACAATTATTATCAATGGCATTAAGCTTGTTGGTCACCATGATGGCAAGTGGTGCAGTAGCAGCTTACTTGCTGCGTCGTTTTTTTAACATTGCCTTTATTATCGGGATGTTTATCATCTCGATAGTCCTAATTTTTGTGGCAATTTCGGTTGCCGAAAGTGGAAATGTTGTTGTAATTTTCTTTGTTGCTGCAGCCTTTGGAGCAAGCGTCGCTGCTGATTTTGGCGGCCTTGCTTTACTGATGGGAAGACAACGCGGTCTTTCACCTGAAAGAACTTTTCATGGTGTAATGATTGCACTTGGTATTACCTCGTTCGTAACAATTCTTGCTGGAATTATCGGCATCTACTCCGGCATTAATTTTCAAGGTCTCGGCATGGTTTTATTTGCTGGACTTTGGATTTTAATCGGTTTGGGTGTTGCAGGAATTGTCGGGGTTGTGAGCCAGCAAGCTGAATATGCCATAGGTATAGCAGCTTCGGTTTTCTGGGGAATCTACATGATCTACGACTTTAATAAAGTTGTAGATCGATATGTAGAAGCCTCATGGCCAGCGGCAATGGAAATTGCCATGAGCTTGTATCTTGATATCATCAACTTTTTAATTCGCATCCTGCCGTATGTTCTGGATGCGATGGATTAACTTTTTCTCAAACGTGCTAAAGACCTCGAATTATTTCGGGGTCTTTTTTTTAGTGGATTCTACTCAAGCATACTGTAAATGTTGTATGATGATTGTATGTTTGAATTAGAACAATGGCAGGCAAAACTTTTAGAAGATGAGCCGAGTCAAGAAATCAGTAGTAACTCTGTGGAGTGGTTGGTTGAGCATGTCGATGAAGTCGGGATTGTATGTAATGCGTGGGCCGAGCAGGCGACTCAAACAGCTCAACAAGAGCAGTGGATGGGCTCTCATTTGTCATGGCAAGACCAACAGCGATTGGTAGCAAGTCGGCTCACTAGCAATCTGCATTTTCCAACTCCTGAAGGATTTGTTAGACTTGCGTATCCATCTGCAGAATTAAAAACTGCTGCAGCACTCAATTTATTGGGTAGTTGCAGGTCTCGTCGTAAAGACGGCAAACTGTACACCTTCCATCCCATGTTTGTAGACTTTTTAATCTCCATTATACGTGACTTACCAGAGGATGTATTAGAAACGACACGCATAGCAGCCCTACTTCATGATTTTTTAGAGGAGGATATGGTGCGTGTATTCATGATTTTTGAAAAAAATGGTGTTCGGAATGATGCTTACCTCAAACCAGATTATTCACTTACACTTATCGCCAATTTAAAACAGGCCAGAGAAGATCTGAATTCTGGACCGTATGCCAGGTTTGCAATTGGTGATTTGGCATTAGAACTGATGGGTCCCCTATTAGCATCGGACCGAATTCCGGAGGGCATAGATGGTGATGAGGCTGCATTTTTTAATCAAGCGCGCATTATTTTTTGGTTGAATTGGCGCGCGCAGGGGCATCCGCACTATCGATCAGTTAAAATTGCGGACAAAATTCATGACTCATCAGACTTGGGCTATATACTCAACAACCAAGATCTTTCTCAAGTGGAAAGAGACGCTAAGTTAGCCGCCAAGTTTGCAAAAATCTTTTTCTCTGCAACTTGTCTCAATCTTAATTCAGGTGGCGAGCTGCAGCCAGATGTCCCGAGTGATTTGTGGGAATTATTTATTACACTTTTTAGGAAGCAATTAGATAGCTATAACGTTGATACTTCCCCAGACTCTGTGTTTGCTCAACAGGTTAGTGGATACTACACTGCATATAGAAGCTATCATCATATTTTTATAAAGGAATGCCGGGAGTATGCCACTCAAGTGGGTTTGCCTGATTTACCTGATATAACCTAAAAAATTTGCCACTAAACGGCTGCCCACTGTTCTTGTTAGAATGCAGTACGCCTTTATGACTACTACAACCGAAAACCATAATCCAACTGATGCCAATTCTGAAGTTTTAGATGCAACCTTTACTGCTGAAAGCCAGGGGGCAGTAGCGGTGCATGAGAGAGAAGAAAAGCGAAAGTTAGCAAGAAGAATCAGAGCAGGACGCGTTAAGTTGTTCAAGTCAATCTTATCTGGAAAAAGTAAAGATCATGCATGGCAGCAACGAACAGGACTGAGGCAAAGTCTTCATCAAACCTACGATGTGAAAACAGGTGATTATGATGCGCAAGTATGGAGTGGTCTTTTTGCCAGTTTGCTTACTTCTGAAAGAATGCGTTCGAGTTTCTTTGTACAACTGCGGTGGGTTTCGAACGAGTTATCTTCCATGTCGAAAGAAAAATTGGCAAATGGTGAAACTTATGTTCCTTTTGTAGTGGTGGGTCTGGGTGCGCATGGAAGTATTTTACTTTCCGAGATGCTTCATAATGTACCGCAATATATGCAACATGGATTGGGCTTAGACAGTTTTGAAGGTTTTGGGGGTCAATTTTTACAGATGTACGGTGAAGCAGCAGCCTACAAAATGAATACTCCAAATACTGCAACTGGCACTGATAAAGACAAAAATTTCTTAGGTCCTCATGCGCCACTACAACTATCTGACATCAGCTCAACTCATTATGGAGACAACCTAGAAATTGGTAGTGCAATAGCTGTCAATGCTTGTTTATCTGGTGTTAATCCAATGTTTGGCACAAGGCTCATCAGTATTGAAGAAACTTCATGTTTTCATAGTTCAAATCCAAGCCAAAAAGATCCTAATGCGCCATTAGTACATACACCTCGATATAGGTTGTTGATAGAAATTGATGGACGACAAGAGCATATCTTTACTGACGTTATCAACATTGCATCTGGTATAGGTAATCCTGTTTTTAAGTTCGAAGATGATGAAAGAACAAATGAAGTAATTGCATCACGAACTGAGCAAGGAATAGCTCAACTACTTTCTGCTGAAGAGTTCAATTCGCTTATGAACGATACAACTAATCCAGATATTCGTGATGAATTTAATGACGAAGAAGTGCTGGTAGTTGGCAGAGGTACTTCTTCGGTAACTGCATTAGAAACTGCATTTAGAATGAATACAAATGCAAATAAAAGCGCAGTTGTTCGTAGGGGGAAAATGGAACATGTGTTTTGGGCGGTTGGGCAAAAAGAAATGAACCAAGATAATTTTATGAAAGAATTATGGGCTAGATACTATGGAATTATGGATATTCTTGGTGATGGTGACAAACTCACAACTATTCAGTCATATGCAAAAAAACTTGAATTTGTGAATGAACTTGTATTTGATAAAAAGCAAAACAAACAAGTTGAAAAGCGAAGAATCAGAGTGACATTTAGCGATGGATCAGAGCAAGTAGTTGATAGAGTAGTTGCAGCGACTGGATATGTCAACGATTTGCCTGCGGTACTTGATCCACTTTTTGATGCTTCTGATGAAGGCGGCGGTGATATTAACACTCATTTAGATCTATTACTTGATGGTGGTCAAAAATTAATAGGAAAAAGTGTGCGTGGTCATAGTATTTTCTTGTCTGGGCCAAGCGCCTTGACATTACCTGAAGAACTTGCGCCGGTAACTTCACCTGTTCGTCCAGATTATTTGTCATACCCAATACCTCAGGCGCTTACTAATTTTGCTTCTGGTACAGTTGAGATGGCGCGATTATTGTGTAATGAGATAGAAACTCGGGTACCAAGAGAGTTATTACAGGCAAATGGTGGCATGCTTAAAAAGTATGCGTTTATAACGGGACACACAAGTGAGCTGAAAAGAGAATGGAGCGACGATTTAGATTTGGGCGATGTTTTAAGGCAGCTGTTTAGTTCCGAGTTGCAAAATGCACAATTTATTGCAGAAACCGGCACAGTCTTTTCGCTCTATATTACAGAATCGAAAGTTGCACGGGAAACAAGATTTTCACAAGATAAAAATACAGACAGATTACATGAGTACGAAGTAGTGTTATCAGCTCATACCCAGGGAAATACCAATGCAGTGAAAATTGTTAATACAGACATGCAAGTGTTACTTGCGGCACTAAATCAGCCGCAAGTAAAGCAAGCACTATTTTCAAATTTGGAGTTGAGAAGTGGGAAAAAGGATTTGCATATTAAAGCAAAGGTTGGTCCTCGGAGAAAAATAGACACTCAGTCAATTTTGATAAGTCAGGGAGCGTTTTAGGTGAAAACTGTCGCATTGTAAAATCAGTAAGTAAGCAGAAACGAACGAAATGAACTATAAAAAACTACTCCTAATCGTCATTGTTGTTGCATTTGTTGGTGTATTGCTCCTTTCCCAAAAACCAAAAAAGGTTGAAACCGTACCAGGCTTTGTGGTAACGCCAACGCTGCAAGGGCAACCTGGGACTTCAGCAGAAAATCAGCCTGTCGATATTGTGGGCCAACCTGCCGCAATTATGGAGCCTAGTGAATCTGAGACAACAGATAACTATTTGGTGCACGATGAGACTATTTTAGAAACTATTACTGGAAGAAAAGTACTTTTCTTTTATGCAAATTGGTGTCCAACATGTAGGCCAGCAGATGAAAGTATTTTGGCTGGTGCGGCAGAAATTCCTGAAGGTGTGAGAGTGATTAGAGTTAACTATAACGATACTGAAACAAGTGAATCAGAGAAAGAGCTTGCCAAGCAGTATGAAATTACGTATCAGCATACCTTTGTTGAAATTGATGCAGAAGGAGGCGTAGTGCAAAAGTGGAATGGTGGCGGACTCGAAGAACTAGTTGAAAAACTTAAATAGTTCGCAGATAGGTACTTAGATTATGCTTTTTTTAATACTCTTTGCATTTATTGCAGGTTTAGTTACCGTACTTTCACCATGTATTTTGCCGCTTCTTCCCATTATTCTGTCTTCAACAGATGCATCTGGTAAACAAAAACCGGTGGGGGTGGTAACTGGTTTTGTGCTCAGCTTTACTTTTTTCACTCTGTTTCTTTCTACCATTGCTAGTGTAAGTGGGATTTCAGCAGATGCGTTGCGACATTTTTCGATTGTTACACTAGCGGTTTTTGGTTTGAGCTTGCTGGTCCCATTTGTTCAATTGCAGATTGAAAAAATGTTTAGTTCGTTTGCAAACTTAATGCCCTCATCTCAAAAACACTTTGGATTTATTGGTGGATTGGTTATCGGTTTGTCGTTGGGGCTCTTGTGGACACCTTGTGTTGGACCGATTTTAGCCTCAGTGATTAGTCTTGCTATATCGGGTGAAGTTACAACTCAAGCATTGTTTATCACCGTTGCTTATGCGACGGGCACCGCGCTGCCAATGTTGGGAATTATGTTGGCCGGTTCCAAAGCGCTGCAACGTGTGCCATGGTTAGTACAGAACACAGGGAAGATCCAAAAAGGTTTTGGAGTGGTCATGATTGCAACTGCTCTGGCGCTTTACCTAGGTATTGATAGACAGTTTCAAACAGTTGTTTTACAAGCATTTCCCAACTATGGCGCTAGCTTAAACCGTTTTGAAGATAATGAATTTGTAAAAGAAAAACTAAAGGTTTTGGAGTAAAAAATGAAGAATTCTTTGTTCAACAAAATATTCACTGATGCAAATCAGCGCGTGGTTGCATATGATGGCTCTCCTGTTACTTGGAGAATATCGGCATATGTACTAATCATAAAGGCCGATCAAGTATTGCTGATTAAAAATAACCATGAAGAGCTTTATGACGTCGTGGGTGGAGGTATTGAGATTGGAGAAACGATTTCACAAGCAATTGCTCGCGAAGCTCTTGAGGAGGCTGGTGCAATTGTAGGGGTTGGTGCATTAGTGCATGTGTATGAAGATTTTTTTTACCACAGGAATGGCAATTATTATCAAACTTTGCAACTTTTTTATACGGCAAAACTCATTGGCGAATTGACACATCCGAAGGATGATTCTGTTTCTTTTAGAGAGTTTGTGCCTATTGCGAAAGTCGGTGCAGTGTATCCCGTACCTCCTGTAGTGAAGGTGGCTTTGTCGCGTGTCTAATAAAAAAACACCCCATAATATACTTTTTGTTGAAAAGCTGATATAATTCGCTGCTTTTCCATTGCTCTATGCAGCTTTGTAAGAGCGAACCTTAATAAATTGTCTCTTTTTAATGCATCTGGTGATTTTAGTTGGTGGTTATCTGTGTGGTACGCAAGTAGTGCTTAGACAACCACCAACTAAGGCAATTGGGCATTAGTGACCGTGCGGTCCGCTGGTGGCTTACCTATTTTTTTCAATAAGGAGAGTGCAGATGGCAATTCAAAGTTATCCGATGGGAAATCAGAGCTATTTTAATTTCATTCGCTTCTTCAGGCCGGTTCGATCACAATCGGTCGTTTTTGTCCGCGACATGGGTTCTGGAAAGCTCTTGCGCTTGTTGCGCTGGGGTTCAGAAATCTATGTCCCAGTATATGAGGGAATGCAATTAGGCATTGGCGTGTATAACGGCAATGCCCAAATGACAGCGTACCCAACGTATGTGGAGGGGCTAAATTTGTGGGAAGGTGGCCACCACGAACCAGAGCTCTGCAGTCCAAATCACATGTGGGAGCTGAGGCCTGGTCAGACAATGACGTTTGACAAACTCATGACTCCATACGGCCAGCTGGGCCGTCCTTTGATTATTCAGCAGAGTGGTAGGGGCATGACGGTTGGAGAGGCATCCTTTGGCACCAATGCTTATCGTGGCCAGGTGCGAGTATATGAGCGCAGTTTGCGCTTAAGCCCTCAGAATTTATGGGAGCTTGATCAGTCGCAAATTTTTGCAATGGGAGATGAGGAGTTAAATCCCGAAGCGATTGCCAAAGATCTCAGTCGGGAAGCATTGCTTGGAGGCGCTGGTATTGGTGCAGGTGCGGAAGTGCATCAGGGCCACCATGATACTGGCCAAAGTTATTCTATTAATGCTAAACCGGTTGTTTTTCTTCGCATGGAGTACCGCGAAGATTTGGAGCCTTTGCTTAATCAGGCATGGAGTAAAGAGCTTTGGAGTTGGGATGAATATTATCCCAATCAAGCGAAATGGTGGGAGCAGCAGTGGGATTGGCGTTCTCGTCGTACCATTATGCCGGAAATACCGGTGGCGCGGCCTCAGCCACATCGGCCACGCTAGTTAACTAGGAGACAATACCGTCAAGCATGGCTTGTGTACGTGAAAACGTAGACAAGACCATGCTTGATCTTTTTATAGCCTGTAAACATATTGGTCATATTTTATATCTCAAAAATGTATGAAATACCATTCTACGAGCAAGTTGGTTTTTTTGTATTTGAACGAACTACAATGTGACTTTGCCAAGTCTAACGCTTTGTTAGTTTGTCAACTGGTGATATCATACCGAAAATGAAATTGTCAATAATTATAGGATAATAATTTTAACAATGAAACGATTACACTAAAATGAAAGTAGCGATAGAGCCATAAATCAAGACGCTCAAGGTATCTTGAATGACTGTAGTCAGCGGGCCGGCACCAACAGCTGGGTCGGTATGTTCAATTTCAAATGCATGTGAAACTAACACGGCAACAAGTGGGGCTGTGGTAATGGAAATAAGTGTAGCTAGTGATGTAGCAAGCGCTAATTCCGTTGAGCCAAACCACCAAAGTGCCACAAGTGCTACGGTTAACCCAAACAAACTCCCAAAGATGAGACCAAGTATTGTCTCTTTAAATAAGTATTTATGGAAATTTGCTTTGCCAGACCGCAAGTCACGGATATAGATACTCTGTGTTTGAGTGCCAACTGCATCTGCAACATAGACAATAAATGGTATGAAGTAGGCAACTTCAACATTATGAGTGAGTACTACCTCAAAACGAGAAGTAATAAATGAAAGTAGTGCTCCAAAGAGTAAACCTAGCGCTAGTGAAGGAGCGCGCATGAGCGCTAGGCTTTTAATTGAACTGGTATCGTCGTCGGCGTATTGTCTTTTTTTTATAGTCATTACAATTTATCTCCTTTTGCATGATAGCAAGCCCATCTTTTTTTTGCTACACTGAACAGATGGAAGTGCTGATAATTCTTGTTACAGTAATTGCTAATGTATTGTTGGGTTTAACAACCTATCTCAAAAATCCGCGCTCAGCAACCAATAAACTTTTTGCAATTCTTACTCTAATTTTATCTCTGTGGTCGATTACTAATTATTTTTCACTGCATGCTTCAAATGAGCATTGGACATTATTTTGGATTAGAGTTGTGATGGCAATAACGTCACCAATGGGACCAGTTATTTACTTACTGGTGCATACCTTTCCTCGTCACAGATTGTTGCTGCCCAAACGATCTTTGCTCGTTATTATCTTTTTTACGCTCCTTTCTATAGTGTTATCACCATCTCCTTGGATGTTTACTTCAGTGTCGCTTGAAGGAGGTATTACTCCTACTCCCGGTCCTGCCATCGGAGTGTTTGCTGGTGTCTTTTTTAGTACCGTAATTGCGAGTTTTTTCACTATTATCAAAAAATATCGAGGTTCTAAAGGGCTCGAAAAAGTTCAAATTAAGTTTTTGCTCATGGGTGTGATTGCCACCTTTTCTATCAATGGTATTACTAATTTTATTTTTGTCGTTTTGTTTAAACAATCTAATCTTGTTTGGTTAGGTCCAACCTCAACATTGCTCCTAGCTGGATTTATAGCTTATGCAATCTTAAAACATCGTTTTATGGATATTGGTTACTTTGTCTCTCGCGCCGTAGGCTATGTGTTGCTATTAGCCTTTTCCGGACTTGTATACATGAGCTTTCTATTTGTTTCATCAGCATTTTTCTTTGGCACGCAGCTTGATATAGCAACAACCGCAGTTAATGCTTCAGCAGCCTTTTTGCTTGCCATCTCGTTTAGTCGGTTGAGTGTCATCGTGCAACGAATTACAGCCAGATTTTTGTACAAAAGTGATTATGATATTCAGAAAGTATTGCATCAGCTCGCATTGGTAGTTGGTTCTAAGTCATCAACAAAGTCAATGCTAGATGGTGTACAGAAGGTATTGAGTAAAAGAGTATTTGTGGACACCGTGAGTTTTATTGTTATTAAAGATGGGCAGCCAGTGGTGGTAAGCAAGCAGGTTCAGTATAGTGATGAGTTTTTGAATATGCTCAAAGATGAAAATGAAAGTGTTTATTTTGATGAACTTGATGAATCAGAGCAAAAAAAGCTATTTCGTCAGTTTGATGTATCAGTCGTAGTTCCACTTAAAATTAAGAATAAACGAGTTGGTTTCATGATTTTGTCTCAAAAGTTATCGGGCAATATTTATACCTCAAAAGATATTTTATTGTTCGAAACATTTGCACCGAATTTGGCCGTTGCAATTGATAGCTTGCAGCATGCAGAGCAAGAGTATCAGCACTTAAAAACAATTAGTGAGTCAAAGTCGAAGTTTATCACTTTGGCAGGACATAAATTTAGAACCCCACTGAGTTCAATTAACTGGAATGTTGAATTACTTGAAAGCGGAGAGTTGGGCAAGTTAACTGAAAGGTCACTAACTGCGGTTAAGGCTGTGCATCAAAATGCTGAGAGTTTGGTGAGGCTTGTGAATGAGCTAATTGAGGTGCAAGCACTTGAGGATGGCACTTATGTGCCTCAGGTTGCATTGGCAGCTGTTTCTCCTTTGATTGCTGTGAGAAGTGCTATCAGTGCAAGTCAGGAAAAAATTCAACAGTTAAAACTGGATGTGAGTTTAGAAAATAATTTGCAGCCAGGAATGAAGGTTTTTGTTGAAAGAGGAAAATTTATCAGAATTATCGAAGAAATTATCAGAAATGCGGTGATATACAACACAGATGAGGGTAGTATTGTTGTGACGCTGCATCAAGAGCGTAAAAAGGTGGTTGTAGTTGTTGCAGACACTGGCAAAGGTATTTCAAAAAGTGAGTTGGCAAACGTATTTACCAAATTTTATCGTGGTAATGAAGGATTTTTAGCAGATACAGAAGGTGTGGGAATTGGATTATATCTCACCAAATTTTATGTTGAAAGTTGGGGTGGCACTATTAGTTTAGACAGTGTGGCAGGAGCTGGCACTAAAGTAGTAATGTCATTTCCACTAGCTGAGTAATCGTGCTAACAGACTATCAACCGCTTCATTTGCACTTGCGAACTCTCCAAACAAATGAGGATAGGTATGTTGTAGTTCGATAAAATACAGCTTATCAAGTTGTTCCATAGAATCGCTGTCAATCATAGTATCAACCGATAGCACTTTTTTCTTTTCTGTCATGTTGCCTCCGCAGATGTGTCGTTGAATGAGATACACCAAAGCCCAGCCTGCACCCGCTGCACTCACGCCTTGTTGAGCAAGGTAGTGCAATTCGCCATAGGCAATTAGGAGCAGATTTACCATTTGTCTGACTGGTATATCTTCCTTTCCCGATATTGCAACGATACCCCTAATAAAATCTTGGGGACCAGTAGGGTTCAACATATGCTCCAAGATTTTAGGGGTGATTTCATCTGAAAGAAAGAGTGGATCGCCAAGACCTTCGAAAGTGATCTGTGGGGTATCAACGTTTGTAGCCATCCAAACCATCAGATCGTCTTGCCCTTCAGCAGCCAACTGTTTCGCAACCGTTCTGACCTCCACTTTAGCTGCCAAGTTATCTATCATCTCGACCACAGCATCGGCAGAATGAAAGATGTTTCTAAGCTCTTCAGCACTCAGTACCTCGGTATATGCGGAAACTTTCATGTCTGGTTGCAACCAGACAAGTTGTTGTGCGGCAAACACGGCTTTATTAATGCCAATGTCCTTTTGCGTTGCTCCAGCAATTCTATTAAGGTTACTTTGTTCAATAGTATCTGGGTCGATGATAGTGATGGAACCAATGCCATACTGGGCTAGCAAGTGGGCAATGACAGACCCGGTGCTAGCTCCTATCACAACCACATGAGCATTTTTCATTTTGGCGATTTCAGCTTTGCTGAGGAGCGGGAAGAGTCGTGAGGTAAACAGGTCCCAGGTTTGCTCCAAAGATAAAAGCAACTGTTTCTCTGAATTTATGGTACTTTCTGCAAGTCGGGCAGTGGCAAGCGGCAGTGTTTGACCCGACTCATCGCCTGTGATTTTAGTAAGAAATTCAGCAAAACTGAGTTGTCTTTGGGTATTTTTTCTGAGTTCTTCTAAGCGGACGCCATATTGATAAAATAGTGTAGCGATTGTAGCTTCATCGAGATTAGCGAGTAGCGCATAGTAGTCTGGACCTAGTTCTTGTAAGGTGAGCAGATCTTCGTTTGTTATTTTTTTTTGGTTTCCCAACTCAACAAGTGGGTGTGTAGAGAGTTGCGATTCAGTTTTTTTAGTAAATGCCTCTCTGGTTTTAGCTTGTAGTTCAATCATTTTTTCTGGACTGATGCTCATTGGTTACTTTCTGTTGCAATAGTCAGCATGTCTTGACAACTTTGCACCCACTCAGTAGGACTTACTTTTATCAGGTTGGGACCATCTGCAGCGTGTTGGGTTATAAAGTTAGCAAGCGTTGGGAATGTTACAAAGAGATCTACGAGTGCTCTGGCTTTTTTGGGATGTAAAAATGAGTTTGCAAAATCTGTCTGAGTTCGAGTTGGAATGCCATACCTGTTGGCAATTTCAACAACAGGTTGGTGAGTTAGTTCGAGGTATTTTTGGTCGATGGCGCTCATTAGTAAGGCAGGGAAATCAGCTCTGTTCATCCAGTATCCAGGAAACAATGTCTTGTGTTCGACTACATCTGGTTGTGCAGGATTGAGTGAAAAAGAATTTATTTTGCCCTCATAGTCGGGCCAGTTTGAGATAGGATTAAAAGCAAGTTCAGCATGTGAGCTGCCTTGAGTAAATGTCAATACATTGGTTCTAAGGTCCTGTTGCATCACTAACAATATAAAAGGATCTTGCAATAATGGGGTGTCGTGATATGCAAGAATGTGTGAGCCTGCACATGCTAATCCAGCTAAATTACGAGCTAATTCGGGCATTTCAGTAGGTGCTTTTCCTTTGGTAATGGTAGATGCTCTGGCTAACACACTAAAGGGTGTGTCTTCTGCATGCGTTTGTTGCAGTAACTGTTGAACGGACTGAGTGCCTGCATTACTGTGTGCCAACCAAAACGCAACTTCATCTGGTTGCTCAAGATCTGCAAGGGTATGCATTGTTTTTCTAACATAGAAGGTTTTTGAAAAAGTGGGAAAGTCTGCGTGAGTTACTGTGCACCAGAAATGAGTTGTGGTGGGTAACCGATCTTTACTATTCCATAGAAACTCATCTGAAATGTCACCCCAGATTGCGTAGTGTGAGCGAGCCTCGCGAATGCGTCCTATGTGTTGAGGCGTGACAAGTTCACCACTAACACCAAGTGCCTCACCAGCATACTTACCACATTGAAACTGAAGTGATTCGATTGAACTTGGTAGTTCATCACTTTGAATCTGCAACCATTCCCGAGCTAACATTTTTTTCGATTTCTAACAATGTCAAATTGTACTGCGTCATTCCACTTGTTACAATGACCTGCAGAGAGAGAATCGTATGACATTTTTTCAAGCTTTGATATTAGGCATTGTTGAGGGAATCACTGAATTCTTGCCCATATCATCAACAGGGCATATGATCTTGGTTTCAGCATGGCTAGGTATTCATGAAAACACCTTTGTGCAGTCATTTGAAATTGCTATCCAACTTGGTGCAATTGCAGCGATTGTGTTGCGATTTATTCCTAGGCTCTCAAGTCTCAAGCAGTTATATCAAAAAGTTTTTGTAGCATTCTTGCCTGCTGCAGCCGTTGGTTTTTTAGTGTATCCGTTGTTGAAACAGTATCTGTTTGGACCAATTGTAGTAGCTGTATCTCTTATTGTAGGAGGAATTGTGTTGTTGTTTGTTGATACCAAAAACGCCAAAGGTGACAAAAAACAGAGTGAGCAGCCGCATGACCTGACTGAAATCACCTACAAGCAAGCAGTTTTGATTGGTTGTTTTCAAAGTATTTCGATTATTCCTGGAGTATCACGTGCAGCGGCAACAATTATTGGTGGTCTTCAAGTAGGTTTATCCAAACGACAAGCTATGGAGTTCTCATTTTTACTTGCTATCCCAACAATGGCTGCTGCTACAGCATATGACATGTATAAGTCGGCTCATAGTTTTTCTCAGAATGAAGTTGCGCTCTTGCTTGTTGGCGCAATAGTTGCCGGTATTTTTGCATGGTTTGCAGTCGAATGGTTTGTGGGTGTAGTTGAAAAACAAGGCTTTCGATATTTTGGAGTGTATCGAATTATCCTGGGAATAGTTTCACTTTTGTATTTCTTGAGATAGAGCAGTTTACTCGTAGCGAAGTGCATCGAGTGCACTAATCTTTGTTGCTCTTCGTGCAGGGTAGATTCCTGTAAACACACCTACAAACAATGAAAGCACAAAGATAAAGGTAACAAAGGTTGCTGGAAGGTAGGATACATCAATATATCCCACTCCTTTTGAGAACGATAGCATACTGAGAAGTAGTCCTAATGCTTCACCCCCAAGTGAGCCTAAAATAATACCAAGAACGCCTCCAAAAAAGCCCATAACGAGAGATTCGGTCAAAAATAATTCTCTCACTTCATTTGATCGCATGCCCATCGCTTTCATCAGTCCAACCTCTCTCGTTCTTTCTAGCAATGAGACTGTGAGTGTGTTAAACATACCGAGCGCAGCAATTGAGAGTGCGACTGAGCCTAATATTGCAAGAACGATTCGGGCAGTGGCAAAGAGACTATCAATTTGTTTAACCGTATCAGCAACTGACCGAGTTGTAAACCCTAGTGATTCAATTTTTCTCCGAATTCCTTCAAGACTACCAGGATTTGATGATACAACCTTTAATTGTGAATATTGACCAATTCCCAGTAGACGCAAGTCAATGAATGGTACGTAAAAGAATGGTGTGTTCTCCTCAGGAATTACGCCAACAATTTGATAATCTTCTGGAATCGATTCTACTTTTTGTCCAGGTTTATCTAGTAATTCGCCAACAACAACAAATGAAGCCTTAAATGATTTTCCTACGGCATCTTTCTCTTCCACACCAAGTACTTTCAGCATGGCTCTGTTGACGACAGCTTGGCGCTTTGCTGCTGAGCCAAGAGCTACTTTAATTATTTCTTCTTGAGTTGCGAGTGCAGATTCTGAAGCAATTTCTACCCAGCCATTTTCATCAGTTTCAAATTCTGGAAGACCACTTTCTGCGTCTGCTTCTTCTGTAATAACATCTGGTGAAGTTTCAGTATCAGCATCAGCATCAACCTGAGCTAGCAACACAGCATCTTCAGATTCTACTTCATCGGTTATACCCAAAACTGAGCCATCAGAACCACCTGCTTTGGCTGGTACAAGGGTAGTGTGCAAGGTAATATTAATGAGTGCTGTATAGCCAGTTTGTATCTGTTGTTCGCCTTGTTCATTTTTTAATGGCATATACTTGCCATCAATACAGTCGGGCATTTCTTCTGTACAAAATTCTTCTGTCCAGATGGGAAAATCTGCCTTAATCCATGGAGAGTACAACCGATTATCAATTTTTTGTGATAGTGTGTCAGCTTCTGGATATCTTTCACCCCACACTCGGTAACCCTGCTTATTTCCAGGTTCACGTTTGGTAAACCCAATAATAGGAGCAGTTCTTGAAGCAGATTCACGCACCTTAATAAAACTCTCTTCATACACGCTAAACTCTACAGGCAACAATGAATCTAGCGTAGGTGAGTCTTCGTCGTACTGCGCATCTACTGCAATCTGTGAAACTCCAGCTACTCTAGCTCCTGGCGCAACTGCCGCTATCTCATTGCTATCAAACAATTTTCCCGAACTAGGCTGAACAGCGGACTGATTGAGGTAATCTGATGTAACACCATAAACTGCCATGTCTGTGACTGAGTTTTGAAACTCAACTCTGGCAACAATAGCAATAAGGGGTAGTGCTTGTTCTACGTCACCCAATTCTTTGAATGTTGTAAGCGTTTTGTCTGTGATTAGCTCCCTACTTCCTGGCTGAGTAGTAATATCAGCCTGCTTTAACTCATCGAGACGAGCTACACGGGAGATTACCATTTCTTGTAGGCCAAATCCTAGGGAGACCAAGAATACGATTGCTCCCACGCCAATCGCCATACCACCAACGGTAATGAGCGCTCTAGAGCGCTTGAAAAGCATATTTTTGATGGCAAGATCTATCAGACTAATTCTATTTATGGTGTGTTCGTGTTGGGTCGAAAATAGTACAACTCGAGCAAAAATTGCACCGATGAGCTTGAGTAGTGGAGTAGAAATTTTTTTAGGAATAAGCCTAAAGTTAAGTAGTTTGACGAGTAGAGCATGACTTAAGTAACACAGCAACAAACCAGTAAAAGTAAAGGTCTGCCACATCCAGACGACCACAAATGACTTTAAGAACTCAAGTAACTGCTTATAAAAATCACGAGTAAAAACCACCCTGAGTCCTAAGATTCGGTTTTTTATTCCACCAAGAATTGCAGCAATTTTACCCATTACTTCTTTTTGTTTCTTGTTGTTATACTTGCATCTTCCTCAGGAATGGTAGATTGAATGGGGATTGGCTGACTTTGTTTGACCTCAGTTGAAACGAGCCCTTGTAAATCTTCTACTGTTGCACGAAGTGGTTGCACTACCTCACTCTTTTTGGTATTACTCTTTTCATCAACTTTGATAATTGAGGCCACGCCATCTGTGCCGACGCCACGTTTTTGTTTAGAGCTATTTTGTAGGTCAGCAATGTCCGTACCAGAATAGATTGCATCGATTTTGCCATCAAAAATCTTGATAGCACTGTTAGCATACTTCAGGTATTCCAAGTCATGTGTAACCATTACTACAGTTTTCTTTTCATCAGTATTGAGATCTTTTAATAGTTGCATTACATCTTGACCTGTCTGATAGTCTAAATTTCCGGTAGGCTCATCAGCAATAATAATTTCTGGATTATTAGATAAAGCACGAGCTAAAGATGCGCGCTGCTGTTGTCCACCCGAGAGCTCTGTCGGCATGTAGTCTGCCCATTCACTCATTTTTAACTTAGCTAATAACTCTATTGCTCTTGCTCTAGAAGTCTCATTATCCATGCCCAGCAACATCATTGGGAAGGCGACGTTTTCTGCCACCGTCATAGATTTAATCCAGTTAGGTTGCTGATACACCATGCCAATGTGTTTCTTGCGAAAATCAGATCGATAATCTTCGGTTGTATTATTGTAGATGTTTTCGCCAAGGAATACTACGGTTCCAGTTGATGGTTCCTCAAGACCTAAGATGATATTGAGCAGTGTTGATTTTCCACACCCAGAAGGTCCAACAATAATAACGAAGTCTCCCATGGCAATTTTTGCCGTTACACCACGCAAAACTGGCACAATTTGTTCACCCACAGTAAACGATTTTTCAATGTTACTTACTTCAATAATTGCTTGAGACATATACTGATTGTTTTTTTGCGCTATACTAGCTTTATATAGAGTATCATTTATAAAGCAGACCTATGTCAAAGACCAAAAAAATATTAATAATAGAAGACGATCGTTTTCTGGCTAACTCCTACGAACTTGCTTTCGAAAGTGACCATTTCCAGCTTACCATGTTATATGATGGCGAGTCAGTATTAGAAACAGCTCTCAGCTTTAGTCCAGACCTGATTTTGCTAGATATCATCTTGCCTAAAAAAGACGGATTCACAGTGCTCAAAGAGCTAAAATCAGATCCAATAACAAAACACATACCGGTAGTCATTGCTTCGAATTTAGGTCAACAAGAGGAAGTCGCTAAGGGAAAATCTTTAGGTGCCGTTGATTACATAATTAAAAGTGATACATCAATTATCGAGGTAGTCAAAATTATTAAGTCACACTTGGAAAAGTAGTTACACTTTAGACTTAATGACTGCAACTTCCCCTTGTTTTTGGCTGCCTATTTTGGGAATGTTGAACGACACTTTTGTTCCTTTTCCTTCTTCACTAAAGAGATCAACTTCACCACCAAGTGATTCAACTACTATTTTTACTAAATACAATCCCAATCCCGTACCTTGTTGATCTACAGCCACAGCATTACTTGCTCTGAAGAAACGCTCGAAAATGTGCTTCTGTTCCGAGACGGGAATGCCAATGCCGGTATCTGTTACTGAAAAGGAAACCATATCACTATGTTTTCTAACTTCAAGAGTGATTGAGCCCTTTTGAGGAGTATATTTAGCGGCATTTGCCAGCACATTTATCAAAACTTCGTGTAGAAGCTCGATGTCTACCGAAATAACCGGTAAGTTGCTATCTAGATGTATGTGAATAGTTTGCTTTTTTGAAGAAATCATCGGTTGGATGTTTTTCTTTACATCACGAATAAGTGCTTCTAGGTGAACTCTTTGTGGTTTAATGCTTAGTCTGCCAGTTTCAATTCGACTTAAGTTGAGCAATCTGTTAACTAAGGCAGTCATTCGTATGGCGCTTACCTCTATATTTTTAAGAATGTCTAATTCAGTGCTGCCTAAAATATTTTTAGCTCGCTTTCGTAGCATTTCGGATAACCACCTTAGTGATGTAAGTGGTGTGCGAAGTTGATGTGAAGCTAGTGAGACAAATTCTGAACGCAAGTGCTCTTTTTGCTTGCGTTCTGAAATATCTTGTACCATTCCCACATAATTGGTTATTTGCTTGTTTTCTATTACGGGAAAGATATTAACACGTGCGGCATAGAGTGATCCATCTTTCTTTTTATTAATCACTTCTTCACACGAAAAGGTCTCTCCTTTGGTTATGTGAGTCCAAAGTTTTTTATACGTTGTGCTATTGGTTCTACCACTTTTGAGAATTGAAGGCTTTTTTCCCAATACTTCTGATTGCGCATAGCCATTAAGAACTTCCCAAGCTTTATTGACATACTCAATGCATCCATTCGTATCAGTGATGACAATGGCATCGGTTGCTGCATCTACAGCTTTGGCGAGCTTTAGGCTTGTTCTCAATTGGCGCTTTGTTTGACTTTCAGAAATTTGCAAGTTGTCAACTAAGTCCTGAAGTGTCTTATCTGCTTCTTTAAGCTGATTATTTTTATTGCTAATTTTCTCGATTTGTTTTCCATATTTTTCTATAAGTTCGGAAAGCAGGGTGAGTTCGGACTTTTTCTCCATTTCTTTTGACTGTTTGCTATGTGACACTGTCTTGAGTTGAATAATAAGTTTGTTGATAGGTTGAATGATTGCAGTTTGGAAAACTATAAATGTGATAATAATGCTCATGATGCCTAATAGTCCCATCTGTCTCATTTCTCTTTCAAAGTGTTGAGAGAGAAATAATAACGAGGTATCACTGAATAAAAATTCTAGCGTAGCAATAGTGGCTCCCTCGTGATTGCGCAATTGTTGAGTGAGCGCCTGTACTTTATAAGCGGAGTCTTTATTATTGGCGGGTTTGATTGTGACAGTTGCGTCAACGAGAGTGCTTAGTTGTTGTAATAGTGCCGCGTTCCAATGGACTGCAACAATAATAAATCCATAGGGTTTTGTGTTTTTCTCAGGTTGAGAGTGATACAGAATAGGCCCGACATGATAGGCGACGACAGCTTTGGTTTGTGGATCTTGTTTAAAAAAAGTGCTTATTTCTTCTTGATGAGCGTGGGTTTCGATGCTAGCGAGATCGAATGGAATAGCTAGCTCGTCTAAACTAAGAGTGGAGTTTGTTGATCGGTTGGTGTATAGCAATTCGCCCTCAGGAGCAACAACCCAAACAGCATCAGCGCTATAAATTTCGAGTGGGCCAAAAAATTCTTGCTCAAGCCAACTAGTATCTTTTTTTTGTACAGCTTCGGCCATGTCATCCCAAAAGCTGTAATCTCGTAGAAATAGTTTTTGCAACTCGGAGGCGTGCTCGAGTGTTGCTGAGACAATTTTTACGTTGCTTGCCTGCCTGCTTACATTTGCTTCGACTATTTCATTTTCTACAGTTTTTGTTGATAAAAAGAATGCAATGGTTATGATTGTTAATCCTGATATAGCCAGCAAGGAAAATATGTGTTTCAATTTCATTTGACCGTCCTAACTAGAAACCGCCTAAGAATCCAAAAGCTTGTTGTAAGTTGCTCATAACTAAGTTTAATGCATTATCAGTCACTTTGGGAGTGATGGTAACAGTATCAATGGATGGGGTTGTGTTATTGGCTTTGTCTTTTGAGAGCGCACGCAGGTGGTACACCTTTGAAGGAGTTAGACCAGTTATGACAACCACATGATTAAGCGTTAGATTTGAGTCTTCTTGGGTTTTTTGCGAATAGGTTACCCCGGTACCTTCTCCATACTCAACTTGTGCTGTGGTAGGTTCATCTGTAGCCCAGGAAACAACTAGTTGTGTTAATGCTTGCTCAGATTCACTTGTGGACTGAATGCCACCTTCAACTTTTAGGTTGCTAATAATGGCAGGGCGAGTATCAGTTGCAGTGGTAAAGGTATTAGCATCAGCTGCGGCTTCATTTCCACCACTGTCTCGGCCTTTTACAATGACCGTGTACTCAGTTTCGGTATCTAATCCTCTAATGATCATTCTATGCTCACCATTTTGCAGCGTTACATTTACTTCATCTTTTGCTTGTCCAGGATTATTCTTTGGGAAATAGGTTGCAATGCTAGAAACTGGGGTGTTGCTTTTCCAACTCAATAAGACGGTAGGCTTCGCAGCATTTTTAACCTGTTGAATTCTTACTCCGGTAAGCTTAGGTCTTGGTCTGGTTGCAAAGTCAAGAATGGTGCCTTCATATTGACTACCATCGGCATCAAGCATGTCTATTCGATAATAGTATTTTTCACCATCAGAGAGCTCTGTTAATTGAACGGTATGAGTATTATCAGCCGTACTAGTACCAAATGTTTTTAATCCACCAAACGCAGTGGATCTGCCATAATACAGTTTTACCTGAGAAGCTCCGGTAGTAGTAAATTTAATGATAGCAGTATCAATGCCGGCAGAGACGATGGCGACATCTTTTACTGATGGAGCCGGCTCAGTTGTGAATGTTTTTTCTTCAGATTGTCCTGAATTTCCATCTTCATCAGTCCAGCGGGCAACGTAGTAATATGTTGTTCCAGGACTGAGGCCTGATAAACTAATAGTATGCCCAGCGCTCAAAAGTGAGTTTGCTACTTCCGCTGGAACGTAGTTTCCGCTGCTTGTTCCATATGCAACTTTTGAGTCTGCTTTTCTAGTGGTCGTCCAGGTAATTGTAGCTTTTCTTGTAGTAATTTCTGAAACTGTTGGACCTGAGTCAAGCTCTGGCGCTGTTGTCCATCGACCAGTTGGAGTGATGTACACGGCGTTGGTTCCTGAAGAAAGTGCTGCAGCACCATCTTTTGTGTAGATTTTGTAGTAGTATTGCGCAGATTCTGGAGTGTTATCGACATATGAAAGACCAGTTGTGGTTCCAACAGGCTCGTAGCTAGAACCATCACTAGAACGATGAATCACGTAGGTAATGTTGTCTGCTCCTAAGTATTCTGGTAATGTCCACGACAATGTTACCATCCAACGTTCTTCTGATTTGATTGAGGAGTCTGAAATGGTCACAGCCCCAACGTTATCTGGATTTGAGGAGTTTAAGGTGAAGACTCCCGAAATGTAGTTTGAAGGTGAATAATTACCTTGATCATCGACACCCACAACATATACTTGGTTAGTGCCTCTGTTCACATTTGGTAATGATTCTGCTGCTACAACTTTAGAAGTACCATTATCTATATACACACTTGGATTCGACTCCAACGTTGACAGGGTAGAGGGCGGGTTGGTGTTAATCATGTAGTAATAGTGGGTGAGGGTCCGTCCAGGTGGTACATTTGCATCAGGCCAAGAAAGTTCAAAATTATTTGTAATTGCAGAAGTAGGTGAAACAGTTACACTTGATCCGTTTGAAAATGATGGAGCATCACCACCATAGAGGAGACTACCTGTGCGCAGAGTAGCTTCACTGGAAATATTTCCTGCTTCATCAATAGTTCTGACGTAGACTGTGTTGCTGCCCTTAATAATAGAAGCGCCATCTTGATTTGATGTTAGGTAATGAATTCCTTCACTAGTTGGAATGTAGTTTACTGCTAACTCAGCGCTGGTTGTAGCGCCAAGCCATGTGCCACCCACATCATTGATCTGGTATTGCCACCCAAGTACACCAGCATTGGCGTCACTTGCTTGAGAGACACCAGCAGTTGGCCAAGAGAAACTCATGTCAGCTACATTACTGAATGATCCTGATGCTGGATTAATAAATGCTACATTGGTTGGTGCGACAGTATCAAATCTAAAACTCGTCTGAATGCTACCTGCGTAAATGTTGCCTGTCTGGTCGATTGCCTTGACAGTTAAATAGTATGGGGAGTTAGAAGTTGACAGCCAGGTTGATCCTCTAATACTGAGGGTTGAAAAGTCTATGGATGTTGTTGAAACAATGAATTGACAATTTTTACCTACAGTAGAAACGGGACTTGTGCCAAGCATTCCTTTGGTAGTGATTGGGTCTGCAGTATCATCAGTACCAAGATAGACACAATATCCCAGGATGCCTGAGCCACCGTCATTATCTGTAGCAGCATTCCATGAAAAATATGGTGAAGCGTTGTTAGTCCAACCATTTGCTGAGACCGCAGTTTCACCTGTGGCTCGAAGCATAATAAGTGATGAAGCATTGGTTGTAGGTCTGGTAGTGTCAACTTCGAAAGCAACCAGTCCAAGGTTAGCAACGACATACTCGCTTGGTAGGCTAGCAGCGTCAGTGCTCATTACTCTCCAGTAGTAGTCTCCATCGGTGAGTGATTGCCCGGCTGAACCAACTGTGTATGTTCCACCGCCAGCATCTTGTCCGATGGTGAAGTTACGAATGCCGTTTAGCGCAGCAGAGGACGTGTAGTCAATGAGTGGTGATGAGAAATCACTGGTATCGTCAATTTGTATGGTAAATGTTGAAGTATCACCCACGTTAATGTCGCTGGTGCGGAACTGCAATGTCGGTTGAGCAGAGGATGTTGCACTACCATCAACCAGATTTGCAGGTCCGAGTTGAGTTGGTAGATTTGGAGCAACATTAAAAACATATGCTGAGGTTTTTACGCGCATCGGAGCAGTAGCATTTTCTGTCCAAGCCCAATAGAGATTGGAATCTACTCCTACAGTGGTGACCCAGTTAATTTGTGGTATAGCAGATAATTGTGTTGAAATTGGTGTTACTGTAAATGAATTTGCAACTCTTGCTCTTACATAATAATAGGCAGTTTCTTCTCCGTTAACTGCTGTTGCCGTCCAGTCGGTTGGAGGTACAAATGAAATATAGCCATCTGCAGTGAATGATGGAGCACTCACTCCCAAAAAGTCATTAATTGGTACCCAATCAGCGTTGTTCCAGTATTCCCAAACTACTCGACCATTGGTACCGTTAGTAGTTAAATCCCAAGATAAAGCATCATACTTGGTTGATTTGCCAAAGTACAAAATATCACCAGCGTTGGAGACCATTTGAGTATCAGCTGCAGCAATATTGCTTGCATCAGTTGTTTCGTTTGAAAAGCTACCACCTACATAACTCCATGTTTTATCAAGTAACCCGTGGTATGAATCTACTTGAGTGGCTGATGCGTCAAAATTTACAGCTTGGTATGGAGCAACACCTTTTTTGTACACATACTTACGTGAACCAGATAATCCTGCAGAGAGTCCTGTGCTTTCACCATAGTACACATATGCATTTGCACCAACCAAAGATAAAGAAACAAAGGCATTGCTCGGTGCAGTAGTTGTGATGGTGGTGTTGCTAGCCCAGACTGAACCATTCCAGTAGGTAAAGAAAATATTTGCAGCTTGATTCATTGCCAGGTAGACATTGCCAGATACATCTGCTGCAGCGGAAAAAGTTGGAGTCGTCAATGTGGTAGCTGCAACTTGAGCTTCAGCATTCCAGTTTGAGAGCGGATCTTCATCGAGGCGAGTTCTCCATCTCATATTTGCTGGACTTTGTGCATTGTAGATAACAGCAATACCAGTTGAGGTTCTAAGTATAGCTGGAAAGTGATAGGCTCCATTATTTCCAGCGGTGCCCATGCTGAGCAGTGATTGTGACCAAGTTGGATTGTCACTCATCCCATCAGAATAGTAGCTACTTACTTGGTAGTTTGAGTTATCGTAGTAACGAACTGCAATCCATAATCGATCTGTATCTTGCGCCTCAATTGTTGCGTATGAGTAACCTTGTACTGAAGTTGCGTCGAGTGCTGCTTGTTCTGGACCCATCGTCCATGAGCTTGCACCGGTATAAGTGAATTTTCGATAGTACACATCATAGAGTGCATTAGATCCTGTGGTGTTTACTGAGTAGACAATGTACAAATTATCTTCGCTATCTTTGGCAACAGAAGGTAGGAATGTTCCTCTTGAGCCTGAGTCAACTTGTTGACTACAAGTCCAGGTGACGCCAGAGTCAATTGAAGTAAGCCAAACCAAGCCAACTGAGTTAGCTGGGGCTGTACTATCACCACATGGGGCGGTTACACCAGCATGCATAAACAGATGCAAAGTACCGTCACTTGTTCGAACCATTTTTCTGGTTGTGGACACCTGGGTAGCAGTAAGTGAAGAATACAGTGTCGCAGCAGTAGAGATGCTCTGAGAGTTTGCTGTGTTGGCAGTTGTGGTGGTAATGTTTGCTTCACCAAATCGCACACTCACTGGCACGGTAGAGTTTTCAGACCACATTCCTGTAAGCTTATTATTTGCTGCAGTTTGTAAAAAGTTCATCCAGTAAATTGGAGCTATTGATGTGAGTTGTATACCAACTGGGGCAGTGCCAAATGCGGTATCAACTCGAGCTCTTACATAGTAATAACTTTCTCCTTCACCATTGACACTGCCTGCCTGCCAATCTGTTGGAGGAAGAAAACTGATATACCCACTTGCAGTAAATGAAGGATTCAAAACACCTAAATAGTCATTGATTGGTTTCCATATGGTGCCGTTCCAGTATTCCCAGGCTACGATACCAGTCGTGCCATTGGTAGTAAGTGCCCAGGCAACTGTATCAAACTTGGCAGATTTTCCTACATACATTATGTCGCCAACAGATCTCAACATTTGAGTGTCACCAACGGTGACATTAGCAGCATCAGTAGTGTCATTTGTGAAAGCTGTGTTGTAGTAGCTCCAATAGGTATCGAACGTGCCGTGCTTAGGTATCACAGATGTAGCAGTTATATCAAACTCAGATGCAGTAAATGGAGCTATACCTCGTTTATATACTAATTTTCTGGGACCAGGTAGCGTGGAGGTTAAGCCGGTTGTATCAGTATAGGTGATCCAAACTGACGTGCCATCTGTGCTTAGTCCCACAGCAACATTGCTTGCTGCAGTAGCACTAACGGTAGTGGTTGCAGACCATGCTTGACCATTCCAGTAGGAAAAATAGATGCTAGTATTGGTATTTGAAGCATAATACACATTACCTTGCGCGTCAGATATTGCAGTGAATGTGGCAGTTGATGAGTTCTCTGTGCTGATCTGTGTTTCGGCTGACCAAGCAGTCGGTTCGTCAGCGTCGTTTCTAAACCGCCATCTTTGAGTGCTTGTAGGAAATTGAGCGCTATAGATGACGCCAATTCTGTTGGCAAACTTGACTATGACAGGAAAGTGATCTGAAGTACTACCACTTGCAGTACCAAGTGATGCTTGTGACAAGGTCCAACCAGGAGTGTCATCAAGACCATCTGAATAGTAGGTACTTACTTGATAATTGATTCCATCAAAGTAGCGCGCGGCTACCCACAGTCGATTCATGCTATCAATTTCAATGACAGCGTAACTATATCCAATGGTTCCGGATGAAGAATCTAAAAAGTTTTGTGCTGCGCCTAATGTCCATGAGGCACCACTTCCTTTAGTAAGTTTTCGATAGGTTGCGTTGTATGCAGTATGAGAGCCATTTGCTGCTGTAGAGTACACCACATAGATGTTGTCAGATGAATCAACAGTTGCAGATGCGTAACGGATATACGTTAGGTCACTCGATAATTGACCCCCACAATTCCAGGTTGTACCACCGTCGGTAGAATTGATCCAAGTCAGTCCATTGGTATTTGTAGAGCCAGACTGATTGCCACATGCAGGCTTATTTCCTGCTTGCACAAACGCATGTATTGTTCCATCACTGGTAGTGACCAGTTGTTTCATGGTAGAGAAAGCTGTTGCGTTAGCTGTTGATGAAAAACTTACAATCTTATTATCGATTACCTCACTACTGGTAGTATTTGCTTCAGCAGTTGTAACTGCTGTTGTTGCGAGCCGAACTCTAGTTGCGGCAGCAGTATTTTCTGTCCAGGTAGAAAGAAGATTGCCATTTACTGGCATACCCAATGTACTTGCCCAACTTGCCAGAGGAATGGTAGTAAATTGAACTCCAATTGGAGTCGTTGTGAAAGCTCTGAGGACTCTAGCTCGTACATAGTAATAACTAGTTCCCTCACTATTAACAGCTGTAGTTGCCCAATCTGAAGGAGGGGTGAAACTAATATAACCATCTGCTGTTAAAGCTGGTGCAGTAACACTATTGATGCTGGTTAATTGAATCCAGGTTGAGCCATTCCAATATTCCCAATAGAGCTGTCCACCTATTCCAGCTGTTGAAACGTCCCAAACAACCGCATCAAATTGTTCACTTTTTCCAAAATACAGGCTGTCATTAACATTTGTGGCAGTTTGGGTGTCAGCTGAGGTAGTGTTGGCAGCATCTGTTGTATCGTTGGTATACACACTGCTGACATACCTCCAGTATTTATCAAAAGTGCCATGAGAAGAGACTAAAGGGATAGAGGCAGTGCTAAAGTTTCCGACAGTAAACGGTGCAACACCCTTGCGGTACACAATTTTTCTGGATCCTGGCAGTCCAGTTGATAAATTACTGGTTTCACCAAAGACAATCCAGACATTATTTCCATCAGTGCTAAGTCCCACATATGAGTCTGTTGTGGCCGTAGCAGCTACTGTTGTTGTTGCTGTCCAAACTGACCCGTTCCAATATGAGAAATAAATTGAAGCAGCTGCATTTGAGGCATAATACACATTGTCAGATCCGTCTGAAACTGCTGTAAAACTTGGTGCAGAGACGTTATCGGTGCTAATAATAGATTCTGCCACCCAATCAGTTAAAGGATCAGAGTCACTACGGAAACGCCAGCGTTGATCGTTGGTTGCGGCATTGTAGATGACACCAACTCGGCCATTAAAGCGGACAATAGTAGAGTAGTGATCTGCGGTAGAAGCACTTGGAGTGTTTAAGGTTGCTCGAGATACTGTCCAAGTTGGTGCATCAGATTGATCATTAGAATAGTATGTCGAAACTTGGTAATTATTATTGTCATAGTAACGTGCAGCAATCCATAAACGATCGGTATCTTCAATTTCGATAGTAGCAACCGTGTAGGCACTTGATGAAGATGCGTCTATAGCAGTCTGTTCGTTACCAACAGTCCAGGTAGAGCCAACATCCTTCGTAAGTTTTCGATAGAAAACATCGTACTCAGAGTTTGAACCATTTAATGCTGCGGAGTACACCACATAGACATTGTCTGCACTATCTACAGCTGCTGAAGCATAATAAGGAATTAAAAAATTACTGTTTAGTTGACTGCCACAGGTCCAGTTGGTACCGCCATCTGTGGAATATATCCAAACCAGCCCCATTCCGTTTGCAGCTGATGTTTGGTTGCGACAAGGAGATGAAGTTCCCGCCTGGATAAAAGAGTGCAGCGTACCGTCACTCGTTCTGACTGTATGATTCATGGTTGATGGATAGGTTGCTGCAGCGACAGATGAGTATCCGATTACAGCAGGTTGGAGTGTGCCATCGGCTGCTGTATTTGGAGAAGCGGTTGTAACACTAGATAATCCAGTTCTCATTTTTGTAGGAGAACTGGCATTTTCAGTCCAGGAACCAATAAGTGAGTTTGACACCGGGGTTGGTAAGAAGTTACTCCAGTTAACGAGTGGAATAGTAGCTATTTGCACACCTACAGGAATAGCGGAAAATTGCGTTGTGACTCTGGCACGAATGTAATAATAGCTTGTTCCCTCGCCGTTAATAGCGGTGGTAGCCCAATCTGCAGGATCGGTAAAGGCACCCCAACCATCACCTTGAAAGTTAGGATTTGCTGAAGATGTAAATGAGAACGAACTCCAACTGCTACCATTCCAATACTCCCAGGCAACTACACCTGCAGTTCCTGCTGTAGATACATCCCAGGACAAGGCATCGAACTTGACTGATTTTCCAAAGTAGGCTGCATCTCCGACTAATCTAACCATCTGTGTATCGGCATTGGTAGTGTTACCGGAATCAGTGGTGTCATTGGTATAGCTTCCGTTGTAATGGCTCCAATATTTGTCTAATACGCCATGATATGGAACTATGGCAGTGGAGGTTGTTTCAAAGTCAGTAGTACTGTATGGGAAATTACCTTTTCTGTAGACGAGTTTTCGTGATCCAGATAATCCGGCAGATAAGTTGGCAGTATCACCAAAAATGACCCAAACATTAGTAGCATCGGAAGCTAATGAAACAAAAGTATTACTGGCAACTGTTGTTGCAACAGTTGCGGTAGCTGACCATACTTCACCGTTCCAATAGTTGTAGTACACCGCTGTACCATTATTCTGGGCAAGATGGACATTGTTTTGTGAGTCACTAATAGCCGTAAATGTTGGAGTAGTAGGTGTAGTGGTAGTAATGATTTCTTCTGGTCTCCAGTGTGTAGCTGGGTCAGAAGCACTTCTCATTCTCCAGATCATTCTGATGTTACCTCTGGTTATTCCGTTGTAAACAATTGCTAGGCGGTCATTAATTTTGACCAATGCTGGAAACAAATAAGCGGCATTTGATGTACCGGTTGTTAAGTTGGCTTCTGATACAGTCCAAGTTGGATCATCGGTGAGCTCGTCGGTGTAATGCACAACAATTTGATAATTCGAGTTGTCATAGTAACGAGCTACCAGCCAAAGTCGGTCTTCAGTATCAATTTCTATGCTGGCATAGGTGTAGGCTGATGTACTATTAGCATCTTTTGCAGTTTGTTGAGCACCGATTGTCCAGGTTGCCCCAGCTCCTTTTGAAAGTTTTCGATAGAAAAGATCTCTGGCAGCGTTACTTCCTGCTGCAGTGGCTGCATAGGTAACATATATGTTGTCTGCGCTGTCAACAGTAGCAGACCCAGCCATAAGATTGGTTGTATCGCTCGAAACCTGATCACCACAGGTCCAGTTTGAGCCATTGTCAGTTGAGTAATACCAAAGAAGTCCAGATCTAGATTGCCCATTACAGGTAGTAGATTGTGAGCCAATTTGGACGAATGAGTGCAAGGTCCCGTCTGAGGTGGTTACCAGTCTGCGCAACATTGAAGCTTCGGTGGCAGTAGTCACAGAAGAAGATCCGATTAATCCAGAAGATGTTGCAGCCCAAACCAGTGTCAAAACCACGGCAAAAGAGAAGACAACTTGGAGTGTTAAAAGCGCAAGTTTATGAGGTTTAAAAGTCCGTAACCACAAGCCACGGATAAGTCCGCTCAGAGATAGCTTTTTAGGCAACTTTCTTAAAAAAAACATACTATATAAATTCTGATCTGATCTGCTCAACTATCTTGAGATTATCTTAATAAACTATACCATGTTGAAAAGCAATATTACTACAACGAGTATAAAAAAAATAAGCTACAATTTAGGTATGAGTAAGTCCGATATACTGAGTAAAGTAAGAAAAATCACTTTTGTGCACTTTTTGATTATTTTTGGTGTTTTTTCAACACTTTTATTTTCGGTACTCACCGTGAAGTATTACGAACCATTGAGACATTGGTACATCAAACGAAGTTATGACGGTATCATTGCAAACACTGAACTGTCTCAGCCTGGTTTTAAGGAAGTGTATGCTGAAAATGCAGCGCTTGAGCTCTTAGTAATATCGAGTGTTATGCAGAAATCCCAGGATCAAAGCGCAAATCAAGAACGATTATCACAACAAACTAGAGAAATTTCCAAATTTATTGGACAATCGTTTGGCGAGGAGAAGGAAAAAGAGGTTTTTGAATTGATGATGGAGTACAACGTAACATTAATCGAGTACTGCAGTGCAAGCAGAGACAAAGATGTGCAAAAGCAAACCAACGCTATAGTCAAATTTACTGGGTTTCCCAAAAGATATGCCAAGTTTTTCTCTGGCTTATCAAAAAATATTAATCATGATCATATCCAATATGGCATAAGTGAATATCAAGCGGTGATTAAAACAACAATAGATTCTCAGTCTGTAGGTGATTTTGAGTCAGCACTTTCTCATGCAGATTTAGCAAAAGTACAGGGTAAGCAACTAGGTCTCATTTTAGAAGATGGATTAAAACTCTAGTAGTATCCTATAACTTGCAATATTTTTATAGCTGTGATATACTACTTCTCTTATATTGTTAACTAAATTAACGCGATACGTTTGTTGAGATTCTTCAAATTTCCTTTCAGTGTCTCTTAATTTTTGAAAGACACTCATGTCACAAAGACGTAACTCCTTTGGTAGAGGAGCACAAACTACCGATCATAGAAATTCGTCAAACTCTGGAAACAGACAATCCTTTGGCGGTAACAGAACATTTTCTGGCAATAACGGCGGTGGCGGCAGAGGTGGAAGAGTTCAAAAATCTTTTGATCCATCGATGTTTGTCAAAAAAGCTTCTGGTTTTACTCAAGCTGAAATCTACGAACCAAAACATGCGTTTGCAGACTTTGCTATTGATGAACGACTCAAAAACAACATTTTAGCTAAAGGCTACACTCATCCAACTCCAATTCAAGATATGGCTATCCCACACTTGCTCGATGGTAGAGACGTGATTGGTTTGGCAAATACCGGTACTGGTAAAACTGCTGCTTTTTTGATCCCACTTATTGATAGTGTGTTAAAAAATCCAGAGAAACGTGTACTCATTATTGCTCCAACCCGTGAACTCGCAGCTCAAATTGAGTCTGAGTTTATGTCATTTGCTACAGGTTTGAATTTATTTTCAGCCCTATGTATTGGTGGCGCTAATATGGATCGTCAAATCTCAAGACTTAAGCGATATCCACAATTTGTCGTTGCTACTCCTGGAAGAGTGATCGATTTAGAAGGTCAACACAAGATAAAATTCAACGATTTCAGCACGATTGTGCTTGATGAAGTTGACATGATGCTTGATATGGGCTTTGTGAACGATATGCGTTACATCATTGATAAGTTGCCAGAAGAAAGACACTCACTGTTTTTCTCAGCAACCATGTCTGACAAGTTGCGTGCGATCACTAATACATTTGTGAAGGATCCAGTCACTGTTACGATTCAATCAAGACCATCTTCAGAAAATGTGACACAAGATGTGTTGCAACTCAGAGGCCAATCAAAAATTGACGTCTTACATGATTTGCTTAACAAACGTGATGAATTCAAAAAAGTCTTAGTGTTTGGTAGAACCAAACGTGTTGCCAACAAAATTGCTGAACTATTACAAAAAAGAGGTCACAATGTTGGTGCAATTCACGGTAACAAATCTCAAAATCAACGTATGAGAACAATGCAGTTATTTAAAACCGACAGAATTCACGTACTTGTTGCTACAGACGTGGTTGCCCGTGGTATTGATATTGATAACATTACTCACGTTATTAACTTTGATTTACCTCAAACATACGAGGATTACATCCATCGTATTGGTAGAACTGGCAGAGCTGACAAAACTGGTTTTGCTCTCACTTTTATTGACTAAATTGAGTTCACTTTTAGTAGTGTTCTGTAAACTTGCTCAGCTCAAAAGGCTGGGCAAGTTCTTTTTTGTGCTATATTTTTATGCATGCAAGAGTTTTTTCCAGCCATCGTATCTCTTTTAATTTCCCTGTTGGTTGCCTTTGAAGTTATTCCTGCGTCTCAAGAGAAACTGTTTCTTGAAGTTGCCCAGACGCTGCAAGAGTCTCAGACTGCTGAAGGTGCCGTGTCTCCATCTGCAGTGGTCGCAGTTCCACCATCAGATTTACCGCAAGTTTTGGTAACTAAGGTTGTAGATGGTGACACCATTAAACTGGAGAATGGCCAGACGGTTCGCTACATTGGCATTGATACCCCAGAGACAAAACACCCCACTAAAGCTGACGGGTGTTTTGGCGCGGAAGCTTCAGCCAAAAATACAGAATTGGTGTTAGGCAAAATGGTGACTTTGCAAAAAGATGTTTCCGAAGTTGATCGCTATGACAGGCAGTTGCGCTATGTTTGGGTTGGTGATCAGTTGGTAAATGAAGTGCTTGTACGCGAGGGATATGCTGTTGCACGATCATATCCACCAGATGTGGCATTACAAGAACAGCTCGTTCAAGCAGAGAATTCAGCACGAGAAAATAATCGCGGACTTTGGGGAGATGAGTGTAAGTAGTTAGTTGCTACTTTGAATAGAGTTGCTTAGGCAGTTTCAGCAGGAAGTTGAGCCATAATTCTGGCAACAGTATCCTCGAGTGACATATTTGGCTTGACAATGTAATCGACTGCTCCAGCATCTCGGGCAGTTTGTTCTTCGCCGTCAAGATTGGTAATGATGATTACTTTTAAATCGGCAAGCAAAGTGTTGTTTTTAATCTGGTCTAACATGTCAAAGCCATTTGCTCCTCCTGGTAGCATAATATCGAGTACCAGCAATGCTGGTTTTTCTTGTAGCATGCTGCTAAAAGCTTCTGTTACTGTGGTTGCTCCTTGTACGGTATGGCCTTTCTCCGCAAGAGATTCGGCGTAGAGTGTTTGTAGTTCGCTGTTGTCTTCCAAAATCAGTATTTTGGCCATAGAAATCTCCTATATTTGTACCTGTTGCGTTGGTATACAGAGTTTCATTGTTGTTCCCACCGATTCTTGGCTCTCACAAGAAATTGTTCCGCCCCATTTTTCAACCAGCGATTTAACAACATACAGACCAAGTCCTGTTCCTGGAATATCTTTTTCTAGAACATTTTTCCCCCTGTGAAACTTTTCAAAGAGGTGTTGTTGGTCGTTTTCTGAAATGCCTAAGCCGGTATCTTTGACTTCGAGACAGAGCATTTCATTATCGAGGTGTAGAAAGACAGCTATAGAGCTGTTTTCGTGACTGTATTTGATGGCATTGGAGATGAGGTTGTGATAGCAGTGTTTTAATAAAGTGCCATCCAAGTAGTGGGCTTGATTGAGTCTAGGATTTTCGTCAAGAGTGACAGTGAAAGTGATGTGTTTTTCATCTGCTTCAGGTTTGAGTTGTTGCAGGCATGCGGCAAGTAGGTCGGTAGGAACTTGTGGTGATTTTTGTTCGGAAAAAGTCAGGTCATTAAGTCTGGAAACATCAAGGATATCGTTAACTAAGTCAATCATGTGAAAATTATGGTACGAAACTGAAACCAATTTTTCGCGTGCAAACTCTGGAAGCTCAGGGTTTTTGAGCAGTTTCTCTAGTGTCCAGCGCATGGTTGTCAGTGGGCTTCGTAGTTGATGGGTTGCCAGTGCCAAAAATTCATCTTTGAGCGTTTCGAGTTTTTTCTCCTTAGTAACATCACGGAAAACAATAATAGTTCCAGATAGTTCATATTGGTGAATGACCGGTGTCACCGTGATGCCAATCGGAAAAGTCGAACCATCATCATGGACAAAAGTGAGGATTGATCCACTATTTCCTGTAGCTACCTCAGTTGGTGAAAGATTGGAAAGAAAGTCAATTTTTTCACCTTTTGCATCTAAAAAATGCAGAATGTCAGACCAATTTTTGTCAGTGATATCTTCAGTTGCCTTGCCTATGAGGGCGCATCCTGATGCATTCACAAAAGAAATTTTTCCTGTCGTATCTACAACAACAACGCCGTCACCGATACTTTGTAGCAGTGCAGTTTTTTCTTCTACGCCTGTTTGCAGCTCTTTATTAAGTGATTCTAGATGAGATATTTTTTCACGAATCACATCGAGCATGAGTTGCACGCCGACATAAATGGGTGTGTTTTCATTTTCTATTTCTGGAATGCTGACATCAGTGGTAAAGGTGCCAGTGCTAGCTTGCACAAATACAGGCGTTAGTACGGCAAGTGGGTTGGTTGTTTCATCTGTCATTGTGTGAGCCACTCCCTAGCTTCAGCTTCATTATCTACATATCGTACGGTTTCTTTTTTGAGTGCCAACTGTATCATGAATGAAAGTACGTGTTTTAAAAAAACATTCGCACCAAAAATGGCCATTTTGTCATACTCAAGGCTATTTATTGCTTCAACTGCCATGGCTCTGGCACCAGAATCTTGGTTAGTAATGCCTTTGGTATTAATGAGCATCAGGACCGGTTTTTGGTCTGCACGCAACTGTGAAATATATGTTTTTGCTTGATTGGTCATGGCAACTAGTGTGTCACGTGTCTGCACGCCATCATAGATGCTAACAACAATATTTGTGGTTGGTTCAATAAAGATAGTATTTGCCATCAAGAAAAGTGTATCATTTTCTGTATAATTGGTACACGGAAGAAGGGTTTTTATGCAAGATACATCTCAAAAATGTCGTTTTTATATTGTTCGTCATGGCGAAACAGAGTGGAATATGGCCCACAGAATGCAAGGTCAACAGGATTCACCATTAACAGAAGAAGGTATTCGTCAGGCCTATGAACGCGGAACCACCTTTAAGGATCTCGAGTTTGCAGACGCTTTTTCTTCGGATCTATTTAGAGCTCAACGTACTGCCGAAGTTGTGACAGCAGATCATGACTTAGTGGTTAAAACCACCCAGTTGCTCCGTGAGCGCTCGTTTGGCCAGTATGAGGGCAGGCGTTTCGAAGATTACCAGACAGAACTTCGCCAATTTCTCGAAGCCCGTGAGGCTTTAAGCGAAACTGAACAGTGGGCATTTAAACCTGCACCAGATATTGAAAGTGACTCTGAAATTGTAGAGAGAATGATGCAATTTATCCGTGAGACAGCCGTGGCATATCCAGGCAAAAATGTGCTGGTTGTAGCGCATGGCGGAATTATGCGGGCAACGCTCCATCATCTGGGCTTTTATGATCGCCTTCAATGGAAGCACACTGGTGGTGCTGTCAAAAACTTAGGCTACTTTGTGCTTGAATCTGACGGCATCGACTTCACCATCACAGAAACAGTTGGTATTGTTAAGCCAGAAGATTTGTAGCGACTACAGGTGATGCTACTGACCAAACTGCTGCATCATTTGTTTGACAGCCTCTTGTTGTTCTGCTGACATTTCAGAATCTTGCGTCTCAAGCTGTTGTTGCATCTGCTGCATGCTGTTTTCCATCATCTTTGAAGTATCTTGAAACGTTACTGAAGTTGGAGGTACAAACTCGCTGTCCTCGAGTGCTTTCTCTTTACAGTCGAGTGTATAGCCTTCTTGAGTATATTCTTCCTCGGCATTTTCTTTGGAAAAATCGGGTACATCTGGCATATCTACTCTTGGATTTGGTGTAGCCGAAGGGTCGGGGATGGCAAACTTCATACCTGTTGTTGCCGCATCTTCCCAGACGTAAAAGAACTCACCATCACTAATCATGGTGCTGGCTGGTGTTTCACCCTCTGCCTGTGCTAACACCTTCATTTTTGTCCCTTTATGATAGTAAGTACTAGTACTGCCAGTCTGGGTTTGGGTAATGGTACACATCACCGATTTGCCTGCTGCAAGGGCTTTACTTACTTCAAATGCTTCCTGTTGAACTTGAGACTCCGTCTGTGGTGCGGTAGTTTCTACCGATTTTCCTGGCAAACAAGCTGCTAGTAAGAGGGATGTGGTAGCGAGTGTGGTGAGGCTGAGTAGGTGTTTCATAGGTTCCTTTGCAACTATACTACCACACTTTTTTCCTCGAGGAATAGCCTTTATGGAGCAGCAATTATTTCCAATAGCTTGACAAACTAATAGTTATAGGCTATAATAGTCGTTGTTGTGCCGCTTCTGTTTCTAGCAAACAGCACTGCGACACACACATGTTCGTTAACAGGATATCTATATATACGGCCTTGAATAGTGAGGCAAAGTACAGTTGATTTTTTCACTTCTAACGAAGTTAACTCGACTGTAGCTTGCCTCACTCATTTCGTAGGCCTTGAGGCAGCCTACAAATTCTGATTTCATTTTTTCTTAAGGAGAAAACAATGGCTACTTTTTCTGCAAATAATAACAAAGTCAATTCTGGTATTTTTGCTGGAACCACCTTCCGTCAACTTGTTGGGGAGATTTCTTCCGACGCCGTTGATTCACAAGGCAATTTGGTTCCTAACCCCTGGTTTATCCAGGGGAAAATTGTCAAATCGAACAAAGAAAAGACCGCCCCCACAGTGTGGTGGCGCGTCACGCATGTTGCCCCCAAGGGGCAGTTCGTGGGCTTTGAAGTGGAAACAATTGCGGGCGCGATGAAAAAGTCGCGTCTGAATATCGAGCACAAGTTTTTTGAACGGATTGCAAAACCCGCCAACAAACTGCACTCGGTGGAAGGGTTGTTCGTCCTGCCTTACGGTTCTGCCGTGAAGGTCTGGATCACCAATAAGGATGGCGAACGAGTCCGTCTGTTGGCCGAAATGGCTAACGTCGGCGGGAAACCCGTCGTCACCATGTTCGAAGCCCCTAAGGCTCCGGCTCCCCTGATGGAGGCCTTGGCCGAGGTCTCGAAAGAGATCGAAGCCTAATAGATACCCCTGTTTAACAAAAGACCCAGTTTTACACTGGGTCTTTTTGCGTCTCCAGACTAGCGTTTCTCCATTGCTACTCCCTCAACTGGTACATTCTATCTCCCAAAAAGCCAGTCACTTCTGGTCTAATTAAGTCATTTTTTTCGATAGATGCGGGATGCGTGGTAAATAATCCATATTTTTTGTTGATAGCATCGAGGGCTGTTTGTACTGCTTCGTGCGTTTGCCACTGCGGTAGCAACTGAGGTTGTCGATGTGGTTCGAGCAAAGAAAGACGAACCGCAAACTTAATAACTTTAAAGTTTTTTGGCCACTGCGTATATAAATCAAGGACCTTAGCAATAAGTTCTGAGGCATGGAGGACAGAACAGTGCGTGGTAAGGTGCGTATGCCAACTGGTTTGTTGGCCATACAGTCCAATGGCGATATGTCTGCCGGCAAGGTGCATGGTACGGATCTTGTCGATAATTTCCAGGCAAAGATTGGCTAAAATACTTTGTATTTCCTTATCCTTGGTGTACAAACGATATCCAGTAATAGAACGTCCAACACTTTTCATGTGTTCTTGGTACCGATCAATTTGTTTAAGCATATGTGTTTCTTGGCCATACGCAATTTTGTACAGTTCATTAGTCCAAAAGGTTCCCACTAGTGCTTCTAGGTCTTCGCGCGCAATAAACCTAATCTGGTACGGAACGGTAACGTTAAGTAGGGCCAACTTTTTTGATAAGCGGTAGCCAATGCCACACACTTGATCAAAGGTGGTGCGGGCAAGCAGCGCATCTTTGTTTTCGCTGGTAATTTCCAACACGGTGCCTTTGGCAGTCGTTTCTGAAGCTATTTTTGCCAGCAATCTATTTTCAGCAATACCTACATTACAGGTTACCCATTCGCCAAGTTCATTTTTTATATGATTCTGAATTGCCACTCCCAGCTGTTGAGCGTCTGGGTAGAGGTAGTGTCGGCAGTCGGTGATGTCAATAAAGGCTTCATCCAGTGAATAGATGTGTACGGAAGGTGCAATAGCTTGAAACACTTTTTGTAGTCTTTTAGTGGCATCTAAGTATCGCTCGAAAGTAGCAGGAATAGCCTGGATTTGAGGACACAGCACTTGCGCATCTCGCAGGCGACAGCCGGTGGCAACTCCATACGTTTTGGCTTCTTTACTGGCAGCAATCAGGCAACTGCGACCTACATCTTTTATGACGCCAATAGGTTTACCCCGCAAATGCGGGTTTTCTTGTTGCAGCAGGGTGGCAAAGTACGAGTTAATATCTACGTGCAGAATTGATTTTTGCATACCTTACTCCACCCATAACTCTTGTAAATACCATTGTTCGGATTCACGATTAAACTCTAGGCGATACACCTCATTGCCAGAAACAACGCTGTAGAAGCGTTTTTTTATCGCTCCATCCTTGGCATCAGAAATAAGGGTAATGGTAGAAATGGGAAGCTCTTTGTCTCGCCACTTAAATTTTTTGGGAATAAACTGGGAACTTTTGTATACGCCAGCAACCCAAATGGTTTCGCCTATTATTTGGTACATGCACTCATACTACACTAACCAAACCCGAAGCTGTCAATAGGTGTTGCGTCAATTCGCTATCGCTTAAGTTTGTCCCGAAAGAAGGTTAGTACTGCATCACTATGGCCAAGTGGATTCACTTTTGGCCAAACATGCACAATTTTTCCCTTTGGATCAATGACAAAGGTACTGCGTTCAATTCCCATGTATTTTTTGCCAAACATAGATTTTTCCACTAAAACGCCAAATGCCGAAATTAATTCCTTTTTTTCGTCAGAAAACAGTGGAAAAGGCAGCGAGTGTTTTTCAGCAAATTTTTGGTGAGATTTGACTGAATCTGCACTAATGCCGATCACCGTAACACCACTTTTTTGTAGCTCAGAGTTAGCATCACGAAAGTTGCAGGCTTCGAGAGTACATCCAGGAGTGGCATCTTTTGGGTAAAAATAGAGAACCAGGTAAGAACCAAGGTAGTCACGTAGAGATGTGGATACACCTTCAGAAGTAAGAACAGGCACATCGAGGGGTGCTAGAGAGTTGATAGTAAGCATAGTGAACTCACTATACCACGGTTACTTGGTTAGTCTCTGCGGCGGTTGCGCTTGCGATCGTTTTCGGTTAAGAATCGTTTGCGAACGCGCAGTGATTTTGGTGTTATTTCAAGTAATTCTTCGTCATTAATAAACTCTAATGATTGCTCGAGACTCATGACAATTGGAGGTACGATGTGAAGAATACCGTCCGAAGCTTTGGAACGCACATTAGTGAGTTTTTTGCCTTTACAGACGTTGACTTCGATATCCTCTTTTTTAGCATTTAAGCCAATGACTTGACCTTCGTAGATGGCATCACCAGGGTTAACAAACGTAATGCCACGTTCTTGGGCCGCATTCAGTCCATATCCTGAAACGACACCAGTTTCTGAAGCAAGCAAGGCACCATTGCGAAGCTGTGGCAAATCTCTGCCAACAGGAGCGTAGCCAATGAGTTGACTACTAAGCAACACGGTTCCTTTGGTTAAGGTAAGCAGTGTACTACGTAGACCAATGAGTGATCGACTTGTCATTTTATATTGGAACTCAACTTCAGTATCAGAAATAGGCTCCATTTTGAGCATCTCGCCAAAACGTTTTCCTAGTTCTTGGTTGATTGTTCCGGTATATTCTGTTGGAACAATGACACTCACTTCTTCGATAGGTTCTGAAGTTACACCGTTAATAGATTTAGTAATAACCTGAGGTTTACTCACTTCCATTTCGTACCCTTCACGGCGCATGTTTTCAAGCAAAATGGAAAGATGAAGTTCACCACGACCAGAAAGCTTAAATTGAGCATTGGGGAGTTTTTCCACGCGGAGAGAGAGATTACTTTCAAGCTCACGGTCCAAGCGCTCCTCTAGTTGTCGACTGGTGCTAAACTCACCCTCTTTACCGGTGAATGGAGATGTATTAGATCCCATGTTCATGTGAAGAGTTGGTTCAGAAATTTCAATACTATTAAGACTAGTAGTGTCACTTGGGTCAGAAAGCGTCGCACCAATGCTGACATCAGTGATGCCGGTGAGGGCAACGATGTCGCCCGCTGAGGCTTCTTCAACCTGACGTCTACCAAGACCCTGTGAAAGCATTACACTCTCAATTTGGAGTTTTTTGGTAGGAGCATCGGTCATGATAACACTGCTTTTTGGTTTGATGGTTCCTTGATGAATTTTACCGATAACGATTCTGCCTTTGTGAGCATCATAGTCGAGAGTAGATACCACCATTTTGAATGGAGAAGTTACGTCTGCATCAGGAGCTGGAATTTCTCTAAGGATGGTTTCAAGGAGTGGTTCAACAGTTCCCGGAGCTTCAAAATCATCTGGCATGGTTGCAAATACTTTTCCAGTACGCGCAATTGCAAACATGGTAATAAATTTAAGCTGTTCTTCGTCGTGGGCGAGCTCTAAGAACAAGTCATCGATTTTGGTCATGACTGTTTCAACACGAGCAAATGGTTTATCAATTTTGTTGATAACCACAATCACTTTTAAGCCAAGTGCTAAAGCTTTTTTGAGCACAAAACGTGACTGAGGCATTGGTCCCTCTTGAGCATCAATGATAAGGAGAGCACCACTCGCCATAGAAAGTGTGCGTTCAACTTCGCCAGAAAAATCGGCGTGTCCTGGAGTATCAATAATGTTGACAGTCGTACCTTTGTATTCAATTGCACAGTTTTTTGCCAAAATGGTAATACCGCGCTCTCGCTCGAGGTCATTACTATCCATAATGCGCTCTTCATGCATTTCGCGTTGGTTGTCACGGAAAGTGTGAGTCTGTTTGAGAAGCGCATCTACCAGGGTAGTTTTCCCATGGTCAACGTGGGCGATAACGGCAATATTCCTAATGTGTTTTGACATAAAGGTGTGTTTCAAAAAAAGTAGAGCCTAAGGCTCTAATGACGGCTTTAAGGCAGAACCTATAGTATACCACAGACAGGGAACAGAAAGCAAGCAAAGTGGGATTGAGTCATTTTCAGCAAACTCTCAGCATTTTGTTATACTCTAGTGTGACCATGCGAATACTTGTTATCGAAGATACACAGCGGATTGCACAAGCAATACAGAAAGGTTTAACCGCCCATGGGTATTCTGTAGATATCGCATTGGACGGCCAACAGGGCTACGATTTAGCTGCAACTGAGCCATACAGCGTGATTATTCTTGATTTGATGTTGCCAAGTATGGATGGATTAACGATTTGTCGCGAACTTCGTGCCGAGAATATCACCACTCCCATTTTGATGCTTACTGCCAAGGGTGAGGTGGATGATCGAGTGGCTGGTTTAACTATTGGTGCTGATGACTATTTACCCAAGCCATTTGCTTTTGAAGAGTTAGTTGCGCGGGTCAAAGCACTTGCTAGAAGACCACAGCAGTTGATGGGAGCAATACTCAAGTATCAGGATGTAGAACTTGATACTGCCAAAGCCTCAGTTACCAGGGCAGGCACCAGTATTTCCCTTACCAAGCGTGAGTTTGCGCTGCTTGCGTATTTACTGCAAAATAAAGAAACGGTGTTGTCTAAAGAACAGTTGTTGTCACATGTTTGGGAGTTTGATGCAGATGTGTTGCCAAACACCGCCGAAGTATACTTAGGGTATTTGCGCAGTAAACTGGAGAAACCGTTTCCTCAGTTGCCTACACTCATCTATACAGTGCGAGGATTTGGTTACTCGCTTGGGAAGGCGTAATGTTTCGTTCTGCCAGAGTAAAATTAACCTATTGGTATGTTCTCATTATTTTTTGTGTCAGTACCTTATTTAGTACCGCGCTGTATTTTTCGTTTGTGCGCGAATTAGAACGTGGCTTGTCACGAACGCAGCTGAGAGTATTGGCTCAAGAGCGTGGCATTGTGCTGCCAGAGTATTTGTCTGAACGGTTGGAGAAGCTGGATCCAGGTTTACAACAAGCACTGAAACGTCAAATTTTAGATCAAGAACTCAAGGAAGCAAAACACACGATTAAGTTTCACCTACTTGTTATTAATGGCATTATTTTAGTTTTTAGCGCAGGCGCTGGATATTTATTGGCTGGAAAGACACTTCGACCAATTCAGATTGCGATGGAAGAGCAGCGTCGGTTTGTTGCTGATGCTTCTCACGAACTGCGGACTCCCATTACTGCTCTCAAAACATCACTTGAAGTATTTGGGCTCTCAAAAAAACCAAGTTTAAAGGAAGCTCAGGAGCTGATTGAAGATAACTTAGATGAAGTCAAAAATTTAGAGCGGTTGGTGACTAAATTGCTTGAGTTAGCAACCTATCAAAGCTCGCGGAAACAACTGCATTTGTCTACGGTTGTGCTTGCCGATTTTGTCGAGAAAACAACTAAGAAATTTAATGCTGTCTTTACTGAAAAGGAAATTACCTTCAGCACTAAAATAACACTCACAAAAGCTCAGTTTGATGCTGACAAAATTAAGGAATTGATTACGATTTTGCTTGATAATGCCAGTAAATATACTCCACAAAAAGGAACGGTTGAATTGACTATTCAAAAGCGTTTGCGAGACGTGCAAATTATGGTTGCTGACTCTGGCAGTGGTATTTCAGGAAAAGATAGAGAGCGATTATTTGATCGATTTTTTAGGGCTGATGTTGCGCGTTCGAGAAGGGCTGGTGGCTTTGGACTGGGCCTTTCAGTAGCCAAAGAAATTGTTGAACTACATGGCGGTACTATTTCGGCACAAGAGAGCAAACTTGGTGGAGCTGCCTTTGTGGTCAACCTTCCAAGAACAGCTGTTTCTTAATTTTCAGGGTATTCTCAGAAACGATCTTTACACTAGCACTTAGTAGAAAAGAGCTAGTAGTGAAAGGACTAGATATGCACATTAATAAAAACATACTGCTTCCAGCCTTGGCGATTGTAATAGGTACTGGTGTCGTAGCAGCTTCTGCACAAGCGGTGCAGGCTGTTACGGATACCAGCCCAGCTCAGGGTCTAACTCAGAGGATTGCTGAGCGGTTTGGCTTACAACAGTCGGAGGTCGAAGCGGTATTCGATGAATATCGGGAAGAGCGTCATGAAGACATGAATGCTCAGTTTACAGAAAAACTCTCTGCACTCGTTACCGCTGGGAAGATCTCAGAGGCACAAAAGGCAGCAATCATTGCTAAGCATGAGGAGCTACGGACAGAACACGCTGCTCTGCAAGATATGAATCGCGAGGAACGCCAAGAGCATTTCAAGACAGAACGCGATGAATTGAAAGCTTGGGCGGAGTCTCAAGGCATTGATTGGCAAACCATTATGGGCGAATTACAGCCTGGAAGGTCTGCACGGAAAATGCACAGGTAGCTTTTTTTCTCAGAAAAAATCTCATTGCCGTGTCGGTCAGACACGAAGAAAGCGGAGCTCTCAAGCTCCGCTTTTTTGTAGTACAGCAACAAACATTGGTCCCAGTTCACCCTCAGTGACTGCAATTCTGCGCACACTGTTTAGATCTAGCATAGCAGGGTAGTCTCCAGCTATGCCTAGTTGTCCAGGGGTTTGGGCAGTCCAAGGTATCAGGATTGCTTCACCCTTTCTCTTCTTGAGAAAGGTGGCAATAACCCACTCATTTTCTTCTGGTGTGACCGCACAGGTTGAGTAGACCAAGATGCCTCCTGGTTTGAGTGCATGCCAAAGTCCACTCAGTAACCCAACTTGTCGCTTTTTGAGTGAAATCACACGGTTGTGCGACCATTTAGTAAGTTCTTCGGGGGTGGTGTAGATGTGTGCTTCCGAACTGCATGGTGCGTCAAGCAAAATTTTGTCAAATGCTTCAGGTGATCGTTTGCAAATAAGTTCTGCCATCATGCCCCAGACTGCAATTTCTTTTGAATGCGAGGTAAAAATGGATTTCATTCGATCTCGCCTGCTGCGCGAGAGGTCGTTGGCTACTAGAGTATGGGAGTCGCCTAGTAGGTTGGCAATGGCTAGGGATTTACCACCGGGGGCAGCGCAGGCATCTAGGATATAGTCACCTGGTTTGGGACTGAGTGCTTGCACCGGAATGAGCGAAGAAGCATTGAGCGGGTAAAACAGATGTTCGTTATATCCTGGTAAAGGTGTATTGATAGGCACTTCCTTTGGCCAAAGGTACGCATGCGGGTACCAATCAAGAGGCGTTAGAGTTATGCCTTGTTCTTGCCAGAGTTTTTGCAGTTTTGGCAGGTTTTTGGGATCAACAAGCAACACGGGCTGTTTTTTAGTGTTAAGTGCGGCAAAAAATGCGGCAGCTTGTTGTTCATCAGCAAAGAGACCTGTGTAGTAGGTTTCAAATGCTGTTCTGCCAATTTCTTTTTGCTTCATAGCGGTATTGTATCGTACTAGAACCAGTGGACAGGAGCTACATTTGTGCTTTGGCACGTAAAAAAGTACAATACAGTTTCTTATAGTTAGGAAAATGTATGGAAAAATCAGGAAAAAAAGTCACACACAGTGTTGAACTAATGGCCCCAGTGGGATCATTTGAAAGTTTGCAGGCAGCTATTAATGCGGGTTGTGACTCAGTTTTTTTTGGCATTACACAACTTAATATGCGTGCCAGAGCGGCAAATAATTTCGACTTTAACGATCTAGCTAAAATTGCCAAAATTGCTCAAAAACACAAGGTTAGAACATACCTAACACTCAACACGCTCTTATACGATCATGATATGAAGTTGGCATATGCCATTATTGACGCAGTTAAAGCCAATGGCATTGATGCAATTATTGTTGCCGATATGGCAGCTATTGCCTATGCAAATGAGATTGGTGTAGAGGTCCATATTTCCACCCAGCTTTCAATTGCTAATGTCGAAACAGTCAAGTATTTTGCCCAGCTTTCAGACACCATTGTGTTAGCTCGCGAACTGACTGTTCCCATGATTAAGCACGTATGTGATGAAATTAAAGCGCAAGGTATTACTGGTAGAAGTGGCCGGCCACTCGAGATTGAAGTGTTTGGTCATGGAGCAATGTGTGTGGCGATCTCTGGACGATGCGGAATGAGTTTGCTCACTGATAATTCTTCGGCCAACCGTGGCGCGTGTAGACAGAACTGCAGACGTAGCTACAAAATTATTGATGAACAGACAAATACCCAATTAAAAGTTGAAAATGATTACGTGCTCAGTCCAGAAGACTTGTGTACGGTAGGACTGCTTGATGAACTTGTGGATACCGGTATTGCCGTTCTCAAAATTGAGGGAAGAGGTAGATCAGCAGATTATGTCGACAAAGTGATTAGAGTGTATAGAGAAGCACTGGATGCATTAAATGCTGGCACGTACACTCAAGAGAAGATTGTGGAGTGGAATAAGCGCCTGGGAACTGTCTACAACCGAGGCATGAGTGGTGGATTCTACTTGGGTAAACCGTTTGTCGCTTGGAGTGGTGCCTATGGAAATAGAGCAACCCAAAAACGAGAATTGGTGGGAGTAGTAACGAATTACTTTTCAAAAATTGGGGTGGTAGAGGTGACTGCGCAAGAAAATACTATTGCCAACACCGATGAGTACCTGATTACTGGTGAAACGACAGGTGTTGTGAGAGGTACCGCTCCAAAGTTAATTATTGAGGAAAAGGAAGTAGAGCTAGCACCAAAGGGTAGTGTTGTGACATTCAGTATTTCACAAAAAGTTCGCCGTGGAGACAGACTGTATAAAGTGGTCACTGTGAATAATGGGTTTTAAGTACTTTCAATAAAACTATGGATGAACCAATAGTAAAAGCAACCGTAAGCCACGACAGAAAAAACTGTATTGGGTGTGGATTGTGTGCCCTGATTAGTCCTCAGTATTGGACAATGTCGGCTGAAGATGGCAAGTCGGATCTCGAAGGTGCTGTTGAAAAAAAAGGGATGTTTTTGCGAAAAGTGGTTGCGGAAGATATCGCAGAAAATAAAGAAGCAGCGGATGCGTGTCCGGTGCGGGTTATCAAAGTACAATAAAGATGCGGCGCCTGTTGGCGCCGCATCTTATATTCAAGTCATTTTTCAACTCTTATCTGCAAACCTTACAGATACATGTCGATTTGAGTCTTAATTTGATCTAATGGAAGTGCTCCTGGGATCATTGCTTTGGCACCATCTTTAGTGACGATATAAGTACCTGGAGTACCACTAACACCTGCAGCTGCACCAGCTTCCATCTGCTTAGTGACTTTTTCAGCCATTTCACCAGAATCGATACAAGTTTGTACAGCAGTAGCGTTAAGACCAATTTCGCCTGCTAATTTACCCATGTCTGCAACAGCGATACCTGTGCCAGTAGCTGGGGTCTTTTCAAAGTAAAGGTCATGATATTCCCAGAACTTTTCGTTACCACCAAGTTTGGCTACACACTCTGAAGCTTCAGCAGCTTTTTGAGCATTAGCATGGAAAGGGAGTGGATAATGTCTAAACACGAGTGCTACATCTTTACCATATGCTTTTAACACTTCATCCAGAGTTGGGGTGAATTTCTGACAGTATGGACACTCAAAGTCGGAATATTCTACGAGTACAATTTTTGCATTTTTGTTTCCACGAATGTGATCATCATTGCTTACTTCTGGTAAAGAAGCGAGTTGTTCTTCAGTTGGGCCGGTTGGACCAGCTGGAGCTGCTGCTGCACCCGCTGCGGCGCCAGCACCTGCTGTACCACCAGATTTAAGTAATTGATTCTCAGTCCAGAGAGAACCGAGCACAAATCCACCTGCGAAAAAGAATAACACAATGAGTATGAGTACGAAATTATTATTAAGAAACTCAATGAGTGAACTCAGTGAGTACTGATTTTCAGATTTTGCCATGTTTAATCTCCTTACAATTGATTACCTGTTAGTACGTAAAGGCCATTAAAGCATAGAATGGTCAAGCTGTGTAGCAGAAGTATCAGTTAAGTACATTTTGTTTACTTGACTGGGTTTAAAAAGCTTGATAACAACGATCTTATATGCGAGACTTCTTCTGGTTCTTCACCTGAAGGAATAGGCATTTGATCCAAAATGAGTTCGACTTCATCGCGACTGAGTTCAATACTATCCAAATGTTCCAGTTCACCGTCTGTTTGAGTAACTAAAAATTTTTGTTGAAGCTGGGTAAGGTCCGGTACAAAGTCATGCAGTATTTGGTAAATAATTTTTTGTTCTTGGGTGGTAAATGTTATGACGCCTCGTTGCATATATTGCTAGTGTAGCAGGTGTAACTCTCTTGTGCCCTCTATGTTTACGATGTAGAGTAATAGTATGGCTGAAAATGAAAATGGAACACAAATGTATCTTCGCATGACCAAACTTCTTGGGAATCAAGATCAGGATTTGAAAAACACCTTGCGTATCATTTCTGATGAGCAACCTCAAATTGCCAGCTTTTTTCTCACAATTTTGGAATCAAGAGGAAGACATTATGAGAACAAAGTAGATAGACATAAACAGTTGCGAATTTTGGTTAATCTGTTTCATTCTCATCCTGATATTTTGACAGCAGTAGTCAATATTGTGGAAAAAGAATTTTTTGAACAAGGAGATGAATATAAGCGTGGAATGATCTCAGGTAAACTGTTTGAATTATTTGCAGCAGCGGAGTTTCGTTTAGAGAAGTTAGATGCGCTGGACAGTTTAGAAGATGCTGCCGAAAAGGAAGAAAAACGGGAGGCATTGGAATACCGGTTGAAAGTTGCTGAAGAACTGCTTTTGCTTTGGCAAAATCCGATAAAGTACGGTGTGCCATTAAGACTAAAAAACCCAGATCTTGCCTATGTCCTGATAAGTGGTGCTGGAAATGTACGATTCGAGGTATTGGGTGAGGCAAAATTAGGAATGCTTGATTATAGAGCGTACGCACAGTTACTCGATAGCGGATTTAAAGAGGCGCTTCGTACACTCATTAATTGGCTAAACAGTGATGCCGGAAAGAATCATCGATCCGTGCTTGCAGACAAAGGCTTGTATAATCTTTCAAAAGTTGAGACAGTAAGCATGAGCGAAACTATGTTAGTACATCTCGTTGTGCCAGCAAATAGAAGAGTTCATGAAAGACAAGGCGCCATTACTCCAGACCTCGCATTTTCTCTCATAAATACAAAAAAGTTTGAGCAACAAAGTATGGACAAGAAATTTCGTTATATTTTTATTGGAAATGGATATAAGTTTGCAACCTACCAAGATTTCATTGCGTTACTTTGTGATGAGACTCAAATACAGTATAAACGTTCTCATTTTTCCACAGAAGAAGTCTGGGCATTAACCGATGTATTGTTCAAAGAATACCAAGCCAAACAGCAACAAACTGGCACTCCTGCAATTCCCTCTACTCAACAAGCGTAATTTCAGTGTATAACAACCCTCATGCAAGTTGTTGGCTTAGTCGGATACATTGCGAGTGGTAAAAGTACTATTTCTACCCACTTTGTCGATCGTGGTTTTGTGTACTACAAACTTTCTGATGCAATTAGAGAAGAATGTCTTGACCGTGACTTGCCAATTACTCGAGTGAATCTGCAAAATGTAGGAAATGAATTACGAGAGAAGCATGGTGGAGCCGTGTTGGCCCAGCGCGTGCTCGAACTAGCAAAAAATAACGACCAAGTTGTGATAGATGGTGTGCGAAATCCTGAGGAAGTTGAGTATTTACGTCAGCATTCTGAGGCATTTATTTTAGGCGTAGTTGCACCACAATATGTGCGGATGCAGCGCTATTTAGAGCGCGCAAGCGATCGTGGTGAAGATGGCGTTACCAAAGTATCATTTTTACGGGCAAATCAACGAGAAAAAGGTGTCGGTGAGGAAGAAAGCGGTCAACAAGTTGAAGCCTGCTTAGAGTTAGTCGACCACACTATTCACAATACCGGTTCTCTAGATGATTTGTTGCTTAGTTGTGAAGAATTAATTCAATCAAATTTCTTTAATGGTGAAATTCCCGTTATTTAGTTAGTTGGTGCAAAAAAATGTTCTTGATTCTAAATTTAACTCAGAATATGATGAATTTCATGGCTACTTTATCATCAGACTTGCTGTTGTACTATGAGCGAAAATATCACTGACCAAAAACATCATGGAGATGCTACAACTCAAGGTCTAGAGTATAATCCCCCCCCAAAAAATGGAGAGTCTGGTTTGCAAATTAGACATGTATTTCCCAAATTTACTCTTTATGCAGCAAAAACAACAAGTGCTTTCCAGGGTCCTACCTTGTCGTATGTTGAAACCAAAGCTCAAGGATGCTTAAGTAGGTATGAGGTGCTGAATGCTGTAATTAACTCGTTTTCTAAAGACAATCAAGAAAAATTAAAAAAAGCATTAGTGCTAACGGTCAAAAATGATGACTTACTGTTTCTCTTAGAGTTGATGTTTTCTCAAGCTGAAACAGATGAAATTTACAAGGGCTTTAGATATCAAAATAAAGACAATTTTTTTAAGATAGTTAAAGAATTAAATAACGATTTCATCCTTACGCTTTTGGATATACTACTTGATGATGTTTTAACGTATCAGTTTCAGATAGCAATCATTCTTTCGCAACTAAAAATATACGATTTGCCCGAAGCTTTACGCGCCGAGATAAGGCCACAACTTATAGAAATGGATATGAGCATTCAGGTCAGCAATGGGAATTGGTGGTTATGTGATGAATCTGAGCCAAGATTATTGCAAGCGTTAAATAATGATGCGGTAGTTGTTGTAAATGAATATGTGGCAGTTAAATTTATTGGCAAGCGTGCAGGATTATGTTTAAAGACTTTTACTTCTGCATCTGGTCAGACATTTTTTGAGGGCCATTGGTATTCTCCTACAGGATTCGAACTAAATAATACACTTGAAGATGCATTTGATGCTGGAATTACAAAAATTGATATTAGCAACGGCAACTGGGCACTTTTGCGTCCAGCGAAAAGATATACCCCTGATTATCTTGAGGATATTAAGGCATTGGTAAATACAATACCAGATAATAAACAAGCAGTAATAGATGGGTTAATTCGGTCACAATACCGAGCAAATGTATTTGAGAATTTATAAAAACTCTTTGAGTGCTTCCACCGTTTGGCGTAGTTGCATTTGTTCATGTGCGGATAAATGGGTAGTCAACACCCTCTCAACCCCAGAGCGGCCAACAATACAAGGAACACTAAGGGCAACGCCACTATGTCCATAGTAATTGTGGAGTGGAATTGATACTGGTAAGACTGTTTTCTTATCTTTCAAAATGGTTGAAACAATATGTGAGACCACAGCGCCAATAGCATAGTAGGTAGCACCTTTTGACTGAATGATGGTGTAGGCAGCATCTCTGGCTTTTTGGTAGGCCTTAAGTGCTTTTTCCTCGGTGAATCCAGGGAAATCTTTTAAATTTTGTCCGCCAATGTTTGCACTCGAAAGCGTTGGAAAAGAGTTGTCGCCATGTTCTCCCAAGACGTAGGCATGAATGCTGCGTGGGTGCACATCAAGGTGTTCAGCGAGGTGAAAGCGGAATCGAGCGGTGTCGAGAGTCGTTCCAGAGCCAAACACGCGACCTTTGGGCAACCCAGAAATATGGTGTGCTTTGTATGTCAATATATCCACAGGATTGCTGACCACTAGAATGACAGCTTGTGGTGCGTGGCGGACAATTTTAGGAACAATATCCTCAATGATTGCAATGTTTTTCTTTGCTAGATCAAGTCTTGTTTCTCCAGGTTTTTGTGCAGCGCCAGCTGTGACAACAACAACATCACTATGAGCAATATCTGCGTAGTCATCTGTAGAGCTAATGGTTGCGGTGTGCATGAAGTTTAGACCATGTTCGAGATCGAGTTCTTCACCAATCAGTTGTGAAGAATCACGTCCAACCAGTACTAAGTGGTCTACATCGCCTCGATGTAAAATTGAGTAAGCAGCAGTCATGCCTACATTTCCACAGCCAATAATTGAAACGGTTGTTGCTCTGTTCATCTTTATTCCTTTAGTTGTTCATGCCTATTCTGAACTGTTGGCAAGCATGGTGTCAAGGAAAGCGTAACTTTACAGTAGTTTCTATTCTCCCGTATACTGCTGTAAGGAACAGAAAAAGTATGGTTGCGGATCTACACACATTATTTCAGCCACGATCAATAGCAGTTGTAGGTGCATCGAGTGATAAAACAAAGCTAGGTAATATTTTGTTTCGCAACATTATTGCGGGCGGATTCTCTGGTGAGTTGTTTCCAATTAACCCTAGTTCAACAACAATTGAGGGCTGTAAAGTATATGCTGAATATGCCCAAATTCCTGAGGTGCCAGATCTAGCAATTATTGTGGTGCCAGCAGAAATTGTGTTAGTTGTTTTACAACAGATTATCCTTAAAGGCACCAAAAGTGTGGTGATTATTTCGGCTGGTTTTAAAGAAATGGGTGGGGAAGGTGCTTCTCGAGAAGCAGATTTGCAACGTATGGTTGCAGAGAGTGGCATTCATTTACTTGGTCCCAACTGTCTTGGTTTTGTTAACACCTTTCATAAGCTGAACGCAACGTTTGGTCAAGGTGTTCAGCAAACGGGGAGCATGCGTTTTCTTTCACAGTCTGGTGCCATTGCATCGAGCATTTTTGATTGGGCATCCTATGCTCAGCTGGGTTTTTCCGACTTTGTGACATTAGGTAATAAAACTTCTTTAACTGAAAACGAAATCCTTGAATACTGGGCAAGCCAAGAAACAGATACAGAACACACCGGTGCATCTCGATTTGATAGATCTGGATATAACCCCATTGGGTTGTACCTGGAGTCGATTGTAGATGGAACAAGATTCATTGAAATAGCAAAAACGCTGGCAAAAAGAACACCACTCTTTATGTTAAAACCAGGTAAAACAGATGCAGCTAAAAAAGCTATGCAGTCTCATACCGGTGCAATTGCTGGTGATGATGCCGTTTTGGATAAAGCCTTGTTGCAAGCTGGTGTGATTCGCTGTGATGGGATTGAAGACATGTTTGATTTGTCCCGAGCTTTGTCTTGGAGCACCATTCCACAGGGACCCGAAGTGGCAATTATCTCAAATGCCGGTGGTCCAGCAGTGTTTAGCAGTGACGCGGTGGTGGCAGAAGGACTTTCAATGGCGACATTGTCAGAGGACACGATTGCGCAACTCTCAAAACAGTTACCTCGAGCATCCAGTCTGGTAAATCCTATTGATGTACTCGGCGACGCGCTGGCAGATAGATATGAGCAGGCCATTAGAGTGGTATTCGAAGAAAATAAAGTTGACTCAATCTTGGTAATTCTTACTCCACAAGTAATGACAGAAATTGAAGAAACTGCGCAAGTCATTGGCAGACTGTCCCAAAAGTACAAGAAACCTATTTTTTGTTCATTCATGGGCGGTACTAGTATTAGTAAAGGTGAAACAATTTTAAATAAATACAAGATTCCTTCTTTTCGCTATCCAGAACGCGCAATAAAGGTAATGGGCTCATTATGGTGGTGGCGATCTTGGCAAAAAAATGCACTTAAAGCTCCAGTTCCACAAGAAGTTGTGCCTGTTCCAACATCTTCAAAAAAATGGGTGATGGATCATTTGGAGACCGCACTTAATAAAGAAGAAAAATATATAGATGGTATGGCTGTAAGCGCCATTTTTGACCACTGGGATATACCTACACCAGCCTCTGCACTGGTGGAGAATTTAGACCAAGCTAAAAAATTTGTCAAAGATGCTGGATTTCCAGTTGTGCTTAAGCTGATTGCGCCCGAACTGTTACATAAAACCGAAGCCGGTGGCGTGATTACTGGTGTTGCCAGCGTAAAACAATTGGAAAAGGCATCACAGGAATTGATTGATAAATTAACCGATTTATCACCTAAGGTGCGCAAAACTGCAAAAATTCAGATCCAGTCTCAAATCTCTGGTGGTATAGAAGTAGTAGTGGGAGTCAAGAAAAATGCGCAGTTTGGTAATGTCTTGATGGTGGGTGCGGGCGGTACTTTGGTTGAACTGATTAATGATCGCAATTTATTAGTGCTTCCAGCTACTAAAAATGAAGTTAAAGCATTAGTTGAACAATCGAAGATATATACTTTACTGAAAGGATATCGCGGTGAGTCAGCATTTGCCGTTGATCGGCTGTATCATCTGATTGCACAAATGTGTAATTTGGTTGAGACGGTCCCATACTTTGCTGAGATCGAGATTAACCCCGTGATTGTGACCAAACGTGAAGCATATGCGGTGGATGGCAAGGTGATACTCATTGATGTGTGAAGGTGTGTTTGATACAGTACTAAAAAACTATGCATATTTCTAACAGATTTATCGTAAAAATTGGTGGAGCTTCGGGGCAAGGTATTAATTCGATTGGTGATGCAATTTCTAAAGGTGTAAAAGAGTGTGGTCTGTACTCATTTGGTTATCGAGAATATCCTTCCCTCATTAGAGGTGGATACGCATGTTTTCAAATTGATTTTTCAGATGTGCCTCTCAGATCTTCAGCAGCCCTGTGCGATTTATTGCTTATCTTGAGTAACAGCGCGTTCCATGCATACATCGATACAGTCGCTCAGGATGGGCAAGTGGTGCATTCTGTGATTGGTCTGCAGTTAACTCAGTCAGAACAAGAATTGGTGGCTAAACGTAATATTAAAATAATTTACATTCCAGCACAGCAAATTATTAAAGAAGCTGGCGTGCACCCATTGATGGTCAACACCTTTTTATTGGGTGTGCTTTGGCAATTGATTACCCTTATCCCTGAGCCAATTCATGAAATTCTCAAGAAAGCATTTGTCAAAAAGCCACAGGTTATCGATGATAACATCCGCATTTTTGAACAAGGACGTGTCTACAAACTTGAAGGTTTAGAACCTTACACATTGCCATTTGCTATTGCTCCAAAATTAGAGTCGGAAATGATTATTTCTGGCAACCAAGCAATTGGACTGGGTGCAGTTGCTGCAGGAGTTCGAGCCTACTATGCCTACCCAATGACACCTTCTAGTTCAATTCTGGGTTACTTAGCAAGCATTTCCTCCGAGACAGGTATGTTAGTTAAGCAAATTGAAGATGAAATTTCGGTTGCTCAAATGACCATCGGGTCTATGTTTGCTGGAGCCAGAGCACTCTGTGGTACATCTGGTGGTGGCTTTGATTTGATGACAGAATCAGTATCATTAGCGGGCATTACTGAAACACCATTTGTGTGCGTTGTTGCACAGCGGCCAGGTCCGGGAACCGGTTTACCTACTTGGACAAATGCGGGTGATTTATTAATGACCATTTTCTCTGGTCATGGTGAATATGCAAAATGTGTACTTTCCGCAAGTGATCCAGAATCATGTTTCACCTTGACTCAAGTAGCCTTAAATATTGCTGAACAGTACCAAATCCCGGTCATCTTGCTTACTGAAAAACAAATTGCTGAATCTCAGTTTCAGATTAGCGGCTTGCCAGCACCGATTGAAATATGTCGTGGATTAGTTCCAGAAGATCAGCTAGCAACGTTAGAAAAAATGGATAGATTCAAGGATACTTCCACTGGTATTTCACCTCGATGGTTACCAGGACAGTGCGCTCCAACCTTTGATGCAAATAGTGATGAGCATATTGGTGATGGTTCATTGACAGAAGATGCTGAGCCTTCTCGAATCATGTTTGAAAAACGCATGAAGAAGCAGGAAACATTACTTGCTACCCTACCAGAGCCAGAATTATTTGGTCCAGAAGTCAGTGATTTGTTATTGATTGGCTGGGGAAGTGTCAAGAATACAGTACTAGATGCCTTCGATATACTGAAAAAAGATGGATATACGGGAAATGTTTCATATTTGCACTATGATTATATGTTCCCACTTAAAACTGAAAAATTACTCAAGTTGGTTGAAACTGCACAACATGTAGCCTTTGTAGAAAATAATGGAACCGGTCAGTTTGCAAAGTTAGTTGCAATGGAATCTGGCTATAAAGCAAAACAAGTGTATCTCAAAAATAATGGACGTCCATTTTTTGTCTTAGAACTTGTTGAGTTTATAAAGGAGCAAATCTAATATGTCAGCATGCGGATCTTGCACTACTTCTCAAGTCTCTTTAGGTGATTACACTTCAGCTAATGCATTAACCTGGTGTCCAGGATGTGGAAACTTTGGTATTCAAGTTGCGGTAAAACAAGCATTAGTTGCTTGTGGTGTGACACCACACCAAGCAATGTTGTGTTTTGATATTGGTTGTAATGGCAATGGATCAGATAAAATTGGTGGGTATCGATATCATGGTCTTCATGGTAGAGTCATTCCCCTTGCTGCTGGCATTAATTGTGCAAACACTGGTCTTACTGTTGTTGCAGAAGGTGGCGATGGCGCACTTTTGGGCGAAGGTGTGAATCATTTAGTCCATGCGATCAGAGCCAACTTTGACATGACTTTGTTACTGCATAACAACGAGAACTACGGCTTGACCACTGGTCAAGCTTCTGCCACAACCAGAAAAGGTGTAAAGATGAACTCTACACCTGATGGAGTTACTACAGAAGTACTGCATCCACAACGGTTCGCACTATCTCTGGGAGTTACTTTTTCTGCAAGAGTCTTTTCAGGAGATATCAGGATGATGTCAGAAGTGTTTACAGCGGCAATCAAGCATAAGGGGTTTAGTTTTGTGGAAATTATGCAAAATTGTCCCACATACAACAAGACTACGCCTCACGAATGGTATCAACAACGTGTGTATAACGTTAATACTGAAGGGTATGATCCAACAAATAGAGCTGCCGCATTAGCAGCTGCGGAGGATCTTGACGAAAAAGTTGCAGTAGGAATCCTGTATCAGGATGCTGCAAGCATTCCGTTTATGGAGAGACAGTCTGTTCGTACAGGAAAAGAAACTCAGTTGTACCAAGAGGTACAGACTGGAAATATACAGGTATTCACTGACAGACTGCGATAGTTCTACATGACTTCTACTGCCCATCAGTCATCAACAAGACTTGTTCTTGAGTACATCAAACGAGGAATTCCTTCTGATGTTCTGGCCGCAGAAAAGCGCAAAGGTGTAACAAACACAATTGCAGGCAAACCAATTCCATCTGATTTGCATTTTTTTTTAGCTCAACTTAAAAGCCCTCTCATTTTTGTGTTACTTGTTGCAGGCATTATTACTGCTGCAATTGGTGCTGCTAAAGATACCGTCGTTATTTTCTTTGCTGTGCTGGTTAATACACTGCTTGGGTTTTATCAGGAACGAAAAGCATTCAAATCACTGCAGGCATTGAAGTCGGTTGTAACTCAAGAAGCATGGGTAGTTCGTGATGGTAAAAAAGTTCGAATCCATTCGCAAGAATTAGTTGTTGGTGATGTGGTATTTCTGTACGAAGGTGATAAAGTTCCAGCTGATGGTTTGATTTTAGCTGCCAGTGATGTCGTTATTAACGAAGCGGTTTTAACTGGTGAAAGTATGGCTGTCTCAAAAAAGCCATATGTTATTCACAATGATTTTTCGTCTCTGCAAGAACTAGTGAGTTTTTTGACCAAAGCAAAAGATGTTGATCGTGAGCACAGTGGGTACTTAGGTACTGTCGTCATGGGTGGTACTGCCACAATGGTAGCGACTGCAATTGGAAAACAGACAGAAATGGGCAGCATTGCAGAAACCATTGATGAACAATCTCACAAAGAAACACCACTAGAGAAAAGACTGAACCAACTTGCTAAATACATTACTATTGTTGTCGTTGTATCAGCAGTGTTTATTTTCACTTTTGGTACGTTGAATGGCAGAAGCATGCAGGAGATGTTTATTGTCTCGGTTGCATTAGCGGTATCTGCAATTCCAGAAGGATTAGTTGTTGGGTTGACTGCAATTTTAGCCTTAGGCATGCATCGCATTCTCAAACGAAAGGCGTTGGTCCGTAATTTAGTTGCCACTGAAACGTTGGGAACTGTGACCAGAGTTTGTGTAGATAAAACGGGCACGCTCACTGAAGGTAAACTCCAAGTGACCGATGCCATTTATCGAAACCCTGAACTTACGTATCGATCTGCAGTATTAGCAAATGAACTCAGAGATCCGCTTGATTTTGCTAGGTGGAAATGGGCAGAAGCGTATGCAGCTGAAAATCCAGGCACCTTAGGTCCTGAGCAACTTCGCGAGCGTACTTCTGTTAGCGATACATTAACTTTCTCAAGTGAACGCCGGTTTATGGCTGTTCGAACAGGAAAAGAAGTGTTTGTCGTTGGTGCACCAGAAGTTGTTGAGGCATTTTGTGACAAAGCCCAGTCAAAGAAACTAGGCATACTGCAGCAAGTGAAAGAATGGGCGCAGCTTGGTAAGCGCGTGATTGGTGTTGGATATCAAAAGTATGACACTATTGCGGAAGCAACTGCTCTTTTTTACAAACTTAAACAAAAGGACCTTGAGGGTGTGTTTGAGGGAGCAGTCTGCGTTGGGTTATTTGCATTTACTGATCCAGTGAGAGCGAGTGTAAAACCCGCACTTGAGCAGGCAGCACAAGCTGGTATTTCCCTGACTGTCATTACGGGTGACTATCGTGAAACAGCTCGATCGGTATTACGTGAGATTGGTATTACTTTGACTGATGATCAAATTATGGATGGTCAAGAGCTGGCACATGTGAGTGATGCCCAGTTAGTAGCAAGAGTAAAAGAGATTGTTTTGTTTGCACGTACCAAGCCTTCTCAAAAACTTCGTATTGTGAAAGCGCTGCAAAAGCGTGGTGAGGTTGTGGCGATGATGGGAGATGGTGTTAATGATGCACCAGCTTTAGCGGCAGCTGATATTGGTCTGGTGGTTGGGGATGCGACTGACATTGCCAGAGAGTCAGCTGATATTGTACTTCTTGATTCAAACTTTACCACGATTTTAGCTGCTGTCGAGGAAGGCCGTGGCATTTTTTCTAATCTGAGAAAAATGGTGTTATATCTACTGAGTGATACCTTTTCTGAAGTACTCTTAGTCTTAGGTAGTATATTGTTACATCTGCCACTTCCAATAACTGCAGCACAAGTGCTTTGGATAAATATTGTGAATGATTCATTTCCAAACTTGGCCTTAACGTTTGATCCGAAGGAAAAAGAAATACTCACTCATAAACCTCTCAGTAGCACTGAACCCATTTTATCTCGTCAGTTACTCATTTCGCTTGCTGCAGTAAGTCTTGTTTCTGGTCTATTAACTTTGACTGCTTTTACAGTTGTGTATCCATTATATGGTTTAGCAGTTGCTCAAACCTTGAGTTTTGCATTGCTCTCTGTTGATTCGCTGCTCTATGTATTTTCCTGCAGAACAATTAATAAAAATATTTGGGAAGAGTCATTGCTGACTAATAAATATTTAGTTATAGCTGTGATCCTGTCTTTTTTGGCAACGGTCATTCCTATGTACTCAAAAACGTTACAAAACTTTTTTGGATTTGTTTCTTTACCGCTCTGGATGTGGGGCATTATTTTGGCACAATGCTTGTGTGTTATAGTTGTTATTGAAGCTATAAAGTTTTTTTTCAAAAAACAAAAAGGAGCATGATGAAAACAAAATGGTCAGTTATTGTTATGTTGCTCACTCTTTTTGCTATGACCGTTGTACCTGTCCAGGCAGCAAAAACCCCAGAAGAAATTTTAGCAGATAAAACACGATTGCGAGAAGAATATCAAGTTGAGAAAACCACGTACAAAGAAGAGTTACGACTTGAGAAGGAAGAAAGCCGGGAAGAGTTTGTTGAGAACAAAGAACTAGTTCGAGATGAAAAGCGAGTTGTGCTTGATGAGAAGAAAATGGCTGGCAAGGAAGCAGTGGAAGAAAGAAGGCAATCTAGAAGAGCTGAACGAGTAATGGTTCATGCTAACAGGGTTGAAGCTCGATTTGAGGTCTATACCGACCGTCTAGAGAAGTTGATTGTTAAGTTGCAAGCACGAATTGATACATCTGCGAAAGAAGGTAAAGATATTGCGGCAGCTCAAGCAAAATTGGATGAAGCGTCTGATGCGTATCAAGATTCGCAAGTTGTTGCAGCAGATGTTGTAGAACAGTTGAAAGTTTTAGGCCAAGATACTAACATGTCTGTTGAAGATCTGCGAGCAAAAGCAGCAGAATTAATCAAATCAGCACACGATTCTTTTAAAGGAGTAACAGCACTTATCAAAGAGAGTATTGTATTACTTAAGCAGTTATATCAAGATTAAATTGAGTAGATGAGTTGGGTTGCATTTATGAAAAAAAGACTTTTGAGCATGCTGGTGTTTTTTGCAGCGTTAGGTTTAACTGGTTGTGTGGCAAAACCTACCACTCAAGACACTCAAACTACAACACGTGATGAAGTTAAGTTAAACACCGATGAGTTGAAACTCCAGGACTTATCAGATCAAGACGACATCGAAACACTTGAAATGGAAGTAGACTCCACAGTATTTGTAGATGAGGATCTCTCAAATCTAGAATAATATGCAAGAAGAATTGTCCACACTCCCTCCCAAGACAGGAGAAATTCTACAGCAGCCAAGTGTTGATGAATTAGCTGCAGCGGCTGCTACTGCAAACAGTGCTAGGAGTTCTTCTTCAGGGAAGATTCCCAAAGTTGTGTTGATAGGTTCTGGGTTATTTGTGATTGGTTGTATTGTTGGTGCAGTGGGTGTAATAGTTGGCAGAAATGCCGCGACTACACCTCCAGTATCTCCTCCAGTTTTAGTTGAATCTCCGGTACCTTCAGAGGTTGCTACAGTGGCTGCGCAAGCTGCGTCACTGGTGATGAGAACCTTGTTAGAGGATGGTAGTTTTGTTTCAACTTTCGACCCGTTAGGCTATGCGCTTGATTCCCAGTGGCAAGACCGAGGACTGGCATTTGATCTTTCCTATTTATTTTATATTCCAAATTTGAGCATAGTTGAGATTGAAGTCGATCCATTGATTGATCCATCTAAACCATTGTTTGTGTTGCAACTTGAAGTGACAGATACGAGACTCACCGGAGCTGCGCAGCAGATACAAGCACACACTTACTTGAGCGCGAGACATAAAACAGTAGATTATCCCGCACCACCATTCTTTGAGCAGTTGCAAATAAACCCTGGAGAAAGAAAAAAGTTGTTTGTGCCAGTACAGATACCTGTGACAACGGAAACATTTTTGCTCCTTTCAGGAGATCTGGGAAATCCAGTAGTGACTGAAGTGGTATTGCCAGCCTTAATTATTGAGACTGCTCCACGAGATGATGCTTCAGAAGCTACTGCAGCCGGTGAAGTTTCTTTGTAAAAGTATTGGTAAGTTGCTGTGCAAGCGTAACAGTGCGCGTTACATTTTCATGGTACTATTGGGAAGTGAATCAGCAGCGTAAAGGAGTACATGCCAGGTGATAAGTTTTCAGCAGTTTGGGTATCTCATTCTTCTATGAGTGATTTTTTGAAGTGTCCTCGCTCATATTATCTCAAGAATGTATATAAAGATCCCAAAACTGGTCATAAAGTGCAACTCATGTCTGCACCTTTGGCATTGGGTTCTGCTGTGCATGAGGTTGTTGAAGCGCTCTCATTATTGCCAACGAGAGATAGATTTAAGACATCATTGCTTGTTTCGTTTGAAAATGCCTGGAAAAAAATTAGTGGCAAGCGAGGTGGATTTTTTTCTGCAGATCATGAAGAGCAATATAAGGAACAAGGTCGAGAAATGCTTCGTAGAATCATGCAGAATCCTGGCCCATTGGCGCAACTTTCAGTAAAGATTAAACAAGATTTGCCACATTACTGGTTGTCCGAAGAGGAAAATATCATTTTATGCGGAAAAGTTGATTGGCTTGAATATTTGCCAGATTTAGATAGCGTGCACATCATTGATTTCAAGACAAGTAAGACTGAAGAAGATGAGTCATCTTTACAGTTGCCCATCTATCATTTATTGGTTCATAACACTCAAAACAGAACCGTGGCTAAGGCTAGTTACTGGTATCTTCGGTTGAGAGATGAATTAACTCCTAAAGAGTTGCCAAATTTAGAAGACGCGCATCAAAAGGTTCTGCAAGTTGCAAAGCAAATTAAGCTGGTAAGAAAGTTGCAAAATTATAAATGTCCAAATGGCATGGGTTGTCAGGCATGTAAACCATTGGAAAAAATCTTAACAGGTGAAGCTGAATACGTTGGCGAAAATGACTACAAGCAAGATGTTTATGTTCTCCCACAAGCAAGTTCTGTCAGTAAAGAAAGTGATATTTTGTAGTTTTGCTTTTCTGATCCTTCCTTTTTTTAGTAACACAGCAGTGATGTATTGACACCTAGTAAGAGTATAGGTATTGTGTCTTGTAGCAGTAATAGCTACAAGATGTAGGAGGAACTTCATGGCTGGAAAAGAAAAAACTGGTAAAGGTGAGCAAGCAGCACGCTTTAAAGTAAAAAAAGTAGAACCTGCCATTCCTTCTCAAGCAGTTATTGCCAAAGCTCAGCTAGATGCCATTCGCGGACTTCAGATCGCAGAACGGGCTGATCAAGGTTTAGATTTTGTACAGATAGAAATTCCTCATGACAGGCCAGTAATGGTGCTAACATTGGGCGATCTTCACGTAGGTAGTATTGCGACTGATCATGACAAAATGATTGAAATCAGAGACATGATTCTTTCCCAGCCCGATACATGCGTGGTGCTCTTAGGAGATGAAATTGAAGGTCTGAAGGCTCCATATTTGGATACTAATACAGCACGCACGCCCATAGATGTTCGTCAGCAAATCGAGTTATTTAGGGAGGTATTTTTAGGACCACTTGCCGAATCGGGAAAAGTGATAGGTATGGTTGTAGGTTATTGGGGACATCCGGGTTGGGCTCAAGATTCCTCAACAATTAATCCTTGGAAAGATATGGTTGAAGGCTACGAAATTCCACTCATCAAAAATGGCGGTCAAATTGAATTGGCGTTTAAGAATGGACATAAGCAATCTTTACGTATTTTTCACAATCCACCTGGAAAGAGTGATTTTGATAGGGTTTTTGGTTTACGAAAAGCCTTGGTGCATGAATCTTTGCCAGGTAGACCAAATGTATCGACAGGCGCTCATCTGCATCGTTCGGGTGTTGCTAAAGAATATATGGCTAAAGACACGAACACTGATTCAGTGCAACAAGCTATGGTAATGGTGCAATCAGGAACCATTAAAGGGTCAAACCCCAATCTGCCTTCCGATCGCTTTGGCACAAAACTTGGTGCACCTCCAACGGATACTGTTGGTCAAGGTGTTATTTTTTCTCCAAGAAAGAAGCGAAACTCAAGAAAATTGGAACAAAATTATCCATTTGCAACCTATGAGCATGGATTAATGGCATTTTCTGCCATGCAATTGCTGAACGATCTTGAAACTCAAGGCATGACGGCAGAAATGATTGAGAAAATTCACCAAGAGGTAGAAGAAAAACCAATAGTAACTTTCAATAAGAGAAAATCGAAACGAGTTTCAGTTCCCTACGATGAAACACCAAGTGTTTCAAAAGATGGAACGATCTATGACAGATGGCATGAAGACTTGTCGCCTCAATACTCAAGAGCTCACTTTGACGTCGAAAGCAAATTGCCTGTTGCCGTTGAGTTGATACAAAATGTGAGAGCTGGATCAAATTCCGAAGGATTGAGTGCTTTGGAACACTACTTTACTGATAGGTTGAAAAATAATCCACATGCATTGGTTGCATTACTTCGTAACATTGTCGATCAAGAAGTTGCTGCGGATTCCAAAAGAAAAGAAATATTGGATAAAGTAATTCGTTTAGGGGCCGAGTATCCAGAACAAATACTTGCTATTATGCATGATGGTAATCTGCGACAGAAAGCTTGGAAGAGTAGTGCTGGTAAAGAAATTGGACAAGGACCAATACCTGCTGGCACATATTTGTCTGACAAACTGCATGCGCCACTCATTGCTCACCATTCAACCATACAGCTTTCTGTTGGACCAAGAAATTTCTCAAGTTTGAGACCAAACTATACCATGCTAGCTTTGGATGGTTTAGATAAGCATGGATCTCAATTTAGACCAACTTTTGGACATACCAGAGTGTATGATTTATACTCGCAAACAAAGCCTGGAATAGTGGTTGGTGGTCATATGCCGACCTCAGGTTTTAGTATCAAACCAGATGCTAGTAACCCCGAAACTTCAGTACCTGTATTTGTAGCTCCAGGTTGGTGGGCTGCTACAGCGGATTCTCAAGGTAAACGAAATACACGACCAGGCTCTATGCCAGGGCAGTCTGTCATCTTAATGCCGGGCGAGTCGGTTGCTGATTATATGGTATTTCCGACATCAAATCCTGAGGAAACTAAGTATTTGCATGAAGCATTGCTCTTATGGCAAGGTTTGCGAGTATTAGGTTTGACAGACAATGTGCTTGTACAAAAATAGCTGGTTGCTGATTTAGTTATCGATACAACGTATACTGAAGCTATGAGCGAAAAAAGTACCCAATCAGCAATGTCTGAAACTACTCCGTTATTAGTTGAAATAGAAGAACAGGAGTTGAGTGAGTTAGTATTGTTGCGCCTCGAGGTAGCAAAGCTAACTAAAGAAATGGTAAAGCTGACTTCATTCAAAAACAGACTTATGAATGGCATGTTGCAAGGATTTAGTGTGGTTATTGGTGGTACTCTGGTTGCTTGGATAGTGGTTAGTCTAACTCTTGAGACACTTAAGACTGTTAATTACATTCCGGTTATTAATACTGTTTTTGAGTCTGAGCAAGCAAAACACTTGTTGCAAAAATTATCAGAATTGCAACATCAGCTCGAGTAATTTCTTCTGTACACATCCGCTACACTTTGTGAAAATGCTCAAGTAACTGTAGAATCACAAGTAGTATGATTCAAGTTTTACACCCTAAGTTATTTCAATACTTTGCAAACACTCCAGAGGAGCGACAGTACTTCAACTTGTTAAGGAAGTATCACTATTTTGCCACCGAAAATTTAAGACCGATGGCTTCACAAAGTTCTAATTCAGACCACGATGCAGAATAATTGCTGTTGGTTGTGATACTATGTCTGTATGGCTGGAGATCTCACTTTTGATACAAATGTAAGTGGAGTTGCGGATGGTGAAATTGTCATACGCGGTGCAACAATTTCCACACTCATTTCTGAAGCAAATTTTTGTAGTGCCTTTTTTTTGTCATTGTCGGGTAGGCGCGCAAGCCAATCTGAGTTGTGCATTTTTAATGCAGTGCTTACTGCTGCCCTTGATCAGGGTTTGAGTCCTGCCAGTGGTTTTGTCCCAAGAGTTGCCGCTTCGTCAGGGGTTGAGCCGACTACTGCAATAGCTGCAGGACTACTTACTTTAGGTCCGATGCATGGAGGTGCGGTGTCAGCCGCCATGGAACTGTTTGTGGCTATTTCAAGCCAAGATGACGTAGAAAAAGCTGCAAGAGAAACGATACTAAAAAAGTTAGCAGCTGGGGAGCGTGTGCCAGGTTTTGGTCATGCGGTATATACAAAAAGTGATCCACGAGCACGCCAGATGTTTGCAGTAGCGCGAAATGAAGAGATCGACATTGAGTATCTTAATATTGCAAAGCAAGTTGAACTCATACTTGAGGAGCAGACGGGCACTCTGAGAGTGCTGAATATTGATGGAGCTATGGCGGCACTGCTGCTAACCCTGAAATTACCACCAGCAGTTGGAAATGCTTTATTTGCAGTAGCTAAGGCTGCGGGAAGCATTGCTCACATTGTTGAAGAGCAAGCAAATTTCGTTGGTGTTCGTCGGCTCCCTCCAGAGCTCTGTCGGTATCACAATCAAAGTTCGAACGAGTAGGGGATTAGTTGTTAGTAGCATCATCAATGATGTGCACATTTGGGTCGTCTGTTTGGGAACGACCAATGAGTGGTTCATATTTTTTCTGTGTACAGCCGGCAATAGAAATGGATATAAGTAGTAACAATGCAATTTCTAACAAACTTTTCTGAATAGTTGCTTTTTGATCTTCACAGTGTTTACCAATAAACACAAAGGTTGATTTTGTTTCAGTTAGTTCTTGATCAATTGGATCAGTTGTTACTTTTCCTCCCACGCCATTTTGAATAAACCACTTCGAGTCGGCAGTTTTAAAGAGACCTTTAGTTCTAAAGATATTTTTGGGTATTTCTTGAAAGAATTGTAGAATTGTTTCTGGACTATAGCTCTTTTCGGTACTGATACTGAAACTTTCAAACTCATCTTCATGCACATGATCATGTATTGTTTCATCTTCTAGTTTATTAAGTTCAGTGAGAAGTGCATCAACGGTTGTTGGACTTAATCCAAACAACAATTTGCTAGAAACTTTACCTCCAACTGCCTCAATAATAGGTGAATGTGCGTTGAGTTCTCGAACATATCCCACAACGATTTTTTTACGCTCTAAATCTGCTTGTTCAACTTTGTTAAAAATAATCAAATCTGTAAATTGCGTCTGTCTTTGAGCTGTGATGCTTAAATCAAGGAAACCTTCAAACTGTGTCACGTCAATGATGCTGATTACGCCATCTCGAAACAGTTTTGGATGACTAGAAACCATCAGTGCTAATGCAGCTGGGTCTGCTGCTCCAGAAGCCTCAATAATAATACGTGTAGGTGAAAAAGTTGCCACCAGTTCATCAACTGCTGAGGCAAAAGGGCCAACCAAAGTGCAGCAGATACACCCGTTAAGCAATTCTGTTGTTTTAATGTCTTTTCCTTTGAATATCTTGGTATCAATATCGACTGCGCCAATTTCATTCTTGATATATGCAACTTTTACTCCGGATTGTTGTAACTCATCTATAAGATTAGTGATGATAGTTGTTTTGCCGGCACCTAGAAATCCAGTAATGATTGTTGTGGGTATTTGAGTTGCTGTCATAGTTTTTTTGTTAGTAGCGCAAAACGATTTTTACCAAAGATATCAGTGAGGATTTCAACATTCCAGTTTTGACGATGGGTTTCCCAAAGCTGCGATGTGTGAGTGTCATCCACCTCCAAGAAGAGTGTACCATCTGAAACCAAGAGCTGTGTAGCTTGATTAATAAGTTCTGTGATTAAAGCCATGCCATCTGGGCCGCCATCGAGAGCCATATGCGGTTCGTAGTCAATAACGCTTTTGGGTAATGTAGCAATTCTTGTTGATGGAATGTACGGAAGGTTAGCAACGATGTAATCAAATGGGTTTGTTTCTTGTGATAGCAAATGTTCTTGGCTAAATGAAATGATAGCTGGGGAGTTTTCCAGGATACTTGCAGCATTTTTTTGAGCAACTGCCAGAGCAGCAGGTGAAATATCGGTAGCAGTAATACGGTGTGTGATGTCTTTTTCTGAAAGCAACCAACTGAGGGTCACTGCTATTGCACCACTACCGGTACCAACATCAGCAATCGTCAGTGGTGTTTTTTTCTGCTGTTTTACAATGATGCTGAGCACCTTTTCTACGAGCTCTTCAGTTTCAATTCTGGGGATTAGTACATCTGGGGTGACACTTAACTCTAGGCCTAAGAAGTCAACGACTCCAGTATAGTACTCAATGGGTTTGTATGGATCTACAACCATCTCTGCAGACATGCTATGTCGTGCTAATTGAGTTGCTTCGTAAGGGGTTAAATCTCGTTGTATCACGTTGCTATTGTAACAAATATAAGACAGAAACGTGTTACAATGCAGCTATTGTTTACGTACCAGCTAGCAGGAGTACTACTATGGATTTCAAAGTCACATTGATGCAGTCAATTAAAGATGCCATGAAGGCAAGAGATAGTGTTCGACTTAACACCCTTCGTTTCTTGCTATCCGAAATTAAAAATGTAGAAATTGATGAAGGCGAGCAATCAGAAGAGCAAATTCACAAATTAATTGCCAGACAAGTAAAGCAAATGAAAGAAACTCTTGAAGAGTACAAAAAAGCTGGCAAAGATGATGTCGTTGCAGAAGAAATGCAAAAAATGGCTATTCTTGAAGAATATTTACCAAAACAAATGAGTGACGAAGCCCTTGAAGCCTTAGTTGCAGAAGTCGTTGCTTCTTCAGAAGACAAAAATATGGGCAAAATCATTGGTCAGGTGGTAGCTAAGGCTGCTGGTCAAGCAGATGGATCTCGTATCTCAAGTGTGGTAAAAGCTGCACTTCAGTAGTCAGTTCAACACTTACATGAAAACACGCACTGTTGGAGAAATGCTCAGAGATGAGCGGGTCAGCCGTCGGTACCGCATTGAAGACTTGGCTAAAAAAACTCGCATTCGTGCTGAGTATTTGACCGCACTTGAAGAAAATAACTTTGCATTGCTTCCTTCAGCAACTTTTGTCAAAGGATTTATCAAAACCTATGGCAAAATATTTGGTTTTGACTATCAGCCGCTAATTGCACTCTTGCGCCGTGATTATAAAGAAAGCGCAAAAGGTGTTCTAGTTCCTCGAGAATTTATTACTCCAGTGCTTAGACCTCGTTTGCAGTTTAGTTCTGTTACTGTCGTTTTTGTTGCTTTGGTGGGTATTTTTGTTGGCTTGCTCGGATATGTGGGTGTTCAGTGGTTCGCATTAACGAGACCACCTTCACTGGAAATTTTTGAACCTGAAAATCAAACACAAGTTGCTTCAAAAGTGGTTGTCGCTGGAACAACAGAACCTGATGCCATTGTGATGGTAAATGAGCAACCGGTGACCTTGCAGTCAGATGGCGCGTTTTCTACGGAATTATTTTTTTCTGCAGAGGGTATTGCTTCAATCGTGATTGATGCTACTGATAGAAAAGGTAAGACCAGTACAGAGAAGCGGACTGTATATGTGCGCTATTAATGTTGATAGTAAATGTCGTGTTGGTTGGCAATCTGATATGACATGCAGTATGATAACTAGTAGGCAGCAGTTTGATAAGAGCTACCAAAAGGAGTCCCATGGATGTAGTACCAATCGTTTTTAGTATTGTTTTAGGCATATTAACTATCGTTTTAACAGTTGTGGGAGTCCAGGTATTTTTGACACTTTCTGAACTACGAACAATGCTGAAAAAAATTAACTCCACTATCGATACAGTCGAATTAAAAGTTGAAAGCATTGTGTCACCATTGCAATCTATTGCATCTGCAACATCCGCTTTTAAGACAGGGGCTAAATTTCTTGAAGTATTTGTCAGTTCTATGCAACAAGGAAAGCATGGAAAAAAATAGTCAGGACGTTGGGGGATCATTTGCTACAGGTTTTGGATTAGGTGCTGTTGCTGGAGTGGGATTTGCTCATTTTTTGCAGTCAAAAGATGGCGAAGAACTTAAAAAAAATTTCTCTGAAGAGTTTGAAACAATCAAAGAGGCGCTGTTTGTTGAAGGACTCATACCAAGTAGCAACATGACTGCAGTTGAGATCTTTGCGCACATGGCAACGAGTATGGCAAGTATGCTTGCTGACGAACCTGAAGAAATCATCCAAAAAGACAGTGAGAAAAAGCAGAAGAACCAATCAATGCTGCTAAGACAGAAACAGTCAAAAAAACCTCAGAAAAGATTTAAAGGCTCTTGATCTTATTTGCAGTAGGCACTGAGAGGAGCAATATGAAAGCCACCAAACGGTGTAGTTGTGAAGGTGAGTTTTTCAACATTTTTAGGGACAGTACAGACAGATTGATCAACTTCATTTGTCCTTTTATACGCAATCACGCAATCGATGTCATTGTTTGACAAAATTGCGATGGTTTCTGTAGATTTTGAAGTAGTTAGTTCTGAGCTAAGCGTTGTTCCAACTACGCAGGTTTGAACATCTAGTGAGTACTCTTTTACTTTTGCAAGCTGTGGATTGGGAACTTCTGTGTTAGTTGTCTCAAATGATTCAATGCCATTTGCAGAAGTTTCCACTATTACTGTTGGTGGAATGTATTCTTCATATATATCGCCACTTTCTGTGGTACAGGTGCTTGGTTTGCCTACAGTAACGATACTTTTTTCAAGCCGCATACATTCTTCATATGAAGTTGCTGACTCGAGCATTACGATGGGACTTAGACTGGAAAAATACTGATATATAGCATACCCTCCCGCAGAACAGAGTGCTAACACGGCAACAGCACCGATAGCTAGCACGAGTGGACGACCCGATTTTTGAGAGCTTGGTGCAGTGGTGTTGGTTTCAGCTTGTGCGACATTTTCTTGCATGTGAGTAAACTATAGCATAGAGAAAAAGTTGTTTTCAAACGAGTTATTTTGTATAATAGGTTTACAAGTCAATAAAAGCTGCGATTGGGAGATAATGTGGCTGTACTAAACAGCATTGTATTAATAAGAGAGCTCGGGTAGCTGAAAACGAGTAATACAAACACATTTGGCCACCCATGAGCTGATTCTCGAACGCTACGCCTAAGAGAATCCGGGAATTCGCCGTAAAAGTGAAATAACAAGTTTTAGTGAATATTTCGCTAAATAAAGCAAGGTGGTACCACGATATACTCGTCCTTGCCGGTAGTAACTAGTAATACTATGCGGCGCAGACGAGTTTTTTTGTGCCAAAAAAGAAAGTGGGGAACCATGAATCCTACAGAATTAAGACAAAAATATCTTCGATTTTTCGAACAAAATGGTCACGCCATCATCCCTTCAGCGCCGCTTGTGCCTGATAATGATCCAACCACCTTGTTTACTGGATCTGGTATGCAACCTATGGTGCCGTATTTACTTGGGGAAAAACATCCAAAAGGCGCGCGGATTGTAGATAGCCAAAAATGTTTTCGGTCACAGGATATTGAAGAAGTTGGCGATAACAGACATATCACTTTTTTTGAGATGCTGGGGAATTGGTCCCTAGGTGATTATTTCAAAAAAGAACAGCTGAGCTGGTTTTTCGAGTTCCTCACAAAGCAAGTTGGACTTGCACCTGCTAAGATATTTGTGACTGTTTTTGCTGGTAATGACAAACTAGGTATTGGTCCTGATGATGAATCTGTCCAGATTTGGCAAGACATTTTTAAGACAGTGGGGATAGATGCTACGGCAGAAAGGGAGCCTGAGAAAAATGGTTTAGGATTGTCGCGCATTTTTTACTATGGTGAGAAGAAAAACTGGTGGTCTCGCGCAGGAGTTCCAGATAACATGCCTGCAGGTGAACCAGGTGGTCCAGACAGTGAGATTTTTTATGATTTTGGGGCAGAGTTGCATTTACACGAGACCAGTCGGTTTAGTGAAGAACCTTGTCACGTGAACTGTGATTGCGGTAGATTCTTAGAGATTGGTAATTCGGTTTTTATGCAGTACCAGAAGCAAGTAGATGGTAGTTTTACAGAGTTAGCGCAAAAAAATGTTGATTTTGGTGGCGGATTTGAACGTATTTATGCTGTAAGCCAGGGTAAGCAAGATGTATTTGCTACCGACATATTTACTCCAATAATGCAAGTAATTGAAGGTGTATCAGGCAAAAAGTACGGTTTTTCTGAAGAAGACAATAGATCCTTTAGAGTCATTGCCGATCATGTACGTGCTGCGACCTTGTTGGCTGCAGACGGCGTGTACCCTTCTAATAAAGCACAAGGCTATTTTGCACGTAGGTTGGTTCGTCGAGCAATACGGTTTGGAAAATTGATCGGCATATCGAGCCCATTCATTGTTTCTGTTGCAGAAGCAGTTCGAACACTCTATGCAGATGCATATCCTGAAGTGCAAAAAGAGTTCGAGACAATTAAGACTGTTTTTATGGCAGAGGAAGGAAAATTTCAAAAGGCATTAGCTAAAGGATTGTCAGAACTTGAAAAAGTTGCAGTGATTGATGGAACAGTTGCATTTAAGGTCTACGAAACCTATGGATTTCCTTTTGAGATTACTGCTGAAATTGCCGCGGAGCGTGGTCAACAAATTTCTCAAGAAGACTTTGATACTGCTAGACAGGCTCATGCTTCATTATCTCGTCAAGCTTCTGGAGCGATGTTTAAAGGTGGACTCGCAGATCATTCTGAGCAAACGACAAAGTACCATACCGCGACTCACCTACTCCATGCAGCTCTCAGAAAAATTGTAGGTACCCATGTACGGCAAAAGGGCTCAAATATTACGGGAGAACGGTTGAGATTTGATTTTACTCATACCAAGCCTCTGACTGACCAAGAAAAACAACAAGTTGAGGCCCAAATAAATGAGTGGATCGTGCAAGATTTGCCAGTAACCATGCAGACATTACCAAAGCAAGAGGCGCTAGCATCAGGTGCAGTTGCATTTTTTGTTGAAAAATACCCAGATATGGTTACGGTGTACACCATCGGAAAAGATGCTCAAACTGACTGGATATCTAAAGAATTCTGTGGCGGACCTCATGTAACTCATACTGGAGAAATTGGTGCAGTGACCATAAGCAAAGAACAATCCGCAGCTGCCGGCATACGGAGAGTTTACTTAGAGTAACTTTTTTGCTTTAATGAGTGTATACAGGATTGAGAGTACAATCTTCTTTTTTCTGTTGGGTACATTATGGAACTGCCACACCTATTTCCAACAACGAAAGATTCCACACACAAAATGGATCGTTTTTTAGGTCTTATCGTTACGAGTGGTTCAGTGCAGTCCTTGTTACTCAAGATTGAGCAGGGAACTGTTGAGTTAGAACATCATTCAAAACTGAAAAGATATACAGATGCTGCTTCGGCAGTAAGTAGAACTGATGAAGTATTGCAAGAACTTGGTCCAGATTCAGAACAAGTAAGCTCAGTTTTGTTTGCCGTACCTTACACATGGGCAAAAGCAGGTGAGCTGATTGAAGAAAAGAAACCATTACTTAAGAAAATCACTGATGAGCTATCACTTGAGCCACTCGGTTTTATTGTTACCTCTGAAGCTATGGTCGAAAAGCAACTTGCCAAAGATCCACGTTATTCTGGAGTTCTCGTTATTGTTGGTGTAGAGCATGTGGTATTGTCTTTGGTTGAACGAGGCGCGGTAACTAGTACTGTACCAGTTGGTAGATCTGGGGACCTAGTTGGCGATTTAGCAGAGGGTTTAGCTCGATTTGCTAATCCTGCAGTTGAGAATGCTGGGTATTTACCCCCTCAATTAGTGTTAGCTTCTAGTGATGAAAATGACGAAGTGCTCAAAGAGGCACAACAACATTTACTTGCAATAAACTGGACAGAACATCCAGAGTTTTTACAAACTCCTACCATCTCAATTTTGCCACAACATGAGTATTTGCAATTACTAGCTGTTGAAGCAGGCGTAGCAATTGCCGCGAGCAAGGGTCTAGTGGTTGCAGATTCAACAGATCGAGAGATAGCATCTTCTCACAGTAGTGATGTTGCCCCAGAAGTGGAGCGCGTTAGACCTCAAGTTGCCGCTGCAGATTTAGGTTTTTCAGAGCATCAACCAACTTCATTTGGCATCCCTATTCCAACTGAAAAATTACTGCATAAGCCAGAGCACAGTACCACTCATGAGACACATACAGCCCATGTAAAGCATGAGGAAAAGCCAACAGAAAAATCTGCTGCAAAAACAGAGAAAAAGTCTTCAACAACGTCACTGTTTCATGCAAAACACACCAAGAAATTTATACTTGCAGGAATTGTTGGGGGAATACTAACGGTGGCAGCATTAGGGTTATTTGCTACCTCACTTTTTGCTACGGCTCGTTTCTCATTACTTCTTGAAAAAAAACAGGTTTCCAAACAGGTGAGTATTAAGCTAGATTCAAATGCTACAAGCTCTGATGCGGAAAAGCTGCTGTTGGCAGCAACAACCCTAACTAAAACAGTGACAGGTGAAAATACTATTTTAACAACAGGCATCAAAATTGTTGGCGAGAAGGCAAAGGGATCTGTTACGTTGTACAACAAGTCCACTGCCGATAAAGAGTTCAAAACTGGTACAGCATTTAAGGCAGGAACGTTGGTTTTTACACTTGATTCTGATGTAATAGTTGCTTCGGCAAGTGTTAAGGAGCAAGGAATAGAGTTTGGTAAAGCCGAAGTATCTATTACAGCTAAAGAGATTGGTACGGAAAGTAATATTAGCAAAGAGACAAAGTTTGTCATTGAATCTTTTGCGGCAACTACTTATGAAGCAGTTTCAATAAAGGACTTTACTGGTGGTTCAAGTAGAGAGGTGCGGGTTGTTGCCGCTGCAGACCAAATCGAAGTTGTTGCTGAATTAAAACAAAAATTGATAGCAGAAGCTATTAAAGCATTAGAAGACGACGCTGCCGAGGGTGTCTATGTTTTGCCAAATGCTACTGTGGCTAAAGAAAAGGCAGACTTTGATGCCAAGGTTGATACCGAAGCAAATGAAGTCACAGCTAAACTAGAAATGACTGTTTCACTGCTTTCATACAGTATTGGAGATTTACAGCCGCTTGCTGCAGCTGTGCTTAAAAGCGAAATACCTGAAGGTTACGAGCTTTCACCAGAAAAGCCGCAAATTTTATCTGCACCAGAAGAATCAAAAGCTGCATCCGGTTCAGCTAGCGTTGTCACACTTTCAGCTAACCTGAGTTCCGTTGCAGTGCCTAAGTTAAATTTAGATGACGCAAAGAAATCGATTCTTGGTCAATCTGTTCAAACAGCGAAGTCACAGTTGCAGAGTTTGAAAGGTGTGAAGTCCGTTGAAATGACCTTGTCACCTTCATTTACAAGATCTGTTCCAAAAAATGAAAGTCGAGTAGAAGTAGTACTCACAAAAGAAACTGAATAATGAGTACCAAGCAGTCTGCCCTCCACTCTCAGTTAGTTGAGTTGTATCGTAAGGCGCTTGTTAGTGGTGTGCCTCTTGAAGAACTTGAGACAAAAATTCAAAAGCAAATCGCACGCATGTCTGTGAGTGACGCTATTGAAAAAACATACGTAAAAGAGCGAGCGCAAAAAGTCAAAAAAAGAGTCCCAAAAATTGTGAGAGTCGGTGCATTTATTATTCCAGTTTCATTTTTGGGATTTGGAATTTATTTAGTAGGTAGTGCAGTCTTTCCAATCCTTACTTACTACGTATCAACCGCTCCTGTATTGCAAACTGCAAATTTGCTGGCTCCAGTTCCTCGAGAACAAGTGATGGATGTAACACCACTGGTGATTGATACTTCTGGCTCGGTAGCAGGCTTAAGTGATGAACCTATTGAACCAATCATTGTGGATGAACAACTTGACTACACAAATCTTAATAACTGGTTTACAGCTGCAACATTGCCAGAATTACCCCTTCAGAGGGATTCAGATGCAGCTTCTATAGCAGAGTATGTGGTGGATATTCCAAAACTAAATATTAAGAATGCTGTTGTTACTGTGGGTGGTGCCGATCTAAATAAATCTCTAGTTGCTTACAAGGGAACTGCGTTGCCTGGACAACCAGGTGCCCCAGTGATATTTGGCCATTCTGTCTTGCGACAGTTCTATAATCCGAGTGAAAAAAATCCTAGAAGATATAACTCAATTTTTAGCACTATTATGACCCTGAAGTCTGGAGATGAAATATTTGTGACTGCTGATGGCGTGAAATTTCGATATATTGTCCAAGAAAAAACTGAAGTTCAGCCGGAAGATGTCTATATTCTTACCCAACATTATGATGCTAAGCAGTTAAAGTTAGTGACCTGTACTCCTGAAGGTACTTATTTACGTCGAGGAGTTGTTACCGCACAGCTGGTACAATAGTTTGATATGATTCCAAAAACCTTAGCACTCGATTACGGCACCGTTAGAGTTGGTGTGGCAGTGAGCAGAGGAACACTGGCAGACCCGCTGATTATTTTACCCAACGATGCTGATCTCTATTCTCAGATTCTCAACATAGTGCAGAGAGAAGCGGTGCAACAGGTGGTTGTGGGCATTTCAGAAAATGTCATGGCCCTTAAAAGTGAGGCTTTTGCAGAAACATTGCGCAAACAGCTGACCATTCCGGTGCTGCATGCTGATGAAACTTTAAGTTCAAAAGTTGTCCATGAAAAAATGTTGTTTGCGAAACAAAAAAAGCGACAGGGAGCAATAGATCATTTTGCTGCAGCAACCTTCTTACAAGAATGGATAGACGAACAAGAGTAGTGAGCTTATATAAAGTATGGTAGTATTGGCACAACTATATGCATAGAAAAGAATACTGGAAACAATTTGAAAATTTGCCGATGGTTATCTTGCTGGAGGGAGATATAGCCTCGCAGGATACTGATGCTATTGTGAATGCGACTACTAAAAATTTTGAAATGGCTGGTGGCGTTGATACTGCAATCACACTCGCAGCAGGACCAGAACTCAAAGAAGAATGCAAACAATATGGTGGCCTTGAGACATCTCAGGTGATTATAACCAAGGGTTATAGGTTGGCAGCACCGTATGTTATTCATACCGTGGGTCCAATTTTTGGACAAGAAGGTGGCAATGAGGCAGAACTGCTTTTCGCTTGCTATAGAAATTGCCTGTGGCTCGCAGATCAGTATCAGCTTACCAGCATTTCGTTTCCCTGCATTTCCACAGGTATTTCTAGATATCCGGTGGATAAAGCATCACAAATAATGGCGCGAGCGATTGGTAGTTATTTTTTTGATCCCCAGTTTGCGGGATCACTGCTAACTGAAATTAGATGTCTTCTTTATTCTGCAGATAAGTGTGTTATTGCTGAACCAATTTTTGACGAGATCTATAATAGAAATGACTGCTAATGCAGGTGTCCAAACATCAGTTATTGCTAGGTTTCTGCGTACTATTGCTCACTTTGAGTGCTGGTGCTGCTCTGTATGTGTGCACATTGCTGCAACCAGTCGCATCATCCACTGACGAATCTACTCAACAATTTATTGTTCGAAAAGGTGAATCGGTCAGCTCTATTGCCAACAGACTACAAGAAGCTAAAGTTATAAAAAACGCGCTTGTCTTTAAAACTGTGGTGCGATTAACTGGACTTGGTCCTAAAATCCAGGCTGGCTCATTTGAAGTTTCTGCAGCATCAACACCCCAAGAGATTGCGGAGGCTCTGACTAAAGGCATGCAAGATATGTGGATTACTTTGCTCGAGGGTTGGCGAATGGAGGAAATCGCAGAGTATTTAGATGCGCAAGAAGAGCTAATAGAGTTTGACGTTGATCAATTTATGAAACTGGCTGGAAATAGTGAGGGAAAGCTCTTTCCTGAGACCTATCTTGTGCCCCGAGAAGCTACGGCCGAGCAATTGTATGATCTTCTGACTTCTCAATATGAGTTGGAAATTGATTCACTCGAGAAAAATATTGCAGCTCAGAGCAGGCCAATGGATTCTGTCTTGATCATGGCCTCGCTGGTGCAAAGAGAAGCGCGAGACTATGAACAAATGCGACATGTTGCAGGCATTCTTTGGCATAGAATTGATATTGGTATGGCGCTACAAGTAGATGCGACACTGCAGTATGCAAAAGGTAAAAATGCAAAAGGTGAATGGTGGGGTGTTCCACTAGCAGCTGACAAACAAATAAATAGTGTGTTTAACACGTATATGAATGCAGGTTTGCCTTCCAGTCCTATCTGCAACCCAGGCAGTAATGCACTTGCAGCAGCGCTCAATCCTTTTGAGGTTGACGATGTTTTCTATTTACACGCTCCATCTGGCGAAATGTATTATGCTAAAACTTTGGATGAGCATAACACGAATATCAGCAGATACTTGCGTTAGCATACTTGTGGTGCTATAATTGGATCTTCAGTTGTACAAAAAAGAGCGTGAGGTTGTTTCTTGAGAAGTAGAGAACACGGAACTTCGGTTTCAAATAAGTAACAAAGGGAGAGCACAGAGTGCCTCTCTGTATTTTTCGTGGCACACAAATTAACGGTTTAAACTTGGTGCCACGTTTTCTGCCTCACAAGCGCTTTATAGTAAGTATAACGATTAGTGACACGGTACATAAAGTCAGGAGTCAATAAAGAGGGAAGGGTTTTCATGTCTAACACCATTACACGCCAAAATTGGGGATTTACAAATAAGGTGCTTCCGGAGCTCGACTTGGTCAAGCTACAGCTTGATAGTTACCAGCAATTTCTTTCTGAAGGTATCAAGCAGTCGCTTATCGAAGTAAATGGTGAGCAAGGTATTTCTGACTACACGGGTAAAAACTGGAGATTGGCATTTGGTGAGTATCGTTTTGGAAAACCAAAGTACAGTATCGAGCAGGCAAAAGCAAAAGGGGTGACTTATGATATGCCACTCTATGTTGAAGCCTCACTTCTCAATAAAAAAACAGGCGAAGAACAAAAGCAAGAAGTTTTCTTAGGTGATATTCCAAAGATGACTCCAATTGGTACTTTTGTGGTAAATGGCATTGAACGCGCAGTGGTTACTCAGTTGGTAAGAGCGCCAGGCGCTTCTTTTAGTGCCGAAACAGATACTGCTACTGGAAGAGATTTATTTACAGCAGAACTTAGACCAAAGCGTGGCTCATGGATTGAAATGACTGTAGGTAAGCGTGATGTGATGACTGTTAAGATTGACAGAAGACGCAAAATGCCAGTAACTGTTCTACTTAGAGCAGTTGGTTACAGTTCAGATGATGAAATTCGTGAGGCTCTTAAAGAAGCAATTGGTATTGACCAACTCAATCTTGTTGAGAACACTATTCAAAAAGACGTTTCAAAAACAAAAGAAGAAGCTCTCATCGAAATTTATGAAAAGATGCGCCCTGGTGAACCGGCAGTGCTCGATAATGCACTTGAGTACCTCAAGCAGCTTTTCTTCGATGACAGACGTTATAACTTAGACAGAGTGGGTCGTTACAAATTAAACAGACGCTTGGGCGTCTCTGTTGACCTCAACACTACGATCCTTACAAAAGAAGACATTTTAGCTACTGTTTCTTACCTAATTAAACTTCAAAACGGAGTTGGCAAACTTGATGATATTGACCACTTGAGTAACCGTCGAGTTCGCCAAATTGGTGAGTTGGTTAAAGATTCGGCATTCAGAATTGGTTTAATTAGATTAGAGCGATCAATCAGAGAAAAGATGTCACTTACTAAGACTGATGAAGTCCTTACTCCAGCTGCTTTGGTCAATGCTCGTCCACTCATTGCAACAATTTCAGAGTTCTTTAGAAGAAATAGACTTTCAACTATTTTAGATCAAACCAATCCTCTCTCAGAAATTGATAATCTTCGTAGATTATCAGTTATGGGTACAGGCGGTGTTACCAGAGAGCGCGCATCTTTCTCGATGCGCGACATCAATGCGTCTCAATATTCTAGAATTGACCCAGTTCGTTCGCCAGAAGGTCCAAACATTGGTTTGGTGACGTATCTTTCACTCTATGCTAGAGTAAATGACTTTGGATTCTTAGAAGCACCATATCGACCTGTCAAAGAAGCTAACGGTGAGATGGTTGTTCAAGATGAAGTAGTTTACCTTTCAGCTGATGAAGAAGAAGATTACAGAATTACTCATGCAAGTATTGAAATAGACGCTAAGGGTGTGATTCAAAGCGAGTGGATCCCAATGCGCTATATGAACACCTTTATTGAAGGTAATGTCAAAGATGCGCAATACATCGACGTTGTTCCACGTCAGGTGATTGGTACTTCAGCATCACTTATTCCATTTATTGCTCATGACGAAGCTAACCGTGCTTTGATGGGTACCCATATGCAGTGTCAAGCAGTGCCTCTTGTAAAGCCACAAGCTCCAATCGTTGGAACTGGTATGGAGCGTTCAGTTGCAGTTTCAATGGGAAGAACCGTTGAAGCTCGACATGCTGGTACCGTTTCATATGTAGATGGTAACAAAGTAGTCATTACATTATCAAAAGCAGATGCAACAGAATTTGCTGATACAGCTGGCGATGAAATTTCACTCATTGATGGTAACGAAGAAACCTATTTTGTGCAGAAATTTGTAAGAACTTCACAAAGTACTTGTTACTCACAAACACCAATCGTTTCGCTCGGTGATGAAATCAAGAAGGGTGACGTTATCATTGACGGTCCTTCAGCAGATCATGGTGAACTTTCACTAGGTACTAACCTTTTAATTGCGTATGCTTCATTTGATGGTCTTGGATATGAAGACGCTATCGTGATCTCTGACCGTTTGGTTAAGGATGACACACTCACTTCTATCCAAATCAACGAGCACAAAGCCAAAGTCATGGACACTAAGTTAGGTCCAGAAGAGCTCACTAATGACATTCCAAATGTTTCAGAAGTGTATCTTTCAAACCTTACTCCAGACGGAATTATCCGTGTAGGTAGCGTTGTTACCGCTGGCGACATCCTTGTTGGTAAGATTGCTCCAAAAGGTGAAACAGAGCTAACTCCAGAAGAGAGATTGCTCAGAGCTATCTTTGGTGAGAAATCTCGAGAAGTTCGTGACACTTCAGTACGTTTGCCACATGGTGAGCAAGGAATTGTTATTGATGTGCAAATTCTTGACAGCGATCTTGGTGACGAACTCGATCCAGGTACGCTTAAAGAAGTAACCGTCAAAGTTGCTCAGTTGAGAAAAATCACTGTAGGTGACAAGTTGGCAGGACGTCATGGTAACAAGGGTGTTATCTCTAAGATCGTTCCTTCTGCTGACATGCCACATCTTGAAGATGGTACTCCAGTCGACATTGTTATTTCACCACTTTCAGTTCTCGCTCGTATGAACCTTGGACAGTTGTTCGAAGCTCATGCGGGTTGGGCAGCTTCCAAGCTTGGATACAACATTGCTGTTCCAGCTTTCGAGAAGTTTGAAGAAAGTAGAATCTGGAATGAGCTCGAGAGAGCTGGTTTGCCAGTTTCTGGTAAAGCACAACTTTTCGATGGTCGAACTGGAGAGCAGTTTGGTGAAGAGACAACCGTTGGTATTGGGTACATCCTAAAACTTTCACACATGGTGGAAGATAAGATGCACGCACGTTCAACCGGTCCATACTCTTTAGTTACGCAACAACCTTTGGGTGGTAAAGCCCAGATGGGTGGACAGCGTTTGGGAGAAATGGAAGTCTGGGCACTTGAAGCACATAGAGCAGCACACATTCTGCAGGAAATGCTTACCATTAAGTCTGACGACGTTATGGGCAGAGCGAAAGCTTTTGAAGCAATTGTGAAGGGCTTGGATATTCCAGCTCCAACAGTTCCAGAATCATTTAGAGTGCTGATGCGCGAGCTTAACTCACTTGGTATCGATGTTGTTCCACATGAAGCTGTTCTTGAGGAAATAATCGAAGAAAAAGTTGAGATTACCCCAGAAGAAATGGCAGAATTAGAAGCTGCAGCCGGAATTGAAGAAACGATCGATCCAGACGGCGATGAGATTGAAGTTGTTCCTGCAGAGGACACTGATATCTCAGTTGACGAGTTAGAAACTACTGAGGAAGACGAAGCATAAGGAGAACTGATTATGGGAAACATTACAAACTTTTCAGCTTTAGAAATTAGGATTGCTTCACCAGATACAATCAAGTCTTGGTCTCATGGAGAAGTCAGAAAACCTGAAACAATCAACTATCGCTCGCTGAAGGCAGAAAAAGATGGTTTGTTTGATGAAAAAATCTTTGGTCCTATTAAAGACTACGAATGTTACTGTGGTAAGTATAAACGTATTCGTTATAAAGGTATTATTTGTGATAAGTGTGGTGTTGAGGTAACTCAAGCCAAAGTTCGACGTGAACGCATGGGTCACATCACTCTCGCAGCTCCGGTTGCTCACATCTGGTACTTCAAGGGTGCTCCATCTAAATTGTCTTTATTGCTCGACATTTCACCAAGAAACCTTAACTCAATCATCTACTTCTCAAAGTACTTAGTACTTGATGTTGAAGCTGATGAAAAGGTTGAGATTGTTGAAAGACTCGACGTCGATTTGGTAGCCGCACAAGATGATCTTAAAGCTGCAAGTAAAAAGCAGATGGAAGACATCAAGGATGTTTTGGTTAAGGAAAAAGAAAATCTTAAGGAAAAGGTCACTAACAAAGAGACTATGCAACTTAAGGTGACAGAACTTGACCTTAAGGCAAAGAACAAACTCGTTGCTTTAAAACAACAGTTAGAAGTTCAATTAGACCAGACAGAAGAAATCTACAAGCAAGTGAAATCGATGGTCAAGAAAATTAGTCGTGGCACTATTCTTACTGAAGATGAATACCTAAAGCTTGATGAGTATGATGCAATCGATCACTTGCGAGTTGGTATGGGTGCTGAAGCTATTTTAGAGATGGTCAGACTCATTGATCTGGATATTCTCGTAGACAAGTTGCGTGACGAGATGGCGGAGAGCAAAGGTGCAAAAAGGCTCAAGGCTGTTAAGAGACTCAGAGTTGTTGAAGGACTTCGCAAGGCTGCAATTGAAGCTGAGTGGATGTTCATGTCAATATTGCCAGTTATCCCTCCAGACCTCCGACCTATGGTTCAGTTGTCAGGCGGTAGATTTGCAACTTCAGACCTTAATGACCTCTATCGAAGAGTTATCAACCGTAACAACCGTCTTAAGCATTTGATCGATTTAGGTGCTCCAGAGATCATCTTACGTAATGAAAAGCGCATGCTCCAAGAAGCTGTTGACTCTTTAATCGACAGTAGTGGCGCACGACAATCTAGAAGAAGGACAAACAGAAGACCTCTCAAATCTCTCTCTGAGATGTTGAAGGGAAAGCAAGGACGTTTCCGCCAAAACTTGTTGGGTAAACGTGTTGACTATTCTGGTCGTTCAGTTATCGTTGTGGGTCCTGAGCTCAAACTTAATGAGTGTGGTTTGCCAAAAGACATGGCGCTTGAGATCTTCAAGCCATATGTCCTTCGTGAACTTATCACCAAGGGAACTGCTCCAAACGTTAAGAGTGCTCGTCACCTTATTGATAGAAGAGAACCAGTTGTTTACGGTATTCTTGAAGAAGTTACACAAAATCATCCCGTTATCCTTAACCGTGCACCAACACTGCACAAATTGGGTATGCAGGCATTCTTCCCTATTCTTATTGAGGGAAACGCTATTCGTTTGCATCCTGCTGTCTGTTCAGGGTATAACGCTGACTTTGACGGTGACCAAATGGCTGTTCACGTTCCTTTAACCAAAGAAGCACAACAAGAAGCTTGCGACTTGATGATGGCAACCAAAAACTTGCTCAAGCCAGCAAATGGTGAACCTATTACCATTCCAAATAAGGAAATGGCTATGGGTACTTACTATCACACTGTCATTGATGCAGCTTTAGGAAAATTCCCAACAGTGTTCTCTTCGAAAGAAGAAGCGTACCATGCATATCAAATTCGCCTGATCCAGTTGAGACAGCCAATTACTGTCAGACTTGATAGCGGTGAAATTGTGGAGACAACAGTAGGCCGTTTAGAGTTCAATGATCTGCTTCCAGCCGGATTACCTTTCATGAATGAGGCAATCACTGCTAAGAAGATTAAGACTATTGTTACTGATGCAATCAAGAATGATGCCAATGAAACCATCGCACCACTTATTGACGCTATCAAAGACCTTGGTTTTAAAGCCGCAACCGTTTCTGGTCTGTCCGTATCTGTTTCAGACTGTGAAATGATTGAAGAAAAAGCTGAAATCATTGTCAAAGCAAACAAACAGGTCGAGAACATTCAGGAACAGTACTTTGAAGGTATGATCTCTGGTGAAGAACGTAAGAAGTTAGCATTTGATGTCTGGATTGCTACAACCGACGAAATTGCTGAAAAGACATGGAAATCTTACCATGAGAGCAATGCAGTTAAAGTCATCATCGAATCAGGTGGTACTCGCGCCTCTAAAGACCAGGTTAAGCAGCTCGCTGCTATGAGAGGACTCGTTGTTGATCCACTTGGTAACATCGTGGAAATGCCAACAAAGTCTAACTTCCGTGAAGGTCTGACAATCTTTGAATACGTGACTTCAGCTCGTGGTTCTAGAAAAGGTCTTACTGACTCTGCTATTAAAACTGCAGACGCTGGATACCTTACTCGAAGACTCTGTGACGTTGCTCATGATGTCATCATTCGTCTCCAAGACTGTGGAACACAAAAACACATTGAGATTACCCGTGCTGGACGTAGTGAAGTCTTTGCAACCAGAATTGTTGGCCGTTTCTTGGCACAAGATGTCAAAAATGGTAACAAGATTGTAGCTAAAGTTGGTGACGTAATTACAGCAGAACTCTCAAACGAGATCGCAGCCTTAGAAGTTGACAACATAGCAGTGTACTCACCGCTTACTTGCGAAGCTCCAAAAGGAATGTGTGCCAAGTGTTACGGATGGGACTTTAGCACCAGAAAAGAGATTGAGATTGGTGTGCCAGTAGGTATCGTTGCCGCTCAGTCAATTGGCGAACCTGGTACACAGCTTACAATGCGTACTAAGCATAAAGGTGGTATCGTGGGTGGTGATGTGACTCAAGGTTTACCTCGTGTCGAAGAATTACTTGAAGCTAGAACTCCAAAAACACAAGCAATTATTTCTGAAGTTGCTGGTAAGGTTGCCATCACCAATGAAGATGGTAAGCTTGAAATCAGAGTTCGTTCTACAAGTACGCCTGTAGAGGAAGTAAGTTACATAGTTGCAGAGAATACACACCTAGAAGTTGCAGAAGGTGATTTGGTGAGCGTAGGTCAACAATTAACTATTGGATCTATCAACATAAAAGAGCTTATGCAGGTTGGTGGTTTACTCACAGCTCAAAAGTATGTGATTGATCAAGTCCAGGCTGTGTACGAGTCTCAAGGTATTCCTATTCACGACAAACATTTTGAAGTTATCTTAAGAAAGATGAGTGACAAAGTGCAGATTGAGTCTTCTGGTGATACGGATTTCTTGACAGGTGAAGTAACAGAGCGCAACAAGTTTATCGAGGTCAATGATGAAGTAATGGCTGCCGGTGGTGAACCAGCAACAGCTAAAGTGTTATTCCTCGGTATTACCAGGTCGTCACTCTTTACTACTTCATGGTTGTCTGCAGCATCATTCCAACACACTAAAAATGTGTTGACCGATGCAGCAGCTTCAGGTGCAATTGACTACCTCGAAGGACTAAAAGAAAACGTTATTATTGGTCGTTTAATCCCAACTAGTAAGGAAAGAGCTCAAATAGAAGTGTAACAAGCCGAGTCTGAGGATAACTGGCTCTGTCAGTTATCCTCAAGCTTGTGATATAATCGGCGTTCACGAAAAAGTAGAAGGAAATAGTAGTACATGCCAACAATTAATCAACTTATTCGAAAAGGCGGAAGAAGATCGAATCCTAAACGCATTAAAGCCACGGCTCTTCGTCGTAGTTATAACTCGAATACAACACAGTCTGTCTCAACGCGTAATCCTCAAAAAAGAGGTGTGTGTACTGTGGTTAAAACCATGACTCCTAAGAAACCTAACTCAGCGCTCCGTAAGGTTGCGCGCGTTCGTCTTTCAAATAAGATGGAAGTTACAGCCTACATTTCAGGTGAAGGTCACAACTTAGCAGAACACAGTGTCGTTTTAGTCCGTGGCGGAAGAGTCAAAGACTTACCTGGTGTGAAGTATCACATCGTTCGTGGCAAGTATGACTGTGCCGGTGTAACAAATAGAAAAACAAGTCGTAGTAAGTATGGTGTAAAGCGTCCGTAACGCTTTCATCACACATGAAAGTATTCATTTGATTCAAATGGAGAAGAAATTATCATGAGAACTAAAAAAGCCCCAGTCAGAATTGTTGAGCCAGACAGCAAATATGGTTCGGTAAAGGTTGCAAAATTCGTTAACTATGCCATGAGGGATGGTAAGCGATCAGTTGCACAAAAGCAGGTATATCAGGCATTAGAAGCACTTGCCGAAGCAACTAATAAGAAACCACTCGATGTATTCGAAGAAGTTCTTCGCATTGTGACTCCACAAATGGAAGTTCGCTCACGCAGAGTGGGTGGAGCTGCTTATCAAGTTCCTATGCCAGTCAGACCTCGAAGAGGCTTCGCCCTAGCACTTCGTTGGTTAATCATCGAAGCAAATAATCGTTCAAGCAAACAATACCACACCTTTTCCGAGAAATTAGTTGCTGAAATGATTGATGTTCTTAGCGAGCAAGGTGGCGCAATTAATAAGCGCAACACCTCACATCGTATGGCAGAGGCTAACAAGGCTTTCTCACACTTTAGGTGGTAGGAAAGTTCAGTATTTGTTTGGTATAGTGATAGTTTCTAAGCTATCACAACAGAAAAAGTCCTTAGGGACTTTTTCTTGGGTTTAGCAAAAACAGTATTAACTGAGGAGTAATATGGCAACAGATCAGAATGCAGATAGAAATAAGATTCCACTCGAAAGAATTAGGAATATTGGAATTATTGCACATATTGATGCTGGTAAGACAACAACAACCGAGCGTATTCTCTATTTTACTGGCAGAACGTATAAAATTGGTGAAGTGCATGAGGGTGCAGCAACCATGGACTGGATGGCGCAAGAGCAAGAACGTGGTATTACTATCGTTTCTGCAGCCACCACCACGTTTTGGACTCCTCACTTCGATACACACTTAGAAAAAGCTCAATATCGTTTCAACATTATTGACACTCCAGGACACGTAGACTTTACTGCAGAAGTTGAGCGTAGCCTCCGCGTACTTGATGGCGGCGTTACTGTGCTTGATGCTTCAGAAGGAGTTCAGTCTCAGTCTGAGACTGTCTGGAGACAGGCGGATAAGTATAAAGTGCCACGCATTGTGTTTATCAACAAGATGGACAAATTAGGTGCTGACTTTTTTGCAACCATTGAAGATGTAAAAGTAAAGTTTGGAGTTGTTCCAGCTGTTATGGTTTTACCGATGGGTTCTGAGGTCGATTTTAGAGGCACCATTCAGTTGCTCGAAAGGAAAGCATTGTACTGGAAAGATAACGCTGCTGACACAGAACCAGAAGTTCGTGAAATTCCCGCAGAGTATTTAGAAAAAGTTGAAGAACTTCGCGCTCAGCTCGTTGAAGCGATTGCTGAAACTGACGACACATTGCTAGAAAAGTATTTTGCAGGTGAAGAGATGAGTATTAATGAACTGAAGGCAGCACTACGAAAAGCTGTTATTAGTTATCAACTCGTTCCTATTTTTGCAGGTTCATCACTAAAGAATACTGGTGTTCAACCAATGCTTGATGCAGTTGTTGAGTACTTGCCCTCTCCAGTTGACGTTGACCACATCACCGGTGAGAACCCAAAGACAAAAGAAGAGGAAACAAGAGCGCTTCGTCCAGAAGAAAAAATGAGCGGTTTATCTTTTAAGATCCAAACTGATCCACATGTAGGTAAGCTTACCTACACACGAGTTTATTCTGGCGTCATCAAGGCGGGTAGTTACATCTATAACTCAGTTCGTGGTGAAAAAGAGCGCGTAGGTCGTATCTTGCTCATGCATGCTAACGAACGTGAAGAAATCACTGAAGCTCGAGCTGGCGAGATTGTTGCCTTGGTAGGTTTAAAGAGTACTAAGACTGGTGATACATTGTGTGAACAAGAAAATCCAATTATTCTCGAAGGTATTACCTTTGCTGAACCAGTTATATCGCTGGCAATTGAGCCAAAAACTAAGTCAGACCAAGAAAAAATGGGAATGGCACTGGCAAAACTTTCTGAAGAAGATCCAACCTTTGCTATTAAATCTAACCCAGAAACTGGACAAACCATTATTGGTGGTATGGGCGAGTTGCACTTGGAAATACTCGTTGACCGTATGAAACGTGAATTTAAGGTCGAAGCTAATATAGGTGCGCCACAGGTTGCATATCGTGAAGCAATTACCAAAGCAGCTGAAGGTGAAGGTAAGTACATCAAACAGAGTGGTGGCCGAGGTCAATATGGTCACGTCATGATTCGTATTGCTCCAAGAGATAGAGGTTTGGGATATGAGTTTGTGAATGAAATCACTGGTGGTACTGTTCCACGCGAGTACATTACGCCAACAGATAAAGGTATGCAAGAAGCACTCGAACGTGGATTCTTGGCTGGTTACCCAATGGTTGACGTTCAAGCTACTTTGTATGATGGTTCATACCATGAAGTTGACTCAAACGAATTAGCATTTAAGATGGCCGGTTCTTTGGCTATGCGTGATGCAACTGCTCAGGCAGGGATGGTTCTACTCGAGCCTATCATGCAGGTAGAAGTTACCACTCCCGAAGAATACATGGGTGATGTTATTGGAGACTTGGGTTCACGTAGAGCTCAAATTCAAGGAACGACAAACAGAGGTAATGTAGTCATAATTAAAGCACTCGCCCCATTGGCTGAGATGCAAGGCTATGTTACAATTCTTCGAAGTATGACTAAGGGCAGAGCTTCTTCAGTAATGCTTCCAAGTCATTACGATATTGTTCCACAGAATATTACTCAAAAGATTATCGATGAACAAAAAGTTCGATAACTAGATGACATGTGGACAGTAAACATAGTACAATGAAGACTCGTTAGTAAGAGTTAGAAATAAATAAAGTAGGAGGCATATATGGCAGATGCAGCAAAATTTGTACGTGATAAAAAGCACGTCAATATTGGTACAATTGGTCACGTCGACCATGGAAAGACAACACTTTCTGCAGCAATTACAACAACGCTCGCAGCAAATGTGAAGTCAACTATTAACAAAGCTATGGGCTATGGAGACATTGATAATGCTCCAGAAGAAGCAGCTCGTGGTGTGACTATTAACATTTCACACATTGAGTATGAAACCGAAAAGAGACACTACGCTCATATTGATGCTCCAGGTCACGCTGACTACATCAAGAATATGATCACTGGTGCTGCTCAAATGGACGGTGCAATCTTAGTTGTTGCTGCTACTGATGGTCCAATGCCACAGACTCGCGAGCACATTCTCCTTGCTAAACAGGTGAACGTTCCAAAAGTCGTTGTTGCTCTAAACAAGTGTGACATGGTTGATGATGCAGAACTTCTCGACCTCGTTGAAATGGAAGTTCGTGAACTTCTTACCAAATATGGTTTCGACGGTGATGAAACTCCAGTAATCAGAGTCAGTGCTCTCAAAGCACTCGAAGGTGATGGCGAAGCTCAAAAGCAGATCATGGAACTCATGAATACTGTTGATGCATACATCCCAGATCCAGTTCGCGATCTTGATAAGCCATTCCTTATGCCTATTGAGGATGTTTTCTCAATTAAAGGAAGAGGAACTGTTGTTACAGGTCGTATTGAATCAGGTGTTGTTAAAGTCGGTGAAGAAGTTGAAATGGTTGGTATTAGACCAACTGCTAAAACAACAGTTACTGGTGTTGAAATGTTCCGCAAACTTCTTGACAGAGGTGAAGCTGGTGACAACGTTGGCATCTTGCTTCGTGGTGTTGATAAAGAAGGTGTCGAACGTGGTCAAGTCTTGGCTAAGACTGGCACAGCTCAACCACACACAGAATTCGAAGCTGAAGTGTATATCTTAACCAAAGAAGAAGGTGGTCGTCACAAGCCTTTCTTCCCAGGTTACAGACCACAGTTCTATATTAGAACTACGGACGTTACCGGAGAAATTCAACTTCCAGCTGGTGTCGAAATGGTCATGCCAGGTGACAACGCTAAGATGTCAGCTAAGCTCATTGCTCCAGTTGCTCTCCACGAAGGGTTGCGATTCGCCATCCGCGAGGGTGGGCACACCATTGGTGCTGGCGCAATAACAAAAGTTATTAAATAAGTAACAGGTGCCTTCCATCTTCAGTAATGAAGATGGGAGGTAAACCCCGCTTTTCTTATCAAAAGCGGGGTTTACTTCTCGGGGAGGATAGTATATAATTTCGCCCTATGGTTAATTGCCTTGGGCAAAAAATAAATAGTAGGTAACATTCTTTAACAGTATGACTAAGAAACAAACAAATCAAACTACGTACTCAATCAGAGTAAGACTTAAATCATACGACCATAGGGTTGTAGATACAGCAAGTAGAAAGATTCTTGAGACTGCACTTTCAACTGGTGCTAAAGTTGTTGGACCTGTTCCGCTTCCTACAGATAAAAAAGAATTTGCCGTGTTAGTTTCACCACATACTGATAAAAATGCTCAAGAACACTATCATATTAAAACTCACAAGAGATTAATTGATATTGTTAATCCTACCAGTAAAACAATTGATTCGCTCATGCATTTAGAGTTGCCTGCAGGTGTATCAATTCAGATTAAAATGTAGTTTATGGATATCAAGAATATTGTCATCAAAAGTGATAATAGAAGGAGTCGCTCTGCCAACTAAAAGGAGCCTAAACCAAAATACGGACTTTAGAAAACTAGAAACATATTGCTATGCTAACAGATTTTTTTGTGACCAAGATCGGAATGACACAAGCCTGGACCAAGAACGGCAAGCGCTTGGCTGTAACTAGAGTTCAAGCTGGTGTTAATAATATTGTTGGAAAAAAAGAAACCCTAGTACTTGATAAGAATAGTAAGACAAGAGAACAACTTTCTTGTACAATTCTCGAAGTTGGATTTGGTGCAAAAAAACTTAAGAATATGACTAAGCCACTCAGAGCTAGATTAGAAAAGAGTGGCTTTTCTTCTGGTTTTAAGAACATAAAGGGTGCGAGAGTATTTGGAGATGCTAGTTTGTATGAAGTTGGTCAGCAAGTTTCGCTAGCTTCAATTCTCGAAGTAGGAGATGTAGTCTCAGTTCAAGGTTTTATCAAAGGTCGTGGGTTTGCAGGTGCAATGAAGAAACATGGTTTCCATGGTGGTCCAGCAACTCATGGTCAATCGGATAGAGCACGTGCTGTAGGCTCAATTGGTGCAGGCACAACTCCCGGTCGTGTGTGGATGGGTAAGAAAATGCCTGGTCATTACGGTAACGTTGCTAAGTCAGTTGCTGGTTTAGTAGTTCTTCATATCGAAGAATCAACTGGTGAAATTTGGCTTAGTGGTCCAATTCCTGGATCTATTATGAGTGATATTAAGATTTCAAAATCAGGTAAAAAGAAGCACGTTGAGCTCGACAGAAAAGCATCAGGTCTTCCTGAGCAAGCTGTTGCTCAAATAGCTGAGGAAGTTGCAGAAACTGAAAGTGCAGAATAATGAAAGTAGCAAGCATCACAGCCACTGGTAAAGAGAGTTTAGTAACTGTTTCTGACGCATTGTTTGGTGCGCCAGTAAACAAAGTGTTGCTCGCTCAAGCAATTAGAGTCTATCTTTCGAATGCTCGCCAAGGTACTAGTAAAGTAAAGACTAGATCTGAAGTCAACTTAACAAAACGAAAAATGTACAAGCAAAAAGGTACTGGCAATGCACGGCATGGTGCCCAAAGTGCTCCAATTTTTGTAGGTGGTGGTGTGGCTCACGGTCCAAAGGGAATTGAAAACTGGAATTTATCACTTTCTCGAACAATGAAATTAAAAGCATTAATATGTGCACTTAGTGCTCAAGCTAAAAGCGTAAAAGTTTGCGCTGAACTCACTTCACTTACAGGTAAAACTAAGGAAGCTGTAAAGCTTTTAGCATCTGAGCTTGGTAACAAAAAGGTATTGATAGTTTTGGCAGATCGTAATGAATTGGTTGAAAGATCAATCGCCAACATTCCAAATGTACTCCTTAGTACAGCTGCATTGGTTAATGCACATGATATTAGCGCTGTTGCATCAATCATTTTTGAACCTAAGGCTCTTGAGCTCTTAGAAGTCAGACTTGCTGCGCAGACAAAAAAGAAAACAAGTAAAGAATAAAAATAGACATGAACGCATACAGTATCGTTAAACCAGTTATTACCGAAAAGTCACTCGGACTTGCTAATGCAAAAAATACCTATACTTTTGCAGTGAGCAAGGATTCTACTAAGAACCAGATTAAAGAAGCAGTGGAAAAACTATTTCCTGTTAAGGTATTAGCTGTTCGTACCGTTATGAATCAAGCAGTTGCCCACAAAACTGGTAAGAGAAGATTACAAGTTGCTGGAGCTAAAGTCAAAAAAGCTCTTGTTACCTTAAAAAAAGGTGACTCGATAAACCTTTTCGATATTTCAGAAAGCACGAAGGCGTAAGGATTTAGGTATGTTATTAACTCGTAAACCCACAACCCCCGGCAGAAGACATCAAGTTGATGTTGATCGCAGTGAAATTTGGTCAGGCAAACCAGAGAGAGCATTATTGGCTTCTGGACACATCAAAAGACAAGGTCGAGGATTTGGTGGCCGTGTAACTGTCAGACATCGCGGTGGTGGTGTTAAGAAAAAGTTGCGCGTCATTGAGTGGAAACGCACAAAGTTTGGTGTACCTGCTACAGTTAAAAGAATTGAGTACGATCCAATGCGCAGTGCTAACGTTGCGCTTTTGTATTACGCAGATGGTGACAAAGCTTATATCGTTGCTCCTCAAGGACTAGCTGAAGGTGACGTTATCGTTTCTGGTGAAAAAGTTGATGCAAAAGTTGGTAATGCTTTACCACTCAAGAACATACCAATTGGTATGTTCATTCACAACATTGAGCTTCGCGCAGGGAAAGGTGCTCAGATGGTGCGTGGCGCTGGTACAGGCGCAATTGTTCAGTCTAAAGATGGAAAATTTGTTACCGTTCAGCTTCCTTCAAAAGAATTACGTTTAGTAAGTGCTGAATGTTATGCAACAATCGGTCAAGTTGGTAACCAAGAATGGAAGAATAGAAAAATTGGAAAAGCTGGCAGAAAACGACTCATGGGTATTCGCCCAACAGTTCGCGGTACTGCACAACATCCAGATTCACATCCGCACGGTGGTGGTGAAGGCAGATCTGGTGTTGGTATGAAGCATCCAAAGACTCCATGGGGCAAACATGCTTTAGGTAAGAAGACACGTAAGAAGCATCACAGAACCGACAAGTTGATAGTAAGAGATAGAAGAATTAAGTAATTGTTAAAATGTGCTGATTTATCAGCAAAATAAACAAGAGGAATAATAGATATGTCACGTTCAAGTAAAAAAGGTCCATTCATTGATCCAAAGCTTCTCAAAAAAGTTATGGTTCAGAAAGCAGGTGGAACAAAGACGCCAATCAAAACTTGGAGTAGAGAGTGTGTCATCTCTCCTGACTTTGTTGGTCATACTTTTATGGTACATCAAGGTAAGAATTTTGTCGAAGTATTTGTTTCTGAAGCAATGGTTGGCCACAAGCTCGGTGAGTTTGCACCAACAAGAACCTTCAGAGGTCACGGTAAGATTGTCAAACGCTTACTTACTAAGACTTAAAGATATCTGGAAAAAGGTAAGAAATTGTATGTTAATATCAGCTACACAAAACAACAGCAGACAACCGGCACGTAAAGTTCGTTTAGTTGCGAATGCCGTCAAGAAAATGAATCTTGAAACAGCAATTAAGCAACTTGCTGTGTTGGAGAAAAAAGCATCATTGGTAGTACTTAAAGTTGTTAGGCAGGCAATTGCTAACGCAGTACACAACCATGGATATACTTTCGAGCAGCTCAACTTGAAGAACATTATTATCAGTGAAGGTCCTCGATATCGCAGATTTAGAGCAGTAAGTCGTGGAAGAGCTCATGCGATTTTGAAAAGAGCATGTCATGTTACTGTCGAGTTAGAAGCGGGAGTAGTCGCTCCAATTGCTCAAACGAGTGAAGGGCCGAAGAAATCTGAGAGCAGTAAAGTTGCAGAAAAAGTTGAGGTTGCAGCAGAAACAAAGGTAGCTCCAGCAGCCGTTTCTAAAAAAGAAACAAAGGTATCAGCTAAGAAGAAAGCTGTTGTTAAAAAGTCAGTGAGTAAAAAGTAAAGTTTTGTAGTAAAATACATAGTTCTTGAGTAAAAGAGAAACAACATAAAACATATGGGACAAAAAGTAAATCCAATCGGTTTTAGATTAGGCAACACTTATACCTGGAAGTCGAAGTGGTTCGCAGATAAGACAGACTATTCTAATAAAGTTCTCGAAGATTATTCGTTGAGAGTATTCTTGAAGAACAAGTTAGAAAGTGCCGGTTTGGTTAAAGTCGAGATCGAAAGATCTTTGACCGCAATCAGAGTTGTCCTTTTTGTTTCTAGGCCAGGTGTGGTAATTGGTAGAGGTGGTGCAAACCTTGAAGTCGTTAAAGGTGAGATAGAAAGAATCCTTAATGTAGCTAAGAAAAAGAAAGATAAGGTTAAGATTGATCTTCGTGTTGAAGAAGTATCTAAGCCGGACCTCAGTGCTAAGTTGGTCGCTGAAAGAATTGCACAACAGCTTATGAAGCGTTTTCCACATCGTAGAGCAGTGAATCAAGCTCTCGAGAAGGTAATGCAAGCTGGAGCAGAAGGCGTGAAGATCTCTCTAGCAGGAAGAATTGGTGGTGCTGAAATTGGTCGCACCGAAAAATACTTCGAGGGTAGTGTGCCAACACAGACAATTCGTGCTGATATTGATTACTATCAAATGCCAGCAGCAACAAGATCTGGATATGTTGGTATTAAAGTGTGGATCAACAGGGGTGAAATAGTATAAGCGATACCTGAATAACGAGATATGTTACAACCTAAAAAGAGTAAATATAGAAAACAGTTTAGAGGTAAACGAAGAGGTGTAGCTGTACGTGGTGCGGCTGTTGCTTTCGGTGATTTCGCAATGCAAGCTACAACTACTGGTTGGGTGAGCACGAGAGAAATTGAAGCAGCTCGTAAAAAAATCACGTTTATGACTAAGCGTGCGGGTAAGTATTGGGTCAGAGTATTTCCTCACAAGCCTATTACTAAAAAGCCAGTTGGTGTGAAAATGGGTTCAGGTAAAGGTGCTATAGATACATACGTAGCAGTAGTAAGACCGGGAATGGTTTTATTCGAAATAGCAGGTGTAACAGAAACCATGGCCAAAGAAGCTTTCAGAAAAGCTGGTCATAAATTGTCAGTTAAAACTGCAACAATTGGAAAATAACATGAAAAGAAATGATATAAGAGCACTACATGAAAAGAGCGTAACTGAGTTGCAAGCTCAGGTTGCAGAACTCATTAAAGAGTTTGCTGGAGCTCGTTTGGAGAAAAAAGCAGGTAGAAGACAGAATACTCACATTGCTTTGCTTGCAGATGATATTGCCAGAGTTAAAACAGTGCTCAAAAAGAAAGAGCTAGCTAGCAAATAAAGACGCGTATGAAAACGATACAAGGTATAGTCGAATCAGTAAAAACAGCGCAAACTGCACAAGTTAGTGTTGCGCGTATGTGGCAACACCCTATGTACTTAAAGTCTGTGAAGAGAACCAAAAACTTCGCATGTCATTATGCAGACGTAACTTTAGAAGTTGGTGATGTGGTAGAAATAATGCCTTGTAGACCGATCAGTAAAACAAAGAGCTTTATTGTTGTTAAGAAGGTTGGGAAGTAGGAGTCGGCTATGATTCAATTACGTACAGTACTACAAGTAGCCGATAACAGTGGCGCAAAGAAACTGAGAGTTATTCAAGTTCATGGCGGTTCTAGACGCAGATTTGGATATGTTGGAGATGTGGTTGCAGCTTCAGTTATCCAAGCAGATGCCAATGGCACTGTTAAAAAAGGTGAAAAAGTAAAAGCAGTTATTGTTAGAACAAGAAAAGAATCACGAAGAAAGAATGGTGAATACATTCGATTCGATGATAATGCAGCAGTTATAGTAGAGTCAAGAAAAAATCCAGTTCCAGTTGGAACTCGTGTGTTTGGCCCTGTAGCTCGTGAAGTTAAAGACAATGGATTTGGTAAGATTGCTAGTTTAGCTCCAGAAGTCTTGTAATTTGAAATGAGATATGAAATTTAAAACAGGTGACAACGTCAAAGTAACAACAGGTAAAGACAAAGGTAAAACAGGTACAATAGTACGTGTTATACCAGCTAAAGATACTGTTGTTGTTGAAGGTATAAACAAATACGTGAAACATATTCGTCCAGTTGGTGGCCGAACAGGTGATCGTGTTTTAGTTGAACGTGCGTTATCAACAGCAAAGATCGCTATCTTAAATGATAAAGGTCAACCAGATAGAATCGGCTATAAAGTTGCCAAAGATGGCACTAAAACTAGAGTGTTTAAGAAGACTGGCGCAGAAGTTCCACAAAAGGCACCAGCTAAGAAGTAACTATGTCAAATATAAGAGAACAATACACATCCACTATTGCAGCACAACTCAAAGATGAGTTTAAAATTGCTAATGTTATGGCTGTGCCAAAACTAAAGAAAATTGTTATTAATGTCGGCATTACTGATCCACAAGATCCTCGTGCTCGTAAACCAATTATTGATAACGTACTTACTCAGATGCAGGTGATTAGTGGTCAAAAGCCTCAAATCACTCTCGCAAAAAAGTCTATCGCTGGATTCAAACTTAGAGCTGGCGACCCTATGGGCGTTATGGTTACGCTTAGAGGTGTGTATATGTGGGATTTCTTGACTAAATTGATTTCTGTTGCACTTCCACGTGTTAAAGACTTTAGAGGTGTCTCAAGAACAGCATTTGATGGTCAAGGTAACTACAGTATGGGACTTGAGGAACAGATTATTTTTCCTGAAATAGAGTATGATTCTATTGAAAGTGTTAGAGGGTTACAAATTAACTTTATAACTTCAGCAAAATCAAACGAACAAGCATTCAGACTTCTTGAATTGCTTGGTGTACCATTTGAAAAAGAAGATCAGAAGTAAAGGAAGCGCTCCATGGCTAAACAATCTAAGATTGCAAAATCTAAGAAACTACTAGAAAAAAGAACAGCTTACGAACTCAGTGGCGAGAAAAAAGTAAACAAGTTCTCGACTAGAGGCGTAAACCGTTGTAAAATATCAGGCCGTCCCAGAGGATACATGAGATTCTTTGGGTTAAGCCGTATAACATTTAGAGAATTAGCAGTTAAAGGCGAACTACCTGGTGTAGTTAAGTCCAGTAAGTAATCAAGGTGAGTATGACCGATCCAATTGCAGATTTTATCATCAGAATCAAGAACGCTCACATGGCTAGATTGAATGTTGTTGAAGCACCATTTTCTAACCTAAAGAAGTCTATTGCAGACATCTTGGTAAACGAGGGTTACATAAACTCAGTTAAAGTTCAAGGCGATATGCCTTTTTCTAAAATTGTAGTTGCCCTAAAATATGTTGGTAAACAACCAGCTATTAGTGAAGTTAAACGACTTTCTAAACCAGGAAGAAGATTATACACAGCCTCTGGTGCGATTCCAAAAACACTGGGAGGGTATGGCATTACTATTTTGTCTACAAGTAAAGGTATAATGACCGATACTCAAGCAAGAAAAGAAAATGTCGGTGGAGAGTTATTGTGCCAGATTTGGTAGGCACTACTTGAAAAGAAAACAATATGTCTAGAATAGGAAGAACACCAATCAGTATCCCACAGGGAGTTACTGTTACAGCAACAGCTACTGAAGTAACTGTTAAGGGACCTAAAGGTCAGTTAGTAACTGCTGTTCCAGCAAAAATTTCAGTTACAGTTGCAGAAGGAGCTGTGCTGGTCTCACGTAGTAATGATGAGAAAACTACTAAGGCTCTTCATGGCTTAGTTCGCAGTTTGGTGAATAACACAATTATTGGTGTCACTGATGGTTTTAAGAAAACACTTAAGCTTATTGGAACTGGATATAGAGCTAAGGCTCAAGGTCAAGGTGTTCAATTAGCAGTTGGCTATTCTCATCCAGTTGATGTTGCAGCTAGACCTGGAGTTTCATTAAAGGTTGAGGGTACTGACACCATCCACATCGAAGGTTCAGATAAGCAACAAGTGGGACAGATGGCAGCGGAAATTCGCAGAATCAGACCGCCAGAGCCTTACAAAGGTAAAGGAATCAGATACGAAGACGAAGTTGTCCGAAGAAAACAAGGAAAAGCAGCCTCTTAGTTTTGAGAAGAAAGAACTATGCCAACTATTAAGCACGCACTAACTAAAGTACAAAAACGAAAATTAAGAGTTCGCTCTAAGTTGAGTGGTACTGCACAGCGCCCAAGAGTGACTGTGTTTAGATCAAACAAATACACATACATGCAAGCCGTTGATGACGATTCGCAAAAGACAATTATCGCTACAAGTGATCTTTCTACGAGAAAAGACAAGAAAACGACTGCAACTAAGAAAGAATTAGCAGCTCTTGCTGCTGCAGAATTGGCAAAAGGACTGAAGGCTAAGAAAATTACAGCAGTTGTGTTCGACCGTGGTCAATATAAGTATCATGGAAGAGTAAGTGTGATTGCTGAGACTCTCAGAGCTCAAGGTATAGAAGTATAAGCAGAAATAAAGATATGAAGACTGAAGTAAAAGAATTTGATGAAAAGGTTATCCAAATTTCTCGTGTTTCCAAGAAGACAAAAGGTGGAAACAACGTAGGATTTTCTGTGCTTATGGTTGTTGGTGACAAAAAAGGCCAAGTTGGTGTCGGTCTTGGTAAAGCAACCGACGTTGTTTCAGCTATCAAAAAAGGCATTAAAAAAGCTCGTAAGCGTATGATTACCGTACCACTCAACGGTACAACAATCCCTTTTTCTATTTTAGTTAAGAAGGGCGCAGGTAGAGTATTGCTTAAGCCAGCTCCTAAGGGATCAGGAGTTATCGCAGGTGGCCCAGTAAGAGCAGTTGTCGAAGCAGCAGGTGTGCGAGACATTTCAAGCAAGATTCTTGGTTCAGAAAATAAAGCTTCAAGTGTGTACGCTACTTTCGAAGCACTCAAGCAGATTGAGCGAATCGTCACACTCAAAGGCGTTAAACTTAAGTCGATTGCTGATTCTGAAGCCGAGGAAGCTCAAAAAGAAAAGGAATTGCAGGAAAAACATAAGAAGCGTGCAGAGTCACATGATCCTGCAGCTCCAGTACAAGCAAAAAGCGAAGTAAAAAACGCTCCAGCTGAAAAAAAGATTTCACGTAAGCCAGCTAAACAAGCTGCCAAATAGATAAATAGTGCTGCAAAGCAACAGGGATTGTATGTCATTACTTAGTCAACTTATCAAAACAACTACCACTGCTGGAAAGCGTCTTGGAAGAGGATATGGTTCTGGCAAAGGTGGCCACACTGCTAGCCGAGGTCAGAAAGGATATAAATCTCGCCAGGGTAGTAAAGTTGCGCTTTGGTTTGAAGGTGGTCAACTTCCACTCATCAAAAGATTACCAATGCTTCGTGGTAAAGGCCGCTTCAATGTAGTTCGCCCAACAGCTGAAGTAACTCTTTCTGAAATTGAAAAAATGACAGCAGAAGTGATTACGCTTGATGCTCTTAAACTTGAAAAAGTAATTGACGTCCGTTTTAAGAAAGCAAAAATTATTGCAACTGGCACTCTTTCACGCAAAGTCTCTGTGCAAGGCGTGACTGTAAGTGTCGCTGCAAAAGATGCTATCGAAAAAACTGGTGGTAGTATCGCTTAGTCTTTTGTAGTACAGTAGTGCTCTTGAGACTTATAACTTGAGGATTGATGAAAAAGATCACAACATTTTTACAAAAAGTTGTTTCAAATCCAGAGTTACGAAAGAAGCTCTTATTTACTGCAAGCATTTTCCTTGTTTTTAGATTTCTCGCACATGTTCCAGTTCCTGGTGTTAATGTAGCTCAGCTACAGGCTCTTTTTGCCGGAAACCAATTCCTTAGTTTGCTCAATATTTTTTCTGGTGGTACGTTATCCAACTTTTCTGTCATGGCTGTTGGTATTAGTCCATTTATTACTGCATCTATCATTATTCAACTATCAGGTATGGTGGTACCGGCACTCAAAGAAATGCAGAAGGATGGTGAGGCTGGTAGAGAAAAAATTAACCAATATACTCGATTTTTGTCAGTACCACTCGCGGTTTTCCAGAGTTTATCTGTGTTAGCATTGCTCAGACAACAAAATCTTCTCGAATCCTCAGATCCTCTTTCACTGGTAGCTATGATTCTCACCTTAGTTGCAGGCGCCATGGTGATTACTTGGCTGGGTGAACTCATCTCAGAATCAGGATTGGGAAATGGTATTTCCATGATCCTGTTAGGTGGTATTTTAAGTCAGGCCCCAACAACTTTCAGTCAGATAGCTCTGAGTTCAAATTCCGGTCAATGGATAACACTTTTGTCCTTTGTAGCCGTTTTTATCGCTGTGATTGGTTTAACCGTATTTATGAACGATGCGGTACGAAAAGTCCCAATTCAGTACGCTAAACGAGTTCGAGGAAGCAAAGTATACGGTGGGCAACAAACACATTTGCCAATTAGGGTAAACGTTTCTGGTGTTATGCCAATTATCTTTGCGGTCTCAATCATGCTCGTTCCTGCATTCTTAGCTCGCTTGCTCTTAGCAAGTCAAATCGATCAACTTATTTCAGTTGGTCAATTCCTTACAATTCAGTTTGCTCAAACATCGCCAGTGTATATGATTACCTACTTTCTAATCGTATTTGGTTTTTCATTCGTTTCTGCACTGTTGTTCTTTAATGCTGAAGATATTTCCACCGAACTTAAGAAGTCTGGTGCATTTATTCCTGGGACACGTCCAGGCGCTGCAACAAAGTCATACCTAGAGTTTGTAGTAATACGTATCACTTTAGTTGGCGCATTATTCCTTAGCGCCATTGCTTTATTACCACTCATTGCACAATTATTCACGGATATTGGTTCATTAGCTGTTAGTGGCACCAGTTTGCTCATTGTGGTGTCGGTTATTATTGAAACGTATAAACAAGCTGAAAGCTCACTTGTGGAACAGAATTATGATAAATATCTCTAGTATAATAGTAGTTGAGATCACGAATATGATCATGGAGAGTTTGTAATGAAAATGGTGCTAATTGGTATTCAAGGTGCAGGAAAATCAACACAGGGCAACTTTTTGTCAGAGAAGTTTGATATTCCCTATCTTTCCTCTGGTCATATCTTTAGAGGTATGGCTAAAGATAAGTCGAAACTAGGTCGATGGCTAAAGGAGACCCTTAATTCTGGGGCTCTGGTACCCGATGAGACTGTACTTGAAATAGTGCTTACGTATTTAGAAAAAGATGAATATAGTAGAGGCTACATTCTCGATGGATTTCCAAGAACTGAAGTGCAAGCAGAAGCTTTTAACGGCGGAGTAGATGTCGTAATTTTCTTAGATGTTTCCGATAAAGAAGCGCTCTGGCGTATTGCTGGTAGAGCAAGTGACAGAGAAGATGAGACTCTGCATGCTATTAGGAAAAGAATTGCCTTGTTTCACGAGCTAACCGAACCAGTGGTCCAATACTATAAAAAGCAGGGAAAGCTGGTTGCAGTGAATGGTGAGAACGATGTTGATACGGTTTTTAATGACATTCTGGCTGGCATTGATGCTCTCAAAAAAAACAAATAAAGCACCTACCAAAAAGCTAGCAATGATCGTATGGCATGCTAGCTTTTTTATGCACGAGATATGAACACGGCAAAAATTGAATATATGAGAACGGGCGGAAAAGCATTGGGAGCAATTAAAGGTGCTCTGCAACGCTTTGTCACCCCAACAATGACATTTGATGCTATTGAAGCTGAAGCGCAACGACTTATTGCCGCTGCAGGGTTTAAACCGAGTTTTTCAACAGTTCCTGGTTACCATTGGGCAACCTGCATTATGAAAAATGATGAAATGTGTCATGGAATTCCGGTTGGCAAATATGTTGATAATGGAGATATTATTACCATTGATCTTGGATTAATCAGTAATGGATATCATCTCGATACAACTATTACTTTTGCTGTTGGTGAGGTAGCTGAAAGCACAAGACTATTCTTATCTCGTGGCCAAGACATCCTAACAAACGCTATTTCTCAGGCTAAAGTAAAAAATACCATCTATGACGTTAGTTTGGTGATGGAAAAGGGTCTGAAGAAATATGGATATGGTATTGTGTATCAGTTGACAGGTCACGGTATTGGAGAAGAGCTCCATATGGATCCAGCTATTCCTTGCTTTACTCAGCGATCTGATAAAAAACGCCATTTTGTTGAGGGTCAAACTGTTGCAATAGAGGTTATGTATTCGGCAGGAAATCCAAAATTAGTGGTTGATAAAGATGGTTGGACATATCGAACAGCAGATGGCTCACTGGCAGGCATGTTTGAAGAAACAGTACTAATTACAAAGAATGGCCCGGAGGTGCTGACACCACTTGCGTAATCTGGTATAATACAAGTTCTGTTTGAATCTATTGAATCCAACAGCTAAACATTATGGGAAAAGTACAAGAACACAAAAGATCAGCGAAAGCTAAGAGGCAAGTAGATACGACAAGCGATAAGTCTGACAGAGATGATCGTTTTGAAGTGGAAGGTGTAGTCGAGGAATGTTTACCTAATACGATGTTTCGTATCTTGGTTACCGCCTCACCTGTAGCCCCTATTGTAGGTCAAACTTTGCTCGGCACCTTAGTTGGCAAGATGCGATTGTATCGAATTCGTGTTCTGCCTGGTGATACAATCAAAGGATATGTATCCAAATATGACCTCAAAAAGTGTAAAATTACCTATAGATCAACGAGAAATGAAACGCAGCAAAATTAATACTTTTCATTTTTTAAGATTTGAGGTATAGTTCAACCCTGGCAAAAAAAGAAAAGAACCTGTATGAAAGTAAAATCTTCGATCAAGAAACGATGTCTCCACTGCAAGATCATCAAACGTAAAGGTGTTGCACGTGTTATTTGTTCTGATCCAAATCACAAAGTACGTCAGGGATAATTGATAAAGGAAAAGTATGCCACGTATTGTGGGTGTTGATATACCAGAAAATAAAAAAATATTCTACGCATTGCAAGCAGTATATGGCGTGGGTGTAAAAGTTTCGGCAGATGTTCTTAGTGTAGCTAATGTTGATAGCAACAAGCGTGCAAAAGACTTAACTGCTGATGAAGTAAATAGAATTCAGAGAGCACTCGATGGCTTAATGCTTGAAGGTGATCTTCGTAGAGATGTTAACGACAACATTGATCGTTTGAAGAGAATCAGATGTTTCAGAGGACTTCGTCATATTGCTAAGCTACCGGCTCGGGGACAAAGAACCAGAACTAACTCTCGTAACGCCCGCGGTGGTGCGCGTAGAAGAACAGTTGGTGCTATGACCAAAGAAATGGCAGCAAAAATTGAAGCATCAAAGAAATAATAAGTAAGAATTCAGATCATGGCTAAAGTCACTCAAAGTAAAAAACCACAAATAAAAAAAGTCACAAGGGCAATCCAAAAAGGTCGCTTGTACGTGACCGCAACTTTTAACACTACTCTTGTAAGTATAACCGACGAGCAAGGTAATGTTGTGTGCTGGTCATCTGCAGGTGAGTCTGGATTTACTGGTTCAAGAAAATCTACACCTTACGCAGCCACTATTACGGTTGAGAACGCTGTAAACAAAGCAAAAGCCTATGGCATGAGTCAAATGGATGTGTTCATTAAAGGTCCTGGACCTGGTAGAGATGTAGCTCTTCGTGTACTCAAGGCTATGGGAATTAGAGTTAGTATGATTGCTGACATGACCCCTGATCCACACAATGGTACAAGACCAAGAAAAGCAAAGCATAACAAATAGGAATTAAGATATGGCACGATATACTGGACCACGTAACAAACTTTCACGAAAAATTGGTGAAGATTTGGGTTTGAAGTCTAACGCTTTGAAGGTTGCTCGTAGACTAGGCATAAGACCTGGAATGCATGGAGCAAAATCTCGCAGAAAACTTTCTGACTACGGCGTGCAATTACAAGAAAAACAAAAGTTGAAGTACATCTACGGTGTGCTTGAACAGCAGCTTCGCAAGCTTTATGAAGCAGCATCAAAGAATCCAACAGCAACTGGTGCAGCTTTACTCAGTTTGTTAGAGCGCAGACTTGATAATGTGGTATTTAGAGCTGGATGGTCAAACACACGTGCAAACGCGCGACAATTAGTGTCACATGGTCATGTTTGTGTAAATGGAAAAATGATGAATGTTCCATCTTATAGAGTTCAAGTTGAAGATGTCATTACATTAACAACCAAGGCTACCAAAATCGTAGGTGTATCAGATATGTTGAAAAATGAAATCCAACCACCAGTTTGGATTCAAAGTAAAAGTGGTGTCGCTAAAATTACTCGATTACCAGAGCGAACTGACATTACAGAAACAGTACAAGAACAGTTAATTGTGGAGTATTACAGTAGATAGCGTATATACATACCCTGTAACAGATTTCACCAATGGTGAGAGGAGAAACAAAGGAAACAAACTATGAGCACAACAATGCAAAACTACCCAATAATGAACCCATCCTTCCAGGTTGTGGATGAGAGTATATCTGGTTCAAAAGCTATTATTAGCATGGAACCACTAGAGCAAGGTTACGGTCATACTCTTGGTAACGCACTTCGTAGAGTACTTTTAACTTCATTACCAGGTTCAGCAATTACTTCTATGAGAGTAGAAGGTGCTGATCATCAATACGCAACAGTAACAGGACTTAAAGAAGATGTGTTGCAGTTAGCTCTTAATTTAAAGCAAGTTCGTGTTAAGTCGGTATCAGGTGAAGCAGGTGTGATGAGATTGACTGCCAAAGGTCCAACTGTTGTTACGGCTGAATCTATTTCTCCAGAAGCAGGTTTTGAAGTGGTTAACAAAGACCAAGTTATTGCAACATTAGCAAGTGGTGCCAAACTTGATGTCGAGATGACTGTTGAATCAGGTTTGGGATACGTAGTATCTGATGAAAAACGAGCTAAAACTATTGGCGATATTGTGCTTGATGCACTTTTCAGCCCAGTAGTTAAAGTTTCATATAAAGTCGAGCAGACTCGTGTGGGTCGCAGAACAGACTATGACAAACTTATTCTTGATGTAGAAACAGATGGCACTATCTCTCCATTACAAGCTGTACAACAAGCTGCAAAAATATTATCAAGACAGTTCACTCAAGTGTACGAGCCAGTTGTAGCTATTGAAGAAAAGCTTGAGGTTTCATTATCTCCAGAAGAGCAAGAAGTCATGAGACTCACAGTTGAAGAGCTTGATTTGCCAACTAGAATTGCTAACGCACTTCGCAAAGGTGGTTTCGAAACAGTTGGCGACTTATTAGGTGCTCCAAGAACGGTGATCGCAAAAGTGAAGAATTTAGGTGGTAAGAGTGTTGTCGTGATTGATGAAGCTCTGCAAAAGAAGGGGGTCAGCTTGGGTGAATAACCCCCTCACTGATACGTGTTGATTGACTGACTGACTATGAAACATAGAATACAAGCAAAAAAATTGAATAGAGATACAAACCATCGCAAGATGTTGCTTCGTAACTTAGTTCGATCTCTTATCGAGACCGGAGAAATTGTCACTACCGTTGCAAAAGCTAAAGAGACTCGACGCATTGCTGATAGTCTTATTGGTAAAGCAAAAGTAGACTCAATCACTTCACGAAGAAATCTACATAGATTTTTTGGTACAAGAGATGTGGTGAATACTTTAGTTGAAAAAATTGCTCCAGAATTTACTGACAGAGTTTCTGGTTTTACCAGAATTACTCCAGTTGGTTCACGACGTGGCGATAACACAAAAGTTGTTTCATTAGCTTTTGTAAAGAAACCAGCAACGGTTGGCAGTCTCAAGAAGCCAAAAACAGAACAGGCACCAAAGCCAGAAGTGAAGAAGGTTGCTACACCTAAGAAAGCAGCAAAAAAAACCTAATAGCGAGAAAAGATCATGAAAAAAACATACATGCAGAAGACCAGTGAAGTTGTAAGAGGGTGGCATCTTATTGATGCTAAGAACCAAGTCCTTGGTACTGTTGCTGTCGAAATTGCAAAAAAACTTATTGGTAAACACAAAAAAGAGTACACTCCTCACATTGATGGTGGTGACTTTGTAGTTGTCATTAATGCTCGAGACGTCGTTGTTTCTGGTAATAAAGAAGAAGACAAAAAGTACTACAGACACTCTAACTTTCCAGGTGGTTTGAAGGTCCGCACATTAGCTGAGGTTCGTCAAACTTTTCCAGAAAGAATTATTCAAAAAGCAGTTGTTAATATGCTGCCAAAAAATAAACTCCGTGATCCAAGAATGACTCGTCTTAAAATTTATGCTGGTGCAGAACACAAGCACGGTGCCCAGATAAAGCAGGAAGCATAAAGGATACAACATATGGCATTAAAGTTAAGCAAAAAACCAAACAAAGTTCAAAAAGTCGTTAAAGCACAACGTAAAGTTACTAAAGTGCAAAAGAGTGCTGGTTCATCAGCTATCTCTTCTGTTACAGCTCCAACTGGTAAATACATAGAAGCAGTTGGTCGAAGAAAAGTAGCCACTGCTCGTGTTCGTATCTACGAAGGTGGTGGTGAGTTTGTCGTAAATGACAAGATCGTTGGTCAATATTTTGGCACTGTTTCTAACTCTTCAGCAGTTTTTAACAAACCATTTGAACTCACAGGTACCAAAGGTCAATTTGGTGTTAATGTACACGTCAATGGTTCAGGTGTTTCTTCACAGTTGGGTGCAGTAGTTCATGGTATTTCTAGAGCACTCGTTGCATTTAACCCAGCATTCAAAACCTTGTTGAAACCTTCAGATTTGTTGACACGTGATGATAGAATGAAGGAAACTAGAAAGATAGGTACTGGTGGTAAAGCTCGCAGACAGCGACAATCTCCAAAGCGCTAAAAACGTATTTTGTATTGTATTATCAATCGGCCTCGAAATTTATTTCGGGGCCTATATGGTATAATATAGTGTTGTTTTTTTTATTAGCATCAGCTTAGAGCAAGCTGGCAAGTTAAGCTAAAGGAGAAAAAGATGGACGAAATGGTAGCAATCTTTGGCTACGGAGGGGTGGGAGTAATTATTTCTTTCATCATGTTGCTAAATTTTTTTGTTTCATATCGCTGTTTTACAAAAAATAACAAAAAAGCAGCACTGGCCGCAGTTTTGTCAGTAGTTGTATTGGTGTGCTTAGTGCTAGTAATAGTTCTAGCTTAAGCACACTACCATGAGATGAGGGAGGAGTGTTATACGACTCCCTCTTTTGTTTTTTTAGGTAGTTTATTTGCTTCTAGGGTAATTTAACTACTCGCACTTTGATACTTTGTCAAACTCCATGTCCAAATTTTTAGTGATAGTACAAAGAAGCAGATGCCAAAAATGGTGCTAAAAAGCACAGTATTTTGTGGAGTAATGCCTAGAAGTACTTCAGCAGGAATAGTTACCATAATCCCCACAGGGATAACAAAATAGAGAATTGACCTTAGAGGTTCTAAGTATATCGAAATAGGGAATTGAGCCATTCTGGAGAGGTCACGATACATCCAAATAACGCCATCAACTTCTGTAGTGAGAATTCCAATAACTAACACTAAAATATGTAAAGCAGTGGCAATTAAGATACTGTTGCACATGAGAAATGCAAAGAACACCACCGATGAAACAGTAATGGTGAGTGAAAGTTGTGAAATGATCCAGATACTAAGCGCTGTTGATGGTATCAAGAAAAGAGCGTCATTGATGTCTGGTTTTCCAGTGAGGGCGCGAAAGAGTGGACTGATAGGAGCTAATAGCATAAAGTCGAATTCACCACGACGAACGATAGTGCTAAATAGGTACACTCCACGATAGAGAATTTGTGCAAAAGTATCGATAAATTGATACACCAGGAAGAAAACCACCAAGTGATCGCTGGTATAGCCACCGATTGAGGTGATGTTTGTTTTCAGCACCCAGAGAAAAAGTAACATAAATCCTAGGCGAATCGCTTTGCCAACAAAGAAAAGTATGTTTGAACCGCGATTCACAAATGTTTCTTGTAGCGCATTGGTTGCAATGGTTTTCCAGACCTTCCAGTATTTGTGGTAGAGTTGCATGTTATTGTCCTGCAGCTTCATAGCTGCGGAGGCCCTTTTTCCAGATAAGGTGTGCAGCTACTGCTGCCAAGATAATCCATATCGTCAGTATTGCTGTGTGGTACAAACTCTCTTCAGGTGTATACTTTCCCAAAAAAAGCTGGGTTTGCACAAATGATAGATAAGGGAATGGAGTCGCATACATGATTTTTTGGAAAACTACGGGAAGGACATCTAGGGGGAAAAGCTCCCCTGCAGTAAATCCAAGTAATGTGTGAAACAAGAAACGAGGACCCCATGTTTCTGGACTCCAAAATCCCAAACTCCCAAAAAGAAGTGTAATGCAGAAGTTGAGGATAACCGCTCCGAGTGCCCAGAGTAAAAAAATTCCAATGGTTGAAGGTTCAGGAAAAACTAAGGTTGGTTTGAAAATAAAAAATAATGCAATAAACTCCACCACCATAGCAGAAACATTTTTGAGCTTATCAGCAATTTCTTGCATAATGAGGTAGGCAGTAAAGGAAAGTGGCTTAAGTAATTGGCTACTAATTGCGCCGCTATACACATCTTGAGCAAGTCCTTGTATTGCCGATGCCATCACTAAATTTTGTAGTATGGCAATTAAAAAAATGTAGCTAATCATATCTGCTTTGGCATATCCAAAAGCAACTGGATGTGTGCCTGTATTGGAATAAATAGTTGTCCAGATTGCTAGAGCCATTAATGTGGCAAGAAATCTTCTCAACCGCCACATAAAAACCGACATGCGATATACTAGTCCATTTTGCCAAGAAACACTTAAAATTGACCAATATTTTCTAAAAGTTAGGTACATACTACTTTTTTTCATTCGAGAATACTTCACGAATAATTGCTTCGATTGGTGGTTCTTCGATAGTGACATCAATAACGGGTAATTGTGAAAGGATACTCGCTGCAACATGTGTAGCTTTATTTCTAGGAACTAACAGCGTTGCTGTGTATTTTGCACCATCCCCAGTAAATTCTTTGACAACTCCAAAATGAGTGAGTTCATTTTTAGTTACTGGTTTCGAGAAAACGAGTGACAGTTTTTTGTTACGTGCATATTTGTCGGTAATGTCTTGCAGCAATCCATCAAAAATCTTTTTACCGTGATCGATAATAATAGCACGTTTACAAAGCTCTTTAACGTCATCCATATAGTGGCTAGTCAGCAGAATTGTAGCACCAAATTCTTTGTTATATGCAGAAATAAAATCTCGTAACGTTTTTTGCATGACAACATCGAGGCCGATGGTTGGTTCATCGAGAAACAGAACTTTAGGATTGTGGAGTAGCGCTGCAGTCAATTCGCACTTCATTCTTTGGCCGAGTGACAGCTTTCGGACTTGAATGTGCAAGCTATCACCAATTTCCAGCAGATCCGTGAGTATGCCGAGGGTTTTTTTAAACTTAGCATCTGGAATTTCATAGATGGCCTTATTTAAATTGAAGGTCTCAATTGCTGGCAAGTCCCACCATAGTTGATTTTTTTGACCCATGACGAGTGTAAACTGCTTTTGAAATGATGCCCTTCTTTCCCAGGGTGTATATCCAAGCACAGACACTGTTCCACGTGTTGGATAGAGTAAGCCTGACAACATTTTTAGTGTCGTAGTTTTACCAGCTCCATTCATGCCAATAAAACCTACTACCTCACCTTCCGAGATGGTAAAGCTGACATTTTCGACTGCATTAAGTGTTTCGTAGTTGCGATGCCAAAGTGATTCAATTGATCCCCATAAACCTGGTTGTTTTTTATAGACAGTAAAGAATTTGCTCAGGTTTGTAACTTCAATAACTGGTGTAGACATAGTTGTTAGTATAGCGCACAACTGCTGTTGGCTGTTAACACCATGCAACAAAAACCTCTGATAATCTCATCAGAGGTTTTTGTTTACTTCTGTTAGGAAAACTACCAAACATTTTTCTTTAAAGGTTTGCCAACGCGGAAATTAACAACTTTGTGGCCTTTGATGGTTTGTCTTTTGCCTTCGTCACCAAATGGAACTACTTGCTTATCTCTTACTTGACCAATGTAAAAAGTTCCAAAGCCTGATATTACAACTTTGTCACCTTTTGCAAGTGCTCTGTTGACCTCGTCAAATAATGCCTCGACGGCATCACCAGATGCTTTTTTAGTAAGATGAGCTTTTTTTGCAACGATATCAATTAATTGTGATTTTGTCATGCTCGCCCTTTCATGTTACCTCGTACTATTTTTAAACGATATATAGTGTAAAAGTGTTAGAGTAAGTAGTGTAGAGTACTCTGTGATGTTGTCAATAGTTACTCACTTACTGCTAGGTGTTAGATTCTGTCTTTTTTAGATAGACTGCAAAAACTCCCAACATGTCGTAGCCAATGTCTGAGATGGTTGGATGTCGATTAACTACAAAATTTTGGTGTATCTCGTCTGAAATGGCATAGAGAAGACAAATAAGAGTGGGCACATACCAATGTTCTTTGAGATTATATTGTTTTTTTGTCATGGAAAATCCCCAGTTAAGCAAAAAAAATAAAACTGCATACACAAACATGTGAGCGCCTTTTTTTAAGATGAAGTCATAGTCATTTGTTGCCGCAGTAGGTAGAACACTTTGAGAAGAAAATATAAAAATGACCCCTGCCCACAAAAAAGATGGTCCGAATGCTATAAAATATTTTTGTATTTTTTTCCAATTCATGATAAATAGTTGTGCTTCTGCTTCCAATAGTACCATAGACTGGCACTACAACAGAATAATCCGCCTACTATAGCATATATCACACCGCTTTTTGGTAGTTCCTTTCTTGTTGGTACAGCAATTGTAATTTGGTTATTAGGGGAATTACCTTTTTTCTGAGGAGGTACTAGGATTGGAAATGCATATAAAGTATCGGAGAGAGTGGCAAACCTTTGTAATGTTTCTGCTGAAAGGTGCGAGACACTTATTGTTGAGTTAATTGTGGTATTAGTTGTTGCCGAAGTCTCTGTAGTGCCAGACGGTTGAATCGATGGTGATCCTGCCGGGTATTGCGAACTAGAAAGTCCAATTTGGCATTCTGGAAATTCGAATACCTTTGTTTGTGAACCAGTGAGTGTACTCATAAACAGCGTTTCACCAGCATTATTGAGAAGTGCTTTCGGTAGCAATATCTTCCTTGTTTCAGCTGCATAGAGTGATTGAGGCAGTGAAATGGTGTTATTTGCAAGATCAACAAATACTACATCAGTTAAACTTATTTCTTGATTTGCACCGTTAGTGAGTTTAATCCACTCTGATTCGCCTGAATAAGGACAGGCATAGATTTCCGGTATAGTTAAGTAATCCAGAATGTTACTTGGCGCACTAGATGGGCTCGGCGTGGGTGTGGAAGGTGGTGATGCAAAGATGGGGGATGTCGTAGGTTGTGGTAGAGGTGAAGGTTCAGGACTGAATAAAAGCTGTTGTAAACTACCTGGGGAGGGTTCAGATTCAGCGACCTGTCCTGTACTCAAGTTCTTATGCCATGACAAACCTTTGGTGGTAGTAGAAAACGAAAAGCTATCAATTAATGATGACGAGTCATCAATAAGTTGTACAGTGTCTCCAGTGTTATTGAGTTTTTGCCCACTTACTTCAACTACTTTAATTTCGTTAGCTTGGAGTTCAAAGTTGGGGAAAAGTAACAATGTAGAAGGGGCAGACAGCAGGTCTTTTAGTTGCCAATTGGTAAGTGCCACTGCTGTCTGCCCATCGTTATATAGCTCTACCCACTCAGATGCATCTGTGGGATTTGCATATACTTCTGAAATAACGACGCGAGCATGTGCCAGTGATGCCCAAGTTAAAAAATGTAGGGTGAGAGCTAACGACACGACTCGCTTCATTACAAAATGAAGTGTATGTGTTATTGCTTACATTGACTGTGACAATACTTACTTTGTTTGTCGTTTAAAACCAAGAAGTGTTCGTTTAGGGATCATATGTACTGTTCTGGCGCGCTTTTTTTTCAGACTCTTCTCAGTTTTTCTTTGAGTTATTGTCTGTGTAGCAAGCCAGCCCACGCCAAATATCGCCGTACCTAAGGCTGCTAGTGAAAGCAGTTGTGGCATAAATACGATGTGCATTTTGGTTTGTTTGTTGGTGACTTGCCACATGTTTGCCCAATTATTAAAAACGGTGTGCGGAAGCCGTTGGAAAAAAGAGCCATCAACTGCAATCCACCAGCGATCATATGATTGGTTTAATCCTATCCAGCAACTTGATTCACAAGCAAAAGTGACTGAGTATATAAAATTAAAATAGTCTTTTGAGTCTGAAATAGTAATGGGATTGCCATAGTGAGAAGAGAGAGCGCGTCGTTCTAAAGTGACTTGTGAGAATCGTTCAATTGGAAGTGGTATAAGTTGAATGGTGTCAATTCTATTTTCACTTATTTTTCCAAAAGATCGAGTTTCCCAGTTAACAAAAAACTGCGCAAGTACATCGGTAGATATCTTGTGAAGTCCATAAGTTTTGTCAAAGCTTGATTCTGGTAGTAAATATTCATCATGCACTACATCTTGGCCAGAGTAATCGACAAAAAATTTGCTACTTCTTCCAGTTTTGTTTTCTCCCTTAATGCGCAGGAGGTAGGAAGAAGCCGGAGTCATAAATTCGAGTGGCAAAGAATTACAGTTTACTCCAAATTTGTCAGCAGTATATGTTGCTGCCCCCTTAGTGTCAAAAGTTGTCAAGATTGTGCTGGTATCTTTTTCACTACTGCAGTTTTCAGAAGGTCGTTGTTGCAAGTTTGCTGTTGCAATTGGAAATGCAATTTCAAGACCAACGGTATCTATAACAGTAAATGGAGCTGTTGTTGTTTTTTGTAGCGTTGTCCAATCTGGCAAATACTCAGTTAATTGAATGCCATCAGGATCAGAAAACTGGAGTGGCACATCTCGAGAAAGCGAAACACTAATATGTGCTACGCTGTTTTGTGGCACAGCAAAATGTTTTCCATTAATCACTAAATCGGATTTGTCGGCATGCAGTGCAATTGTTTGGTTTTGTAACTGTGGAAGTTCGATACGTGTGTCGCCAGCAACAAGAGTATAGTGAGGGAAAATGATTTCAATGGTATTTTCAATTCTCTTGAGCGCCATGGTTGTTTCTATTGTTTCACCAGATAAACCCGGAATTGTAATTATATAGTCACCAGGAGGAGTGGTTCCTGTCAGCATGCTAATATTTTCCGAGTAAGCAGCTAAGGGAATATCATCTAGGTAGAGGTGTGCAAAAGGATAAAAGAATTTTGTGTAGTTGATAGCAGGCTCGAGGATATATGGGCCCTGGGCGCTATATCGAGTATCTTCTTTCACTCTTTCAACTCGCTGATCAGTAAAACTAAAGTTTTGGGGGATGAGCAACCCATCAGTTCTTTGGGGGAGTTGTTTTTCAAACACAGCTAAAAACTCATGTTGCCACACTTTGGTATATCCAGCAGTTGTTAGGAGTTGTTGAGTTTGGGAAAAAACATGTGGTTTATGTGGATTAATTCTTGATTCATCGAGGATAACGAGTGGCACAGAATATTTTTCCACAACAGTGCTGAAGAGTTGCGCATTTTTGGTGTTCACTGCATATTGAAGTTCTTGGTAAAAATAATCATTGGCAGCATTCCATCTGGCAAAATCTGGGGTGAGATAACTTTGCGGAATGCCAAAAAACACGAAGCCAATCCCTTGATAGCCTTGCTTTTTAGTAGGTGTTGACCAGTCGTGCAAAACCCAGCCCTCGTGCGAGGTATACGGCATTTCAAGTACCCGCTCATATTTGTTTCTGGTTTTCATGTAATCAAATAATTCTTGGTATGCAGGAGGATGTTGGGCAATTAATTTGTCACTTATAAAGTTACCGCTAAATGATGGTGAGGCAATAGAAAAGATATAGGTAGTGGTGAGTGTTAGCAGTAGTGTGCTGACCATTTTTGCAGGCGACACAGGCACTATTTTACGGAGAATTTCAATAGTTGTCTCAAGAAATGAAGCAAATGCCACAATTAAAAAGAAGGTATACAGTATTGATAGCTTGGTGAATGGGTTTCTAAAGGCTTCAAGAACTGCGGAAATGTTGAACAGTGGAAGCAACAGATACTGACTTGGGAAAAGTCCCAGCCAAATAAAACTGATACAGATAAGGTATGGAATGAGAATTGCCCACCTATTAATTGTGCGAGATTTGTCAAAAATGATACTTACAACACCCAGCAGTGAAAAAATTGCCAAAGTGTACATCTGCATGATGACGGTTGAGCTTTCCAGGTGCTTTTTCCATTCATCAAAAATATAGACATGAGAGCGACTTTCAAAACTGTAATCTTTCCAAGTTAGTAAATAGTGCAGACCTGTCAAAAAGCTGTGGGTGGTGCTTGCTTCTCTTATGCTCCACAACGATTCAGGCCCAAACAAAATATTTGCCTTACTTTCTGCAACATATGCCGAGTTGTAAAAAGTGTAGAACAGGTTTGGTATTATCCAGTAACTATGTAAAAATGCTGTGGCCAAGCCGATGAGTAAGGCATTTCTTGTTGCGACAGCAGCATTTTTATGAGTAGCAAGTGAGACAAAAAATGCATAGATAACCGAGAAAACTACGCCAAGATAGAATACTGTTGGAGTATGCGCACTTGGCGCAATTGCAATTTGTACCAGCACAAAAAGCATCATCTTTGTATAGGTGGGCTTCTGTACAAGTCTGTGGATTATGAGTAGTAGCAATGGAAAAAACGCAAACTGAACGGTGAACATTTCAAAGCTAATGTAGAACTGCTGTAGGGTAAGCACATGCAACAAATAAAAGAGTGAGGACACCGTGGCGATCCAACTTCTAAAGATGGTATTCGATTTTTTCAGCCAAATGGTAGATAAATAATAGTACATACTCACGCCACCAATGGCATGCATTAAAAAAATGAAGGCAAAACGATGGAAATGGTCGGGCAATATAAGTTGAAACAGGAAGAGTATGGGTAGGCGAAAAACTTCAGCTTGTTGAGCTTTGGCAGTTGGACTGCCGAGACCCTCATGTTCTTGCCAGGCACCAAAGAAAACGCGCTGTGCATATTGTCCCAAGTTTAGTTCTGCATGAATATTGTCCCAGCCAGTGTAGAAGGCAGAGGCGTCGGTGTTGCGAATAGCCATAAAAGCACAAACCACTAACAGTAGCAAAACTTGGAGTTTTGATAAATGCTTTCGTACCAGGCTAATCATAACTGTGAAATAAGTGTAACATGTAGGTGTAGCTGTTGTATGCTACATGATTTGCTTTAGAATAATTGTATATACATGCACAGTTTTTTTAGTCGATTTAACAAACTTTTATCATCACATGTTGTTGTTGAGTATGCGATTATTTCAGTTACACTGTTGATTGTAGGATTATTGTTTACTTGGCCGAGTGGTTTGTACTTAACTACTCATTTAATAGGTGATGGCGGTGATCACCATCAATTTTCATATAATCAAGTTGCATTGTACGAGAGAATCACTTCGGGAGAGTACTTTTTGTCACATTCTTATGACTTACGGTATCCCGTGGGATTTGATTTAGGCGTTGGTTTTGATGGTGGTTTTGTAGTATTTGTTGGAGTACTACTGCTATTTTTTGTGGGTCAACCATTAGCCTTTAATATTTCTGTATTGATAGCTTACTTAGTTAGTGCCTTATTCTCATATATTCTGGCAAAACAACTTACTAAAAGTAAGTTAGTTGCATTTATTGGTGCTGTAGTATATGGGTTTAGTTTTTACGTTTTAGCACGTGGCGCTGGGCATAATAATTTACTTTTTACAGCTGGTTGGCCACTTTTTGCATACGCTTGGTTAAGAATAATCAAAAGCAAGCATATTTCATTCATGCACAGCATAGTTTCTGCTTTTGGACTGTTTTTTTTGACTTTAGGTTCACTACAGTATGCTTTAATGCTGAGTTTCGTTTTTCCGTTGGTTGTTGTTGCATTCGCAGTGTTTCATCCGGCGCAGTTTGGAACGTTGCTTAAAAAGATTTCTACCTCATGGAAACCACTGTTGGCATCTCACCTTGTTTTTGCAAGTTTTTTTATTTGGTATGTTTCACCCTATATGAATGCATTTGTTTCTGGAAATTGGAACGAGAAAGGTAGTGTACATGAGATTGCATTAGATCACGATGTTGAGCTTATGGATTTTTTGGTTCCCAATAGTTTCATGCCATTATTCATTACCTTTCTAACCGGAAAGAGTGAAAAAATAGGATTAGAAAACTCAGTTTTCGTTGGTTGGATAGAGATAGTTTTTTTGTTTTGTTTTTTACTTTCAAGGTATAGATTTTCAATCAAAGGATTTTTAGGGAGTGTCCTCTTTAGTGTTTGGACAGTCGCTTTAGGAGTGACGGAGTTTGGTATGACGTGGGCATATCAGTACTTGGCTCATTTTGTTCCTTTTGCACAAATTACAGAGCCTGGGCGGTTTGTAGTGGTGATACAACTTATTATCATGGTCATGATTGTATTGATTCTTGATGGAATTAGAGACAAATCGAGGCAATTTCTATTGGCGTTGATTGTTTTAGCAGTAGTTATTATTGAGAGAGTGCCGTATAGGTTTTTTGTAGTTCCTGTAGATATGACCTTTTTTTCGGCTATCGATCAGGTTCCTGGAACTGCCGTTATGAACGTACCTTTTAATATCCACGAAGCAGAGCGTGATGCTATTCCCACATTTACTTCCAAAAAAATTGTTGATGGATATTTCCATTGGGCAGCAAACACACCTGATACCAGAAGATTTATCGATCAACCAAATGCATTTATTCATAGGTTGTCGTGTGAGTTTGGGGACTTGGTAATGGAAATTGCCCGAGAAAAATATCCATTTCTCACTGATGATGAATTGGCTTTGTTACTTAATACAGACTTGATAGTGCAGATGCAGAAGTATGATATTCAAGCAATTGCTCACTATAAGAACAAAGAGTATAAGTGGCCCCAATGTCAGACAACGAGCACAAGAGTTGATGAGCTTTTGCAGCAGGGAAAACGAGGTTTATTGCCAAAACGTTTTGAGTTGATATATTCAAGTGAGACAAAAGATATTTACGTATTGAAGTAATAGTTTTGTATGGTGTTTTGAGTATTTTCTTCATTTTTTGAAAATTGGCATGAAAAAGCCTCCCGGAGGAGGCTTTTTACGATAACAGGGTGGTACGTGGTACAGAGAGTTATTTAGGCTCACCTGTGTTGGTATATACCAACCAGTAGCCTTTTTCAACAGTGTGTCCGACAATTGTGACAGTTCCACGATTGCGATCCATACCTACAATGTAGGTGGTGTCGCAACCGTCATAGTCACAGTTGTCGTTAGTGTGGCCGTTGATCACGTCTTCGTTCAGATGTTCCCAGCTGAAAAAGCCAGCAGCATTTGGATCCTGGATTGGGTAGCGCATGACTTTCATGGCGCCGGCATAGAGTTTGTTTACGAAAAATTGGACGGGGGTTTGAGTTCCGCCTTCTTCAGCAAAGGTACCTCGGGCCAAGAAGATGTAATTCACACCTTCTTCAGCTTTGAAGTCAATGCCGTAGTCGGCCAACAAAATCAAACCCTGGGGGAACGTGGCTTTCATGTAGCCATTACCTGGGAGCAACAGTTGCCCCCAGATTCCCTCAATGACGTTGTCAACATTGGCCCCACCGGACCAAACTGCGGACGGATTGTCTTCATCTGAACCATTTGCATGGTCAAATGAAAGTACCCCACCAATCGCAGACAACCAACACAGTGGCTCAAAGCCACAAGGGTTGTTCTGCAAAACGCCACCACCCCAGCGTACTGCTTCCGCTACTTCAGGGAAGCCGTACAGGGTGATGAGCCCATCTTCGAACACTTGAGGTTCGCCTTCTGGCAACACAACCTCAACCTCACTTTC
>CAZKVV010000004.1:0-125340 GCA_964556485.1 uncultured Pseudomonadales bacterium | reverse complement strand
GGAAAACGACTAGAGCTTACATAGTTCAGTATTAGGATAAAAAGGTTCCAGACCCACATGCTCCACATGTCAAGTATATGAAATCAAAAGAAGACGACAATTATCCAAGTCATTTTCAAAGTGCAGATCTCTCATCGATATCAGCAATCCATTTACGAAGCCTGCCTCATTTTTCTCGTAAGTATGAACAACTTCATGCTGCTCGTGGACTTCGTTTATATAAAATCGAAGAAGGTATAGATAGTGTTGTTTGTTTGTGGAAAAAAGATACTCAAGAAGATTCAGTGGTTAAGTTCTACCTTCATTCAGCTATGACTTCTCAACTTCTTTCTCGTTATGCAGAGTGTGTAAATCTAGCTGTCAAATCAATTAGGATTCCAATATTACTCCTGGAACAAAGGTCAATTTCTTTTTCAATCACCCCTGTTTGGGGCACTCATGCAGTTAACATGCAAGAGGATTCTCAAACGGTTCTGTCACATTCGCCATACGTAAAAGGAATTGAACTAGAAAAAGCATCTGCATCCACAAAATATCTTGCAGATTTATTAGCTGATGCAGATCTAACGAGCATAGATTCTGAACGGTTACTACAATTTGCGGAATATTGGAAAAATAACCCTGATTTTAAAAATGCAATTCTCGGTCGAATAGAAGAGTTAAATACTCTACTACAAAAGCTGTTTCCAACAGCAAATCCAGAATGCGATTTGATAAACTTGAAAGTTACACCTACAGATGATGGATGGATTATTTCTGCAACAGATATATCTCCAAACATTTTTAAGTTTAGTACTGCAGTTACTGAACAAAAATGATCCATTCTGGCTAACGATATAAACGGACTTTCAATGTTGACTTCTTCTTCACATTCAAGTAAATCACTAACGAATGAGGGACGAAAAGTTTTCTCATCAAATAGTTTTTGAATTAAAATCGTCAGATTTGTTTGTTTTATTCTTAAGCCGCATCAGAGTCTCCTTCTTCATCTATTTGATATGCTATCATTAACTTATGAAAATGGACTAGAAGCGGTTCAAAATAAAAGGCGTCTCCTCCGCAACCCTAAACTCGAACGAAAGTGCTATCCGATTTTCTTTACGTATCTTACGTAGAATTCAGTAGAGTCTTTCCTAGAAAAAGTGTGTTTTTAAATATATAAAGCTTGAATCGTAAGAAATAAAACTCTTCATTTTATACAGTACAATTACCCCTGATGGGTGCTTTTGCATATGGGACATACGGTTTCCAGACCCACAAACTCCACACATCAAGAGACATGTTTACACTTTGGAACTTTGAACCTGACTAAAAATTAGTTATGCTATTTGGTGACTAAGATTTTCTGTATATAATTGGAATCGTATTTGATTCAGAAAAATAATATGCATGAGCAAAAATTACCTACTTATGATTTTAAAAGAGCATTTAGTGGTCACGAATCAGTTCATAGCCGATATTTAGTAGATTTTATTGAAAGTGAAGATTTTAAAGTAGTTGCTTTAGAGGTTTATGAGAACAATCCATATATCAAAGCAGGAGAAAGTCCAACAGGAGTGCGAGATTTGGATTATTCAAAAAAAATAGAAATCATTCATCAAGAAACTGGTGCTAAACAAATCTTAATTCAGGATGAAGATACTACAGACTTATTTCATTTATCAAAATAGTTGTAATTTCTTCTGCATGCATCCTATTTAAAGGATGATTTAAAATTTAAAAAGTTCCAATTTCATCCCATGCTCCGCCAAAGCAGTCATAGGCGATTAGCTCATGTTGAGGGAGGTAATCTAGTCGACCTACCACCGCACCGTTTTTGATCCAAATCAGTAGCTGAGCAAACTTTATTCCTTCGGCTGTAAAAGCATCTTGTCGCTGTTGAAGACATAAGGTGAGAAACGCAATCAGCGCTCCCCGCCAACGCCGTAATCTTTCGATTACACACAACCCTTTCGAGCTGTGACCCACCATAGGTACGCTGAACGAGGAGCGCTCGTTCCCTATGGTTGGTTTTGGTTTTGACCATGCCCGTATTGCTGCGAGTTTAGGTCGTTAGGCGAATTATATCGGACTGAGGCGCCTCACTGGTATAATCAAAGAAATATAGAGAGGTCTTTCCAATCGGTATCTTTTTCTCCCGCCTTTACTTTAGCTGCAATCTCTACCCTCACCTCAGTAGCAATTCCAACCATTAGTTTAATAGGGTCTGGTCAAACTGAAGCAGTTATGTATCTTGATAAAAACTGGCTCAATGTTTGCAAATTTGCTTCCAAATATCTTAAAAGCACGGAAAAATTGCCTTATCAAAAAATGAATCAAAATAATGGCCTAAAGTAATTAGAGTGAAATTAACCAAAAAGTAGACCTTAAATCAACAGTTTTAACTTGTCTTGCTTGACCTTGTTCCATGTTGAGGCATGGATGTATTGAACAACATTCTGGTTGTAACAACTTACCTACAAGCTCTATCTATCTGAAATATTCATCCTAATGATATTATCGTTATGATGAATAGCAGGATTTTTAATCTTCAACAGCGAATTGGATACACCCTAATAAACAAGTTAGAAAATAGGGAGCTTTCTGTTGAGAGAGTGAAGGAGATATCAGAGAAAGTGCTAGAGATAATTCCTGATATTAATGATGACACTATGTTTTCTGATATTGTAAACAAATTAAATGCTATACCAGATTTAGCAGGCTTAGAGTTTGGATTATGAACGAACTAATTATTGATCAATCAGACCCTATACAGCCACAAGCTGAAAATCGAAGACCAACCAAAGTGGAACAGATATCGGGTCTATTCGGACTGCTTCGGTCAGTTTGCAAGTATGATCCTCGAATTGTAATTCGAGCACTTGCTAATCCAGAAAAATTGAGAGACGCAAAAGACGAGGTGTCTGTAAAGGCTGAAGGACTAAACTGTGAATTTTCGGGTAAAAATAAAGCGAGGGAACAGTTTGTTAAAGAGGGCTTCCAAGACCCTGATAAGGGAATTGCGGTCGTAGAGTTTTTTCGATCAAATCTGAAAACAAGGGAATACAGGCCAAAAAATGGCGAAGGTAATGACTATGACAAGCCATTCGATAAAGGTTATCAATTTAATCCTTACGACTCCAGAGCAATTCAAAAATTGTGTGAAGTAAGTGATGATCCAATTGCTTTATTACAATACTTGGGACAGGTAGTTGATTATGGAAATCTGGATAGATACCATCTGGGCACTCTGGCAGAGTATGCGGAATCTGTGGCAAATAATCCAAGAGCAAGACAAATAGCAGAAGCTTTGGGCAGACTGAACGGTCGCAAGAAAATGGATATTAGTGACTGTAAAGTGTGGGAAGTTGAAGGACGAAAAAAACTCTGTCATGTTGATGGTAAGGAACGCATAGTTGAGCCATTTCAATCATTATTAGATCTTCCACAAGGAGAATTTGAAGAGTTGGCTAAACCAGAAAACATTGATCAAGCTATGAAATTATGGCAAGACACATCAGACAACCATAGAATGCGTGTTGATTTTTTACCCAGCATGTTAAAGCTTGCACATAATCCTAGACTAGAAAAAGGATTTAGAGAAATGGTACTTGGTGGACCATACAACGGTAGTGGATTTCGTGCAGACCATTTGCTTCATTATCCAACACGGTTAATTCAAGGCGTAGCAAGACTTGAGAGTCTAAACAGAGATTTACCTGAGTTATGGGATTTATATGAAGACGGGTTTGATGTAAGTTGGGGATTTCATTTTAATGATCGCAGCACTACAGATTCCGCAAACCCGAAAGTTTTTGTAGAAAATCATCAAGCTAGCTTTAAAGCTGTTTGCGCAAACGACTCATTAAGACAAAATGCTAGAGTTCTAGCTAAATACGGTCGGAAAATGCCTTTGAGTGCGGATGGATACGATTTTAAAGACTATGTTAGGAAATCTGATCCAGATAGATTAGAAAAATCTTTATTAATAACGCAATTAACAGGCACAACTTTGACGAGGGATCAAGACGGCGGAGATGGGGCGCTAAGCAGATATTACTTATGGCAGGATATTGGTGATTCTTTAAAGGATTTCTCTTTGGAAGAAGTACGGGAAGTGTTCAAACCATTGTCTGAGATATCTGATGACTTAAAATCATCAAAGTTGAATGTGATAACTGTTATAGGCCAGGAAAAAATAACTATTGAAGAAATGAAAGGTAGAGTACAAACACTATTGAGACCAGAAGTAAGACAGATGGGACTAGATAGAGCGTTTGTTAGTATCGTACTTCAAAACAATAATAATCAAGGCGAACAGTGGGATACTATTCTTCGTAATCCAGATGAATGGCTTAGTATATATAAAAAGCGCGAGATAATTGCTCAAAGACAAAAATTATTAACATCAGACGGTTTTTGTGTGCGCTCAAACTCTGATTTATTAACACTAAAAATACTCGCAACCATTCCTAATGATGAAATATTGAGACTGAGGGAAGAACTAAATAATCCTCTTGCAACGTTTAACAGCCAGACGGTTGAAATATTTAAAACTTTATCAGGTGTTAACGACGATGATAGGCAAAGATTGGTTTCAGAACTGAAACGAGTTGGAGTTGAAATCCCAAGTTTATATTGTCAAAACGTAATATCGGCAAATGATCTTAGAGAGTATTTTGGACTCAAAGATACTGGTAGACAATGCGTGTGGCAATTTGCTCATCAACTAAATCAAGACGCCGAATTTAGTGTTCAAATGGAAGACAACCGAGGCAATCGAAAAGTTTCCTTGGGGTTTTTATGCGAGTTAGCCAGTAATGAGAGTTACGGTCAAAGGCTATTTTTACTCATTGACCATCAGGCAGATTCTTATGCAAATCCTCAGCTACATTATGGTCGAAATAAAGCAAAAACATCGGGGATTAATGCTTATATAGAATTATTAACTAGGCATCGGGGAGAAGCTGATTTCAACATAGACTCTTATGTCAATGAAAAAGGTGTGCCAACCCAAAAATGGCTCGATGAATTAATTTCAGGTGCAGACGAATCATCTGGTCGTGACACTATTCGTAATAGAAATAAAGAAAATATATTCAGAGAAGCGACATGGATGATCACAAAGGACGCTTTGGAATCCATGGGCGATGAAGGGGAAAAATTTTGGGGCTTCTGGAAGAAACATGATGCTGACGTTTTGCATGATTATCTAATCAAGCAAAGATCGAATTTTGATTTATTGGTTGTTAATGGTGTGGCGACGGAGCTATTATTAGAGAATTTAGTATCAGACAGATTGCGGGTCGGCGACAGATTAATTACATCATTAATTTCCGACGAAGCGTTGGCAGGAATGACGGCTGAAGGAAAGGTCTTTTGGGATTTTTGGCGACAACATGACGAGGACGAGTTGCATGGATTCATACTAGAAAGAAGAGAAGAAATTAATACGTATGTCGTAAATGGATCGGCGTCTGAACATTTATTGACAGAATTGTCCACAAGCCAGACTGTTGAGTTAGACACTCTTGCCTCTTTGGTCACTGAGCAGGCATTAGAACAAATGCCAGAAGAAACACAGAAATACTGGAGATATTGGAAGGGAGCGAAAGGATATCTTAAAAAAGTACTAATAGGCAAAAAAGAAATATTTAATACTCTTGTCGATGATCATAAAGCCACATCTGCTTTAGTGGGACTAATTGCCAAAGAACAGCCACAAAGTTTTCTCGCCGACTACAATCTTGATGCTTCCACATTCAACAATGCTGAAAAACGCGAAATTAGAGCAAGTTTAATAATTGGAATACAAAATGATAAAGACATGTGTGCGCGTCATTTTAATGACGTGTATGATGCACTATCACAAGACTTAGCTGAAAACGGGAATCTGAGTAATTCATTTATAGCGCCATTTGCAGTTGCGTATGGGTTTGAATTATCAGTCGAATATATCCAAACATTGGCAAGATTTCATGACCAATCAAACGATCCTAAATATGATGCTTTAATTCCAGATAGAGCCTCATATTGGGAGCAAAACGGAGTTTTGTCGGCTCACATGATGTCCGCAGGCTGGAAATTAACAGATTTCGACCGATTTAGGAGTTTAGTACAAAATCCTCAAACCAATCAAATTTTGTCTCAAGTTCGGCCAGCTTACTTACATCAATTGGGGGCGACAATTGGCTTGAATAGTCAAAATGTTTTTTATACAACGAAGTCGTCATTAGATTGGTTACAAGCTAACCTAGAACAAGATGGGTACGCCAGATTCTTTAAAAGGATGCTAAACACCAAACCCACTAGTTTTAATAGCTGTGTAACAACGTTTCAGACAATTTCAGGCGAAGATGTTGCTAGAATCATGACTAACCCCTTATACACAGAGCGTCTTTTGGAAGCAATGGAAGAGTTTAGAAATATCACACCATCATTAGTTAGGGGTTACATATTAGAAGCAGATGAGCTTTCTAGGGAAAATCACAGGGATAGGGTAAAAGCATTCCGTAAAAATGTTCATAGGAATGTGCCACTTATGGATTTAACGAGTGGAAGTAGTGGCATAGACTTCATGGCTGAAATGATTTGCTTAACATTTCCAAGTACAGATGTTAATTCTGTTAGGTTAGAGCTAGCTAGAGTTGGTGATCATTGTGATGATATTAGTGGAATGCATTTTCGAGAGAGTGGATATCGAGGAAGCATTGCTTCAAAAGAAAAAGTAGCTGAATTAAGAAGTGCGGACAAACCAGTTGACGAAGGAGTTGTTAATTTAGTTAAAGTCATATTTAGAAACGAACAAACGTCTGATTACATTGCCTCTGGTGGTGATACTGCGATGGCTTTAAAAGGCTGGACTCGATTATTAACCGAGGCAGGTGCAACCAAAACTGAGGATTTATTTACATCCTCTCTACAAGAAGTGATTGCATGCTTGCGTGTATCGCTCGGAGATAAAATTGATCAATATACAGAAAAAATGACTGGAGACACTTCTCAAGTTGCTGATAAAAATAACCTTTTATCAAAAGCTAAAGAACTATTTGGGGTTTATTATAAAGATAATGCAGGTGAAGCAGTCGCAAAGTTTTTAGATGAAAATCCAATGGTGTCTGACCGTTTGCTCAGTATGTTGACTGAGAAAAAACTTGCAACTTTGGAGAAAAATATTGGTGGATCAAGGATAATGAGAGAAGAGGAAAAAGCCTCTTTTGCATCAATTATTTCTGGTTTACGCGAAAATAAGTCCGTTGTTGAAAAACGCCAGCACTTAGCCAAACTTTTAGCATTCATGACTGAAAGAACAATGTTTTCTGGATCAAAAGGACTGAGGAAGCGTGTAGAAACAGAATTAGGAAAAGTTGTACTTAGAGATAAAGCGGGGCAAGAGGTTGACCCAACCTTAATATTAACTGGATATGTTACAAAAAACGCAGCCTCATATTTTGCGAAGACTACTGCAGGAGTGTGTACGGCTCATGATATAGAGTTATATCACCGACCAGATCATTTTCATGTTAATTTAGTCAATAATCAAGGTATTGTTGTAGGGAATATTCAAGGATATCAAACAACCGTTGATAATCAACCAACTTTGATTTTCAGAGGCTTCAATCCATCTTCTAGTATTATTTCTTCGACAAATACTGCAGTTTTATGCGATCAGATGGTTGATATGGTTATGCAGATCGCAGCAGACAATGGAATCTCTCAGGTGATGATTCCTGAACAAGACAGTTGGCATCCATTAACAAATCGAGTTGGCGAGGGAGTTGATAAGTATTTAGCCTTAAGATTTTATAAACCTGAAGCAAGAATCAGTCATTCATTCCAGATTTCAAGTTCCAAGACAGTACACACATTTTATCTGATTTAGTCCACAAACCCGTGTGCGAAGTGTCCAATATTAAGACTAACCAGTTAAAATAAACTTGAATCTATGCAAAGGATGGCGAGTATATGTAAAATCCGTCTAGATCTGAGGACTTAAACCAGGTTCTAACAGAGTTCCTTAGTCTCCGCATCCGATGATCCAAACTACAGTGATCTATAATTAGATTAACATATGAAAGGAGCTTGTTATGGCAAACATTGCAGACATCGCTGAAGCATTAGCAGCTGAATCTAGATTGGCTCAAAAATATGAATCTCTTCAAGAAATAGCTATTAATGAAGATTTCAAAAAAGATTTAGGTGAGTTACTAAAACTATCAGTTCAACAAATGAAAATTCTTAGGAACATCATTAAAGAGGGTCCATGGCTGGAAAACGACTAGAGCTTACATAGTTCAGTATTAGGATAAAAAGGTTCCAGACCCGGGTGCTCCGCAACAGTTGAAAAGTTCTAACAGACCCGTCTAATACCGCCAAATGGGTTGGCAGGGCTTGCTAAATTTCCTCATTTTAAACATTTTCAATTTAACAGACCTGTAATGGGCTTATTAAAAAAATCGCGTTTGATCTATTCGTGTAAGTTTCACCCATACTTTGATACTATAAAAACATGTCTGAAAAAATCTCCCGTATGCCGGGTGAGGCTATTAGCCCTTCATCTATATCTGAAAACAAACTATTAGATGATGAAAGGCGATCGCCGGAAGAAATTCGAAGGGTAATGAAACAGATTTCATGGCTTTCAAGGGTTTTCAGTGGTCGTTATGACCTTAAGATTGCGGCACTAGATGGCGAAGGACCATGGACTTGTGGTATTGACCCAGAATACGCTCAAGCTGTTGATGCATATATTTGTGGTAAAATTGACAATCTAGATCACCTGCCTCCTCAGGCTTTAGTTCCCAATCTCATCACTTTTAGAAAGAACGATTTATACCGTGATCCTGAGATAGAAATTACCAGGAAAACAAGACACGAGGCTGCCCACGCTGCTCACTCAGATTTCAAATTCTTTTTTCAAGGGATGAGATTGGCTAAGGAACAAGGATTCCTACCATCGACCTATGGATCGCTGCTTAATGGTCCCGAAGATGGTTGGGTTAACGCCATGTCTGCCGGAGAATCCCAAGCGGCGCTTGAAGATCTAAAACGTGGGTACTTGCGTAAACTTAAGGAAATTGCCACCCAGATTCCTCATGATCCCCTACCACGTCAGTTTGGTGTTAACGCTATCAATTACTGGTTAACAGGCCAAGACTTGCCTAGTATAGACGAGCGAGTACAAGCAGTTATGGATAAAGTGCGACCAGCACTTGATCGTTTTTACGCCAGTAAGTCTGCACTGGAAAATTTCCACACATTTTCTGAAGAGATTTGGCCGCAAGTAAGAGACCTCGAGAAGGAAGAAGTTGAGGATCAAGTAAAAAGGAATATGGCTCAACAAGCCATGGAGGGTCGGCAAGGCAATGAGGGTCAAGATGGACGGGGTGGCAGCGGACAACCTCAACTTCCTGAAGATTTGAAACAAAAGATCAAACAGGAAATGCAGCAAGGAAGCCAAAGCTCTAGCCAATCTAAACAATCACAATCCGGACGACAAAGCGGCTTGCAAAGTTCTCAACAGTCAGAGGGGCAATCTAGCGCTCAACCTGATGAGCAACGACCGGGAAGCCAAGGAGAAAATCCAGAAACAAGTGAGTGTGAGATGGATTTGAATGAACTCTCTACTGAAACACGCGAGCAACTGGAGTTTTTTTTGAAAAATCTTAATCCTCAAGCATTAGAAAAACTTGAAGAAGATGCTCGCAAACAAACCGATCAAAAACAAAGTGAAAAGCTTAATAAAGAAGCACCACAGATGATACAGATGGAGCAAGATGAAGAAACTGGTGAATTCAAGCCAAAGATTCAAACAGCTGATCAAAAAGAAGTGGAAAAAGCCCAGAAGGAATTGGAAGAGTTTGAGAAAGAAGAGCAACAGCGTGAACAACACGACATACAACAACAACAAGCTGAGCAACAAAAACAGGAAGCCAAACAAAAAGCTCGCGAGCAAAAAGAACGAAAACTTCGCGAAATGAGAGAGGCTGGTTTTAGAGAAGATGAAGAGGGTAACTACGATCGATACAAGGAGTTGGAACGCGAAATGATGGCTGATTTCAGATCGATGGATCAGCAAGTGATGAAAGCATTCCCTCGTGAGTGGATCATGACTCAGCAAGGTTATTTCTATTCGGGTAGACCTGACGCTCGTCAGGCAGCTCGTAAATTCCCCGTTGGAGACAGTCGCTTTAATACAAGAAAGGATATTGAATTATCGCAAAAAATTGAAACATTCATTTGGTTTGTTATCGATATTACGGGCAGCATGCATGGCGCTAAGTTAGACGAATCTTTAAAAGATCTTATTTTGTGGATGATGTTGTGTGAGAAGTACAACATTCCATCTGGAATCATTACTATGGGTTCTAATTCATCAGTGCTTAAAAACCCTAATCAACCATTCTCCTCTCCTGAACAACGAATTAAGGCCAAACTCATTGCTCAAACGAAATCATTGCATGGTAGTACCAACTACGAAGCTGGTGTAGTGAGTGCCTACGAACAATTGCTCGCTTCAAGACGTAGATTTCCTGGTTCACAGGGTGTTATTATGTTTCTTACAGACGGTGAACCAAACAGTGGTTTGACCGGCCAACCGTTAGTAGAAAAAATCGACGAGATCAAAAAGGTATTTGAGCTTTTCGCTTTTGGTCTATCCAATAGTCGGGATGAAAAGCAACGAATAAAAGCTGGCTTAGACACATATTTTGGGGAAGATAGAGTAATAATTCCCGAAAACATGGGTCAACTGACGATAGAAACCAGGAGAGTGATGACGCCAATTTTGAGAAGAATAGGTCAAAGACTTAGGCAGGGCCAATAAAAAAAGTAATAGTTAATAATGTGAATGAATATGACAGAATTTAACAAAAATTTGCATGAAACAAAAGTTCCTGCACCACAGACCATCCTTCATTCTCCAGATTATTTCAAGACATCAGCATCAGAAACAAACACAGACTTATCATCGGTGGCTGTTCTTGAAAATGGATGGGTTTTTGCTTCAAAAAGTACTAGCTCTCACATAGTCGTTATTTCTCCACAGGGTCAGATGAAGAGTTTGGAAGAAATTTTTCCAAACATCAGGACAAGCTTTACATGCCGAAAAATTATTCAATTAGCTTTAGTAGCATTAAAAACAAGCGACAGAAATTTTATCGGAACAGAGGCTTTTGTTAAACAATTTGGCGGAGTGAATCTTAATAAAATAATTGCCCAATTTGTTCCCGGGCTAGATGCGTCAAAGGATAGAGAAGAAATTCAGAAACTTGCAGTTAAGATACTTCAACAGACTAGTTTGAGTCAAAAAAAAACTGTTGATTCGTGGTTTTTATCACCCTCAGATTTAAAAGATCATCATATCGGTATGGTTAGTGACGAGCAGTTAATTAAAAGACCAACAACAGTAATGTCGGTGGATGGTAATATTGTCACACTCGAAATTATGGGTGAGGCGGTTGCACTGGCTGTCGATGGACCTGACCTAAAAAACTGGAAAAAATCTCCAAGCGAAGTTTTGCCACTATTTAAGAATAAAACAGGTATTTATGCAGTGTCTGATGGTCAGACAATAACCCGAATCTATAACAAAAATGAAAGTGGCTTTGAGCGACAAATTAGAGCATTGTCTGATCCTCGCCCTGTGCTCGATCCTTCAGATGGTGATACTGTTTATTTTACGGAGAATGGAAAACTTCATAAGTTTTCACTAACTGGCATGGAAAGCGGTTTTCTTAATTCGGAAACAATTGATTTGCTCGATGTAGACAATATCCAACAAGTAATTATGGATCCTCGAGGCAATTTTCTTATTGTTAAGCATGGTGATAATCAGCTAACTATTTTCGATAAGAAATCTCGGACTAAACACTACGCATTTGCAGGAATTAAAAGTAATGTTGGCGCAGATAAGGCTGGCAATCTCTACTTTGTTGACGACAACAACCAACTAAGAATTATTACCACCAACTTTGCTCAGTTTGATCCCGAGCAAATGTCGCGAATGTTAGAAGAGCAACGACAGAAGATGAAGGCACTACTTTCAGAGATCGAACAATTAGACATAGATAATATTGTTGCGAATGATCTCGAAGAAAAGGTAACTGCACTACAGAGAAAACAAGAAAAAACAGTCAGTAATGACGATATTAAGGAAGCTCTGAAGGTTAAATTAGAGGGAGAATTTTTACCATTAGTTCAGTCAGCAACCGATGAACAAGCTCTGCTTAAACTAGAGGCAAAGCTCTCAGTTTTAAGAAAAAAAGACCCCTATCAGCAGTACCCAGAAGCTTTTGCCACAGTGCAACAAGCTTTTGAAAGAAGAAGAAACGAGTTTAAGGCAAAGGTCTTAGTGGAAGCTGTTGAGGATTTGGAACAACGTGTCCGCCTGGCAACAACCATAGAACAAAGCATTGCTGTAGCGCAAAGGCTTGAAGAAGTTCGTCAAATGCGGCAGTCAGCAAACCTGCAGGTGCTAGAAGGTGATTTGAGAAATAAAGTTCAAACAAGCCTTGAGCATTCCTCCGAAAGAATTGTTGAATTACAGAAGGAGTTCCAAGGCCAACTCGTCACTTCTTTGGAAGGGATGTTGTCGGAAATGGAAGCCGCTATTCAACCAGCGCTGAGCATCAACGAATTAAGTGAGTTGGAGAAAGATCCTGTCGTCGAACGGTTTAACTCTAGATTAAATCTCGTTACCGATGCTAAAGAAAGACGACGCTTGAGAGTTGCTTGGGGTGAGATCCGCCAGAAGAAACGCTCAGAGATTCAGACAAAAACAGATGAAAGAAAAAGAGAACAAGAAGCAAGAGTTGAGGAAGTTGTTCGAGAGATAGCCGAGGCTTTACGCGAACTTCAGGAAGATATTGATGCGGTCTTGGGTGAGACTGAGGGTAGAATTAATCTTGAAGCATGGGCATTTAACCATCCACGCTCTGAACGTGTTAGACAGTTGATCAATCATCTTCCTGAGAGTCGCCGTGCTGATTATGATCAACAGTATCTTTCTCTCCTTCGGGAAAGAGTTCAGCGGTTCGAACAAGAAAAAGAAGCGACTAAAACAATAGAGCGCGAGAAAGTTAGAGTACTAGCTGGTGAAGCATTCCCAACATTCAGGGATCGCCAGATACTCTTCTCTCCAGGATGGGTAACGCCCATCGTTTGGGGTACAGATGGTAAGAAAATTGACTTCTCAAAACTTACTGCCGACCAAAGAGCTGAGTATAAAGGTGAACTAGCTTTCGAGAGTCAGAATGCTGGGATTTGGCGCAGTGGTGTCTACATGAATATGAGGGTCGACGACAGTGATCCTCGTTATCAAAAAGCTAAAGCTCGTGCGGAAACGCACTTTAATCCCAAACGTGAAGTTCCTCCACTTAGTCGCGAACTTAGGATGACCGAATACACTTTAGAAGTACTCGGTAATATGGCGCGTAACTTGCGAGCACAGTTGGGTTTGGATAAACAACTGAACCGAGTGAGAACTCCAAGAGGATTGCTAATCATGCAAGGTGACGCTGGTGTGGGCAAAGACTTTAATATTGACGCATTTGGAGCCTTAACAAATTACGAAGTAGTTAATATTCCCTGTCGCAAAACAATGGACCCCGAGGATCTTACTTCAGAGTTCAGATTCGATCCCAAGAAAGGCACTTATCGCGTACCCGCTAAGTTTGCTGAAGCTCTCTCTAAACCTGGTGTAATTATCAACTTGATTGAAATTAACGCCATGCCTGCAGAAGTAACTAAAATGTTAAACTCGGTTTTTGACTACCGCCGCACGTTGTACTTCACTCAAGGTGAAGACCCTGATTATGTTGAGCTTAACACCAATGGCATCGGACAAAAGATTGAAGTACATCCAGATAATTTGCTCATTGGCACCATGAATCCAGAAAACTATATTGGTACTCAGCCATTGGCACAAGAGTTTAAGAGCCGTGCCAGAGTGATAGAAGTAGATTACCAACCTTACAACGTGATTGAAAAAGTTAATGGAGAGTACGAGCGAGTTAATGTTGAAACTCAAACAGTCCCAAGTGGCAAATCAACTGAAGGATTCACAAAGGTCAGAAAACGTCCTGACGAAGCCTTCATTCTTGCTCAACGAGCTGAGGATTTGAGAACACTCAATAAGGAGGAGTTTACGAAGTTGTGGAACCATGCGGTTAATGGTGATGCGGTTAATGGCGGAGATATATTCGCTACGCCAGAGCGGTTACAAGCCATTAGTGCCTTAGACCTCTTAGTAAGAATTGCAAACAAAGTACGTCAAGCTTACCGCGCTTATCAACGAAATGAATCAAACGACATCGTAGAGTTTGTATTCACTCAGCGTGAAACCGAAGAAATCATCTTCGACTTAGAGGAGTTTGATCAAAAAAGTGTTAAAAATGCCGTGAAGCTAGTTGTTTTGCCAAAAATCGGCGAATATGAACAACGACAGAGGGTTGAACAATTGATTGATGCTGCTTAATAAGCTGAAGGCAACAACACGTTGTGGACAACTAAAAATGACTCCGATTTTTCTCAAAAAAATCAGAGTGTGATATCACACTATATGAATCAAACTTACAAACCTAAACAGAAGACAGAAAAGCTTTGCCCAAATCAAGAAGAATACGTTAGGCAAATGGTGAATGCTATAAAAAAAATGGCTGAGATTGAGCTGCGCATGATCAAGAGGGATGCATAAAAATGTGTAATGATCTCAGTGAGGTAAACCCCCAACTAGCAACAGAATTCCTCATGATGATGGAGTGGGGCGTGAGTCCAAAGGCTGGTAAACAAGATCTACTGGCAATGTCGGGAAGTTTTGACGAAGGTGTCCGAAATGAAGCTAGAGTTGCATTAGAACAGATGTGGTTTTTACAGCCAGAACACAGTGCTAATGCAGAGCGCGTAAAACATATTGATCTACTGAAAACATTTGAAAATTTTGACGACTCAACAAAAGAATTTATCTTAAAAAATATTGTTGCAATTGAATTTACCAGAGGATGTAATGGCGGTTGTAGTTATTGCTTCTTAGGCGAAAAACCGAGGGGAATCACTCATACATTTAGTTTTAATTCCATGCAAGCATTCTTTACAAAATATGGACAACAAATTCAAGACAATGCTCCTTACAAAGTCTATCCGTATTTCAACACCGATTTTTTAGATTATCGAGATGGTGAGAAAACTGCATTGGATGTATACCAACTTCTATTAGTCAAATGCCCCGTGATGACTAGAACAATTAATACATCTTTACCGACTGGCTCTCAAGATGTATTTGTGGATTTGGCACTAAGAATTGTTGACATTTCGATTGAAACTTATTCTTGTCCAACCAAAATAAACCTCAGCATTAGTGGGCACAATGCACAAAGAGCAGAAGTGTGTTTAGCGCTGATTGAAAAAAAATTATATGAACGTGGATTATCAAAAAATCATGTTAACTTTCTCATGAAACAGATGATTGATGTGAAACCGAAAGATGCAAAAAGTGGCAAAGGTCTTCAGCTTGTAGGAAAGAATTTAGAACGACAAGATGCAATGGAAGATATTGGTTCACCCGCTTGTTTAGATGGGGTTGTTCTCTCACCAGATAATTCTCGCTCAGTTTCAATGGTAGCAGCAACACCAATAAATCGAACAGGAAATTTTGAATTGCCCATCCAAGATGGTCGATTGTTTATGTTCGATTCAATATGGATGTACTTAAAAATTAAAAGTGATAAAAACGAAAGTAGAAATGAAATACGACGATTTCTTGATCATAAAATCATTTTTATGCAGCCTATTATGACAAATTCTGGTGAGATCTATGGTGATGACTCGGAATGGAATGATGAAGAACGAACGAATCGATTAGATGAAATTTTAGTGGGTATTTCTAGAGATGCGCTTGGAATTCAATATTTTGAAGAAACCCTAGCTCACTTTTGCAGCCTAGATATTCCAAACCATCAGTTGGGCGAATTTGTTGCCCTAGCTAAAGAACAATTGCAACAAAAATGCTTGGAAATTGAGGAAAAATTCGCAAGGCTTGAAAGATTAACCCTAACGAGAATGCAAAAAGATATGATTGAATACTTAAAACAACTACATACCTTGTTATCTGCCAAAACAAATCTAGTTCTTGATACTTATGAATCTAGAAATAGAGAAGAAATATATCGATTGAGCATAGTTTTATCACATATTGGACTGAGATTATCGTCCCAGCTGCCTGTTATACTAAATGAATTAAGCAACCTTAGAGTGCATAGTCTCTCACACTCAGAAGATAAAGAATTCCGCAACTTTATCGAGAAATATTGGGGGGATAGAAACGAAGCATTCAAAAATAAAATGTTTTGTGATTTGCGGTGAAGCAAGTGTATAGTGTAGGTATAACTCCAAGCATTATTTGGAATTGTATAGCGGAAATCACAACTATGTTTCTTAGTGCAATGTCATTTGCAAAACCATATTGGAAAATGTTACTGACAATAACACTTTTAATTGTGGTTATGGCAGGATTGAATCAGGTCGAACCATTTATTACAAAAGAAATTACCGACATCTTAGTGGAAAAAGAAGCGAGTATTGCATGGTCAAGTATTTTTACAACCTTACTTATCCTACTTACGGTTAAAATCATTCAAAGTATTCTCAACGCGACTTCCTTTTTTATAACAAACATATTTTCGGTTAAACTCGAATCGCATCTCAAACAAATTGGTTTTGATCACTTAATGAGACTCTCACTCGATTTTTTTCATGACCAGCCAAGTGGCAAAGTTATGAGCAAGTTAGACAGAGGTGTAAACAGACTCTCTGGAATAGTCAGTAATTTTGGAATTCACTCTTTGCCAAGTATTACCACTGCCGTAGTTGCTTTTAGCATTGTGGTTTTTCATGAATGGAGAGTTGCCATTTTAACTGTTATAGCTTTTATTCCTTACGCCCTCATTAGTCGTTGGCGTTTTAAGAAAGATGAGGTCTTAGAAAGACAAGAATACAAACTATACGATGAACAATATAGTCACTTCTTTGAAGTCATTAGTTCAATGCAGCTTATAAAAGCCTTTCGTTCGGAAGATTTTGAACGTAAAAAATTCATTGCTTTTTTCAAAGAATACTTAGCGCTACGTACCCAAATGCAGTGGAACAGTTTTAAAGCTGTGAGCGCTGACCTAATTTTAGAAGCTTTCAGTTGGAGCATGTACGCATACATCGTGTATTTAACATGGCTGGGAGATATTACAGTGGGAACATTGATATTACTTGTCGGACTAATTCAGCTCATTCGTGGACCACTCTGGCAAATTAACTGGATTTTTTGGGAAATTAAACGTGCACAAATTGGTGCTAAAGATTTCATGAAAATTATTTCCATCCAACCTCGTGTTACTGACCCCAGTAAGCCAGTAACTTTGAAAACTGTTGAAGGCAAAATTGAGTTCAAAAATGTTTCCTTTATTTATGAACCACAACAAATTGTTGAGTTTGACTCTGAAATTAATAAAGGACGGGAAGTTAAACCATCTAGGATTGAAAATCTCAAAGTTTTCGATGACATTTCATTTACTATTGAACCAAATAAAACTACTGCTTTAGTTGGTCCATCCGGAGTTGGCAAATCTACCATTGCCAGTTTAATCATGAGATTTTTCGATGTATCAGAAGGTTCAATTATGCTTGATGGCGTGGATATTAGAGAAATGAAGCAACATGATTTGCGTTTGCATTTAGGATTAGTAAGCCAAGATTCAAATTTATTTGCCGAAACAATTGAAGAAAATTTACGATATGCAAAACCTACTGCTACTGAAGCAGAAATGTTGGATGCCTGCAAAGTAGCACATGCAGATGAGTTTATTTCTCAACTCCCCGAAGGATTGAAAACCATTATTGGTGAGCGCGGTGTAAAGTTATCTGGCGGCCAAAGACAGCGATTGTCACTAGCTCGCACGGTTCTTCGCGATCCTAAAATAATTATTTTAGATGAAGCTACCAGCGCCTTAGACTCAGAATCTGAAATGTATATTCAGCAAGCATTAAAGAAATTGCTCTCCAACCGGACAGCAATTATTATTGCCCATAGGCTTTCAACAATACAAAGAGCTGATAATATTATTGTTTTCAAAGAACAAAAAATTCTTGAGCAAGGCACTCACGCAGAGTTAATGAAGCGAGACGATTTATACGCTAGTTTATTCAAAATTCAATCTGGAGATGTTGAGAAACTCAGAGAATGGGATCTAGTAGCATAGAACAAAACTAGCAGTGTATGAACGAAAAGTTACGGCCACATATTCAAACTGAAATTTCTTTGAATGATATTCAGACATTCGAAGCAGCAGTACCTCAATTACAAGCAGAAATTGCAAGTAAATCAGGAATTCTGCTTGCACTTATTCACCCGTTCTACATGCAAATTAAGGATGAAAACCTAAATACATTAGGGATCGATGAGCTTATCAACACATTTCAACAACAAGAAACAGGATTTGGCTATGAGTTGCCCAAAGGTAACCAGCGATTGCTTATACCTGAACAATCTAGAAGTCGTATTAACTCAATGGGGTATTTCTCACGTCTTAAAAATATGCTCAAAGCAGTACCTGTATTGCTTGTGGGTGAAGAGAAAAGATATCAAAAGAAAAGCTTTGACTTGCTTAGGGCTTTAGGTTTTTCTGGAACAATACTTTGGTATCCAACAACACAAACGAGTCCAAATCCAGATGCTGGTCTTACTTACGAAGATATTGCAAATAGATTAGAGCAATTACAATGTAAAAAAGTGGTAGCTGCCGGACAACTACATTTACCCACTGGTTGTGTTACCAGTTTTGTTGACAATGTCTCTGAACACACAAGCAATATCTCATTTTTGATTTCTCCAATAACGTATCCATACCATGAAATGTAATGATACAACAAACATCATCACATTAACGAAGCGACAAAGGTGCCAAAGCTCATCAGAGCATAACGCAATTCTTGCTTGGTATTTATACCGTCAGTAAGTGATTTACAAATATCGTACAGTGTTTGAGTTAGCAAATTAATTTGAACAGTTGCAAGAGCAAGTTTTGCTTCAGGTTTTTCAGATATAGAAATACTTGGATCTTGAATTATGCTTTTGATAACCTCAACCTGAGATCTCAATTCCGCGGCAATATCATGATGTCCTGTGGCTTCAAAATCATCAACTTTTTTAAAAAGTGCTGCTATCCCTTCTTTTCGCTTAGTCATTTGTTCATTAGGGTGGATGACATCTACATCTGCTGCATTCGAAACTTTTCGGTCTAAAGCTCTAAATTCAATTCTTCTTTCATCACTAAACATATTTTTCCTCGCAATATTTTATACAGGCTGTATAAATAATACACTTAATTATTCTTAATTTAAATAGTCTGATAAGCTTTGCAAAAATTCAAAATTTTGTTCATCAGAGTAGGCGCCTGCTAAGATATATTAATGAACAGCACTAATTGCTTACCGTCACAATGTAGACAACTACACTAAAAAATCATATAGTTATTTTTGATGCAAGGAAACAAAAAAACCCTGTTAAAGGATGCTTTTATATGGGGTTTTATTTTATGGCTTTTTGGCTATGTGGTAAGTTTCATTTTATTCTTCATAGTCCCACCATCAATGATCGGCTGGATTATTGCTCCAATTGGTACTGCACTTACTAGCTACGTTTTACTAAAAAAAGTTACAAAGTATCAACTAAAACAATACTTACTTATAGCAATCGTGTGGACAGTAATGGCGGTCGTACTTGACTACTTCTTTATCGTAAAACTATTGAATCCAGTTGGTTATTACAAACCAGCTGTATATTTTTATTACGGACTAACATTCGGATTACCTTTGCTCATTGGCCATAAAAAGAATACCTAATGGGTGTACGGTGTAAGAATGGATATTACACAGACTTCTTGGAAAGCATGGCTGTGGTGGATGTTCCCTCTTTCAGTTGTATTTCACTTAGTTTTTAAGCAAGATACACCTTTCATGGAAATGATGTCTCAACCGTTAGGACTACTCATTACTGGCGTAGCTCTAGCATTCATGAGCTATATGGGCGCAAGAAACTGCCATCGCATCAAAAGATAAATAGGTGAAAAACCTTTAAATGTGATCCGCTGTGTCAGACTCTGCCTCAGCTTTTGTCGCATGAACCGTTCCATCTTTGTGGTGAGGAGGTGAATAAACGGTATACAGTTTAAGTGGATTTTCTGAAGAAGTATTAATGACATTATGCTGAATGCCAGCAGGCACTACTATCGCATCACCGTCTTTAATTAGCTGAACCTCACCATTCATAATGACTTTGCCCTCACCAGATTCAATTCTAAAAAATTGATCAACAATTTCGTGAGTTTCAGTGCCAATTTCTTCATTTGGTTTTAGTGACATAACTACCAGTTGCGCATGTTGACTGGTGAATAAGACCTGGCGGAAAGCCTCATTTTTCAGTGTAATTTCTTCGATGTTTTGTAGATAACCTGTCATATATTAGTCAACCTTTTTAAACCTTGGCACACTATTCCCATCAACAACCACATTCTCAGTAAACATTGCTAAGGGTCGAACCCAAATGCTACTCTCTTCATTTTCATATAAAGTCACATATACCACTAACTCTTCAAGAGTTTCACTATGTTTTGCAACACCAAGCACTATATACTTGTTGCCTTTGTAGTGTTGATAGATACCGGTTTGAAAATTTCTCATGTTAATTTAATCTATTATTTTTATTATCACGAACTCTGTAATACATTTTATCCCTCAACACGTATGTTCTCTGCGCATCTGAGTTTTGATCCATTACATAGGTGTGTTCCTCGCCATCGCTATAAGGATTTTGTGTAACGCCATCTATTTTTTTCAAATACACTTTTGCACTACGATCAATCGCTTCAGGATTGGTTGTATCTAAAATAAACCATTCACCATCTAGTTCTACCAAATTTGCAGCATGACCTCCAAATCGACCATTTCCAAATTGCACATTACATTTAAAGAGCTGAGCTTGAATTCCCATAGCCTGAAGCAACACTTGGGTTTCAAGGGCATGATGTCTACATACTGCCATTTTTTTATCATGGATATCATCAACACCTATTGATCTGCCTAAGAATGCACCTTCAATTCCAGCTCTGCACTGTCGGTCATACGGTAATGCTTCATAAACCATATGAGAAACTCTTTCAGCAATGTAGCCTTGAATTTTCAAGTCATCCGGATCCAACTTAGAGTTTGAGATTTCCAAATAAAGCTTAGTAAGCTGAGCTGAGTATTTAGAAAATATCTTAGCTTTATCAACTCGGATTTTTTCCCGTTCTCTTTCAGATGGATTAATAGTAGGATCCCCACCCATATCACTTAAACCATCAGGTACATAGCTTGGCACTTTGTTTATCACTTTGTCACTGGGCAAAAAGCTTAATCTATCCAACTTAACTTGCAAGGTTAAACTGGACTGCAAATAACGAGTTAAGCGATCTGTTTTTTTTGTAGTGGAAGAAATCATGGGATCATTAAAAATAGTTGTTAAAGCTTGTCTTAAAAAAAGAGCTGCTTCAGTTGGATTCTGTTTATGATGAGTAACTATTTCATTAATTTTCTCATTAGTCACATTAGAAACATCGTGGGTACGAGTCCTCTCTTGAGAATCTAAATCATACCCTATGACTATACTCAAAGCAGATTTTCTTTCTTCTCTGTTTTCAAAATATGCAATCAGTGCTTTTAAGAGCACTTTTTCTTGTAAAGAGAACTCAACAGTAATTTTTTGAGCCTCTTTACTTGGGTCAATAGGCTTATTTCCAAAAAAATCCCAATAACGATAAAGTAATTCATCTTCAGGTGGGATGGGTATTGGCATATCTATTGGCACAAGCTTATTGTACTCAAATAGCACTCATAAAAATATTGGGGAATTTTCAGCTAGTCTTGCGCAATCAATACTAGTAGAATGCGGGTAGGAACAAGACGCATGTCAAATCATGCGCAGATATTAGGATTTTCGTATCTAACTGAATATCTCAAATTGATTGAAGTGGCTGGTCTAACATTTGACTTGTAAAAAGATGCAAAAAATAAACGTTAAAAAAATCCTCACCAAGTTTGAATTTTGGTTAGTAATCATCATACTTAGCTTGGCAATTTTCACACGATTTTATGCACTTAAAACTACTGCAACCTTTTTTTGGGATCAGGCCTACGATTTAAGGCAAATACAACTTTTTTATACTGAAAAAAGAATTTCCTTAATCGGTCCTATTTCCGAAGAAGGTGACAAAGTATATAGTTCACTCACGTACTACATGTTGCTGCCCTTTGCGGTTCTTGGGAAGTTTAGTACAGTCTCAACAACATATGGTGCTGCAGTCTATGGCTTACTCTCAGCTGTGTTCTTGGTGGTACTCATCACCAAAATAAATAAAAAAGCATGGCTTGGTGCTGCTCTGGTTGCTGCAATTTGGTTTCCTTTGATTGAAACAAGTCGCTGGGCTTGGAATCCACACCTGGTGCTGATTTGGATTGCCTTAGGACTGCTTTTCTTTCAGCGAAAAACAAAACTCACCCTGTTTTTATCTGGATTATTTTTAGGCTTATCAATACATCATCATTATTTGAGTTTTATTGCCACTGCTGCATTTATATTTCTTACCTTGCTACAAAAATACAAATCTAGAGACTTCAAAACGTATCTTTGGTTAGTTCCAGGATTTGCTTTTGCAATACTTCCCTTCATCGCATTTGATCTCACCCATCCACCTGGATTATTTTTTAGCCGTTTGATGATGTATCAACAAAACAATGTTAATCGCAATCTTGTGACGTTTATTTTTGATTTCTTTCATAACTTTTACACCGTCGTCCGTCACTACGCAGGTCCTTCTTTTTCTGGAGCCCTTTTGGCTATCTACTTACTCGCACTCATGCTCTTTGACTTTAAGAAGTCAAAAAAACATTTGTTGTTTATCATCGTATGGTTCCTACAAATACTTGGTGTAACTTTTATTAAAGATGCATACACCCACTACTTTTTACCGGGATTAGTTTTCTTTGTTATCTACCTTTACTTACCAAGAAAAATTATAAAAGTTAACATCGTGCTTGTCTCGACTTTTATTCTCATAAATGGATCATTGTTGAGTATTGTTCCGCAAATCACTACCCAAAAATATATGCCAGCTATGTGGCAACCAAATATTAGAACAGCTGATGCTATCACCAACATTCTGTACCACGAAGTAACCCAAAATAATATTTCAGGAGCAAATATTGCAGTGCTTGGTAGTCCCGATCCAAATAGGTATGGATGGAAATATAGAAGCCTGTTAGAAATAAAGGGCGTTCAACTAAAAAGTAAGTATGAGTACTTCACAAATAACTATTTGTTTGTTGTTTCTACTCAGACAGAAGAAAATTTAAGAAACGATATTTCGCCAGAAATGGAACGATTTAGATATGAAAAGTTATTACAAACTTGGTACATTGAAGACTCTGAGTGGATTGTTTACTTATTTTCATTTTAATCTTAAAAAATATTTACTTCACACAATCCGATGCTAATACAAGACTTTCAACTTAAACTACCTGAAAATTCCACCCTTAAACCTGAAGATCTTCATTTCCTATTCTATATTCCTTGGGAAGAAAAGTATCTCGATTTTGTTCCTGCAGAATTTAGAAATTTTTACACCGAAATACTCCCTTTTTTGTCTGCCCGAACCACTGATGTTCATACTGCATTTTGTATGCAGTATCTTGATGAGTTTATTCATAAAGCAGAATCAGCAGGAAATACGGTAAATCGAAACGTACTTGCCTATGCACTGATGTTGCATGACTCTGGATGGAGTGAAATGTCACAAGAAGAAATAGCAGCTAGTTTGGGCGTAACAGGTCTTGTCCTCACCGAAAAAGCCATGGGACCAAAAGAAAAACATGCTGTGTTAGGTGAAAAAAGAGCAAGGACCATACTTACAGAAAAACAGTCAGCGTTGGGATTATCACAACCTGAAATCGATCTTATCTGCAAAGCCATACGATTTCATGACAAACCTAGTGAAGTTGCTGGTATTCAACATACCATGCCAATAGAAGTGCAGCTGCTTGCTGATCTTGATCATTTGTGGTCATTTACTCACCTTAATTTTTGGCAAGATACCGTAAGAAAAAATATTTCTCCACAAACATATCTTGAAAGCCTTGAAGTAGACCTTGATGACTACTTTGTGACAACCATTGGTAAGCAAATAGCAAAATCTTTACTGACTGAGAGGAAACAAGAAGTGTCTTTTGTGTTATAGTAAGTACATGATTTTTATATACATCCTCGTCCTCATAGTAGCATTTTATTTACTCGCGGTAATTTGTGAAGATTTCTTCGTGTCTTCGTTGGATATTATTTCAGCAAAACTCAAACTCCCTTCAGATGTTGCTGGGGCAACCTTTATGGCAGTTGGGTCAAGTGCTCCTGAATTATTCACTGCTCTATTCGCAGTGCTTAAAGCAGGTGATCACGCAGATGTCGGTGCGGGAACAATTGTGGGTTCAGCTATTTTTAATATATTAGTAATCATTGGTGCGGCAGCGACCTTTAGGCAAGCAAAGTTAACTTGGCAACCCGTTATTAGAGATATGCTTTTCTATATTTTTACCATCATTCTGTTGTTGATTTCATTCTGGGATGGACAGATTACAATTGGCGAATCTCTATCCTTCCTAGGTATGTATGGATTCTATATTTTTGCTGTCACACAATGGAAAAAAATTCTACCCTACAAAGATGCCGATGCTATTGAAGTACTTGAAACTGGATTGAAAAAAAATAAGCTCTCCAAGCTTTCAAAACAACTACTTAGCTCCATTATTCCCGACCCACAAACCAAACCACATTTATATCTTGTAACATTTGGTGTATCAATATTAGGTTTAGCAGGATTAAGCTACGTCTTAGTAGAGTCTGCCGTAGGAATTGGAACAATCCTAAATATAAACCCAACACTCATTGCACTTACCGTTCTAGCTGCTGGAACCTCCATTCCCGACCTTCTTTCTTCAATTGTAGTTGCTAAACAAGGTCGTGGAGATATGGCAGTAAGCAATGCCGTTGGTTCAAATATTTTTGATATTCTCTTTGGTTTAGGACTACCCTGGATTATTGTTCTCAGTCTTAAAGGCGAAACTGTCAAAGTAGGCACAGACAATTTACTCAGTAGTGTTTTCTTACTGTTTGCCACCGTAGTTGCAATACTGTTTATTCTTATCACGCGCAAATGGACCATTGGAAGACATGCGGGCTTTGGGTTGATTGGCCTTTATATACTCTACGTACTTTATATGGCCTTTAGCTTACTTAAATAGCATGAGTCATAACATGATTTTAAACTGAACGCTAGCTCTTTTGATGCTTGCTTGCCAACAAAAATAAACTGATGATTGATGTACGAAATACAGTAATATTTTGATATGTTGAAGCTTGGAGAAACTATATGAAAACTCTTTTTGGATTTGGTGAAAAAGTACCCGGATATGAAGTTAGGGTCCTAAACGAACGAGAGGCTAGAGCGGCAGCAGGCTTACTATTTTTAGCTGCAATCTTTGCATTTATGAATGTTTGGCTAGTTGGCAATTATTTTTTTATTAAAGTATTTATTTCAGGTTTTTTGGTTGATTTTTCAATTAGACTTTTTCTTAGTCCACGCTATTCACCATCCCTCATACTGGGAAGATGGATGGTTCAGCGACAAAAAGTAGAGTATACAGGTGCTCCCCAAAAACGTTTTGCTTGGACTATAGGCTTCATGATGTCTCTATTTATGTTTTATACCCTTGTGATCATGAATCAAGCAACATTGTTAACTTGCGTTATGTGTGTCGTTTGCCTCTTTTTTCTCTTTTTTGAAACAGCTTTTGGCATATGCATTGGGTGCTGGCTCTACAACGCATTACACTCAAAAAAAGCAAAATATTGTCCTGGTGGCGTATGTGAAGTGCGCCAAAAAGAATCTATTCAAAAAGTAACAATGTTGCAGCTTTTCATCGTAGTATTTCTCGCACTAGGACTATGGGCATGGTCGAAGTCGCCTTGGATTCAACAAAGTCAATCGATGCAAACTGGTCAAGACTGCGCAACAAAGCAACTATTCGGCAACACTCATTCTCTTAACAATAACAGCTGCGCGACTATGCATCCGCTTTAATTAGCACTAAATTGAGCATTAGCAAGTTGCATCACACTAGATATAAGCGGCTTTGCGTTCATTTTTGGTTGTAATTTTTGAACGTAGTTGTCGAATGCTTTTTCCCCAAGTTGTTGTAGTGCATTTCTATCATCATGCAGTGCTTTGATTTTTGCTGCCAAGTCTTCAGTATCACCAGGAATATAGAGCAAACCACACCTGCCATCTGCGAGAATCTCACGATTGGCACCAGAATCGCTGGCAATAATTGCTTTATTAAAAAGCATAGCTTCAGCTGCAATCCTGCCAAATGCCTCATTTTTTGAACAAATTAATACCACGTCAGCTTCGCGGAGTAACTTGAATGGATTGACCAAGTGTTCCAATATGGTAATGTTTCGCAATGCATCCAGATTACTAACACTTTCAGCAAGAATTTGGTGTGAATACTCTTCTGAATTTCTTTTTCCGGCGAGAATCAATTCAATATCTGTATACCCTAGCTTAGCTAAGTGAGTTAATGCTCGCACTGCTTCAAGTTGTCCTTTTGCTTCGATAATTGTTCCTAACACCAATAATTTCAAAGATTTTTTCGACCTAAAATAGTTTCTACCAATTCTAGCTTTGCTCACGCAACTTTTAAAAATAGTAGGATACATGTAATCAAGTTTTTGTGCATCAATATATGATTTATAGAATTCACTCATGGTCAATGAGTTTGTGAAAACATAGTGAGAACATGCGCCCAAAATATGCATTGATAGCGTATACCCTAAAATAAAATGGAAACCAAAATCAAGCGACCCAAACTCTCTAATTAACTGAATATGAGGTCTGCCTGCTAGTTTGCTATACACAATTCCCCATGGAATCGTGAGTGTATTTGTCACAACAACATCTGGACGGCTACGGAGATTGGTAATCCAAAATAACAAAATATTCCAAAATGAAAAAAGCATTTCCCAATACCGATACCAAGTGACGTTACTATTTACAGAACACCACCATCGATAATTAACTACGCTTACTTTGGTGGTCAGTTTTGTTAACTCTTCCTTAAGCGCACCATTACTTGGCACAACCGCTTCGACGCTAAACCCTTTTGCGCTGCACTCTTGTATAATAGTGAGTGCAGATTTCTCAGCACCACCAAGCTCATTGGTGTGGAAAAAGAAAAGGACTTTTGGATTCCTGTTACTCATTATGTCTATTCTAAAGCAAATCCTCTCTATCTTGGTAGTCTTAGACTCAAAGTATCTATACCTCGCATCCATTCCAGCCACAATCAAACATGCTAAGTTAGTTAAACAAGCATTTACCTTGTATCTTCACCGATTTGGCAGGAAACTAAACTGGAAAAATCCAACACGATTTTCTGAAAAAATGCATCTTTTTAAGATGTCAGTAAAGGCGGAACAAGTCACCCAATTTGCTGATAAGTATCAAGTGCGAGAGTATGTCACCAAAACCATAGGTAAAGAGTATCTCATCCCTTTACTTGGTGTATACGCATCTCCAACAGAGATTAACCTCTATAAATTACCCAATTCATTTGTCTTAAAGTGTACCCATGGCTCAAACTGGAATGTCATTTGCGCAGATAAAGCCAAAATGGACTGGGATGCACAAAAAGAAAAACTAACAACTTGGCTATCCAGTTCATTCTATGAGCACTTTGCTGAACGCCAATACAGAAAGATGCAGCCACGTATTGTTTGTGAAGAATACATAGGCAATTCTGAAGGTTTAACCGATTACAAATTCCATTGTTTTGCTGGCAAACCTGCATTTGTTAGAGTTATGGTTGGAAGAAGTACGGAAATTAAAAAAAGTTCATACACACTGGACTGGCAGTTAGCACCCTGTAACTACTTGAATAGTAGAGATGGAAAACCTGCGCCAGCAGCAATTGTTGCAAAGCCAAAAAACTTCGAGCAAATGATAGCGATTGTTGAAAAACTTGCTGCCCCATTCCCCTATGTACGGGTTGATCTCTACAATGTTGATGGAAAAATATACTTTGGTGAATTAACCTTTACCCCAAACGCTGGTTTAGATATTCATTCTCCAGATAGGTATGACGAAACATACGGCAAACTTTTTCAGTTGTCGTTCTAAAATATTTTTTTGAAATATCAAGGTGAAACTCCTCTGACTAATGTGAGCAACGGAGTAGCATGCACTGTCTCAAAAGCAACGCCATCTACAGCGAACTGATTGAGATGCTCACCCAGCACCATGAATAATGCAGTTTGATCTGATGACATAATTGCAACCATTTCCTGATAAGCATTAGGACGAATACCAATTGGAGTTACCTTCCTGCCAGCATAAAAAGATGCAGAAGGACCTTCACCAGTAAGAACATAGAGTTCTCCTGGAATGTCTTTTGCAAGGGCACCTAGTACCGCCTCAGGCTGTTTAGAAACAACTGATGGCATGAACAATGAAAAACTTTTTCTTGTTTGATTACTAGCTAAAAGCAACACGCATAGGGTAAACAAAAGTTGCAGTAGTATGCTGAATCTCTTAGGAAGTTTAAGTTTTGATGCTACCAAATGTATAGCTTCTGTTAATGTAAAACTCGTTACTAAAAACAATGGAACATAAAGCGGAAGCAAATGCCATATCTGTGTTTTTGCATTTAATAACAGCAATAGTGCAGGAATGAGAAACCACAAAAATAGTGGGAGTACCTTTTGCCGGTACTCTTTTACTATACAAATAGCAAAAGTACTAGCAATTACTCCAAAAACTGATGGCCAATACCACACACCAATGCCGCTGCGCAGATAGAGTAGATTTTGCCATAGTGCAAATTGCTGAGTTGATGATCCAGCAACACCTCTCAAACCAATCTCAACAAAATGATGATATAAAAAGTTCGAATCTAAAACGGCATTATAGACATACCAAGGTGCAACAATTACAGCCATAGTAAGTGCTGAAAGCAGAAATGCTTTTCTCATTTTTTCATTTTTTAGCTGTGACAATAATGGAAACAGTACAACAATAAGTGCAGGGATCAAAGTAAGCCCAACAACAGCTTTTGATATTAAAAGCAAACTAAAAGAAACTGTAAGCGGAAGTAATTGTTGCACTGCAAGATGCTGTTTTTTTTCTTGCAATAAAATCTGTATTTGTTGACCAAAGTACATTGTCAGTGTCATAAAAAAGACTACAGGAACATCTAAGTTTCCAGATTTAGCACGTAATAAAAACCATAGTGAAGTAAGTAAAAAAAGTGAAGCAACTAATCCTACCCACCATTTTTTGGAAAGCTGCAAACCCATTTTGTACACAAGAAGCACTGTAGCAATTCCCATTACAGCAGAAGGAAATCTGGCAGCAAATTCTGGAGAGAAATAGTTGCTAAATACTGCTTGCGAAATAGACATAATCCAAAAGAGTAATGGTGGATGGTCGGTAAAGCGAACCCCATTGTAGTGAAGCTCAAGTATGTTTGCCTTCAGTGAAACCTCACGCGCAATAACGGCATACCATGCCTCATCAAAACTCTGCAACGATGTGTAATCCAAACGATACAGAAATACAAAACTTGCTGCAAAAAAAAGTAAAACGGCAACTAATCTTGAAGGCTTCATACTTTCATTGTACGGTAACGAAATAAAAAATGGCACGCCAAATCTTGACAAAAGACTATAAATAGCCTATAATATATAGGTTGTAGACTTTCTCTAGCTTGGCTACAACACAGTAATAAAGCATTGCGCTTATCATTACTTACAAAAAACTAGACATACATTAACAACTTGCCAAAAGGAGTGAGTCTGACATAAAGGTCATTAATAAGATTTTTATGTTGGACTTACTTTATTAACTTTCAAATAAAAAAGGGGTGAATGAATGGATCTTTTAATCGCTATAATTATGTTTTTGATGGGGATGACCCAGCCTGTTACAGCAACAGTAGTCCCCGATAATGGGGATGTGTATGCCAATATTTATTCCGCTGGTTCCTCTGATTATCTCAGCGGATACGAGATCGAAGAAGCTCAAAATCTAGGTGCTTTTGAGCTCCTGTGCAGTGAAGCGGGGACATCTCCGACAGATTCAATTTCTATGACGACATCAGGAGGCGGTTATCCTACACCGGTTGATGTCTACAAGTGTTCAGATCTCATTCGCGCGGACGGCGCTCAATTCCAGGTTGTTGAAACCATGTTTGAAATTGACGTCGCTTGCAATAGCGACTGTACATTACGAACTTGGTATGCCTCGACTTCAGGTCCTGGCATCAATCAACGATTTGGAAGGTTATGGGTAACCGTAACCGGGCCAAACCCGGAGTTGGTTGTCACTGGCAAGTAAATTAAAAAAATAATATGTTTGTATTGGAAGCGCGCTCGAAAGAGCGCGCTTTTCTGTTTAATTCCCTTTTGACTCTTCCAATAACACTTGCAGTGTTTTTTTCTCTTTTAATGCAATCTTATACACTTCAATCGTTACAGTATCCCCGACTCGTTTTTTACCGATTTGCTCTATAAGATCATTGTCACCCTCAAGCTTTACACCTTCAAAAGCAGTAATAATATCCCCTTGTTGTATTCCTGCCTTTGCAGCTGGAGAATCCTCCGAAATTTCAACAACGTATGCACCATGGGGAACCTCATTAAGCAACGCTGACTCCTTAGTAATAACTTGATATTTCACACCAAGGAATGCTCTTTCAAAACTACCAGTCTGTGCAAAATTTTCGAGCGATGCTCGTATTGTATTAATGGGCAGTGCAAATCCAATATTTTCTGCCCCTTGAGAAACTGCCACATTCACTCCAATTACTTCACCTTTAAAATTAATCAACGGACCACCAGAATTTCCCGGGTTAATTGCAGCATCTGTTTGGATCACATTTTCAAGCGACTCCGTTTCAAAACCATACCCATCACCAGCAGTAATACCACGACCAAGTCCTGATACCACTCCAGTTGTAACCGTGTGTCTAAACTCTCCCAACGCAGTCCCAATTGCTACGACACCTTCTCCAACTTTGAGCGTATCTGAATCTCCTAATCCAAGTGGAGGCAGTTGCGCTTCTATCTGCAAAATAGCCAAATCGTTAATGGGATCGCGATATATTTTGGTTACTTCATACTCTTTATTATCATTATCAATAACTAAGTACGTTTCACCCACTGCTCCAACTACATGTTTATTGGTAATCACTAGTCCTGCTGAATCCACCACAAAACCAGTTCCAATATCTTCTTGGGATTCTTTAAATGAATCAGGCACTTGCTGTGGAACTTGAAAACCAAAGAATTGTTGTAACCCAAAAAGCGAGTTGCCAGACGAATATACCGGTAATTTTCGTTTAACAGCCACAGTTACTACTGATTTTGAAGCAGACTCGGCAATTCCCACCACCGATTGCTCTGATGCAGGTTGACCAAGTAAAGGGGATTGAGTGTCATCACCCATTTTTTGAGATCTAGCAGCAAAATAATCAACAGGTGTGACCACAAATACTCTATCTGCCCAAGCGCCGGCAAAAAAGCTGCCCAGCACAATAGCTGTAATACCTAAACCTAAGAATAGACCTCTAGAAAAAGGTGATGACATACCTCAGCTCCTTTTTTGTTATGATTCTACTTTTGTTTTACCGTAAGTTTTTTGGGTTTTGAAGCCTCCGACTTGCTAAACGTTGCAGTTAAGACTCCATTGGTCAGCGACACTTCTGGTTCTTTACTATGATCGATGAAACCGGGAACTGCAACCTTGTATGAGTAGTTCCAAGAGGATTTAGCGTAATACTTGTTCTTCTTATCTTCTTCTTGAACTTCTGATTTGGCTTGAATCCACAGCACACCCTTTTCAAAAGTCACATCAATATCTTTTGTGTCTACACCTGCAACATTAGCTTTAACCGTCACTTGATTTTCAGTTTCAAACACATCGACATCTCGACCTACAGGACCTGAAAAAAGCGAGAGATCTTCGTCATCCCAAAAGTTTGGCAAACGTCCAAATGTATTAAGCATCGATCGAAGTGGAACAATATTTGACATACCACTTATTCCTTTCTATATAGGTACTTTTTACTGTTGTGCTTAGTACTAAAATGCACAATTGGCAGAATAATACAACGACTGCCAAATTGTTGTCAAGTCTTTGGTACAATAGCAGTTCGAGATCAAAAAACTATGTTATCTGTTCAACCCATTTTTCTACCCAAAGTCTCAAATAAAAGTGCACCGCAACCATTTCCAAACAACGCTACCTCACTTTTTTACCTCTCCTGGGAAGATGCATTGTGGGACATTCTTGAAAAGAAAAAAGTTCCTTTTGGTAGCACCGTACTGGTGCCAACTTTTTTTTGTGGTGATGTTGAAGGAAATATCAAAGATCATGGATACAATATTGCTTGGTACTCGGTATCTGCTGACCTACAAACCCCAGTAAAAGTTTTTAAATCTGCTCTTACAAAGTATCAACCCCAAGTTGTGGTTATTTTACATGCGGTTGGTATAACGAACTCTCTATTTGAACAAAGCACATCCTGGTTACCAGATTTCTCACCGGAAACAATACTGATAGAAGACTGCGTGCATCGAATTGTTGAACCCCGCCAAGTGCGATTTCTCCACACTAACCATTTTTTACTCTCGAGTTTACGTAAAGTAGTGCCGCTGCAAGGCAGTGTGTTGTATGGATCAAAGCAAAGTCTGATTTGGAAAGCTCCCAGTATCTGGCAATCGCTTCCCTACGCTATTGAAGCAACAGCCTTGTGGCTGATAATGCTCATACTGTGGAAACTGTCGCATTTTTTCTCTTCAACTCCAAAGCTGTCAATTTGTTTTGCAAGATCTGCTGAATGGTCAATGTTGCAGGGGTACCATCTCATTGGCGATGCAAAAAAACCTGCTGCAGGCTGGAAGCCTTTTTTTGCTGCATATATGAAAACAAACTTTGAGGCAATCAAAAAAGTCAAAACTGCACAAGTTCTGTACTATGAAAAAGCCTTTCCATTGGTTCAACCACTCTATCCCTCAAGTGACCGCGGCGAACTCCGAGGCTGGCCACTTCTACTTCCAAAGCATAGAGCTGAAAAAATTGTATCAGACATTAGATCCTCTGGACTGTTACTGCGTTTAGAGTTAAATGAATCAAAGTGGAGTGATAATCAAAAAATTATCTATCTGCCACTTGGTACGCATATCACCCATATTCAACAACAACAAATATCTTTAATTGTAAAAAAACAATACACATCTTATTTAAAGAAAGTTTTATCTGGATAAAATAAGTAGTACAATACTACCTATGTGTGCAGTTTGCTCAGCCATTCGTATCCCAATTTGTAATTCGGGTGGGGTATGTATTCAAAATATTCCCCAATTCATTCAATTAATTTCTTTTTCAATTATTGCTAGTGTTGGGAGTACATCCGTTTGGATACAAACTAAAATTAAGAAAAAACAGAAGCTATGAAAACTAGGGATCTTTATTTTTTTAGCTTTTCAGGCTTACACATTTACTTGTTTTTCAGATTAGTCACACTTGCGGGACATCTCATTTCTATGAGGGGATTTTCGACAAAAATTGAGTTCGTAATAGCACTTAGCGTTCTAATTGGAATAACTACTTTTCTGTTATTTCAAAATGTAGCCAAAATAACTCATCTGCTTATTCTGCCGGAAAAAGAGCTTTACCCTAAAGTTGTCTCAATCGTTCAAGCAACCACTTTTCTACTCACTTCAATCCTAATTGCTTCTCTATTAGAGAATTTTATTATTTTTAGGTAACTTCTCCCAAACTGCAATACTGTCACTTGTGAAATGCAACTAAGTTGCGTATAATAATTTATTCACTTACTATGGACTATTTTCACTCACTTTCAGATACCACACTTGAGATTGGGCAATCAAAAGCGCAGTTCGCTGCTCATTTTGCACAGGAATCATTGAGCGCAAGCCCAACTCTACAATCTCTTTTTTCCACTGATTCTCTTTCCGAAAAGTTAGAAAGAATCATTTCCGAACAAAATCAACCAAAAAATCACTTTCAATTTGGATTAACAAAAGAAAAAAAATATCATCAAGACTTTTTACACGAATGCGCTATCCAACGAAGAGTATTATCTTGCCCTGATACAGACGAGCATGTTGTATTCTTAGCCGCCCTTAAAATATTAGAGCAAGAAAAACTCGATTCACATTATTCAAATGTCCTTAAAGAATTACTTAGGAAGAATTTGCACAAACTACATGATTTCGCTAGTGATGTAGATTTTATTGGTAGAAAACAAGAAATTAACAACGCTCTTCGTGTACTGCACTTGAGTGAAAGAAACAACGTACTCATTATTGGGCCTGCTGGTGTTGGAAAAACAGCACTTGCTAAAACTGTGATGCGGCTTGCGGGCTCACGACAAACCTTTCAACTGTTCCCAGGGTCTGACACTCTTGAAGATCAAGTGCTCAATATTCTTTCTTCTTCTGAGGGAAAGAGTTTATTTTTCCTTGATGAACTGTTCTCATTTTCTACTGCTCAAATTAGTTTTTTAATTGACAAAACGCAAGTCATTGCCACCTCAAGTGAAACATCTTATCGAAAATTTGCAGCAGAACAACCGGGAATGATATCCAAATTTGACGTCTCAATACTAAGTGAGCCAGACCAAAACGAACTTAGAGCAATTTTGTCAGTACATCAAGAACGCATTGCAAATCAAACGCAAGTTGTGTACGCAGACAACTCACTTGAAGAAATAATTAAGTTAACAAGACAACACATCAGCGAACTTTCATTTCCTGCTAAAGGAATTAGTCTCATGGAAGAAGTTGCTCATTTTACAAAAAATCAAAATGAAACAGAAGTTACTCCTGAATTAGTGCGCGTCGTCGTATCTCAAAAAGCAAACATACCAATCGCATCTTTAACCGATTATGATAAAAAAGACCTCTCGCAATTAGACGAACGTATTTCACAAAGAGTAAAAGGACAAAACCATGCTATCACCAAAATCGCAAGGAGCATTCAGCGCTCTCGTTTAGGTTTGAATAAAATGAACAAGCCTATCGGTTCATTTCTATTAGTAGGTCCATCTGGAGTTGGAAAAACCGAACTTGCAAAAGTATTAGCACATGAGATTTTTGGTGATGAAGAAAATATGATTAGAATTGATATGTCTGAATATTCTGAACCACATACTGTGCAAAGACTCATTGGCGCACCTCCAGGATATGTAGGGTTTGAAGAGGGTGGACAACTTACTAATCCTGTAAAAAATAAACCCTACTCGCTAGTTTTACTTGATGAAATCGAAAAAGCACACCCAAAAGTATTCGATGTTTTTTTGCAAATTCTAGATGACGGCAGGCTCACGGATGGAAGAGGAAAGTTGGTAGATTTTCGCAATACCATGATCATTGCTACATCAAATGCAGGTATAGAAGATATATTAGACTTGATAGAAGAAGGAAAGCAACAGTATGAAATTGAAAAAGAAATCAAAGAAATAATGCAAGATTATTTCAGAATAGAGTTCTTAAATCGTTTTGATGATGTCGTAGTATTTAAAGCCCTAGATGTAGAGTCACTAATTGGAATAGCAGAATTACAAATTCGCAAGCTTGCAATCGAACTTTATGCCCGCGGCATAACACTTGAAGTGAAACCTGAAACAATACAATTTTTAGCAGAGTCTGCTTATGATCCAAAGTATGGAGCTCGAGGCTTGCAACGAGTTATTCAAGAAAAACTAGAAAATCCAATTGTGGAAATGATCATTCAGGATCAAGTGAGCCCTGGAGGGGTGATTGTATACTAGGATATATTTCCCATAATTCACCTACTTTAGGACTATCTTCCTTAAATCTTTTTTTTGCAATCAATCTAGTTGGCCCGGTTGCAACCATAAACTTCACCACTCTCTTACTCTTTTCCAATCTTCTAACCCATCCTAAATAAATAACTTCATCAAAAAACGATACATGAGTCTGAATGAACATCTTAAGAAGTGATTGATTTATCGCATAAGGCACATTTCTCGGTTGCCATGGCCTGACAATAACTCGAAGTTTTTTACGTTGCATAGTATCGTTCTATAAGCCTTGGATATGCAATCGCCTCCTGAATCCACATTTTTACTTCACGAGCTGTATTAAAAGAATCACTAACATCAACAATTGCATGTGTTGGCAAAGTAATCATAGTATTTGATGCCCTAGTGTTAACTAGTAATGCAACTGATTTAGCTGATTTTTTTACGTGTTTATAACTTTTTGTAGACAATCTAGAAATATCTTCAACTTGATTGACAGCATTTATTTTTGCATTAATCTCAATTGTTGAATTAACACTCGAACTGTCCTCCAAAGCTAGATTTTCAGCAAACGATACATCAACTTTTGTATGGACAATTGCGTCCTTCTTTACACCAACATTTTTTTTGACACCCAAGCCATCTACCATTGCAATTTCATCTTTTTCACTCTTTTCAACAACCGTATTTTGATAAAACTCATTTTCTGAAGAAGTTGTGATTGTATCGACATCAGATAATCTTTTATTCTTTTTTTCCATCACCCTACTTACATTAACCTGTCTAATTTTTTGCAAGTGCTTTTTTTCACGTACTGTTTTTGTGAATGTGTTTTCAATGTCGTTTTGCAGTTGAACCAACTCAGATTTTTTACTTGTCTGCTGTAAAGAAACTTTTTGCATTCTTCTAGATGCATTAAGTACTACCTTTGTAGCTAAGCGTACTGCAGGTCTGATTTTTTCAACTCCAATCGCTACTATCGATTGAGCCATACTTTTTTTAAGTTGAATACCTTCATTTCTATTTATTGCCAAAACTTGATGATTTTCAAGCAATTTCCTTTTACTTTTAAAAACAGTATGTTTTTTTATAGAAAATGATTTCGTTTTTTTTGTTTGTTGAATGCTATTCACCACATCAACCAAAGGCAATGCAATAAAGCCATTAGTGTTGGTTTCTCTATTCTGTTTATTAACTGCTCTTGGGAGCACCATACTTTTTTTAAATATTTTTTTAGCAGGAATTTTAATTTTATCGACTTTAGCTGCAACTTCATTTTTTATTCGCCGTTTTCTTATAATTTGGATATTATGGACCTCTTTGGCCGGTCCATAATACAAATGAAGCTTCGGTTTTGTAGGCGTATTTTTTTTAACGGCAACTACATCAGATTTTTTTGATTTTTCGATACCTTGTGTTTGTATATTTTTTTTATTTTTCCTCTCGATTTTTTTTGATGGATGCGCAGCATCTTGCCTTTTTGTACCAGTCAATAATGTAAGTGGTCTTTCTTTTGCCATCTTCTTTATTATTCGAGATTCTTGCGTCAATTTGAGCTTCGATTTAGTTGATTTTTGCTTTGCAGATGCATTACTCATCAACTCTATACCTGCCGCAGAGCTAGATCCAATGGACAGAACGCTCCTAGCAATTAATGATGTTCCAAAATCTAAAGGCATTGAAAAATTAATACGAGCTCTAGGTGTAGCTGTTTGCAGTATTGAAGTCATGTTTTGCGCTCGACTTGCTAAATTACTCAACATCACCAGTTGCGCTGGAGTATGAGTAAGGCAAAGCTGACCATTTGACATATGCAAGTTCATTGGGTTGTGTACATCACTCAATTTTGAATTAATAAAGTACAAGCCATATTCATGTATTTTTTCAGCAACTTCCAGTACTTGTTGTTCTAACAATGGTTGACGAAACAATTGAGTGGTACCAATCGGTCTAGACAGTATTTCCATTTCCATTGAAAGAATAAGCGCGACCTCCTGATGACTCAATTCAGATACTTCTTTCTGCATTGCCAACTTGACATCTCTTTTATATGTATTAATTTCATCTAGCTTAAATATTCCTCTTTGAAACTGTAATAATGCATGCAAATATTGTTCGGAAGTCGCTCCTTCCAAAGTCATTTGAGCTCTTTGAATTGTTAAATAGTTTTGCAAGGCCCTACTTAATTCCTCTCTTGTAAATCTTTTTTTGTCTTCTGGAGAAGCACTTTTTTCACCTGTGAGTACTTCTTGTTTTGTCACTAAATTTGGTTTTTTTTTAGAAATATGATAGTACTGTTGATTGAGGATTTTATTTTGCAACCGCGTACTTTCCAGTATCTCGGAAGAGGGGGCATGAGTGTTTGAAGCTTCCTCAGCAATTACTGTTATTAATGAACCAATGCTGCTTGCAATTGCGTCATGCGTTTCAAAAACCCGCATTTTTTCTTTTATTTGACTAGCTTTTGATGTAGCTTGCCATAAAAAATTATGCTCTGCAACCGATTGCGATACTAACGAATCTAAAAATGAATCATCAGTATTACTACTATTCCTACGACGAAACTGAGAAGATCTTGTTGAAGCATTATATAAGAACCGCAATACTTGTTCGGGTCCAGATTGAGGATCATCCGCAAGCAGAGCGAGCGTTATGAGCGCTTTTCTAGCCGAGTCTGTACTATCTCCTTCTGGAATCTCTAATATTTCCCCACTATCAGGCAGTGTCAGAAATGCAGCATCGACATGTTCTGTTCTAATCTGTCGATTATTTTTTAAAACTTGAGCCACGTATTCAGGAGGTTGCGTCAAAAATCTCAAAAGCGGCTCACTTAGTGCGGGTATTTGATTTTCACGTAATCCCCAATAAAGTATTGTACCAACTGTTGCATTCCGCTGTTCTAAATCAATTCCACGACCAACTGTTTTTGCAAATGCACAAAGCCTGAGGTATTTTGGATGTGAGTTATCGTTCACCCATGCAGGAGAGGTGAGCAGACAATGAACAGTTTCTACTGTTTGATTCATCAATGACGTTATCTTTCCATATGGAAGTGGAACGCGATAAACACCATCGATGATTGAAATATTTTTTTCTTGCAATCCTGCGAGCGGTACTTCTACTCTTTCTTCAACAGCAATAGAACTTCGCTTTGGCAAGTTGCTAAGCTCTGTGTGCCTTCGAAAAAATTGTCGCTCTGCAGGGAACATAAATAGGTTTAGACCTCTAATTGACTATCTTCATTTTGTAGTGCAATCAATTGAATTAATGCTGCTAACGAATGTTTCTCTACTGCCTGAAGCAATTCACTATATGCTTCTGCGGTCATGTGCTCGATGAGCGCAATTACTTGAGATGCTAAAGGGCCATCAAATTCTAATCCTAATGTATCTTCAAGTTCCATTAATCTGGCATGTGCGCCTGGTTCACCCATTAAACCCCTCCTACATGCAGAACAAACATGGGGATGAGCTGAATGATGATTGACATTGATTAAGTCTGGTGATGACATATATTTTCCTTTGAATAACAAGTATGTTAGATATCATAACGCAGAACGCTAAATAAAGCAACATTGTTGCGTTATTTTTACTCAGTTTCCTATGTATAATCTGTATTATGAAAGATAGTGACACCACTTCAAATAGACTATTCTTTGCAGATGCAATTCGCTTTGTTGCCATTTTGGGTGCTATAGGAATTCATTTGCTATATCCTGTGTATAGTCGACCAGATTTCTTGGGTGGCACAACCTGGTGGATTGCAAATGCGCTCAGCGCATTTGCCCGGTCCTCAATCCCGATGTTTATCATGCTGAGTGGCTACTTATTACTGCCAAAGAAAGAGTCCTTTCCGAGAATACTTTCTAGGGTTATATTTAGAATCGTTATTCCACTGCTGGCTTGGTTTGTTTTTTATGGTTTGTGGGAAGGACACTTTTTGAGTAAACCCCACCCTGTGCCTGAGATGCTTCAAATGCTGATTCTTTCAAACATGTTCCATCTCTATTTTTTGGTAATTATGGTGGGACTCTACTTGCTGTTGCCAGTGTTTCGATTGGCATATTCCCGCTGGTCTGTATCTTCACTTACAAAAGCAGCAGTGGTATTTATGTGCGTTGGCGTGTTGATGTATTGGCTTCAGTATTTTGTGATTCCAGGTCAAACCCTGTTTAACTCGTTTACGCTATGGATTCCCTATGCTGGGTACTTTTTACTTGGCGGGGTGTTTGCTCAAAAAACCCTTGCACCTAAAACAGCGGTGACTCTTTTTGGAGTGGGCTACCTTGCCACGCTGGCCTTGGGATACATTAGTTTGGACATGCTTGGCAAAGAAGTTCGTACATTTTGGCAAGGCAGTGGCACTTCGTACTTTGACGTATTCCTCAGCCCAAATGTGGTGCTGTTATCTGTTGGCTTATTTTCACTGCTCGTTACTGGAACGTTTACAAAAGTACCAGACTTGGCAAAAACTGCTGTTTCCCAGATTGCAAAGTCTGCATTTGGCATGTACCTCATTCACGTCTGTGTCTTAAACATACTCGATCTTAGATATGACTATGCCATTGAACTTTTAAATAAGCCACTGCTGCAGTACTTGCTAGAGCGAAGTGTTCTGGCACTCTCGATCTCTTTTGCGGTCACTTTTGTTGCTGTACGCATTCCTGGAATCAAAGCTTTTTTCGGGGAAAAGTAGCCATAAAACTCAACTGGACCTGACAAATTGCATACTTTGCTGTATAATGTAGAGTCATAGACTTGGCCTTTCCTCGTGATCATAGTATTTCAGGCAACGTGTCAGTGTATATAAAAATAATTGTCGTTTAGTCTAGCGACACTTGTTGAAAAGGGCACAATGCAACCTTCTCAAGAACAAAATAATAAAAAAGTCTACATCGGGAACTTACCGTTCTCAATGACCCAAGACGACATCGCTAACCTCGTAGCCGAGTTTGGTGAAACAACCAGTGTGACTCTCATCACTGACAAAATGAGTGGCCGATCAAAAGGTTTCGGTTTTGTAGAATTCGCTGAAGAGTCAGCAGCAAATGCAGCTATTGAAGCTCTTAACAATCGAGAAATCGATGGTCGTGCTTTAGTAGTAAACATTGCTCGCCCACAAGCTCCAAGAGAAAGTGGTGGTTTCAGACCACAGAGAAGTTTTGGTGGTGGCGGCCGAGACAATAACCGTGGCGGTTACCGCAGAAACTAACATCTTTTTGTTATGAACTGAAAAGAGGCCACCCAATGGGTGGCCTCTTTGGTATCTGATGGTATACACTAAGTGTATGTCATTTACTCAAAACACTCGTATTGCTGTTGTTGGCGCTTCAACTGATCCTCAAAAGTACGGCAATAGAATTATGTCTGACTTGCTTGCTGCAGGATACTCTGTAGAAGGCATCAATCCCAAAGGCGGTCAGATAGCTGATAAACAACTCTATAGCACTCTTGCAGACCTTCCACAGGTTCCAGAGTTAGTTATCATCGTAGTACCACCAACTGCAGGTATCACTGTACTGAAAGAATGTGCTCAACTGGGCATTACTGAAGTTTGGATGCAACCGGGTGCAGAATCAGAAGAATCTGAAGCACTCGCCAAGAAGCTTGGAATCAACCTCACCACTAATACCTGCTTTATGAAGCAACAAACAATTTGGTAAAAAACTCAATAACTACAACCATAGTTACAGATTAGTGTTTGTTACACAACTAGCAAGAAATAAAATGATTACTCACCAAAAATAACCACATACATGTTGTTGCCATGCCTCACACACACGTTGTTATACTCAGAATTAAGTTGCGCTTCGCGATGCCCTCTTTGGGAGGAGTCAAAACACCACTCGATGAGTTGCTGCGGAGTGGTGGCATAAATAACATCACCAGTTGTACCATTTAAACAGTACTGCGAAGCTAAATTCTCACCAATGCCTTGTCCAGGATAATCTTTGATACCTACTGGCTTATTGTTACTACTAAAATCTTTTTGAAATCCCTGATGTCCATCTAATGAACCAAAAGCAACTAAGTCTTGCACTCTTTTTTCAGCATATATACACAGATGTTTATTTTCTGTAAGTTGGTGCACTCCATGTGACTGACGGTAGACATTGAGCGCAGTGAAAATGTCATAATCACCAATTTCAGCAAGTTTTGGAGGCGGCTTAGGCTGAACTTTGCCCACACCTGCTGCAGCTGAAGGCGTAGCTAACTCTGGTACTACTTGAGGTTGTGCTAACAACTGGACAATCACCCCTGCTTTACCCATCACCTTAGTATCTTCAACAATTGTTGCTAAGCCAATTTCCGTAAAATTCTTGTTTAACAACGCTTCTGACTGCTTTGCGTCAGACAACCATGCGGTAAGTGCTGCCTCGGCAGAGAGAGGACCCACCAACGAGTTATGATGAACCCAGCTATATGAATAACCAACGGATTTCATCTTTGCTTCAAGATTGCTTGAAAAACCATCACCTTCAAGATCAAAATCGTCATCTTTCAGTTCTTTGAGCAACTGTGCTGCTACTGATGCTAATTTCACATTTTCAGTGAGCGATGGTAATGCTTTCGCAACCCGTTCAGCATTAATGACCGTTATGATGTCTTGCGCTTTTAACTCAATCTCAGGTGCATAGGGATTAGTGAGTTTATCTAATAAAATTTTCTCTCCAGGAATAATGCCAAAGCGTAGCAACAAACTCAAGATTGGTGCAGGAATGCGAATGGGATTTTGATCAACAAATCCTTTACCCAACGCAACATTTAGTCCCAGAAAAAATGATATCAAAATGAGTCGAGAAAGAAAGCTATATTTCTTCCAGAAATTCGCTAAACGCTTTTTTTTGAAGAACTTGCCCCAGCGCATTTTCCACATACTCAACCATAGTAGCAGGTAACTTGTTTGGATGGTACCAAGCAAGTAAATCACACTTTTGTGGTTCTTTATTTTCAAACTCACCTACAAAATTATGAGTGGTGAAAAAGAAATCAATCCGCTCAAACGGTTCTGTTACATTATTTCGATGCATCACATGTGCAAACGTCAAGTCTTGAGGAGAAAGAACAACTCCCACTTCTTCTCGAACTTCACGAATGAGTGCCTCAGTTGCTGTTTCACCACCTTCAACATGTCCAGCTGGTAAAGAAAACTGACCATCTTTATACCCCGTTTGAAATCTTCTGGATAGCAAGACTTCACCCTGAGGATTGAATGCAAACCAGTGTACAGCTGTTACAAATGGGTATCTTTTTTTGAGTTGGCTGCTCATTTGAGTAATCCTGCCTTCTGTAACTGTGGAGCAACCAACTCCATAGGTAATCCGTGAGTAAAACTGGTAAGTGAGCCTGAAACATCTGCAATCAGTGCGGCTCCAGCATGATATGCTGGCGAAAAACCTCCAGACCACTCTGTAACAGAATTGTGTTTAACATAGTGATTAATCTGCTTTGTGGTTAATTCACGAAACAAACAAATGGTGGTAATGCTTTGCGAAAAAAGCTCATCTGTGTTGGTGAATAGACAACAGACACCGGAGATGGTTAAAACTTCTTTGCCTGCTACTTTTTGCAACATTTCTTTGGCCTCAACCTTACTTTTTGGCTTTTCTAAACATTCAGCGCCATAGAGCAAAAAGGTATCTGCAGAAATGATGCATGCATCGGGAAACTGTGGCGCCACCTTGCGCGCTTTGGCTTCAGCGACCATTTGGGCTCGAACATACGGGTCTGGGTGAGTAATTGCCTTTTCATCAACATCAGCGGGAGACACTACATATTCGATTCCCAAAGAATCCATTAATGCTTTACGCTGTTTTGACTGAGATGCTAAAACAACAATCATGGGGATATTCTAGCACCTTAGAGCAACTGCGAGCGGCACTCATTTTCGCACTCAAATCCATCAATGGGATCAAGTTCTAAACATTTTGTTACACATGACACACAACTATCAAATCTGGGTTGTTTTTCCAAATCGCAATACCCATCATTAAGTTGACAACTAGCAAAATCTCTACAAAAATCACCGAGTGCATATTCCATGGTGCAGGCTTCAACTGGTTCACCGCAAGTCACTTCCATGCCATGACAGTTTGAAACTTCACACACATCTGTCTTTTTTTTGTTAGAGTTCATCATACTGCTCCAATCAACTTCTAAGCTGTATTTGCCTGTCGCTGGATCGACGTTTATCGAACATCCCGAGACAAAAAAACCAAATGCTAAAAAAATAAAGAATTGAGCAAGGTGTGAATACTTCATGCCGTAATTGTAGCACTAATCAGCTACAGCGAGAATCGCTTGGCTCACAGCTTCTGCAATACCTGGCGAAAATGGCATTGGTAACACTTGATCAGCCGTAGGGTTTTCTACTAACTGTGCCAGTTTTTTTGCAGCTGCTTGTTTCATTACCGTTGTAATTCTGGGCAGTCTGCCATCTACAACTGCTTTAAAAACACCTGGAAATGCAAGCACATTGTTTATTTGATTAGGATAGTCACTTCTGCCGGTTGCTACCACAGATGCACCTGCAGCTCTGGCAACTTCTGGCAAAATTTCTGAATCTGGATTAGCTAGGGCAAACACTATGGCATCTTTTGCCATGCTTTTCACCATCTCGGCTGTGATGGTATTTGGGCGAGACACTCCAATTACCACGTCTGCGCCACCAATAACCGCAGCTAAATCACCAGTTTTTCCTTCTTTATTTGAAAAGCCTGCCATCACTTGTTTATAGACATTCATGCCAGAGCGATATTTGCTAATTGCTCCTTGGCTATCTACCAATATGACATCTTTGACTGAACAAGCACCATCAACCAGGCTACATCCTTCAGTCATACATTCAATACCAAGTAACATCCGTGAAATCGCAATACCTGCCGAACCAGCGCCTACGACCACAACGCTCAGATCCTCAAACTTTTTACCTACCACTTTGGCCGCATTTTGCAGTGCAGCTGTCACAACGATAGCTGTACCATGTTGATCGTCATGAAACACCGCTATACCAATATCTTGCAGTGCTTCTTCAACCTGAAAACAATTTGGCGCGGCAATATCTTCTAAGTTAATTCCCACAAAACTTGGTGCCACAGCTTTCACAAAACGAATAATTTCTTCAGGTTCTTGGGTGTTAATCACGAGTGGAACCGCATCAATACCAGCAAATGTTTTCATCAGGAGAGCTTTACCCTCCATAACTGGCATTGCTGCCTCTGCACCTATGTTTCCCAGCCCTAAAACTGCTGAACCATCAGAAATAACCGCGACTGTTCTACCACGAGACGTAAGTGCAAACGATTCTTCTGGATTTTTCTGGATCACTCGGCAAGGTTCTGCCACACCTGGCGTATATGCCAATGACAAATCTTCTTTGCTTGTGACAGGAATAAGTGCGACTGTTCCAAGTTTTCCTTGGTGTTGTCTATGTAGTGTTACCGCTTGTTGATTTAGGGAATTGGTATCCATTTTTGCTCCTTGTTGCTATCTGCAATATACTCCTGGGGGGTATGGGATGTAAAGGAGAAAACGACAAAGATAATTTCAATCTACATATTTCTCAATTTATCCACATTTTGAACAGTAGTATGAGGTTGTATCGTTATTTTGATTTTCTGAGAGCAGTGTTGTGAATGAAAAAGCAATTCAGAAAAACGAAGTGCGGCAATCCCTCTTAGAACAAATAGTTCAAATAGCTTTGATCGAGTTGAAAAATGATAAAAGAGAATGGCTAATTAATAGCGTCAAAACATCCGAATCTGTTGATCCTGTAATTTATTAGTTGTCTTTAGACGCTTTAATTGATGGGATTAGAAGTCAGCAAATTCGGCTTGTTTCTGAGCATTCATATGATTTGAGAGTACTCTCAAACGATGATCATAAGGCTTACATTTCTTTTTGTAAAAAACATTTGAAAGTAACTCACTTATAGTAAAATTATTTTGGCGGAGGGAGGGGGATTCGAACCCCCGTGGGACAGAGTCCCCCAAGCTTTTCGAGAGCTGGCCGTTAAACCGCTCCGACATCCCTCCAGGAAGTTGTGGGAAATTCAATAAAAGTTGTGCGCCCAGCAGGGCTCGAACCTGCGACCTTCAATTCCGCAAACTGATGCTCTATCCAACTGAGCTATGGACGCGATAACAAGCTCATATTATACCAAATGAAATGACGTTTATGAATCGAGATCTAGAGGGATTTTTTCTTGTAACCAAGCTGCAACTCGTTCATAGATTGTTGGTGCGGGCGTTTGCATAATTAACACCTCCGAAAAAAGTGCTGCAATGATATCTTTGCTGGTTGCACCTAGCACAAGTGTGAGGCGTTCTGGAAATTGCGCAACTTCAACGTGCACCAATTCTTGACTGTATTTTTCGGTAAACCAAAAACGGTTCATCAGATCCCATTCATACAATTTGTCTTCGATACGGACGCCAAACGTGGTAACTTGATAAGTGATTTCTTGAGGTGGTATCGAGGTTAACACGTAAGCAAGAAAGGTTACTGCGATGACCACTGCGATAGGTAAAAATTGACCTGAGAAGAAAAGAATAAGAGAAATGAGCACTACAATTACAGTCCCAGTAGTATAAAAATTACGCTTATGCTTTTTAAATGGTCTGCTGTCCGCGCGCCACTCAAAAATTAATTCTTCTTGTGTTGGTCTCATATAATCTGGAAAAATAGATTGATATTCATAGTTGTTCAAGTCATCTTCATCCGCGCTGATGTTTGTGGGAAGTGACTGGCTTGGTTGGACAACTTGCGATTCTCGGATCTGTTGGGTTGGTTGTGTTTGCGCAGGTGATTGTATAGGTTGGGCAGGTTGAATCGGCAGTACACCACCAGGATTATTTGACACCACAACACCCGGTGAGTTTGCGAACAGTGATGTTGGTTGAGAATTACTATCCATATGTAAAGTGTACACTATAAAAGAGACTCGAAAAAGTAGACAAGGAAGGTTATAATGTACCCCTTGTCACGTGGAGAGCTGGCAGAGTGGTCAATCGCATCGGTCTTGAAAACCGCGCCCTTCGGGGCCCGTGGGTTCGAATCCCTCGCTCTCCGCAAAAAAAATACCCAACTTGGGTATTTTTTTATGACGAAGTGGCAAAATGCGGAAAATAGTTCGCACCAACAAGAAGTGAAGCCTGCAAACTTCCTGCTTAGTGCATGAGAGCTTCACCCAGTAGTTACAAATAGTAGCGAGTCCCGAATCCCCCTTGCTTAGCAGAAAAATCATTTCCCAACAACTCCCCCACGTGCCGCCCGCTGCTTCTTTTTCTCTGAAAAGAATTTCTTAAACGCATCAACATATTCTGGAAAATATCTTAGCACTATGTTTAATTTCCAAAGAAGCGCTCTAAACTCAATGTCTGTTATGTGGTACTCATCAGGAGAGTCAACTTCAGATATTTGAGCATTTTTGTTACTTTTTTGATCGTACTGTTTATGAGCAGCTTCTTCTACACCAATAAGTAAAAAAAGATCTTCTGTTCTAATTGCAGGTACGCCCCAATGATTCCTAACTTTATCGAGTGATTCCGGGGAAAAAGCTAAATCAAATGCCTTCTTTAATTGACACAAGTACTTACCTTGGTATCTTTTTTCAACTTCTGCATCTTTAGATGCATACATAAAAGCATCATGATCAACGGCTATAGTGTCGGCAGACAAAACAATGTCACTACTCGAAAACTTAGTAGCCATTTTTTTATGGACTAAAGTTATACCTAACTCAAAATGAGCTAAATAGTTTGAGAGTTCCCGAACTTGTTCAGCAACTTCTGCAAAGCTTGAATCAGTTTTCCACTCTAGAAATGTAATAAAATCTTCATCCTTTGTTAAAAGTTGATAGTAGTGCTGCGAGCGATTCTTGACATATTTCTCTCTAACACTTGCAAAAGCCTCTTTTGAAGGAAGTTGTTCTTTGGGCTTTAGGCGTGTGAAGACAGATTCAAATAAGTTCATTAAAGTCTATACTATCACTAGATTAACAAAGTTCCAATTTCGTCCCACGCTCTCCCCGCATCGAGGATTCGAACTACAAAGACAATTAAAAAATATGGTGCCAGGTGTAAAGAATAATATATATTATTTAAAAGTATGACAAAAGATTTTTTAAACATAAGCTTCGAGAATGCCAAACAGGAGCAAGTTGCACAAATGAGAAATGAGTTGGCTCCCTTGAATCAACAACTTGGCACTCTTGTAAGATCATCAGATGTGATTATGTTGGGCGAAGGTAATCACTTTGATATAGACGCAAAGAAGTACTCTAAACTAATTATTGAATCTGTTCTGACTTTAGTTGATAGAAATCCTGTGATTTTTCTTGAAGCTAGTGATACAACCATAATGAAGCATTATGATTACGTGGTAAGGTACTGTCTAGAACATGGAATTCCATATCATGCTGTAGATACTGCAAATATACCTATAGTTGGTGATCCTGGACTCTATCCAGAAAGAGACGTTGCAATAGCAAATAATATAAAAATGGTTATGAAAAAAAATCCTGGCTCTGTCGGTATCTTCATTGGCGGATCCAATCATTGCAATAAAGGCGGAATTCACATCAGAGATCTCAGAGAGCAAAACAAAGATTATGATTATCCAAGCGCAGCCTCCTTGCTTATACAAGAACTTCGAATTGGATCAGTTGCGCTGCACTTCATGCATACAAATGAAATGCTCGCAAAGAGGGTTGATACAAGTCAAGAGATGCTGTCTTTACCCGGTAGGTACGCTAGCATTTTTATTTCACAGCGATTTTCGAGTTCTGGAGAATTACATCCGGAACGTCAATTAATTAGGCCTGAATCATTTGATATGATAGCTTTCTTGCCAACCATAGAAAGACGTATTTTAAACATTTTGAGCGGTGATCCAAAAAAAATTACCTACGTTGATGATGAGGAAAATTAAGAAAAGAGAAGATAAATTGATGTATTAGCTCCACTACCATTTTAGGCGGCATTAGAGCATGCAGAAGAAGCAGAACAAAAATTGAGTGTCCCATTAATACTTGAGTGTAATCTGTTCCAAAATAGTTGAATGTAAACCCTTGGTAATAAGGACTGGCTGAACTATCATCTCCAATCAAATTTGTATTTGTGCCAGTATAAGTAACTTCTCCTTCTACAGAATTTACCTGAGAAATAGTGCTAAAAAGTGCTGTAAGGAAAACTACAAAAAAGATCAAAAACGAAAGAAAAACACACTAATGAATGCCTGATATCAATAAGCTAATGATACTGAAGAAACATGCGGAAATGCTAGCTATGCGCTTGCTTGAGTTTGATATACAGTTGCGAAATTATAAAAATCACTCCGGCAAAAACTGCAATAGTAGCTCCTGGAGGAGTATCGAAGAATACTGAAGCAATTATTCCACCCAAAATACAAATGACACTAATAATTGGACTAATAATCAACCATTGCCTTAAAGACGAGGAAAGATTTTTAGCCGCACTTGCGGGAATAATTAAAAGTGCGTTAATCAACACCACTCCAAGTAGCTTGACTCCGGCTACAATAATTATTGTCAACATCACCTCATAAAGTCTTTGCAGCCACTTGGTATTCAAGCCAAGCAAGGTTGCGTACTCTTCGTCAAGAGATGTCATCAATAGTTGTGGAAGTAATTTGTAAAAAATTGCAGTAGTGATGAAGAATATGCCTACTATTAGATATAATTCCTGGAGCTGAATAGTTAAAATATTGCCAAATAAAAAACTCATCATTTGAGGCTGATATCCCGGAAGTAAGGAAAAAATGAGAATTCCCAATCCCATCGAAAATGGCAAAAGTATGCCTAAAACATTATCAAATGAAAGAGAGAAAATTTTGCGTACACTCGGAAGAAAAAGTGCCACAATAGTCGAATAAACAAGAGCGGTTAGCAAGGGATAGACACCTAATGCAAGTCCAATGGCAATTCCGGCTAGCGAAGAATGAGCAATTGCATCACCATAGAAAGCTGTCTTTCTAATCAATGTCATTACTCCCACTATCCCAGCCAAGATGGCAAGAATCACTCCGGCAATTAGAGCTCTCTGAATAAAAGCCAGCGAAAAAAGCTCAATGAGTGTGTTCATGATGTGTTCCTGCGTGTGCGTGGTGATATTGCACTGTATCTACTCCGTACAGTTTTTTAAATGTTTCGTTTGTTAGCGTCGCTTGAGCTGAGCCCGCACAAATCAGAGTTTTGTTCAAACATAAAACTTGATCTGCATATTTGCTAACAACACCCATTTCATGGGTTGCTATCAATGCAGTCAAGCCTTCATTTTTAACTAATTTTTCCAACACTTCATAAAAAAATCTTTCACCTTGAATGTCAATTCCTGCTTCAGGTTCATCTAAAATTAATATTTTTGGATTGTTCAGCAAAGCTCTGGCCAAAATAATGCGCTGAAGTTGCCCCCCAGACAATTCTCCTAATTTTTTATATCGATATTCAAGTGCATTCACCTTCGCTAACACATCATTGATTTCCGATTTGCTTTTGCTCGCACATCTTTTACAACTTTTTTGAGTCAGTGACAAAAACTCGTTGACGGTAACTGGAATACTTAGATCAATGCTTCTTTTTTGAGGCACATAACCTATATGCGCCTCACTCACAGAAATTTTTTTTTGATTTTTATAAAAATTGATTTCTGCATTACTTGGATAAATTCCTAATAGTACTTTTATCAAAGTTGATTTGCCAGAGCCGTTCGGTCCAATAATCATATTAATAGTGTGTGAAAGTAAAGAAAAACTAATATTATATAAAGTTGGCTCAGTAACACCCGGATAAGAATAATCCAAATGTACGATTTCTAAAACAATGTTGTCTTGTTTTTTTTCAGTCATGAACTACTTTAAATTATCGCTAATTATGTGAGCAATTGTTCTCATATTAGTAAAATAATCTGGATCAAGTGGATCTACCTCAACAACCACTCCATTAATATGGTCCGCAATTGCCTGAGCGCTATCTTTACTAAACTGCTTTTGCACAAAAATTACCCGGACACCATCATTTTTTGCTTCTGTTAAAATATCACGAAGATCAGCTATAGATGGATCTTTTCCTTCGATTTGAATGTGCTCTTGATTAAAATTATAATCTCTAGCCAAATAGCCAAATGCGGGGTGGTACACCAACATAGTTTTCCCTTCGATATGAGCAAAAGCGAGAGATAATTCCTGATCTAAGGTATCTAAATCTTTTTGCAATTGTGCAAAATTTGCTGAAAAAGTATCTGCATGTTCTGGATACTTTTTTACTAATTCAGTATATATTACTTCTGCCTGCTCTTTGACCATTTTAGGAGAAAGCCAAGTGTGAGGATCAATCTCCGCTTCTTCAGTATGAATCTCTTCACCCTCGTGCAAATCTTCAACACCATGGGTGTGTTCTTCTAAATTTCTGAATGTGTTATTAATTGAAGTATCAACAACTATCATATTTGGATTAACCTCAATTAGCTTTTTAATATGCACCATTTCAAAGGGAATTTTTCCGATTCTAAAATACATCTTTGCCTGTGAAACTTTTTGCATTTCTTGTGTGGTAGGATCGTATGTTTCTGGACTAAATCCTGGTGGAATTAACACGTCAACCGCATAATTAGTATCCCCTACAATTCTTTCAACAATTTGCTTTTGTGGGAGAATACTGACTAATAATTGTTGTTTAGTATTCGATTCATTAACTGGGTTATTTTGTTTGAAAGCAAAAACTGCAATAAACAATCCAATCAAAATACTACAAACAAAAAGAAATGTATGTATGTGCTTTTTCATAAAGATCAATTATAGTGGGAAAATACAAATTTTGCAACTTAGTTGCTAAAATTGGTCGCAGTGGAACACTAATTGAACTACTAACTTCTTTTCCAACCTATTGAAGTGATGGTCGCCAAAAATACTACCACACATGCTCCCGCTGTCAAAATGACATGTAGAAAATAGAAATATGTTCTTATAAAACCAAAGAGTCTTATCCACCTTACGCAAATCAACTAGTAGCAGGTGTGGATAATTCTAAGTAGACGGTATTTTTTAAGCATGATAGTGAAATATTACCAATCTTGCTCTAGTCATCATTCATCTCTATACTGTCTAGAATGAGAGATGAATACCCACTCAAATTACCACCAGAAAGCACTCGCCAAGCAAAATTCCCTCCTACTAGCATGATTGATTCGCATAAAAACATCGTCGTGGATGTAGTGGAAGCTCCTAAAGGATTATTTACTACAATACACATAGATCATGAGGCAATGGCACTTCTGCCTCAAGAATTGCAAGATCAACTCACGCCAGAAAAATTTTTAGAGCTTGTGAGATTGTCGGTTTCCACAGAACTGAACACTAAGTCAAATTTGTCCCTGACCGGTGAAATCAAGAGAATTTTAACTGCCGGCACCCATGGTAGAGCGCTCCCAAATGCATTAGTTGATTTTCTCGTGAATGGAAAACTTTTTTCAACTAGCATCACTAGCAAAGGCGGACTCATTAGTGGGGCGCGATATCCCATATCTCAAAACAAAAGTGGAATAGTTCAAGATCTTAAACTTAGTTTCAACACACCTCATGGCCTTTTTGGTAAAAAGGAGGCTATTAGAGATATCGAATGTTCGAAGCAACTCATCAATCACGGATGTTATGCAGCATTATCATTTGCATACTTAGAATTCGACATAGATGCTTTGCATACTTTCATTGATACCTATTGGGGCAGTGTTGACTCTGAAACAGCAAACATCTTGCACACAGCTGTTGCGCAAGTTGTGCAAAATGGCGACGTTCCTGTGTGCCTTTTTAGAACAGGTGGGACAATCAGAAGAAATGATTATAAACGCTTACAAATATATGCTGACTTTAATGCAGAAGAAGATGTCGTTACAAAAAGGTTGGTTGCCAGTGAAATTCGACTAGCTGCTAAAATTTGGACTGCTGAATGCAAGCAGAATCCACAATTACTTGATTATGCAACTAAAATAGATGCTGAAGAACTGGAGAATTGCTTGCAAAAAATTGAGCAACGTCAATTAGTGACTATTGCTGAGTTTAATACTTTACAACATTTTTTATATAATCTCCTACTTTTAGATTATCGTGGCGTACTTGCAACAATTAAGGATAATCCACAATTTACAGGTATATTGACATGCTATTTTTATGGAAAAGACAGAGATTATTCATTAAAGCAGTATGATTTCGAACTTGCAGAGAAACCGTATGTTGTTAACTCGGCTGATTATTCAACGCAAGTCGAACACTGCAAAGATTCAATGGCCTATTTACTATCAGATTACCTCACAGAAATTTCGCTTATTTGTTGCCCAGATTATCCGTCAAATTTTCTTACTAGGAAGGAAATTTTGTTAGATATACAGTGTTATGTCAGATTGGCAGCAACTAACATTAGGCAACTTGAGCGAGAATACATTGAAATTCAGAAGCAAAAGCAAAAAGCTAGCGCACCTCCTCAATGAGATATTTTTGTTGACCTCTCGGAGTTTCAACAGTTACAGTGTCACCCGCCTTTTTTCCCGAGAGTACAGTGCCAATGGGACTTGCCAGTGAAATTTTACCCACAGCAGGATTTGTTTCATGTTTAGAAACCAATTGAAACTCCTTTGTGACACCATCTGCAGACACAACAATCACCGTACTACCAAATTGAACAATTTCGCCAGAGGCAGGTACTACCACTTCACCGTTATTGATCAAATAACCTAATCTGCGCAACTCTCTACGAATATTTCCCAACTCAAACTTTGCATATTTATACGCACCATTTTCGGATAAATCACCCATCTCGCGGGCATCCTTAAGGCGAACAAGCACCTCTCCAAGTTCGGTCTGCAACTTTACAACATGCTCCTGCATTGCTTCATATGCTGCTTTAGTAAACGGTATTTTTGAATCTGCCATAGTAAAGACAGTATAGGGTACAATTCCTAAATCACACTATAAACTTTTTTGATTACCGCATGACACTTACCAAAAAGCATACCCAGCAACTCAGGGGAATAGCAATCGTCTGTGTGCTACTAATTCACACACTAGCCACAGTCAAAGGCATCTATACCGATCGACCATTTAATTTGGTGGTATTCTTTCTTGATCAAGCGAGCAGAATTTCCGTTCCTCTTTTCTTAATGGTTTCTGGATATGGGTTAAGCAAAAGTTTTGAATCAAAAAAAACAAACATTTTACCGTTTCTCTTCGCTCGATTTATAGCTTTGATCCCTGCCTATGTATTGTGGACCTCTATTACCATTCTGATTAATTGGCACACTCCGCAGTGGACCTATGCAGGATGGCCTCCACCACTTTGGGAGCAATTTTTTTTAGGTCATGGAGATTATCATTTATATTTTGTGCCCATCATTTTGCAGCTGTATCTCCTTTTTCCCCTAATGTATATGTTCATTAGAAAAAAACCTCTTGCGGTGTGGGGAATTTTCGCAATCCAACTACTCACTTTTTATTATTTTAAGCAGCAAACGTTTACTGATGGTTTTGAATACACCATCCTCACATCTTGGATTGGATATTTTGCTCTGGGAATTTGGCTGAGTAGTAATGAGATTTCGAAAAAAGTAGCTTTGCACTTGCCCAAATGGTCAGTACTTGCACTTGTAGCAGTTACCATCATTGCTTGGGTGCGAACTATTGATGGCATTGATCCACTTTACGCCCTCAAGTTTACTCGCTTTGATTTGCTCTTTTTCACTATTCCAGCCTGTTTGTTTTTTTTCACCAAAAATATTCCCCAACTACCACTACTCTCATTTATAGGTAAAAATTCTTTTGTACTATATCTTTCGCACACTTTATTTCTGAGAATTATTTCTGCGTTCCACCAAAAGCAACTCGAACCACTTCACCTTTTTGGTATTGGATTTGTCTGGACACTCACAGTGCTGCTGACACTTTTACTGATGCGCAAAAAAATGACTAATTGATGTTTTTAACCCATATGTTGTGGTAGCCTCACAACGATCAGCATGTTACCATCATCAGAATATAAAATTTGTACTAATAAACTTGGAAATCCCTGCATGCCTAAAACCACCTTTCTTCCCATAACCACAGTCTTCGCATTTTCATTACTAGTCAGTGCTTGTACTTCAACAACCCCAACCGCTACTCCAACTACTCAACCTACAGAAGTACCCGAGGAAACAATCATGCAAGAATCACAACCTTCTGAAGACATAACTACTGAGGTTCGTACTACCACCAGTTACGAATCACCTGCTGGTGAAGAAGAGGTGAGCTTTATTCTAATGGTCGATAATGAAGGCATAATCACAGAGGCTCAAACTGAGGTCCTGGGCAAAGCTCCTATTTCAATAACAAGACAAGAAAGTTTTGCTGCCGAATTACCAACTGCGGTAGTTGGTAAAAAGCTTGCCGATCTCACTAATGTTGATAGAGTTGGTGGTTCTTCACTAACAACTGGCGCATTTAATGCTGTCCTGCCAGAGTTGCAAAATCAGCTATAATCAGCTGCATGTGGACGCATGCATTTTCAGCGATGGGAACTATTTGGCATTTGAGTGTGGATTCAGCGAGCGTGTCTGATGCCTGCGTGCAAGATATTAGTGCGAAAACGGCCGCGTTTGAGAAACGATTTTCACGCTTTATTGCAGATAGTGAAGTGTCACAGTGGCGAAACGCCCAATCTGGCACCTATGGTATTTCACCAGAGTTCGCGACATTACTCCAATTTGCCCAAAATTTGAAAATAAAAAGTGATGGTCTTTTTGATCCAGCAGTTGGATCACTACTCGAACATGCTGGCTATGATTCGGGCTATAGCTTCAATCAAAATGAAGCACAGATTGCATCTTGGCAACTTCCACAATGGCACCTCTCCGGCACAAAGCTAACGATTACCGGGCCACTTGTTTTTGACTTAGGCGGATTTGCTAAAGGATTTTGGATAGATCAAGTATCTGCCCTTTTATTAACTCACCAGTACCCCTTCCATCTTGTTGATGGCGGTGGAGATATGTTCGCTACCACTAAGGCTAGTGGAGAACCCTGGCGCATTGCTATTGAGTATCCGGGCAAAACTGATACCGCACTAGGAACAGTCGGTCTCGTCAATCAAGGCTTTGCTGCATCTGATGTCTTTAAACGCTCATGGAAAGACTGGCATCACCTCATTAATTTGTCGGAGAAAAAACCGCAAGCAACGGTTGTTGGAGCAGTTGCGGTTGCTAATACGGCAATGGAAGCTGATGGCATGACAGCTCTGCTTATGCTCACACAGCCAGAAAAATATCAAGAGTACTACAAAACCAGCTTAGATTGTGAATACCTTGTACTCACACCTGCTAATCAGCTCTACATTTCCCCCGGCTGGCCAGGTGAAGTCTTTACCTAGATTTTTGCAATCGTTTCAAAAACCCTTGCACTAATCCCACCATAACACCAAGGTCAGCGGTCATTTGCAATACGGGCAAATAATAGAAACCTCGTGGTGCATATTTTTTGTTTTTCAGCACAGCCCAAATCACATATGCTGCCACTACCAACAATGCTGCGCAACTTGCTAACAACGCTGAATAATGAGCAATTATGACAAGCCAAAAAACACCGAGTGCGTAGCGAGTTAAAACTAATACTGCTTTTTTTCTCAACACTCCCGCAACAACATCTCCTCGAGACATACTAACAACCATGATAAAAAAATCAGCAAGAGATGATCTTGGTCGCCATATTACTACCGCTTCCTTTGTGAAAACCATCTGAGCACCACTGTGGAACAGTTTCTGTGCCAACGCATAATCTTCACTTACAGCTAATGATTCATCAAATCCGCCAACGTCTAAAACGGTTTGTTTATGAAACAGCACCGATCGTGTTGCCGGCAAAAAATGTTCTGGATCAACTGCATCAGGCATTACTAACACGTAGGGGGCAACGGCTTCTTCAAATGCTGACTTCGACTCTGCCCGATAGTATCCAGCAACAACGACTGCCTTAGTTTGCAAATGCTTTTTAAGTAATTCTTGTAACCAAGTAGGTTCGAGAACACATCCCGCGTCGGTGACTGCAATCCAATCGTGTTGAGCTTTTTGAATGGCAAAATTTCTGCCAGCACTTCTATTAGATGGATGTAGATAGTGTTTAAGACCAATGGTAGGAAACTTTTTTTTGGCTTTTTTGAGTAATGACAGCGTATCATCAGATGAACCACCGTCCACAATAATGGTTTCATTTGGCAATCGCGTCTGCTCAGAAATACTTTTTAAAAGTTCTTCAATTGAATGCTCTTCGTTGAATACTGTAATAATAAGTGAAACTTTTGGCATGTTACTTGCTCATCTTTGCACTACTCTTTTCCGCCAAGCTGCGAGCTATCCCGCGCACAAATACTTGTTCATATTCTTTTGCAGAATTCTCAATACTGAACAGATCCAAAGCTCTCTTTTTTGCAGCAATACCCATTTTTTTTCTGCCTTCAGCATCTTGAGAAAGTTGTAGTAACGCGTCTGCTAATGCTTGTGCTGAAATTTTAGTAACCAACAACCCTGTCACTCCCTGTTGAACAATCTCTGGGGTCGGTCCCGTTGCAAACGCTATGACTGGTTTAGCATGTGCCATTGCTTCAATTGTAACAAGTCCAAAACCCTCTAGTTCCCATGCTGAAGGAAACACACAAATTGTTGCTGCTGCTATTTCTTTTTTGCTATCTTTCACCCAACCTTTAAATACTGTTTTTTCAGTAATACCCAGCTCCATTGCTAATTGTTTGCACTGCTCCAGCGTTTCCCCTTCACCTACAAATACCAGCTGATATCCCGCAAGTTGCGTCTTTTTTAATGCATATGCTTTGAGCAATACTTCTTGCCCTTTACCTTTAGCAAAACGAGAAACGCAAAGGAGCACTTTTTTTGCATTTGGTACCACTGTGGTTTTAGGAATAGTTGTTCCACAGGCAACTCGCTCCAACTTAGCAAGTGAAATTCGTGCGCCTGTGGTTAGTTTATTAAGTGAATTTTGTGATGGCACCACAACTTTGTGTGGCATCCACTTCACCAAAAAATAGAGTACTTTAGGCAGTCGTAAAAACTTTGAAAACACAGCATCCAGTGGACCAAATTCAATCCACACGAGCGGAAGCTGTTGCACCCATGCAAAAAAGCTTGCGAAGAATTTGTCAGAAAATCCTACAGCAATAACAACTGTTGGTTTTACTTTTTGTATCAAACGGAAGTACTCGACAGCTGCAAAAGGTGCTAAAGCAAAAGATTTAACCACTCCTTTCCAATCCCCAATCACATCAATTGAAATGTTTTGTGGTAGCACTTCCACCTTGTTTCTTTTACACATTTCTAAAAAAGGAACATGGTTAGTTGCAATAGTGCAGTGATGTCCTCTGTTTTTGAGTGCAACACAAAGATCTAACATAAATTGTTCTGCACCTCCCATGCCAAAGGTATGAATAAAAAATAGGAGGCTCATTTTTTTGGAAATTGTCTGTTGTTTGGTACACACAATCTCCATGTTAGTATCAACGGTGCTAAATGATGTAGGTACTAAATTGGCACTTAGACACAACTCAAAAAAAGATGCTTTTGAAAATCCAACTTTATGTGCCCCAAATTCACCAGTATCTTTGGTAGTGCCATACAAAAATTCATTGCGCACTTCCGGATCAGTCTCAAACTGAGAAATAATGGCATCAATATTTGGTACTCTAAATCGGGCAGTTCCTCCCTCACATAACACCCGAGATAGTTCTGCTACAACCGTGCGACCATCTTCTTTAGTAAAATGCTCCAAAATATCCTGCGCCAAAAGTTCATCAGCTGCAGCATCTGGAAATGGTAGTGGCTGGTGTAAATTATGGATAAGATCTGGAGCAACCGCTGCAACAGCATCAATATTTATCCAACCTTTTTTATGATCAAGGCCACATCCCAAATTAAGCTTTAGTTTTTTTACTTTTGCCATAGTGATTGGTACACATCTACTATTTTTTGCCAACTATAGTCTTTAGTGAGTCTTGCTGCGGTTTCACTAATTTGCAAAACACGCTCTGGATATTCAAATAAAATTGACAACTCTGCATAGGCATCGACCGCTTGATCTCTACAAATCAAAGACACTCGTGTGGGAAGTGACTGCAAATACTCATACTTGAGAGGGTTACTGTAGAGACTCACCACTGGTTTGCCATATGCTTGCGCTTGCAAAATTGACAAATATGAAGCTGCAAAAACAACATCTGCTTTTGCAATGTAGTCAGTAGGATTTGAAACAAAACCAGTTACCACACCAACTTCTGAACACATTTTTTTGCACTCACCATCACCAATCCATTGTATTGAAAATCCAGAAAATTCTTCTTTGAGAATGTTAGCTAAAAACACATAGTTCTCGATATCATTATCGTGAGAAAGTCTACCTAAAAAGACAGCTTTTTTTAGTTTACCGGTATGTACTGGCACTTTTTTTGGGATAGTTGTTCCGCCATACATCACCACTGATGGTTTGTCCCAATAGTACTTTTGAATCCAACTGCCAATATGCACCGTTTTTTTTGACAAATGGGCATACACATATCTCTGCAACTTTGCTGAAATAGGAATTGGATACTCTGTTTCCCACCCATGAAAAGTGGTGTAACACTTACCAATAATTAGTAAGTAGTACGGCAACAACCACCAAAATACGTCATGTACTTGAATAACATTGGCTGCTTTAAACAAGTTGCTATGTGTGCCAATCGCCTTCCACACAGCTTTTTTTTCTTCAGCAGTTTTAACAGGAATCCGTATGACGGTAATGCCATCAATGATTTCAGTTTGTTTTTGTGAAGCAGCTGTTGCTTGCGTGAGAACAGTCACCGTGAAACCTCGAGCAACTTGCTCGCGCGCAACCTCTAAAACGTGCGTTTCAACCCCACCGATACTTGGTGCAAAGCGTTTGCACACATGGAGTATGTTCATATTTTTTTTGCAATGACTTGAATGTCACTGGCGCCAAAAAGTTGTGCAGAAATGCTGTCAAAAAAATGAAATACAGGGACCAGAGGACCTCTAATAAATCGAATCAGGAAACCTAGTTTTGTGGTGTAGAGAATATTACGCAATGGACCTTCAACAGCTCGAATACTCTTGACATCAAAACCGTGTGCTTTGAGTAATTGCTGCAATGATTCTTTAGTGTAGCGTCGATAATGGCCAACTTCTGAATCAAAAGAGCGATAAAATCCCAGTTTAAAAAGTACATTTTCTTTTGAAGGTGTCGTTAAAATGAGTGTGCCGCCCACTTTCAAATTTGAGTGTATGACATCTAAAAAATGGGCATCATCTTTCACATGTTCAATAACTTCACTACAAAAAATGGTGTCAAAACCATGCATCTTTGTAACCAGCTCGCCACACTTAAAGATCAAGTTTGGTTGCTGAACTTGTTGCTGTGCCGCCTGGGCAATACCAATGGCTCTACTTGATACATCAAGACCAATTACGGCCTTTGCACCATGTTGAGCCATAAAAAACGAAACTGCGCCAACTCCACAGCCCAAATCGAGTACTGTTGCACCAGTGAGTGCGTCAGCTTGTTGTAAGAGTTGCAGAATATAAAAGTAGGTGCAGTTAGAAGCATCAATAGTTTTAAAAAAGAAGGCATTTTTGGCGTGATAACGATTATAAAACGATTCAAGTGTATTCATATCTCGAGTGCATTTTACTACAGTTGCAGTCAAAAACTGATTATCAAACTGATTACCAGCATTTCGCTCATTGGTATGCTTTTGCTCGGTTCTACTCGACCAGCAGTTGCAGCTACTGTTTTCTTTGACGATTTTTCTCAAGACTTCACCAAGTGGGAAGCAACCAGAGATGATGGCAGCTACTGGACTATACAAGATGGAACAGCAGTCGCCGAAGTCCTTACTCCATTTACTGTTACTGAATTGATACCAAAAGATGCCTACTGGAATGAAAACTGGCAAGACATTCGCTACTCTCTCGACTTCACCGGCTTAGCCGGGATTGATAAGAACATTTCTTTTCACTTTGAGAACCTGAATAATTGGTATGAACTGCACTTTGCTGGAGGAAACGTTGAGTTGGTGAGAGTACAAAACGGTACAGTGCCTTGGTCAGTGCGGCATGGGGTGAGCATTCCTAATGGAAATACGCACCATATTGAAATCACGCTTCAGGGAGCAACCATTTCACTGAGCATCAATGATCAACACTTTTTTACTCAGATTGACCCCACCTTCAACAACAACTATGGCAAAGTCGGTATTAAAGCTGGAACAGGCAGTGTGGTGCCAACAAAAATTGCCATTGATAATGTGCTGGTTGAAACCATAGAAACCACCTCAAATCTTGCAGTACCGCTCATTAAACAGACCGATCCACAGTGGTCTGAGAATGAGTATGACTTAGCGACCGCGTGGAGCTTGACGGAGCCACCCACCATTGGTCGATGGGGATGTGCGCTTACCTCACTGACCATGCTTTTTCAGTACTACGGCCTGACACATTTTGCTGATGGCACGCCCATCACTCCAGCAACATTCAACAACTGGTTACTCTCCCAACCAGATGGCTATATTCCAGATGGAAACGTAAATTGGCTTGCTGCTACCAGACTCAGCCGCGAGCTGAGTGAACAGTTTGGCAGCCCTAAACTTGAGTTCAAACGTGTGCTGCAAAACATCACCACTACCCTCACTGAGCAACTCAATGCCCAGCAACCTACCATAGTGCACATTCCCAGTCATTTTGTGGTTGCAACTGGCATGTCAAGCAATACTGATGAACAAACAGACATTTATATTAATGACCCAGGGTATTCCTACACCAAACTAAGCGAGCATCTTGACGCACCACTTTCACTAAGAACCTTCACCCCCAGTTTTACCGATTTAAGCTACCTGCTTTTTGCAACAAATACGGACACATCTATAACACTCAAAAAACAAAATGACCTGCTGCCACTTGTGACTGAAACTGAGGACTTCCAAAGTCTGGAAACGAAACAACCAAAACCAAAGGTGGTAACATACGAATTTGCAAAACCAGAAAGTGGTGAATACGTCCTTGAGTTGAGTGGCCAACCGTTGTCACCCTACAACGTTACTGTCTATTTCTACACTCAAGATGGAAGCGTACAGATTGAAAACTTGACTGGCATGTTTGGCACTCAGCCACAGTTATTTGAAATTACCTATTCAAAATCAAACACTTCTGACATACGGAAAATAATTTCATTTGCAACACTCACCCGTGAGGTCACAACGCTCTACCAACTTGGATACATCTCCTCTCCCTTTACTCGTTATGAACTACTCAGAATGCTCACCATGGCACAAACTACGCAATCTCAAGCGGTCGCGATACTTCAACAGTTTAAAACCATTTTGGAAAAAAGAAGAGCAACTATTACAGATGACACCTGGGTTTACTTGTCAGGGTATAATACCTCGTGACTAAAAGTGAACAACAACTCTGGCAATCATTTTCTGCTCCAATCATCGGACTTTCTCCAATGGATGGTGTAACAGATCATCCATACAGACATATTCAAAAAAAATACGGCAATCCAGATCTGATCTATACTGAATTTACAAATGTTGAAGGCCTGTGCCATGGCGCAGAAAAACTCCTCACAGACTTTTTATATGATGAGTCACAACGAAAAATAATTGCCCAAATTTATGGCACCACACCACTGTACTTCAGACAAGCGGCAACGCTGCTCTGTGAACTCGGATTTGATGGCATCGATATCAACATGGGCTGTCCTGCCAAAACAGTTGCTAGCTCTGGTGCGGGTGCTGCGCTGATTAAAAACCCCGATCTTGCATGCCAAATCGTTATCGCGGTCAAAGCTGGCGTTGAGGATTATGCAAATGGCAAAAGAACAAAGGACTGCAGTGATATTAGTCCCAAAATTGTGCGTGAAATTGAAAAAAGACATGCGTTGCTTCCTGCAGAACACCAGGCCGAAAAAAGCATACCTGTTTCAATTAAAACTCGAATTGGATATGACAAACCAGTTATTGAAGAATGGATACCAACTTTGCTTGAGCTTGAACCTGCGGCAATTGCCCTCCATGGCAGAACTCTCAAACAACAGTACTCTGGTTTTGCAAGCTGGGATCAAATCGGGATCGCCGCACAGGTTGTCAAAAACTCAAAAATCAAACTTCTGGGGAATGGTGACATTGCAAGTTTAGAAGATGCTAAAAATAAAATCGACATGTACCAACTTGACGGTGTACTGATTGGAAGAGCAAGTTTTGGCAATCCATTCATCTTTTGTACTACTAAGCCAAGTGATTCACCTACACTCTTTCAGATCGCAGTCGAACATAGCCAACTGTTTGAACAAACGTACGGCAACTGGGAAAGATACTCGTTTATGCCAATGCGTAAACATTTGGGCTGGTACTGCAGGGGCTTTGATGCTGCAAAAGAAGTGAGAGCAAAATTGTTTACTGCAAACTCTGCTGCAGATGTAGAAATGGTATTGAAGGAGTATAATCTCCTCTAATGGTCGCTTAGCTCAGTTGGTAGAGCACCGCATTCACATTGCGGTTGTCACAGGTTCGAGTCCTGTAGCGACCACAACTTTATTATTTAATCCTATAACTCACAAAAAGTGGTCTTTCATGGTACAATCGGCATGTTTGGAAGACAACTACTCCCTTTTACAAAATAGTAACTTCTAAACAAAGCACATTAATTCACTGTCAATCAAAAAAAATTAAAGGAGCGTGAAAAATGATTCCATTATTTTTTGGACCGGAATGGCTTGAGCCATTCCACAATTTTATTTCTACAATAGGACTAATAGTTGCTGGAGTGTTTGGTATTGGGAGACTGCTAGTATGGCTACCAAAACTAAAAACAGACAGTCTTGCGGCGAATAAGCATATTTCAGAAGGTCTGTTTTTCATTTGTCTGGGTCTGGCAATATGCTTTTTAGGAATCTATATAATTCCTATTGCTATCTTATTTTTTCTAGGATACCTTCTAGTGAAGAAGGTACGATCCTGATTGGCAAAGTGTAACATTTCGAGCTACAAGTATTATGATACTTGTAGCTCTTTTTTTTCTAGAACAGATCCAACCGCATGAAGAATGTATTTTAGTCCTATAACTTGCAAAATGTGGTCTTTTATGGTATAATTACCAGGTTTGGAACACAACTAGAACCTCTGAAAAGAGACTGGAACTTCCCAACACCGCACCTTAATATCTCTTGCAGAGAACAAGCTAAACAGTATCCACCCTAATGTAGGGATTGTTATAGTGTTTAGCACAATTCTCTGTCAATTTTGTAAGTCAAAAAATCAACTCGAGGAGAGTGAAAAATGATTCCTTATATTTTTGGATCAGAATGGTTGCATGCAGTTAGCTATGGAATAACAATTTCGGGACTAGTTCCCTTAATTGTAGGACTAGTTGGATTGAAAGTATGGGTAGATGAATATAAACATCGTCCCAGTAAAGAGGTGAAAGAAAACATAAATACATTTTTTGGCTACATGGTAGCTGGAATGTTGATGTCGCTGTTTGGAATCTATGTGATCTTTATAGGTTTTTTGTGCGCATCGATTTATTTTGCGTACATCATCAGATTGTCGGTCATCATAATGACTGACAAAAGCGACTTTGACAAGACAGAATAAAATTAGAGCTACAAGTAGCATGCTGATGGGTTTTCAACCCCTAAGCATCATAAAACTTGTAGCTCGTTTTTTTATAACGCAACCAACCGCACGAAGCATTAATTTTTAGTCCTATAACTTGCAAAATATGGTCTTTTATGGTATAATTATTGGGTTTGGAAGACAACAAACACCGCACCTTAATATCTCTTGCAGAGAACAAGCTAAACAGTATCCACCCTCAAGCAGGGTTGTGATAGTGTTTTGCATAATTCTCTGTCAGTCAGTCGAACTCATCAAAAAATCGCAAGGAGCGAAAAAAATGATACCTTTATTTTTTGGACCAGAGTGGATGGAAGCGTTACACTTTTTTTTCACACTCTTCAGCTTTCCATTCCTGCTAACAGGAGTGGTAGATTTAATCATCTGGGTGAATGAAATTAAAAGCACACCCAACAGCAGAAATGAGAAAGCAAAACAAAACATCAAGGACTGCTATTATCTCCTTGGAGTTGGAGGTTTGCTTGTTTTATTTGGTTTGTATTTTGTATTTGTCGCAGTTGTGTGCTTGATGATATACGTCATGTACATAATTCGACTTTCGGTCATAATAATGACCAAAAAAACGGATACAACTGACAAAACAGAATAAAATTTCGAGCTACAAGTTCAAAAAAACTTGTAGCTCTTTTTTTTACCACAATACAATTTCAATTTTGGGCAAACAAACTGGTATGCTAGTAGCATGCGTTATTGTTTGTTACTTCTCGGATTTGCTTTTTTTCTTTATCTGCCGTCATTCAATAATGATCTTTTCTGGGATGATGAACAATTTATTTATAACAACACCTACGTCAAAGCTTTTGACGTCAAAAATATCGTTACTCAAAACACCATTGCTGGCGCGGGTGAGATAAGCCAATATTACCGCCCGCTTACCACTCTTAGTTTTGCGTTCGACTATCAAATTTGGGGGAACAACCCGATTGGCTTTCACCTGACCAATACACTACTCCATGCTTTCGCTGCAGTTTTGCTATTCCTGTTTTTGACTGAAATTGGCATTCGTAAAAAATATGCGCTCACTATCGCTGCAGTATTTATTGCTCATCCACTCCAAACCGAGTCTGTTGTGTATGCAAATTCACGTGGAGATTCACAGTATGCTTTTTGGCTTTTTACCAGCCTTTTTCTGTTTTCTCTACTTCTAAGAACTAAAAAAAGTACTCTCGCTTTGTATAACATTAGCTTCACTGTACAAAAGTGGCAGCTGCTGCTTGGAACCGTATCTACCTTTATTTGTGCAGTCCTAGCAAAAGAAATTGCGCTGGGTGGTTTGCTGCTCTTCCCTGCTGTACTACTGCTTCAGAAGATTCATACCAAATCAAAAGCCACGTCAAAAAATACCCGTTATCAATTTGCCACCATTTCACTTATAGCTCTGAGTGTTGGTGCCTACTTTTTACTGCGACACTACTTTGTTAACCTAGGTCCATTTATTAACTACTACGCGGGTTCTGAATATGGAGACAGCGTATTGGTGAGAATTTTCACCTTTGCAGCAAGCCTCTGGCTGTATCTAAAACTCATCTTAGTTCCATTCCCACTGCATATGGAAAGATCCATCTCTGTCATTACCACCGCACTTCATCCTGCAGTCATAGCTTCGACGGTTGGTATAGCGGTACTTTTTCTACTTGGTTTAAAAGAGCTACAAAAAAAACAAGCAATCTGGATTTGGTTCGGAACCTACTGGTTTTTTGCCCTGCTTGGTCCTGTATCTGGAGTACTACCAGTAAATGGCATGTTTTATGAACATTGGTTATACACCCCGCTGGTTGGAGTACTGATCTGTTGCTATGGTATGTTTCAGCTTTTGCCAAAAAATCTCACAATAATTATTTTAAAATTGAAAACCCCAATTCTCGCCATTCTTTTTTCAATATATGTACTACTTACCCTTCGACAAAACTACCTTTGGGGAAATGCTATTCGATTTTATTCCTACACACTTTCACACTCAGAGACTGCCAGGCTGCGTAACAACCTTGCAATGTCATACGCAGATAAAGGTCAAACACAAAAAGCTGTTGAAGAGTATAAAAAATCGCTTTCCATCACTGACACCTACCCACAAACTCACTACAACCTTGCACAGGCATATGTTGCCCAAGGTCAAATTACTGAAGCTTTAGTCGAATACACCGCGGCTTTAGAAATCGATCCTCACTTTATGTATGCCTACCAACCGCTGATACTCTTGTACGCTCAACAAAAAAATCAAGACTTAGCTGAAACATATCTACAACAGCTTGAAGCGTTGGTTCCAGGTAATGAGTCCGTGGCTGCACTACGAAAAACTGCTCAGTCACTTCTGCAAGACACTCCATAAGGTTACGGTTGGTGTAAGAAACCTGTTGTAGGCTTTTGGTATGTCATTGTTGGATATACTTATCCCCCACAGTTGCGTACTGTGTGGCAAAATAGGCTCACAGCTGTGTTACCGATGCTTTGACTACATCGATTTTTTAACGGGGACAGAGCCTGCCATTTATTATCCCGACTTGCCCCTCCAAGCCGTGTGCCGCTTTAACCCCGCATCACAACACTTGATGCATCGATATAAATATAGTGGTTACTGGGCACTGTCATCACTCATCGGTACGCTTATGTACAATCACATCAATCTCCCCAAAGTTGATGTGGTCACCTGGGTCCCATCACATAGCCAAAGAATCCATGAGCGCGGCTTTGACCATATGCGCAAAGTAGCGGGGTGTGTTGCAACTCAGTTGCAAGTGCCTCTTGTTGAGCTACTTGCAAAAAAGCAACATACCGAACATCAAGCAGCCAATACGTCAAAGCTAGCAAGAAAAAACAATCCAGATTTATTTAGGTATGTTCACCAGAGCAAAATTTCCCCAGAAACAACAGTGTTACTCCTTGATGACGTGGTGACAACTGGGTCAACACTGCACAGTTGCATAGCCCCCCTTTCTCAGCAAGGACACCAAGTATTTACCGCCGCTTTCTGCGTGCGGATTTAGAAAGACCGCGTATAATATATCGCCATGCACCAAATCAAAGCCGTTGAGCCTAACAGTTTTGTCGCAGTCAAGCATTGGTATCCTAAGGCTCTTAATGCTCAGATTCATCCACTCGTTTCATACTTCATGCATATGAATAATGAACGCATTCTGCAGAGATATACGTATCTCAATCCCTCAGTTGACCGAACACTTTTAGCCTCTCTATTAGCCTACACACCTAAGTATTTTAAATGGGCAGGCACTGACCTCATGCATGTCACCAACATGCAAGGAAAAAAGCAGATGGTGGTAATCGAAACAAACTCCTGTCCATCTGGTCAGAAATCATTTCCGCTCATATCTGAGAGTTTAGACCAAGGTGGCTACAAAAAACTGATTCAAGAAACATTTCTACCGGTTTGGAAAAAATCAGCAGTTAAAAATGGCATCACGGCAGTTTTTTTTGATAAGAATGAAATGGAAAATAGCGGCTATGCATCAGTCATTGCCGATAGCATCAATCAGCCTGTGTATCTTGTTTTCTACGATGACGCCGCTTACGGCACAACGGTAAGATTTAATGAAACAACCAAAATCCTAGAATTGCTCATTGAGGAAACATGGCAGCCACTAAGAGCAATTTTTAGATACGTCACACAAAAGCCTTGGAACCGTTTGCCACTCTTCTCGCAAACAAAGATATTCAACCCGGTTATATCTTGCTTAGCAGGCGGTAGAAACAAACTCGTCGCTGCCAAAGCGTACGACTTTTTTAATGCTGAAATTGCAGAATCACATCTGGCAGTCAAAACCCCAACCACCATTTGGGATGTGAGCAAAAATGAACTCCCCATGTGGCTGCAACGATTCGACTACAAAGCAGTCATTAAAGTTCCCTATAGCAATGCTGGTCAAGGTGTTTTCACCATCGTAAATGAGGCTGAACTTGATGCATTCATGGCTCTCGATATTCCATACAAAAAGTATATTGTCCAACGTCTCGTTGGTCACTATGCCTGGAGTTCAAAACAAGCTGATGAGTTACTATTCCAAATTGGTACTATTCCGAATAAAAAAGGTGAAAGCTATGTATTTGATTTACGAATGATCATACACAGTACTGCAGAAGGTCTGAGACCACTAGGGTTGTACAGTAGAAAATCGGCCGCCCCCTTAACCGAGTCCATAACCGGCATGGATTCCAAGCAAGTACTAATGACCAATTTATCCATTAAAAAAGGTGAAAATCAGTGGGACAGCGACACATCACGCCTATTGCTCATGGACCAAAAAGACTTTAACAAGCTTGGTATTAGTCTCGATGATTTGATTGAAGGCTACGTCCAGTCTGTACTGGCATTAATTTCTATTGATAAAATGGCAAAACGCCTGATATCCCAAAAGAAAACATTCAAAAAACAACTGTTTACCTCACTCAATGATGACCCCACATTACTCTCTGAGTTTTTTGAAAACAATCAAATTAAATAAATCCCATAACTATTGATTTAACTTGCCTTCAAATGGTATACTGCAGTCAGTCAAACGGGGATGAATTGCTTTGACGGAGTATGTTCATTAACATCTGCAGATCGTCTTTGACTAAAAGACGTTAAAAAGAGTCAAAACATAACTGCAAATTCAGCAGAATCACTTCTAACAAAAGTCGATGCAGCCTCTAAAAAGATGGCAGCTAGTCTTTTCGGAAGTCCAGTAGCAGCTACTTTAGTAGCTTAACTACCGGCGTTTACGGACGTATTATCACTGGCGGTATACCGTAAGCGCAAACACAGTCAGTGTGACAGGGCTATTTCGCTTGTTGGATAGCTTGTAAGTTTTTTGACAAGGCTTGTGATGTGAAGGTTTGACTATTTTCCCTCCACCACAATAACAAAAATAATCTATATCTGTAGATGATGTTGGTGCTTCTATTTCGGACGCGAGATCATTACTCGCCATCTCCACAAAATATACACAAATAATAGTCCAGCAAAAACTAATAAAGCAATTCTTGGGTTGATTGCATTGGCAAAAAATCCATAACTCAATCCAGCAAGAATCGCCACAGATTCTTTTGCAAAAGCATTAATTGAGTTAATGGTAGCTCTTTCGTGCGAACGTATGAGTGCTTGCAATCTACCTTCATTTAAAATTACAGCCACTGAGAAAAAGAAAAAACATACCGCTAACACGCCAATCATGAGCAGTGAATTAACAAAGCTAGCCACAAGTAATAAAAGGAAAGTAATAACTGCAATCGATTCCAGTACCCTATCTCTTCCCAATACTTTTAATTTATGCGCTAGTAAACCAGCAAGCATTTCTGCAGACATTCTAAGTATCCACCAAACTCCAATTCCAACTAATGGCAGACCAAGAGCAGTAACATACAGTTGGTCATATTCATCTAGCACTCCATCTACAACTAAAACTGTCATTGTATAAAATAAGGCCTGCAATAGGAGTGGATTTTTCATTGCAGTATTCCAGGCTGACTTCAAAAATGTAAAATACGTTGTTTCCTCTGTACTTTTATTTCTTGGTGCTTCAGGCATCATGGCTGTAAAAATAGTCGAGATAGTATTAGTAAGAACTGTCAACAAAATCACTACTCCAAATGAGAACGTATCGGATAAATACCCTGAAAAAATACTTGCACTCAAAAATGCCAGAGTTGTGACAATCCATAATCCACCAGTGTACTTTTCATATTTATCAGCTTGATTAATAGCCTTCAAATGATCATATACTAATGCCTCACGTGTTCCTGATTGTAGAAATCCTCCGGTACCTCGAACCAAATAACCAATTAAAAATCCCCAAAAACCCTCAGCAAAATACCAAACTACATAGGATAACGTATGGAATACTGAACCTATCGTCATCACCCAGCGACGACTCCATTTATCTGCAAGAGCACCAGATGGAATCTCGAAGATCAGAACATACGCGCTCCAAACAGCCAGGATAATGCTGATCTGAAATGGATTCATCCCATTACTAGCAAAAAAAAGTTTATCAATAGCCCAAAAAAAATTGAGATGATGAAAAAAACGTTGTAAATAATAGAGCTTAATTATGCGAGGCACAGTTGGTATTATGCCATACCTATGCCTATTTTAGCTGCTTCGTCTCACTAGTTGCAAAGTTGTACGTGTACACAGCATCTTCATTCACAAATACTAATCTATCGTTATCTATCCATCGTGATGGCCTGCCTTTTGCAACATAGTCCAAAGTGGTACCACGATAAATATAGACATCACCGACTGTACCATCTCCAGGTGAACCCCAAATTGCAACTTTATCACCACTAGGCGACATAACTGGACCTTGTTTGCGAGCCCATGGCACTTCAATGCGGGCAATATCTCCAAAGTTAGGAAAGTTACCCATAGTTATCTGTGCCTTATCAAGGTTATTTTTTATCACAGACGTTACCGTTGACCACTTGCTGCCATTTGCTGAAAAGGACATTTGATGACCAAATACATCATTAAGTTTCTTAACAGTCTCTGTACTCACCTTTTGCGTTGCCAGGTTGTAGTACATAAAGTTTTCATATTGACCTGCCCCATCAGAAATAATAAGAGAATCAGCATCAACCCATGAATGCACTAACATTCCATCTAGCTCTGACATATGTCGAAGAGTGTTTTTGTTGAAATCGATGAGATAAAAACCGCCAGTTGGCTGTGTGAGATCAACTGTAACTTCAAGTTTAACTGGAGATCCTGGGCCACCTTGTGCGAAAAGGTTTTCAATACTTTTTGATGAAACGTAGGCAATCATTTTAGAACTGTCTGGAGACCAGCCTGTAACATATTCAACATTTGCAAGTGGAATAACACGCTCTGTGGCACCATCCACACTTACAAGTTTGAGAACGCCTTCACGAGCAAATGCAAATTTTTGCATGTCTGGTGCTAATTCTGGACCAGATGAACCTTGGCCCAAACTACCACCACCATACACTGTCCCATACTTAGTTGCGGCATATGGTGCATCTGCAACATCAATAGGCACAACTTGTAAAATGCCATCCTTACCAACATGGGTATATGCACGATACTTACTGGTTACAGGTACAAGTGCACTGTTAGTGGTACCAGCACCTGCAGGACTGTCACTGTCAGTAATAGTTGCCAGTGAGGTTGATTCAGAATCAGTTGCAAGTTCTGGTGAAGCAACAACAGCTACGTCAGTTTCTGGCGACTCCACATCCTTACCAGACATAAAAAAGCTGTAACTCTTGGCAAAAAGCAAGATCAGCAACACAATTCCCAGACCATAGACCACTAATAACGGCGAATTCTTCTTAGGAACAAAGGCGAAGTTTGATTGTGATTGCTCGGAAGCATCAGGAAGGATTTCTTGCATATACTTCATAGTACCACAGCAGAAACACGAAAAACATGCACCTAATTAAAACGACCTAAACCAAGATTGCAACTGTATTTAAAGCTTTTTGCAAAATAAACCAATGTGAGGCCAACATACAAAATGTTAAGCGCAAAACTGTAGAACATGTACTCTATTTGGACTGGCTGTCCATATACTAACTGTCGCATTACTTCAAAAATGTAAGTTGTTGGAAGGATCCTGCTTATTGGTTGAATGACTTCTGGTAATCTATCGAGCGGAAAGTAAATGGCACTAAATGGCAACAGAATTCCGGGTAATGTCCAGATAACCGTCTGCATCTTTGGACCATAACGAAGCACAATGCCTGCTGAAATAAAGCCAATCCACCAGCCTGTCATTGTGGTGCCGAGGAAAAAGACAGGCAACCACCAGCCAAGTTGGAATACATTGATGGCATACAAAAAGAAAATCACCGGAACTAACAAAGTTAATGTGATCACCGTTTTCACCATGGAAAGTAATAACACCGAGATTAACCATTCCGGCACCGTCAGTGGTGTTGAGAATAAATTAATCAAATTATTATTCCAAATTTCATCCATTAAATTACGAGAAACTTCAGCTTGAGAGCGCCAAATCACATTCCACAGGACTAATCCCAGTAAAATCGAAACTAATAAAGTTGCGCCACCATCAGCTGCATTACTACTTAACCACTGTCCTGTCACACCCCACAATACGGTGTCGATAAGTGGCCAGTAAATCATATCTGACAACAAATCAAAATCACGTTTGAGAGGGTATAAGTGTCGCAAGAAAAGCGCGTTAATCCTATGCCATTTCATGATTATTTCTTTCCTGCCATACTTAAAAAGTAATCTTCGAGCGTGGGTTTATCGATACTGATTTGGGTGTAGGTAATCTTCTCGTCAGCTAACTTGCGAAGAAACTCTGCAACCTGTTGTTCATCAATGGTCAATGTAGCGTCTCTGCCTACCACTGCTAATTCCAGGGATAGTTCACTGGCAAAGCGCGTGACTCGCTTGAGTCCATCCTTAATTCTAATGGTCATCTTAGCTGTTGAAACTGAATTTGCTAACTTTTCTGGTGTATCGTGAGCAATAATTTCGCCACCCTTTAAGAACATTACGCTGTCACATAAATCGGCAACTTCATCCATATTGTGAGAAGTATAGAGCACACTCGTTTGATATTCTGCCTGCTGCATCCGCACAAAATCACGTACTTGGTGAGCAATATCAGGATCGAGTGAAGCAGTTGGTTCATCAAGTAACACCACTTTTGGATGAGGAATAAATGCTTTTGCTAACATAATTCGAGTGACCTGACCAGCTGAAAGCTGATTCATGGTTTTATTTCGTTGCGACCACACTTCAAAGAAATCTAAGAATTTTTTGGCTCGAGAAACAAACAAATCGCCGCTAACGCCATAGAGCATTGCGTAAATCTGCAAATTTTCCATAACGGTTAAACGCCATGGCATGCGAATGTAGGTACTCGCAAAAGTTACCGTTTCTAAAATATCACTCTTATGCTCGCTGAAGTCTTTGCCAAAATACTTAATAGTTCCTGAAGTTGGCGTCAAATTACCCAGGAGCATTGAAATTGTCGTAGATTTTCCAGCGCCATTGGGACCCAATAATCCTAAGATTTGACCTTCTTCAAGACCAAAGGAAATCCCCTTTACCGCAGCAAAAGGCTCACCACCTTTTTTTTCTGAGGGGTATATCTTAACAAGATCGGTAACTTCTAAAATTCGAGACATTCGGCTAGTATAGCAGACCAAGCAAGTAAAAGTGGGGGCCGCATTTGCGACCCCCCCTTCAATAACTTCATAAGAAGAATTAATGAGAAAGTTTTCTCTTAATTAATCTAAACAACACTAATGCCGGCATCCATACAACTGCATAGACCAAAAACCAGACTATGAACACAGACGCGGTGTATCCAAACTGTCCTAGTGAAGCTCTTGCATTTTCAAAGTGATACCACAAACTGCTACCACCAGTATAGTAAGGCATTGGCTCGTAATAGCGCTTGTTATCTGCAGCCGTAATATTTATGGTTGCATACTCAGCTTGAGTTTCAACTGATTCAGCATTCTGTTTGTAATTTTCCAACTGCTTTTCTAAATTGCGGATGGTTCTCTCAAAAGAAAGCACCTCATTACGGTACTGTCTCCAAAGTGCTGAACCTTCTTCAACTTTTGACAAACTGAGTTGCGCATCAGACAGCTGAGCCTTAACCATAGTCAACTCTTCTTCAATGTTCGAAACCATTTCTGATATATTCTGGTGCATACCAGTCACATCGCTCGAGCTAATATTACTGCTATATACTTCTTTAACACCTTCTACTGCGCGCGCTGTTGCTTGTTCAAATGACTCCACCGGAACTTTGACGTACAACGATCCAGATTTATATTCATTTGAATTACTATATGAATCAGAAATTACTACTCCATTTACACTGAGTACATACTCACGTATGGCTCGCAAATACCCCTGGACATCTTTAGTAATGACTGAAAAGTCTGCATACCGTTCATACAAACGACTTTCAACGGAGAGTGAATAATCGTCATACCCTGGATAGACCGGTGGCATCATGTAGCTATCAGTAGCTTGGTATGCCATCTTAGAATTACTTCCTCCCATCCCCATTTCGCTGCCCACGTAACTACTTGGCTCAATGGCTTCTTCCATCATCTGATGAGATGAAATCACACTTGCATCCCCATACATAGTGCCCATCTGATAACCAGAAAATAGCTTTGTTGCAAAGGTAGTAACCAATGCCAAAACAGCAATGATCACTAATCCTATGGCAAGCTGCCTTCCTTTTGAGGAACTAGTTTTCATATATCCTTTCTGTCAAAGCTTACGACTCTGACGTATGTTGACCAGCACGCTTAGATTTATACTCTGCAATTGCTTGCATAATCACATCTCTGGGTTTGCTGCCATCTTGAGGACCAACCATGCCTGCTATATAGAGTTGGTCTAGAATGCGTGCAGCTCGATTATATCCTACTGAAAATCTTCTCTGAATAAGTGAGGATGAACCTTTTTGTTGTTGAGCGACAAAATCAACGACATCGTCGAAGAGCTCATCTTTATCATCTAATGCAGAAGCCCCCGCGTTGCCACCTTCACCAACCTTATACTTCGTGGTGATGTCTTCTTCATAGTTTGGAGCTTGCCCCTGTGCTTTAATAAAGTCGATGAGCGATTTAATTTCTTGATCAGAAACGTAGGTACCTTGCAAACGCATTGGCTTAGCTTGATCTGGAGGCAAAAATAACATATCACCCTTACCCAACAACTTTTCAGCACCTGGTGAGTCTAGAACCACACGCGAATCTGTCATAGATGATACATTAAAGCAAATTCTTCCTGGAATGTTTGCTTTGATCAAACCAGTGATAACATCAACAGAAGGTCGTTGAGTTGCCAACACCAAATGAATACCAACCGCACGTGCCATCTGCGCAATGCGAGTAATACTTTCTTCAACTTCACTTGGTGCAAACAGCATAATATCTGCTAATTCATCAATGATAATGACGATATTCGGCATTGCTGCATAGCCTGCCAACTCATTAAAGCCCGTAATGTTTCTAACACCAACTTCAGCCAACTGCTTGTAGCGACGATCCATTTCATGAGTGGCCCATTTAAGTGCAGAAACCACCTTTTTAGGCTCGACAATCACTGGAACCAGGAGATGAGGAATGTCATTATATCCAGTTAGTTCCACGCGCTTAGGATCGACCAAAATAAACTTAACTTCGCTTGGACTTGATCTAAACAACATGGACATCAAAAAGGTGTTAACTGCAACAGACTTACCTGAACCAGTAGCACCAGCAATAAGCAAATGAGGCATTTTAGAAATGTCCATAATTACTGGTTTACCTGCAACGTTAATACCAAGTGCCGTTGCCAACTTAGATGGATGCTGCTTCATCGCCTTACTACCCAGCATCTTCTTTAACGTCACATACTGCGCAGAATAGTTTGGAACCTCTACACCAACTAATGATCTCCCAGCAATCGGAGCTTCAATACGCACCTGACCGCCTGGTGCGGCCAATGCCAAAGCCATATCAGTCGCTAAACCAGTGATCTTTGAAAGCTTAGTGCCTCGAGAAATTTCCAATGCATATTGAGTAACTGATGGACCAAAATTAACCTCAGCAACTTTTGCTTTAATTCCAAAAGATTCGAGTGTTGCTTCAATAACATCGGCATTATGCTTGACGTCACCTCTATTTGCTTCGCCACCTTCTGAATTAGAAAGCAGTGATAGCGGTGGATACTCCCAAATCATTTGAGTAGTGTTGGGTTGAAGAATGGTTTCATTGATATCAATCTCACCCGATTTTACTTGAGGAGTTGGAGGAACACCTGCAACTGCAGTACCAGTTGCTTCATCCTCTGCAGGTTGGACTGCATCTGTATGAGGATTAATACTAAACGATGTGTCTTTCTTACCAAAAGGCAAAGCCAACTTGGGTAAAGTGAAGCCTTTAGCTGCAGCAATCTCATCTTTTTGCTTAGCCTCTTCTTTTACTGTTTTACCAGACTTGTCAAATTTTGCTGGGAAAAGTACAGCTTTTAGCTCAAACAACTCGGTCACTGAGAACTGAGTTACCACAAAGAACCCACTCACAGCAACTGCAGTAAAGAATAAAAATGCACCAACTGGTGAAATTAAATCCGCGACGTTCAAAAATACTTGTTGACCAATCGCGCCTGTTTTACCAACTCCAAGAACGCCAAAGAAAATCAGCAAAGCCCCCAGTAGCACATTTGGCTTGGACCAGGCCCATTTGGTTTGAAATAGCATCATCCCGGCCGAAATCATCACGAATGGAATAAACAAGGTTGATAAACCTAGTTTTTGCTTGAGGAGATCATTGAGCCATGAGAGCGCACTGCCTTGACCCGTAAACGAGACAATAACCAATAATCCTACAAGCACAAAAACTATGCCCAGGATTGCATGAATTGTCTCTGGTTTTAGAGAAAGCTTCAGTGGACTAAATTTCTTTTTTCTTCCCATTAGTTTCCATATATCTATAACAATATCGCATCTACATAAATATTATAGGATAATACGCGTGTTGTCAAGGATGTCGTTCTTACTATAACAAACAGTTCAAGTATTCTACATATCAAGAATAACAGGAACTATCATTGGTTCACGACGAATTACTTTGTACAGTTTTCGCGCTAATCGTTTTTCGATCAGTTTCACCAGTTGCTCATCCGAGCTATATCCTTCTGGATTGGCCACTACGCTCGCGGCCTCGCGCTCAATAAAAGAGATGACTTCTTCAGCATCTTGCATGAACACAAATCCTCGAGAAATAATCTGCATGTTTTTGAGATCAAACTCTCGTTGTCGTCGAGGAATGACTACTACGACTATACCGGATTGACCAAGTGTTCTTCTGTCAGAAAGCACCATAGGACCCACGTCTCCCACACCAAGACCATCAATAATTTGGGGTCGAAGCATTATGGAATCAACAACCGAGAAGGTTCTATCTCTAAATCCCAACACCTCACCCGTTTCAGGAAGCAAAGTTGTTCCTTGCGTGTATCCTAGTGGAGTCGCAACTTTATGATAAAACAGCACTCTATGTCTGTCTGCACCACCAACTGGCATAAGGTACTTTGGTTTAACTGCTTCAACCAACTCAATTTGCTCTGGCAAACTTGCGTGACCTGATTGATGCAAGTCAGGCATAATTGCTGGATAAATAACTTTAACATTATTTCTTGATAGTTCGTCGATTGCGCTATAAAAATTAATTTCGTTTCCAGGAATCGCATCTGCCGAAAAGACCACTGTATCCGTTGGTTTAATATGCACACTTGGGTGATCTCCGTAAATTGCTCGCACCAAAGATGAACCTTCTTGACCCTGGCTGCCTGCAATAATGATGCATAGTTCTTTATCAGCAACTTGATCGAGATGCTTTTTATCAACTTGCATGCCAACTGGGATTATGAGCTTACCCAGACGCGAAGCAACTTCGACATTTTGCTCAACAGAACGACCAATAAACACCACTTTTCTGCCAACTTTTTCAGCTGCATCAAGGGTTTGTTGAATGCGATGAATATGCGAACTCATCAATGTCATTACCAGTTTGCCCTGAGTGTTCTCCATAATTTTTTGAATAGTAGGACCCACTGTTGACTCAGACTTCACCCATTCGCTATTTTCAACACGTAAACAGTCTACGAGCATTAACAACACATCTTTATCTTTGAGTGCTCTGATCGAAGCCATATCTGTCAATTGTCCATCAACTGGGGCTGGATCGAGCTTAAAATCACTTCCGTGATATACAATTCCCTCTGGAGTTTGAATAACCACATGTCGTGTATCGGGAACTGAATGAGTAACTGGAATAAGATAGGCTGAAAAATGAGTGCCGATAGAAAATGTCTCGAGATCAGCCATGATTTGTACAGATCTTGAAATTTTTCCATCCATCATTCGCTGCTCAGCAAATCCAGCAGTCAATGCAGAGGCAAAAAGTGGAAAATCGTCAGGCAGCTGTGGAAAAATATATGGTGTTGCAGCAATATGGTCATCATGACCATGACTGAAGATCATACCAACAATACGCGCGCCCTGCTCTATTCTTTTTAACACGTATGAAGTGTCAGGAATGAGAATATCAACACCTGGCATATATGAATCAGGAAAGCCAATGCCACAATCAACGATGAGCATTTCATCTCCATACTCATACACAAACATATTTTGGGTAACATTACCCATGCCGCCAAGTGGAATAATTTTTAAAGTGTCCATACAAAATCCTTTTTGTTGTATCTACTATTATTTCTTTTTGAACGGGAAGAGCTGAATATCTTTATTCTCCCCCCAACCTACATGCAACCATAATCCTCGAACTTGCTTAGCTTTTTCCGATTTTTCAAAGAAGAATGCGCCTACAGCACCTCCCAAAAAGTGGAAAAACGAAAACCAATACATACTATGAGCTAACTTAAATGGTGGATCAAAAACAAAGTACATCACAACATGAATGAAAAAGAACATCATAAAACACAGTTTCATCAATCTCATAAAGTTGCCCTGGCCCGGATCTGAACCCCAAATACCCATAAAGGTACTTACACCAGATGCAAGACCTAACACAATTATTGCCCAAAATGTTTTTTGCATATTTTCACCAGCAAATGGTACGAAAACGTTGACAAAAGCAATAAAGGTTAAGAGGATCATTATTCCATTCCACATAACTATATGCGTCCAATACAGGTGAAAATATTCTGACAAACTATAAATGTCAAACTTGGGATCATGATGACGTCGCAGCCAAAATGTCTTGGTAAGTGAGTGCATAGCTGTTGCTCCAAACACAACAAAGGCAAGCACCGAGTACACCGTATCAATCACAAAAAGTCCTGTGGGAGTTAAGCTCAAATTAAGCTCATTGCGAAGCAAATAAAATAAAAACGACTTCGACCATACATAAATGGTTGGTGCAAATAAAAATAAATAAGTGAACTGCACTAGATCTAACCTAAAAATCTGCCACTGCCTTTTATCTTGATAACGATAAATGATAAAACCAAGCAAAGTGGTTATGAATGGAATCGAAAGTAAAAGAATCTTCATTATTTTTTCTAAAAGAGGTATTCTGTGACGGCTTCAGTAAGTAAAGCTGAGCTGTTTTGTTCCCTTATCCACTGCACAATCTTGTTTATTTTACCAAAGTCAGAGAGAAAAGAGTTCTTTACTTGTGTTGCCCTTAATGCAGCTGCAGGATGATACATTGGCAGAACAAACTGACTTACTTCATTCCACTTGACTTTGTGCAGTCGACCATGAACTTGTGAAATTTTCACATCTGGTAAAAATTTTGCCATACTTAATCTGCCGAGAGTAACAATGAGCTTTGGCGAAATCAACTCGATTTCTTTATCTAAAAATGGTGCATACGCTCCAATTTCATAGGGAAGTGGATCTCTATTTTCAGGCGGTCTCGCTTTTACAATATTAGTGATGAATACATCCGTCTCAGCAAAGCCAGCATCACGCAACGCAGATCTAAACAACTGCCCAGACCTACCAACAAACGGCTTCCGCGCAACTGTTTCATGATATCCAGGTGCTTCACCGATAAAAACTATTTCTGCCGTTTGTGGGCCTTCACCTGGAATAATTTCCAACTTGTTTGCAACCAGTGGCAACACATTAGCCTGGGATTCGATATGTTCTCGCAATTCGTCGATGGTCGTGATGAAATCCATAGCGATATCGTACCATGAACAACTAATGCCACCCGAGTTAGTACTGAGGTAAAAATATTTTTCGATTGTCCATGTTAATTACAATGACGGGATAACCTTTTTCAACTATTAATCTGGCAGCTTTGCGCACTGCACCTTGCAAAGTCCTTTGGAGTGTACGAATTCCAGCATCATATCCAAGAGGACGAGTAATATTGGGCCATACTTCATCTTTAATTACTAATTGTTCAGGCTTGAGTCCGGCCTCTTTCAGCAAACCCGGCAACACATAGCGTTGAGCAATAACTATCTTTTCTTGGTCGGTATAAGACGGCATGGTGATTTTTTCCATACGGTCCATAACAGCTGTTGCAATAGCAACTGTATTGTTTGCTGTAGCAATAAAAATTGCATGTGAAAGGTTAATTGGAAAATCGACGTAGGCATCTCTAAATGCAACGTTCTGATTGGGGTCAAGTAACTCAACCAAAACGCCCATAATGTCTTTGTTTGCGTCTTCGCTACCGCGATCAATTTCATCTAGCAAAATGATGGGATTTCGTACGCCGGCTTCACATACGCCCTTGAGAATTTTGCCCGGCTCAGCCTCTAAATTCAATCGTGAGCTACCACGAAGTTCTAAGGCTGATCCCATACCTCCAAAAGGAATGCGAACAAGCTGCCTACCCAGCGCTTCAGCCAGAGAAATAGCAAACGTCGTTTTACCAGTACCTACCAAACCAACTAAAAGCAAAATTGGGGCTCTAAACTCCGCATCACCAAAATTCTGCTTTCTGAGTTTAAGCACTGAAACGTATTCCAAAAAACGTTCTTTGACCTCCATCATGCCGAAATGATGCTTTTCGAAGATGGCAGCGGTTTTTTGAACGTCCAAAATGTCTTCTGACTCTTTTTTCCAGGGCACTTTTAGCATCCAGTCAACATAGCGAGAAACCTTCTCGTACTTCTCGTCGTAGTTGCCAACAGCTACGCTACGTTCAAGCGCAATTATATCTTTATCAATCTTACTGCGCATCTCTTCGGGAAGATCGGTCGCGGCTGCAACCTTATCTTTAATTTGCTGAATCTCTTGTTCAAGTACCTGTTTGTAGTCACTCATAATCTGAGGAAACCTTGCGATTGTTTTGTTATTGACTATTCTTCTCTAAAAAATCCCATAAGATATGCTCCCGTGTAGCTTCCTGTCAATATTAAGAATGCTCCACCGACAAATAACAATACAATGTCATCAGAACCTGTCTTAGGAAGTTCGGTTGGAAGTTGTGCGCTAGCAGTACTTGCAGGAGTTGGAGTCGCCGAAGCGGTTGCAGTTATTCCGAGTGTAAATAACATGCTCTGACCACCTGAAGAAACTGAAACGGAATAACTACCCAATGCATCAAGGTCGGTTGGTTTGTACTGCCATGCACCTGTTGAAGCCGCAGCTGTTGAAGCAGTTGCGCTACCAATATCGATACGCACGACTGCGGAAGGCGTAGCAACACCAACGAGTAATGGGTTAAAACCTTGGTGAGTCCATGTCGTTATGTTTCCTGTAGTGGGAACGCCACCGATACTAGTTATACCGATCGACTGTGCAAACGCTGAACTTGGAAAGAATAAAACAATTAGTAATAAAATTGAGGGCAGTAAGACTTTTTTCATCACTCTTCATTATTACACACTTGCGTGTCTTTCCATATATTCTTTTGTGCAAAGTCCTTTTTTTGACCCAATATGACCCACAACGTTGCGAGAATTAGTTGAAGCCCATGCTACCGCCGTCTCTGGAAGTTGTCCGTATAGTTGCGCTGAAGCATATCCCACAATAAAAGCATCGCCCGCACCAGTATCATCGACAGACTCAACAACCGTTGGCACATAGTGGTGTCGAACACCACCCAAAATGAGCTCAACGCCTTTGGCACCATCTGTGATGATTAGCTGCGGAATAGTTGCAATAAGTTGGTCGCGAACTCCGGCTAAGAGCTGCCATTCTTCTTTATTCACCATAAAAATTTCAACTGGAACCTCTGAACAATGAATTTCTCGCTCTCTAAGCAACTCGAGTTCTTTTTTTCCAGGATTCCATGAAAGCACTGACTTGCCTCTTCGCTTTTTTAACGCATTAAAAAGAGTTTTAAGCGTATCTAATCTTCCCGAAATGCTAGAAAGGTGTATCCATTTTGCTTGATTTAGTGCTCCAACCGAAATATCCTTAGGATCGAGCAATGATGATGCACCACGGTGAACAAGCACTGTTCTGCCGCCGTCATTTCCAATAAGGATGACTGAGCCACCTGTAGCTTCTTTTCGTTCATGAATCACTAAATTGGTTGCAACACTTTCGTTATGAAAATCTTTTATAACGACATCAGCCCATGGATCTTTACCCGTTTCAGTAATGGTTGCTACTCTAAATCCCATCCGGGCAAAGCCAACTGCTGTGTTACTACCACCACCACCGCTACAAACAACAAAACTATCTACATCGATCTTTTCACCATAAGACTGGCACAACATCAATCCTTCATGTGATTTTTGTATTGAAAAGTCGTGCGACTGCACAAAAATATCTACAAGTGAGGAACCAATAGTGATAATGTCATACATAGGGCAGGCGCACTTTCATCGCAACTACTACATCAACTGCAATTGCGTATATAAGTGTACAACAAATTATGAATATGGTTCAAAAGAAATATGGGCGACCTATTTAGGTCGCCCATACGAATGCTATGAAGGTCTCAAGAATCCAACCAATTTTCCATCTTCAAAAACGTAATATCTGAGGAAAATTGAGGAATTAAACGTACATGTTTCTCCTGGACGAAGAATCTCGACGCTTCTGGTGATTTCCCCGTTATTAGCCACTACGGAAATTGCATGAATAACTACCGTGGAGTCAGTATTGTTACTGACTTCTTGGTTATAATAACCAGATTCACCTTTCTGCACTTCCTGAAAATAAATCACTGATACTTCCCCTGTTCCCGCAAGAACAGGTGCGGACACGGTTTCATTTTTCTGAGCCTCTGTTTCAAAGCCAGATGTACACCCAAAAAGAAAAATGGCGGTTACAAAAAGTAACATGGTCATTTTTTTCACTTTGCACCTCCATGCAAAAAAAAGGGGAAAATTAACGAGCCTTTAAGCAAATCAAAAATGATTATAACTCAAAAAGCTCCTATAGTAAAGTTTCTAAGGATATTATTTAAGTGATCGCACTGGCAACCCACATCTATCCGAAAGTTCTAGCGAGTATTCTTTCAGTGCAGCTATCATCTCATCTTCGTTGTTAACAATCTTGTAAACGCTTTTTTCCTTTTCACCTATTAAGAAGTTGTCATTCACAACTCTCATCAATTCATGCCAAAAAGCACCATATAAAATTAAGGGTTTATGATTACCATAGTATAGATGTGCTAACAACCAAGCGGTAGCCCATTCACTCAGTGTCCCCGTACCACCTTCAAAACAGATAAACGCATCCGCATGCTCCATCAGACCAAACATGCGCTCAATATAGTTAGCAGTTTTAATCTCTTTATCAGCAATATTTTTATCATATCTGCCCTCAAATTCCGGCATATCCTTGGGGTAAAATGTCACAACTAAGGTATTTCCGCCCGCAGACTCTGCTCCTCTTGTTGCCGCATCCATAACACCTGGGCCGCCACCATTCACAATGGTGTATTCATGGTATGCCAAATATCGAGCGATGGTAAATACTTCTTGATACAGCGGATGTTGCTCATCAACATCTGCGCTTCCAAAAATAGCAATGTTTTCGATGGTGCAGTGTTGTTGTGGCTTAGGAACTTTAATTTGTGTCTTCATACCGTCCTATCCTAATATTTCTTCAAATGTTTCTAATCCTGCAGCCACAGATGGAGCATCAAATAATGAGCTTCCAATTGAAATAGCATCTGCGCCAAATTCCTCTAGTTGAACCACTCTCTCTGGTTTGACACCACCATCAACAATCAACTCAATTTCATAACCGTGTTCATTTATGTATGATCGCGCTTCTTTGACGAGCAACATACTCTGTTCAATAAATGGTTGTCCCTGAAAACCAGCCTCAACTCCCATTATCTGCAATACCCTCAGGTCTTCCCAAACACTTGTAGCAATGCTTGAAAGCGGAGTGAATGGATTGAGTGATAATCCTGGCAACCAATTATTTTTCTTCACCTCTTCAACAAAGTGCTCTTGTGAAGTCATTTTCTCAACCTGCGCAATTACAGCCCTAATGTTCAATTCTTCTGAAACATTCTTTAGTTCATACACATAATCGAGAGGTTCAATCGTCATAAGGTGCAAATCCAACTGCAACTCACCAAACGCAAACTGCGGCAAATCTAAGGGTGTCACTGTCACATTATCGGCAAACTCGCCATCAATAATGTCTATTTGCAGCGTTTCACACACATCAGCAAGCTCTACTATTTCTGCAAGCTGACTTGCAAAAATTTCCTGGCTATCAGTGAGAATACTTGGAATAATTGTCATGCGTTTCGTGTTCTTTCTTGTTCTTCGAGTACTGAAATTTGCACTAGTCGTCTTTCTCTTCGTTCTTCAACTACATACTCAGTTTTTATAAATTGTGCAACAAATTCTTTAGCATCTGCAGCAGTTGTCGTGTCTGCAGCTAGGGCAATTACATTACAATTATCACTCTCTCGAGCATGGTGCGCCTGTTCTAGGTTTGTTACCAATGCGCATCTCACAGATGTCACCTTGTTTGCAACTACGCTCACGCCAATTCCAGAACCACAAATAACAATTCCCAAACTTTGGGTATCTGCTACAACACTTCTCGCCACTTTTTGCGCAAACTCAACATAATCATCATGCGCATTGAGCACCGTATTACCTAAGTCTTCAACTTCATGCCCTTCTTGCTGCAAAGATGTAGCAAGTTCATGTTTAAGTGCGTAACCGCGATGATCAGCTCCAATATATATTTTTTGCATAATTATATTTATCAATTTTAGTAACCAATTTTTATGTGTCAAAACCCAGTTCTGCTCGGGCTTCTTCCGTCATCATATCAATCACCCATGGTGGGTCGAAAGTTAACTCTATAGTAACATCTCTAACTACATCTAGCTCTGGCAAACCTTCCAGCGCTGTTCGCAACATTCCATCAAATGCGCCAGCTAACGGGCATCCAGGAGTGGTAAGTGTGAAGACAATATGAACCCAAGGTTGTGGTCCATTCGGACCTTGGACTTCTCGAACTTCTACTGAATACACCAAACCCAAACTCACCACATCAATGAATAGCTCGGGATCTATCACTGTTTCTAACCGCTGCCAGACTTCTTTTTGAGTAAACTGCATATGCTTATTCTACAATGCATCTTACCCAAAAGCCCCCCAGAGCTTTGCTCTGAGGGGCTCTCTATCAAATGTAACGAAAAGTTTACTTACTTCTCTTCAAAACTGGCATATTTGTTCTCTTGGTTTCCATCACTTCGTAACCAGCTGGAACTGCAGCAAGTGAGCCATCACGAACATCGCGAGCAAAGAAATAAATTCTTTGAACACGACCATTCTTGAGGGTTACCTCTTTAGTGTGCAAGTAGTAAGTTTGACCTTTTGCATTGGTATAGCTAAATGCAGTTGCCATATTTCTCCTTTATAACTACCCGGAATCCGGGTTATTTGTACTGTACTTTATACTGTGTCATTGTACTCCAGATGACACGCCTGTTTTTCTAGCTTAGCACACTCGGCGTGCGCATCAAGAAGCAATTTACTTTTCCGCTTCCTGCTGCATCATCACTCCTTTGAGTAATGGCTGTGTTGAAAGTTCTGAAGCCACTGAGGCATCTTTGACCAATACCTCGAGTGGAAGAAGCTCAGCTGAGAGTGCTGCACTACCTACATACCCACCTTTTTTAGCAACTAAATCGAATGCATGACGAGTTGTTTCTGAACCAACTTCTTTCAACCAAACTTGATACCGAGCCGTTTCACTTTCTGGTAAAGTTGCTGCAACGGTGAATGTAACCTTTTCTTCAGTAACGTCATACTTCACTTCACCCATAGCTCCTTCGACAGTTGATTCCATTTTAGCGGTCTGAAAATCGTCAACTTCTGTAAGTGCAGCCATTTGCTCTTCTGAAAGATTCTCGATAACAACGCCTTCGCTTAGCAAGCCTGCTTCCATCCGGTCTGTTCTTAGACTGTACCAGCGGTATACGAGCAAAAAGACAACTCCCAACACTAAGAGTGGAAAAATATATGGTGTAAACTTTTTCATCAAACCCCTTCTTCTGTTGCACCTAACTGGTTATTACTCAGTTTTTTCTGGTGCGTTAGTTACTATCGATTCAACAGCTGTTACCAACTGCGGGGCAGAAGTTGGCACTCCGTTTACAAAAAAGGTTGGTGTCGAATTAATGCTAGCTTTGTTGCCATCAATTATATCTTGCTCAACCCTACGTATAACCGAAGTGTCTTCTATTTTCGCCAACAAGGCTGTTTTGTCAATCTCTAATCCATCAAGATAACTTAAAAAGGCAGTATTAAGCTCTTCCTTGCTGCCTATATCTGCCCACTCTTGTTGATGCTCAAAGAGCGCATCTGAAACTTCCCAAAACTTACCCTGCAGTGCCGCAGATTCTGCAAACTGTGCTGCGTACTTTGCATTTTTATGAATGGTTTCTAAAGGAAAATGCCGAAAAACCAATGTAACTTTATCACCATACTTCTGCATGACTTGATTTACGAGAGGATGCGCTGCTTTGCAGGCCGGACACTGAAAATCACTAAACTCAACGATGGCAACCTGGGCAGATTCTGTTGCGCCACGAACATTTTTGGTGTCTGAAAGTAAAAGTGAAGTATCTGTAATTGGTTGTGTGGTACTTGTAGTAGCAGCGTCACCAGAAAAGAAGAAGGCAACTCCCACAACTAATACGAGTGTTACAGCCATGGTACCAAGCAGCAATGGAACATTCTTCATACAAGACTCTCATCAATTAACTAGTATTTTATATATCACAAAGCACAATATGCTGTCAGTAGCAGTTTAACCAACAAGGTTAACCCAATGGCCAAACCTGTTGACCAGTTTCGGTATCTGTCACAATAACTGCAGCTGTTGGACAACTCTGTGCTGCAAGCAATTTTGTTTGGTCATCATTACCATCTTGAGACAAAATTATTGCCAAGCTTTCTTCGTCTAATGCAAAAACTCCAGGAGCAATTGCAACACAACTTCCTGCACTAATGCATTTGTCACGGATAACTTCTACTTTATATTTGCCAATTTGCTTTGTTTGAACGGTTGAATCACCAGATTGGTCGGTAACTACGCCAGTTGCTGCATTTGGTGTTTGTGATTGATCTTGCATTGATTCCTTTTTTCTAACTACTAAAAAAACTTTTCATGATGAATGTTTTCCGGTTTGACGCCTCGAGATTGCAAGAAAGCAACTACGTCTACAATCATTGGTTTGCCGCCACACAAATAGTATCCGGCATCTTGAACCATTTCATGTTGCTCAAGACAATCAGTAACTCTACCACGGCAGAGCGTCCATTGATCATGGGCACGAGAAATTACTGGATGAAACTGGAAGTTAGAGAAAGATTCAACTAAATCTTGAAAATCATTTTCCCAATACAGAGAAGCAACTTCTCTGAGTCCCCAGTGGAGAGTAATTGGTCGAGGATCATGTTTTACTTGTAGTAAATCGAGAGTCATGGATCGGAGAGGTGCAATGCCAGATCCCGTTCCAACTAATACAATTGCTTTTTCAGTTGGATCGTCGGCAATCACAAATGAACCCAATGGACCCAGCAATTCAACCTCTGTACCGATTGGCGCATTTTGCAAAAACTGACAGCCAAGACCAGCTGGGGTCACGTCTACTGCCAACTCAAAACCATGGGTAATATTTGGACTACTTGCAATAGAATAACTACGACGAGCGCCATTTTCATGAACCTTAAGAGACACGTACTGACCAGCAGCAAACTGCAAATGGTGTGGCTCTAATAATTCAAAAAAAACTGAGATGAACTTGTCGTTAAACACAGTTCTATCTTCAATGCGTGCTTTAAAAACTTGAGTTGTTGGCATAACTTTTTCTACTGTACTGTATCTAACCAATTTCTACCATACCATATTCCTAGAGCCATTTTTGCAATACTTGAGTACTCCTCTGTGCGGTCTACAAAACCTTGCGTTAACACACCAATAAAACCTTGTTTTTTGCGAATGTCTGCTGTGCCTGAAACCTTATCAACTATCGGACCCATCTCTTCACCAAGTCTGATACGTTGTGCTACTAGCTCTGGAACAATAAATCGCGCCCCATTCGATTCTGCCAAGTAACCATCCTTATCAATAACAGCTACCCAAACAGTCGACCACATTTCATAACCAAGATCTATCACTCCGCCTTCAAGACCAACTCCTAAGACTTCCTCAGCGCCTTCAAGGTTTTGCTGCAAACCCCACTCGAGTACTGCCCGCGCTCTGTTTTGTGCACCGGTACGTGTTTCCTCATCTCCTATGGGTTGTTCTGGAATACCACTGGCCACATCATGTCCTAAAAGCTTAGCTTCCGGCCATGTTTCACTGGCAGCATTGGTGACGGCATTAAGCTTAACAGGATTATGTGAGCCAACAAAGATGTGCATGGTTAGTAGTATATCCTACTCATTATTAGTACCAACAACAAATGGCTCAACAGCATCTGATAATTCTGTTGAAAAGTCTTGGAATGATGACAGCACTTCTTCTGCTGCATCTAGTTCTGGAATAAGTTCTAGCAGTTGCTCACCTGAAAATATACCACTACCACTAGTAGACTTGCGCCAGATGTTATTTTGATAATCTCTCACTTGCAAGGTTGGCTTTTCGTCTTGCATATTGAGTGCAAGGTCAAGCTTAGATCCATCTTGCGTTTCTTTATACAAGCGAAATGTTCCCCGAGTCATTTGTTCTTGTTCAATTCGAAAATGTACTTTTTGGCCATTCTCCAACAAATCATGATTAAGACTTGTTGATTTTGCTTCAGAAAGGAGTCTTTGTACCATTTTATACACTGTTGCAACCCGCTGTTCAGTTTGTTTGATCAACTGCTCATGCTGTTGCTTTTTTAACTCAGCAGCATCAATCCTTGCTTGATTTTCAGCCTTAATTCTAATCATGCTAGGATCGTTAGCTAATTTATTGGCTAACCCCACTGTTGTTCGCTCATCATCCTTTTTAAGAAAAAGCTTATGTAATAAACTTAGTCCCTCTCCCATATATCATTCTCCCGCTATTTTTTGTAATGCATTTTTAATTGCAGTGAGTCCTAGCATACTACACTTTATACGGCCAGGAGAAATGGTGTCAAAATGAAGCAACTCAAGCACCTCTGGCAAACCCAGTGCAGTCACATCTGCAATCGATTTACCTTTGACAGTCTCACTAACCACACTTGCGGCAGCTTGTGAAATCACGCAGCCATCGCCCTCCCATGATATTGCTTCAATCAGGCCGTCGTCTGACATTTTTAGGTACAGAGTTACCATATCACCACATGAAGCATTTTTAAGCGGCACAACCACTTGAGCATCTGTTAAGACCCCTTTGTTTTTTGGATTTTCTGCTTCTTCAAGCAACACTTCCTTATATAAATCGTCAACCACCATGCTCTTTTCTTCCAAACACTACTACTACTTTTTTGAGTGCTGCAACTAATGCATCTACTTCATGTAGATCATTGTAAACCTGAAAACTAGCGCGTACTGTTGCGATCCAGTTGCAAGCTGTGTGCAATGGCATTGTGCAGTGGTGACCAGATCGAACCGCAACACCTTCACTATCTAACACTTGCGCAACATCATGAGCATGCACGCCTTTATAGACAAATGCCACACTACCAATTCTGTCAGTCACTGGACCAACAACCTCAATCTCTGACACTGCTCTTAATGCTGAAAGTGCATATGCAACAAGTTTTTGGTCATGTTCGAGCACTTTTTTCATATCAAGTGACTGCAAATAACTGCAGGCCGCTGCCAAACCAACTGCAGAAGCAACGTCGGGGGTTCCAGCCGTAAAACGTTCAACTACATCTGGATGAAAAATTGTTTCTTGATCGGAAACTTCAGCAATCATTCCTCCTCCAAATAACCAAGGCTGCATTTCACCACTCTCAAGAATTGAGCGTTTCACTAACAGTCCACCACTACCCATTGGTCCGAGCATTTTGTGACCACTAAATGAAAAAAAATCGACGTCTACATTGGCAAAGCTAACCGGCATATGAGGAGCAGACTGAGCACCATCAAGATGCACTCGCGCACCAGCCTTCTTGGCTAACGCAACCACTCGTGGCACGTCTAACACCGTTCCCAGTGTATTTGAAACGTGACCCAAAGTCACCAGCTTTACGCTCGACATGTGTTCTTCCAACCAAGCATAATCAAGTTCACCTTGCTGGGTAACTGGCGCAACCTGTAACTTACAACCTGTTCTCTTGCACACTTGTTGCCATACGACTAAGTTGGCATGATGCTCAAGTTGAGAAGTCAAAATGACATCACCAGGTTTGAGGTTGTAATCTGCCCAACCGTATGCCAAACCATTGATAGCCTCGGTAGTGTTGCGGACAAAAATCAACTCACTCGGCTCTGCTTCAAAAAAAGACGCAATGGTTTTTCTTGCCACTTCCCAAGCTAGCGTGCTTTCATCCGAAAGTAGATGCACGCCTCTGTGCACGTTGGCGGTATGGCTCGTGTAATAATTAGTAATTGCATCTATAACTTGTTGAGGTTTTTGTGAAGTTGCCGCATTATCCAGATACACTAGCGGCTTGGAATGCACACTTTTAGTAAGAATGGGAAAATCGGTACGAATTGAGGCAACATCCAACATACGAGTATTGTACCAGTCTCATCAAGAAATTATGCTAACTCTAAAAAACCCGCAACTATCATGTCCTCCGCAGTTGCGCGAGCAATGCTGCGACTTTGTAAATAAAATAATTGTTGTTCTGGAATTCTGCTAATACTTGCAGCGTGCGAGCACTTAACATCATCAGTGTGAATTTCTAAGTCGGGCACTGTTTCTGCTCTGGCAGTATCTGATAGTAGCAACACTCTTTCAGTTAAGAATGAATTACTATTCCCACAGTTAGGTTCGATAATGATTCGGCCTACAAATCGCACAAAAGAGGTGTCACGACCCACGCCATGCAGTGTTGTTTGAGCCCGAGTATTTGGCGCTTTGTGATGAATGATAACTGTAACACTGACCACATCTTTACCACGCGCATCCCAAACACCAGTGATGGTTGCCTGGGCCCCTTCGCCAACTAACTCCACAGTGTACTCACCAGGTTTGGTGAGTTGTATTTCTTGATATTGGTCGCGGTCGATGGTAAACGTCTGCATTAGCCAATGCTTCCTTCCATTTCGTGATCAATGAGTCGATTCATCTCCACTGCATACTCGAGTGGCAATTTTTTAACCAAATCTTCAACAAAGCCATTTACAATCATTTTGCGTGCATTTTCCTCGGTTACTCCTCTACTCATCAGATAAAACAGCTGATCATCACCGATCTTTGACACCGTTGCTTCATGCTGTACTTCAACACGAGAATTAAAAATTTTGTCGACAGGATACGTGTCAGAGCGTGAACGACTATCAAGCAGCAGCGCATCACAAATCACCGTATTTTTACTGTCATGCGCATGCGGCCCAACATTGACGAGTCCACGATAACTGGTGCGTCCACCATCTTTACTGATTGATTTCGATAAAATGGTTGAACTGGTATATGGAGCTAAATGAATTGCTTTTGAACCAGTATCTTGATGCTGTCCACTTCCCGCTAACGCCATAGAAAGTGTTTCACCCTTGGCACCTTTACCAGCCAACACAAAACCAGGATACTTCATTGTCACTTTGGAACCCATGTTAAAGTCTGTCCAAATCATTTGAGCCTCTTCATCCACATGGGCACGTTTGGTCACCAAGTTATACACATTCTTGTACCAGTTTTGGACGGTGGTGTACTGACAACGCGCTCCTTTTTTGACAAAAATTTCAACAACTGCTGAATGGAGAGAACCACTGCTGAAGTTAGGAGCTGTGCAGCCTTCGATATAGTGAACATTAGCACCTTCATCCACAATGATGAGCGTACGCTCAAACTGTCCAGCATTCTCAGCATTAATTCTAAAATACGTTTGCAGCGGCATTTTTACATTAACACCTTTTGGGATGTATACAAAAGATCCACCACTCCAAACTGCTGAGTTCAATGCTGAATACTTATTGTCACCGCTAGGAATGAGCGTGCCGAAGTACTCTTTTACCAACTCTGGATACTGTTTCAATCCATCATCCATTGATAAAAATACCACACCGTCTTTTGCCCAAACATCTTTGAGCGATCCATACACCACTTCTGAATCGTACTGAGCTTTTACACCAGCTAAGACATCTCGTTCTGCCTCGGGAATTCCCAAACGATCAAAAGTAGCTTTCACCTCAGGCGGGACATCATCCCAAGATTTGCTTTGTTCATCACTAGCACGTAAATAATAACGAATCGCATCAAAATGAATGTCAGAAAGATCTGCTCCCCAAAGTGGATTTTTTTTTGCTTCAAATTGTGCCAGTGCTTGCAAACGATACCCAAGCATCCACTCAGGCTCTTGCTTCAAGTGCGAAATCTCACGCACCACTGCTTCACTCAAACCTGGTTTCGAAATGTGTGTGTAGGTAGAAATGGGATAGGAATAACCGTGCTCATACACATCTGTAGCCTCAAACTGAGTGGTGGTTTTTTGTGCAAACCTAGCCATGCGTTTTATCCTTTGCGCGTCGAATCATTGGCACAATAAACTCATTGGCAAAACCAAAGTCATATCCTGCACTTTCTTCAAAAGGCTGCCATACCAGTTGGTCGTGCTCGTGGCTAATTTTCACTTGATCTCTGTCAAAATCTTCTGGCAATTCAACTAACCAACCGACAAGTATGGTGAACACTTCAGCAAAAAAATAGGTTTCGAAAAGCAACAGTGTGTCATGTTTAAATTGATCGGGAATAATATGAATTGCAGTTTCTTCTTCAATTTCTCGAGCAATGTCTTGAGCATGCAAGTTATTTCCACTACGACTACCATCTGGCCACTCAGAATTTCCACCTGGTAAATCCCACTGTAGGGCTCGCGAGGCGGAGTTAGCATCTCGTCGCAGCAATAATACTTCACCACGATGCACTACCACCGCTTTTTGCAGCAACTTTACGTTTTCTGTCAGATGATGTGAAGCGCGTGTCATGATATGCCTTCTACTTTTCAAGTACTGTTTTATATCCTGAAGCCTCAATTGTATCAACTAATTCTGGACCACCACTTTGCACTAGCTCGCCTTTAATCATCACGTGTACAAAATTTGGCTTAAGATACTCTAAAATTCGCTTATAATGGGTAATTACCAACACTCCCGTGTTGTACTTTTTGATGATTTTCATCACTCCAGCCGAAACCTTTTTGATGGCATCAATATCCAAGCCAGAGTCTGTCTCATCTAAAATGGCAATTTTGGGCTCAAGAACCGCCATTTGTAAAATTTCTAACTGCTTTTTCTCCCCACCGCTAAAACCTTCATTGAGACCTCTGGTAAGCAGTGTTGGATCAATTTGTAATTCCTCAGCCAGTTTTTGCAAATGTTTTCTGAATTCGAGCGTTTTGGCAAACTGTTTCTTTGGTTCATCGGCAAAACGAGCTTGGTGCACATGGCGTAAAAAGTTTTGCACTTTCACACCGGGAACTTCTACAGGATACTGAAAGGCTAAAAACAAACCAGCTTGAGCTCGTTGATCTGGAGATAACTCTAAAATAGATTTTCCTGCCAACAACACATCACCACCTATCACTTCATAATCTGGATGACCAGCTAAAGTAGCAGCAGTAGTTGATTTGCCTGAGCCATTTGGACCCATAATCGCATGAACTTCACCCGCATTCACAGAAAGATTTATGCCTTTTAAAATTTGAGTCTCGGCAATAGCTACTTTGAGATTTTTGAGTGTCAATAAGCTTGGCATATGCGAGGGATTATACAGGAATGAGCCTGGATGCGCGAACTTAGTCTGTACCAGACTGGTACAACACGATCTATTTAACAATACAAAGAAAATGAAAAAGGAAAAAATGGAGAGAAGAAGGTGAAAGTGCGCGAGGCATAAAGCCTCGCGCATGATATAGCTATCCTTTTAATGAAGGGACCGACGAGAATGGTCGTCCGAAAATTAAAAATGCCAACAAAATTATTCCAATCGGCAAAATAAACCACGCCGGTGAAAATAATCCTGAGATTGAATTAGAATGCGCAGAAACAACCGCACCACCACTCAAGCCATTCAGGTAATGACCTGAATCGGTCAAATTTAGGCCATAAGCAGCTGCCAGAGTTGGTAAGAAAGGCGGTGGACATGGGAACTGATCTGTTGACTGCCAAACAAAGTTCAGGGCTTCGCCAAAAAACACTGTCAGGCCGCCATGGACCACCTCAGGAAAAATGGCGTACTGATTTGTTAGGCCCTGAATGTCTCGATGCACGGCTTCACTTGAGGCATCATATAAAATTTCTGCCCGGCAGTAACTTGTTCCGTAGCCATCTGCATCTGACGATGCGCGGAAGCCGCGAAAAGTTCCGCCTTTTTCTTGAATTGCCTTGATAGCATCTCTAAAAAACTGTTCCGACCCAGGAGGAGGCGGCATTTGCACTTGGGCCGATGCATTCAAAGGTGACATCAATGCTGAAAAAACAACAAAAAATGTCAGCAACATCAGGAATTTTCCTTTCATTTTTCTCTCCATTTTAAAGAATTTTGTGGCAAAAGTTTGCCACGAACGCCAAACCTCATCCGAATAAGGTCCGGTGAGCATATTGTATATATAAATATACTATAGGTCAAGTATTAAACCATTTTTGCTTGTAAGAGGGCGCACTTTAAAAAGGTGACAAAGAAAATCCTAACCTCAGTTCTGCTTTCACATTTTCATGTGTTTCAAGTGAATCAATATCTTCCTCTAAGAACCAGTCAATACCATCAGTTTCATCTTTGTTTTGCTCAAATGCTACGCCGTCGACCGCCTTCAACATGAAAAAGAATCCCACATGCTGTTCGCATCCGCGCTTCCAAGTTTTTGTTGGCACTGGTAAAGATGGATCTGCAGCCTGTTGACGCAGGTTATAACTTTCCTTGTTTACCCAGTGCACATTGGTACTGATGGGATTTGGATAAAAAGTGCTCTCTTCATTAGAATGTGCCATAAGTGAATTTGGCATAACATCAATGGCGCGTACCTCCACCCCAGTCTCTTCAAAAAATTCACGTTCTGCTGCCTGGTGAGGTAGTTCACCCTCATCAATATGTCCACCGGGATTGAGCCAAATGCCCAACTTTTTATGTTTTACTAACAACACTTTTCCTTGATGTAACAACATGCCACCAGCGGTGTAACAAAGTTTTGGGGTGAGTGGGTTTTGTATCATTTTCTTTCAAACTGCGCACTAAATTGTTTTTTTTCTTTAATCGATTTGTGAAGATTGGCAATTTCATTTTGAACATAGGTGTCGTCAAACCAATACTCAACAATATCCGACTCTTCCCGATATTTCAGACTCAGGCTATTAGTGAAAATAGTCCCAGCAAGTAATGCAGCTCTATGTGAAGAAAATTGTTCGGAAGAATCCGTAGCCTTTCTAATTTGACTCACATCATGAATGTAAAACTCAAGTCTTTGACTTTGCAACCTCAGCCCCCATGCACCATCCGGTATATGCAGACCAAGTTGAGCAACTGCATACAACGTTTCAATGAGTGGATAAAAATTTTGCATAAACTCGTTTCTGCTCCATGCCTCATGTTGCTTGTCGTGCTTCAAATCGTATTCAACACTTAAAGTGTCTTCGACGCCTAATAGTAATCTTTGATGTAAATCTTGCTCATCCAAACGAATTATCACAGGAAAACTGTCACCAGCAATTATTCCTACCGTCGCATAGCATGGATGTGGTAAAAAAGCGCCTGCTGCGTGTAGCTGCGCACTGAACCGAGCCTGCTCTTGGATTTTTTGCACAACTGTCAAGACATCTTCGCAATATGGTATCTCCACCACGCAGTTTTGACCTGCTATTTTTGCGTTATATAGAAACCTATCGCGCTGTTTAACTGGATTGGACAAAGCAACTGATGTAGATTTACCATCTAGCTCAACCTCAAGCTCTCGCACATTGCCCGCATCCTGTTCAGAGAATAGTCGTGCCATTTGAACATCAATTGCTGAGAACTGCTCGTTTTCTTGTAATGGCAATTTATCATCATTTCTCAACGAGTCTTTTACCACTTGTTGTTCTGAAAGGCCAGGTAGTAACCTAGGATCTTCTTGCATTGCCAATCCCAAAGGTGAGTAAGTAGGAACTGCAGCACATGAAAAAAGATCGATTTGACCTACTACATCCATCATCTGTTCTTTGGAAAAGTAAGTTGACAACTTTCTGATCAAATCTAAACCAATGCGATATGGATCATAACTGCGAGTAAACTTAATTTCAGAATGGATTTTAAATCTATCATTTATCTGATCTTGGATAAACTGCGCTCTCTCTTGTGCGCCCACCCGCAACTGCTTTTTTTTCCACTCTGACTCAATATAGATTTCAAGCAGTACTGCTAAACCTTCTATAACAACCAAACTAAGGTTTTCACCTTTGGTTATACTTTCTTTTCTATTCCCTGTTTTAATCTCTTTGGTTATGAGTGCGAGTAGAACTCCCGGTGAATAGCGCTCAACCACAATTCCAGAAGGTGCTCCTGGAAAAACAATTTGGTCTACATTTATATCAGTTCGTTGCTTGCTTGCAAAAATCATTTCATCTTGCCACGCATGCCCAAGCTCATGAACTAAAATGATGATTTTTGCAATCATTTCTTGATCTAAGCTATAGGGAGTGAAATCCCGAAAGGGATCTTTAATCATATCAACTGCAATAATACCTTTTTTATGTAATTTGCCATAGTAAGCTCCATTTATTGCTTCACCTTTTTTTACATGCTCAATTAAAATCATGATCTCGTTTTCAGGCACCATTGCTGGTGTAAATTCTTCCATCAGAGATATAGCTATATTTAGCGCATGTCTAGCTAACTCCTGACCGATCAGTTCGCATCTAATCGTAGCTAACAACCTATCAATTGAAACAGATTGATCTAAATCGAACTGCAAACTTTCCATGAAACCTTGATATAGTTCTGCCAGGGATTGCAGCTCAGCAAATGTAATGTTTCTATTTACACCATTTTGTTGATATCTAGGAAAGTCGATAGACTCATGAAAATACGTACGTTCAGTTGGAGACAGATTAAATGTTGTTCTTTCAAGTAATTTTTCAGGATTCTCAACAAGATATCTCAACTGTTCATAAAACCACAGCCTATTTTCAGACCAACTGTCACGTTTTGGCTTCAGTGCAAACTGCGTAGCAAGGATATCAGTTAATCTCTTTTTTCTCTCATCCTCTGGTGTTGAAAGGGCATCTTTTATTTCGCTTGGGAATTCATTAATCATTCCATCAATCTTAAAAATTCTTCTCTATAACAAACTCATCTGCACTCCAGCATTTTTCTTTGGAGTAAATGCAAAATCAACTGAAGCTTCAATCAGTCTGTTCCACTTATTTTTAAACTTAACCAGTCCTTTTTGCAAGCCAAAATCATAAATATCTCTGGTAACTGCTACATCTTGCAAACAGTATGATGCCAACTTGTCCCACTCTTTTTGCTGATAGTACTTAATAGCATCTAAACCATCACCAGATTTACCAATTCCCAGAGTCTCTTTTGCAACAGCATCTAGACCAATGCGATGACCCACACTATCTTTAATTCGCAGCATCAAATCGAGGGTGGGAATAGCACTGATATCAGACTGATAATAGGTTGTAAACGTAGGCATATCAAACGCGTCAATATTAAAACCAATTACAACGTCTGCCTTTTCGAGCAAGGGAAATAATTTAGGAATGTCAGCCTCAAAAAAACTCAGCATTTCACCCTTACCAGCAAATCCTTCGCGAACACACACGCCAACAAATGAAATACCCAATTTTTCAGGGAAAAATCCACCAACTTCTTCAAAAGTACGTTTGGTTTCAACGTCTAATATCAACTGTAACATGAAAACTTTACTAAGCAGTCACCGCTGCGTATCTTTTGGCTACTTCAGACCAGTTAATTACATTCCAAAATGCAGTTACATACTCTGGCCTTCTGTTCTGATATTGCAAATAGTAGGCATGTTCCCACACATCTAGTCCTAGGAGTGGGGTGCCTTTCAGCGCAGATACATCCATTAGTGGATTATCTTGATTTGGGGTTGATCCAACAACTAATTTTGAACCATCATGTACCAACCATGCCCATCCCGAACCAAACTGACCTACAGCTGCAGCAGCAAACTGCTCTTTAAATGTTTCGAGTGAACCAAAACTTGTCAAAAGTGCCTCGAGCATAGCGCCTGTTGGTTCACCAGCGTCTGGAGATAGTAATGTCCAAAACAGCGAATGATTGTAGTGTCCTCCAGCGTTATTACGAATTGCTGCTGGCAAAGTTCCGGCTATAGCACAGAGTTCTTCAACAGACTTACCCTCATGAGGGGTACTTGCCACCGCTATAGTCAGTTTATCAATGTAGACTTGATGGTGCTTTGTGTGATGAATCTGCATTGTTTTTGCATCAATGTGAGGCTCGAGAGCTGCATAGTCGTACGGCAATGTAGGAAGTGAAAACATTGTAATCCTTATAGTGTTGTTACTTTTTACTTTGATACTCAGCGCACTTTTTTATTAGTGCTTGAGCATCCTTAATATCAAAACCATATACGGTCATCGTAGCATTCATCTGGGTGTACACAACGGCGCAAATACCAAAAAGCTTGTCAACAAAATTTTGATACACATACAAGGTACCAACTTTTGACAGGGGCAGTGTGAATGAATTGCTCGAAAAGCCAGATATTACTCCTGAAAGCTGTTGAGGTGTGACTTCTAACTCTGTGCCCTTAGCGTGCAATACACCTTCAATAATCTTTGACAACAAAAAAGCAACTGCAGCGAGCGTGCTTATTCCAATTGCTACTGGTCGTACTGCCTGCGCATCAATTTGCAGTGCAGTGTTGAGAACAATTGAGAGCCCAATAACTGCAACCACGAAAATGACTGCCGCTCTCTGCACCGAATGCACTAACAGTGAAAAAACAATGGGAAATGATCTTTTAACTACAATTTTCATTTTTTCTTTGTCGCTCCAAAGCTGTCAAAAATACTGAGTAATTCTAAGGCTAAATAGGCAATAAAAGTGTACACAAAAATTGCAAACAGCGTGGTAAATTCTAGTACAAATCTACCATTTACTGAGGGTGAAGGAAATACTTGCGCAAATGGGGCAAGTAATGGTGTGGTGTTGTCATACAACCAAACAATGAATGGCGCTTTAGAGTTTGCTCCGAGGAGTCTAGTAATAAATCGAAGACTGAGCATCACTTCAACCAGCATGACGGTCACATAGGTTAAGTTCTGAACAAGTTGTTTCATAGCCCCCTCCTATTCTTTTGCTGAATCATTCTTACCAAATTCAGTTGTTATTCTCACTAATTCTAGCACTCTGTCTCGACTTTGATGCGCAATCTCTTGCTCAAGCACACTCACATCAACTTGTCCTTCGGTACCAAGAGCGGGATCTAGGCGTGGCCAAAACACATCACCAATAAGAAAACCCTGCGCACCACTTTCTAGTGAAGCTCGTAGTTCACGCTTACATTGATCATACTCGAGCTCTCGCATGGTCATAATCCAAGGAATATCAAGCTCGGCAGTTATCGTAACCGCTGAAAGACTATCTCCTAAGTATTCGAGTGCCATCAAATCACAACTGTCTCTAAATTCTTGCACTGCCACCAATTGTGACTCTGTGTAGTTCTGCAGTGAAGGTTTTTCCGCTCCAGGATGATATACAAGTAGTTCTAAAATAAAGTCGATGCCTTCATAGTGACAATAGTCGTAAATTTCAGCAACCATCTGCTTTTTAAGGGCTGCATGTTCTTCTGAGGGATGATAATACAACTCTAACTTTGCTACAGCATAGTTATTAGCGATATTTTCAATACTCCAGTTATCCACAAATGTTGGTGGAATCAATGGATCTACCGAAGTTGTTTTCTTTTCCATTGACAGAATGGGAGCGCAATTCACATCAAGCACACCTACATGATGAAAGGTGTGCTCGGGACTCAGTACAATTCCTGAGACATGCGGACTATACAGCTCCACCATCTGTGATAACAATCTATCTAGCACGACCTGATGTGCCGGGTCTACAATTGAAAGTCCCATAGCCTCAGCGAGCATTGGAGCTCTATCAAGTTCTAGTAAGCAGAACATCTGCTGGGCAGTTTTTAGCGCAGAAATATGCATGTTACAAGTATACTCGATTGTGAGAGTATTGTTTAGCGAGCTATTGCGCAACCTAGATTAGCGTCTTCGATCGTAACCACGGTTTCCACCGCGATCTCCACCTCTGCTGCCACCTCCACCACGTCGGTCTCCTCCGCCAGCGCCACCACGGTAGCCTCCCCTATCGGGAGAGTCACCACGTTCACTGCGTGCTTGAGCACGTTGTGCTTTTGCTGCTTCTTCTTGTTCTGGTGTAAGCATTGTGAGGCCGATCTTACCATCATCTTTGATTTCGGCAATTCTAACCTGGACGGTGTCGCCCACTTTAACTAAGTCGCTTGCATCACGAACATATTCCGTACTCATAGCACTAACGTGAACGAGACCTTCGCGTTCGGGCAAATACTGCACAAAAGCTCCATAGCTTTCAACTCTAGTAACGGTTCCTTCAAAGGACTCGCCAACTTCAACAGTGCGCATCATGCCAGTGATTATGCTATATGCGTGCTCAATTTTTGCTTGATCTGAAGAAGAAATGTTCACAATACCGAGCTCATTTTCTTCGTCTTCATCAACATTAATGTCTGCACCTGTCACCTCGATGATTCCCTTAATAACTTTGCCTCCAGGACCAATCAACTCGCCAATGCGGTTAGCTGGAATGGTAAGTTGTTTTACCTTTGGTGCAAACTCACTCAACTCCGTTCTTGGCTGATCAATCGTTTTAGCCATTTCACCGAGAATATGAACTCTACCGATACGTGCTTGTTCGAGCGCTTGCTCGAGCACTTCACGAGGAATTCCCTTCAGCTTAATGTCCATCTGAATTGCAGTAATACCTTCGCTAGTACCTGAAACTTTAAAGTCCATGTCGCCAACGTGATCCTCTAGTCCTTGAATGTCAGAAAGGACAACGTAGGTTTTGCCATCACTCATAAGTCCCATCGCAATGCCTGCAACTGGTCTTTTCAGTGGAACACCTGCTGCCATGAGTGACAAAGTTGAACCACAGACAGATGCCTGTGAGGTAGAACCATTAGAACTGACGATCTCTGACACGACGTGAATAGTGTAAGGGAACTCCGCATGTGTTGGGATCATTGGACGAAGCGCACGTTCTGCTAGCGCACCATGACCGATTTCGCGGCGTTTTGGCGCACCAAATCTACCTGCTTCACCAGATGCATAGGGAGGCATGCTGTAGTGATGCAAGTAGTGTCGAGTTTCTTCACCATCGATGCTCTCAATGAGTTGACCTAAAGATGGGTTGCCTAAGGTTGCAACTGTAATAGCTTGCGTTGCGCCACGTTTAAACATTGCTGAACCATGGGTTCTTGCGAAAACATCAACTTCACACCAAATTTGTCTGATTTCATCAGTTTTGCGACCATCAGGACGAGTTTTTTCGTCAATGATCATAGTACGAGCAATCTTTTTGAGAACTTTTTGTACAGCTGCTGAAACAGCACCTTTTTCTAACTGTTCTTCTTCAGTTCTATCTGCATTGAGCTTCTCCAAGATAGTAGCTTCGATTTCTGGCAAGCCAGCTTCTTCTAACTGAGCCAACTTGAGGACTGCTGCCTTGAGTTCAGCACTAAATCCAGCAAAAATTTCTTCGGCAAGTGCCGTAGTAGCTTCCTTTTTTGCAATGTCTTCTGCTGAAACTAACTCAACTTTTTTCTTGCCAATTTCTGCAGTGATGGCAGTAATTGCGGTACACACTTTACCCAACTCATCTTGAGCTTTAAGCAGTGCTTCCACCATTACTTTCTCTGAAACTTCGTTAGCTCCAGATTCAACCATGACAATTGCATCACCCGAACCTGAAACAACTAAGTCCAAATCTGAGTACTCTTTGAGTTCTGTATCGGTTGGGTTATAGATAAATTTTTGGGTTTCTTTGCTGTAAGCCACACGAAGTCCTGCCATAGGACCATCAAATGGAATTTCAGAAATAGAGAGACCAATTGCACTTGCGAGCAAGCCCAACATATCTGGATCGTTTTCACCATCATATGAAAACACAGTTACAATGATTTGCACTTCATTAGTAATTCCGTCTGGAAAAAGTGGACGAAGTGAGCGGTCAATAACACGACCTTTGAGTACCTCTTCATCGAGTGGTCTGCCAGCACGTTTAACCCAACGTGAACCTTTAATGATTCCAGCTGCATTTAATTTTTCTGAAAAATCGACTGAAAGAGGAAAATACCCCAAGTTAACTTTTCTTCCCAAGGCAATAGTAGCGTGAACGGTGGTTTCACCACAGGTGGCAAGCACAGCTGCGCTTGCTTGTTGGGAGTATTTACCTACTTCTATGGTGATAGTCTTATCACCCACGACAATATCTCTCTTAAACGTATTTGGATACGTAGGATATGACATGCGATTCCTTTCGCCCATAAAGGGCACTTAACTTGAGAGAACTGGAAGTATTCTGGAGAAAAGATAACAACACTAAAATACGTTATCGTCTCTCTTGAATCCTCAGCTCTCCCTACACTTGTACTTGAGTACAGTATACCAGAAGATAGAGCGTTTTACTCTTCCAATCTGGCTACTACGTTATTGAGATTGCGTTAGTGAAATTACTTAGAGAGACCAAGTGAGTCAATAAGCTTGCGATATCTCTCTTCACTGCGTGAAAGCAAGAAGTTGAGAAGTCTGCGGCGCTTTGCCACCTGTTTAAGAAGACCACGTCGAGAGTGATCGTCTTTTTTGTGAGAACCAAGATGCGAAGTGAGTTCTTGAACAGAAGCAGTAAGCAATGCCACCTGCACTTCTGGAGATCCAGTATCGCCTTCAAACAACTGAAAGTCTTTAATAATTTGGATTTTTTGGGCTTTTGATAGTGCCATGGTATTTGCTCCCTTTACTTGAGCGCCCGTAGTGTTCTCGTTTTCACCAAAACAGTACAGTGACCTAACTATATATGTATACTACTTATTATAACACAACCTGCAATTAGTCTTCTTTAATCACGTAGGCAACTAAAATATCGCCCACTTGGAAATCTTGCTTTTTGCTTGTGAATGTCATACCAAACTCATTTTTTGCCTTCACCGAAGTAATTTCTTCTTTTCCATGCATCAAAGATTTGATTTTGGGATCTGAAATAATTTCACCGTCACGTTTAAGATGCAATAAGTCTGTCTTTTTGAGTTCACCTGTTTTAACTTTACAACCAGCAATTCGTTCGCCACGCATTTCAAAGATCTGCATGACTTCAATTTCGGCACGGACTTCTTCGTCAATGGTAGGTTCGATAAGTTTGAGTTGTTGCTTCTGTAAGTCTTCAATAAGTTTGTAGATAATATCGTAGATGCGCAACTTAACGCCTTCATCTTTTGCCAAACGCTTAATCTTACCCGAAACTTTGCTGTGGAAGGAAATTAACAATGCGCCACTAGCTTTTGCCATATCGACATCACCTTCAGAAACTTCACCTACGCCAAATGAAAGTAGATCGGTACTTTCTTCATCGAGTGTTTGCAAAATTGCCTCAAGTGTACCCTCAGTATCTGCCTTGATGATTAACTTTAGTTTTGGCTTTTCAACAAGCATTGCAGCAAAATCGACACCAAAGTGAGGTTTGGCAACAACTTCTTCCTCGTCGGCAAGTTCTTCTTGGGCGTACTCTGCAGCACTATCCTGAACAATCGAACCAACAGTAGGAGCTTCCTTAAAACCAATAATTTCGGCTGGATAACCAGGCAATACTAAATTGAGTTGCTCGCCTTGTTCATTAGTAAGCAGTTTTACTCTTCCATCAGTTGAATCGGTGTAGAGATCTTGCCTAACTGCTAACGTACCGTTTTGCACGATAACAGTAGCAACAGTTCCTCGACGACTGTCTTTACTTGACTCGATCACAACTGCCTCAAGTGGAGCTGAAGGATCTGCCTCCAGTTCAAGTAGTTCAGAAACCAGATGTAAGGTTTCAAACAACTTATCAATACCAATACCTTTGGTTGCAGAAACTTCAACGGTTTCCACATCACCACCATAGTCTGCAACGACAATGCCATGCTCGGCTAACTGAGACTTAGCTACATTTGTATCAACATTTGGAAGATCAATTTTATTAATTGCAACTATGACTGGCACGTTACTATTTTTAATATGACGAATTGATTCAATAGTTTGAGGCTTCACACCATCATTTGCAGCAACAACTAAGATAACGATATCGGTGATTTTTGCACCACGTTCACGCATTTTGTTGAAGGCAGCATGGCCTGGTGTGTCAATGAAAGTTAAAGCCTTGCCATCGTGGACAATACTGTAGGCACCAATATGCTGGGTGATACCACCGGCTTCATGTGAGGTCACATTTGTTTTACGAATGTAATCGAGGAGCGATGTTTTGCCATGGTCAACATGACCCATGATAGTGATTACTGGTGGTCTAGCTTGCAAAGCCATTACTATCCTTCTTTACGCACTCTTTGCAGCATATGCAGCCGCATGAGCTTGTTCTGTTACCTCAAATGCTGTTACTTTTTCTAATAACATTTGTTTCTGATCTTCTTCAATTTCGAATTCTTGCCACTTAATCTTAAATCGAGCTAAGTCCATAAGTGTGGTTAGTTTGTGACTGACTAAGAGTTCGCGAGTTTCAGCTGTTAAGCCTTCAAACGTGTCAATTTCATACTCTTCTTTACCGGTCACTGCTGATTCAACCGTACCATCAGCAGACTTAATAGTAATCTTATAGCCTGTTAATTTTGCCGCTAAGCGAACATTTTGTCCGCCTCTACCAATTGCGAGGGATAATTGATCGTCAGGAGCTGTTACTTCAACTACTCTGTTTTCTTCATCGATACTGATCTTTAATCCTTCAGCAGGAGCTAATGCTCCCTGTAACAATACTCGAGTATTGTCTGACCAAGGAATGATGTCGAGTTTTTCGTTGTTGAGTTCTCTAATAACTTCTTGAACACGTACGCCTCGTTGACCAACACACGAACCAACTGGATCAACACCTTCTTGCGTAGATTTGACTGCAAGTTTGGTTCTGACACCAGCCTCGCGGGCAATCAAAGCAATTTCGACGGCTCCGGTTGAAACTTCTGGGACTTCTCTCTCAAAAAGTTTAACTACCAGGGCTTCACTTGCGCGAGAGACGATAATAGCATCACCTTTGTGAGTATCGCGAATTTCTTTGATGAGCACTGTAATTCTGGTGTTCACCTTATAAAACTCACCACGCATCTGTTCTTCAGGAGGCATAATACCTTGACCGCGACCTAAATCGAGGATCACTTTACGTCCATCCATACGCAAAATTTGCGCTGTCACAATTTCACCTATTCGAGAAGCGTATTCAGAAATAATTTGATCTTTTTCAGACTCTCTAATCTTTTGCAAAATAACTTGCTTAGCAGTTTGCGCGGCAATGCGACCAAACCCTGCTGGCGTAACATCTTCAGCTTTTTTTTCATCCCACTCTAATACTTCGAGTGTTTCTTCATCAATCTTAATTGCTGGAGCTTTGAAAATACGAGATTCACCAGTATCTTCATTGAGATGCACATAGTAGTGAAAACCTTCACCCAAATCACCATATTGCTTGCGATATGCTGAGATGAGTGCCTGACGAATTGCTTCAAAAATAGAATCTGAACTAATCTTGCGTTCATTTGCTATCTGATTAATAGCTGCTGCGAACTCTGTGCGAACTACTTTACTGGTAGAAGTTGACATACGCTTCCTTTATTTTCCTATTGTGTGTTTTGTACGTATTGTGCCTATATAAGTAAAAAGAGCTCTATCTTGAGCCCTTCCCTTATCAGCAACTGCATCATTATACCACCGCGCATTAGAAATGGCAATAAAAATGGGTGGTCTTATTGAGAACAGTACTGCAAAGAAAAAGTATCAGCTTTTACAGACCAACTTCTTGCAAACGTTCGAGTTCTTTGCGTTGCTGTCGGTTGAGTTTTTCTGGCACAGCCACCATCAAACGCACATACAGATCGCCATTACCACCTCCACGGATATGTGGAATGCCTTCCTCACGAAGGCGAACAAGCGTATGTGTTTGAGTTCCAGGTCTAATTTTAAGACTTAATTGCTCGCGCAGGGTTTCAACTTTGGTAGTTCCTCCCAATGTTGCCAAGCTAAAGGGAATGGCGTGATCTACAAAGACATCGTAACCATCACGCTTAAACCGAGGATGTGTTCGTACATTAATACTCACGTCAAACTGGTCAAAACGAATGCGCGTGCCATCATTGGCACCGGCAGGAACTTTAATGGAATGTTTTTTACCATCAATATTTACTTCTTTGGTTGTACCCGTCACCGCTTCCATAAACTCTATGGATAATGAATAACGAGGTCGCTGTTGCGCTCTGGCAAAACCACCACCAAAAAACTGTTCAAAAATTTCAAACGGGTCACCAAAATCAGAGTTACCAAACGGATTGCCTCCCCCAGATGAGTAGGTATATGTAAATGGTCCCTGGCCAGTACCAAAACCACCAGAAAATGGACCTCCACCCATACCACTGGCTGGATCGAAAGCTGCATGTCCAAACTGATCGTACGTTTGGCGCTTTTCTTTGTCTGAAAGCACTTGATATGCTTCGTTTATTTCCTTAAACGTTTTTTCCGCTTCTTCTTTATTCTTTGGATTTTTATCAGGATGCCACTTGAGAGCCATCTTGCGGTAGGCAGATTTCAACTCTTGCTCGGTTGCACCCTTACTCACTCCCAAAATTTCGTAGTAATCGCGTTTGGTAGGCATGAAAGATTACTCGTTAACTACTTCACCTTCTTGAGCTCCGTCTTTAGAAGCATCCTTTGCCCCTACTTTTGACTCAGAGTCTTGTCCAGAAACGCCAGCTTTTGCAGCTTCTTCTTGCTGAACTTTTTGCATCACTTCACCAATTTTTTGTGCAGACTTGAATGTTTCATCAACGGCACTATCAATTGATTCTTTGGTTGCATCTGAACTATCTGCGAGTTCTTTAAGTTTTTTGACCGTTTCTTCAATCTCAGATTTGTCTTTTTCTTCGAGCTTGTCGCCATAATCAGCAAGTTGTTTCTCGATTTCAAATACAACACTGTGAGCATGATTCCTTGCTTCTACCAACTCTTTTTTGAGCTTGTCTTCTTCAGCATGCTTTTCAGCATCAGCCTTCATGCGCTCAACTTCTTCCTCAGAAAGGTTAGTTGAGTTCTGAATGGTAATTTTCTGTTCTTTGCCAGAAGTTTTATCTTTTGCGGTTACATGCAAGATGCCATTACTGTCGATATCGAAAGTAACTTCGACCTGTGGCATACCTCTGCGGGCTGGTGGGATACCATCAAGGATAAATCGACCCAATGTTTTATTGTCAGCGGCCATTTCTCGCTCACCCTGCAACACGTTAATTTCTACTGAAGTTTGATTATCTGCAGCAGTTGAAAAAACCTGAGATTTGCTGGTTGGAATGGTTGTATTTCGTTCAATAAGCGGAGTTCTCACACCACCCAACGTTTCCAAACCGAGTGTTAATGGTGTTACATCCAAAAGGACGACGTCAGTCACGTCGCCACCAATCACACCTGCCTGGATTGCAGCACCAATAGCCACTACTTCATCAGGATTTACACCTTTGTGAGGAGCCTTGCCAAAGAATTTTTCAACTTCTTGTTGAATTTTTGGCATACGAGTCATACCACCAACCAAGACCACATCGCTGATGTCTTTTGCTGAAAGACCAGCATCTTTAAGTGCTTTTTTAACTGGCTCAAATGATTTCTTCACCAGTTCGTCTACCAACTCTTCAAGCTTGGCTCGAGTAAGGGTGAGGGTGAGGTGTAATGGCTGGCCATCGGAACCTTGAGTAATAAAGGGTTGGTTAATCTCAGTTTGTTGCGCACTTGAAAGTTCAATTTTAGCCTTCTCAGCCGCATCTTTGATACGCTGCAGAGCTTGCGGATCTTTTGAGAGATCTTTGCCTTGTTCTTTTTTGAACTCTGCAACAACCCAATCAATGATCTTGCTATCGAAGTCGTCACCACCAAGAAATGTGTCTCCATTGGTAGATTTCACTTCAAACACACCATCACCAATATCTAAAATTGAAATGTCAAAGGTACCACCACCAAGGTCGTAGACAGCAATAACTTCGTTACCCTTTTTCTCTAAACCATAGGCTAATGCTGCAGCAGTTGGTTCATTAACAATACGCTCAACAGTTAGGCCAGCAATTTCACCTGCTTGCTTGGTTGCTTGGCGTTGCGCATCGTTGAAATATGCTGGAACAGTGATAACTGCCCGAGTTACAGTGCCGCCCAAGTAACTCTCTGCATCTGCTTTAGCTTTGGCTAAAATTTTGGCTGAAACTTCTTGTGGAGTAAACTGCTTGCCGTCAATATCAACCACAGCCATACCATCTTTACCTTCAACGACAGAATAAGCAACATGCTTAATTGATTCTTTAACTTGTTTGTCATTAAATTTGCCACCCATAAAACGCTTAACAGAGTTAACCGTCTTTTTAGGGTTTAAAACCATCTGGCGCTTAGCAATATCACCAACCGAGACATCACCGCTCTTAAATGAAACGATAGAAGGATAAGTATTTCTGCCTTCTGCTGTAGCGATAATTTTTGGAGATCCACCTTCCATCACAGCGACAGCTGAATTTGTGGTTCCAAGATCGATACCAATTATTTTATTTGTATTTGACATAGTTTTCCTCCTACAAATAGTAGCTTAGTTCTTATATTACGATGCCATTTTAGCAAACGAGGTGATTGACTGCAAGCAGTAAACTATTTTGACTGCTAATTTGCAGTATGTACCAAACTAATCACCTCTACTAATCGAGTATCACTCGTGCAACCTGCACTGTTTCACCATTCAATTCATAACCATTTCGCACCACTTTGGTAACTTTTTCACCCTTACCGGCTTTCTCAACAGCCTCCATATAATCAAGATCAAATGGTTTGCCTAGACATTCTATTTTGGTTAAACCTTGTTCATCCAAGTTTTTCCATAATTCACCAACCACCATGTGTAATCCAGGATCATTAAGTTGCTCGGCCGCCAAATGAAGGTGTTCGAGTGGTTGCAACAAGGAGGTTACAAAATCCTTAGCAGCTAACTTACTGCGTCTGAGCATATCTTGTTGCGTACGTCTGACTAAGTTTTGATAATCTGCCAGCGCTCGTTGTTCCTTGAGTTGAGCCAACTCTAGTTTTTCTTCAAGCTCAGCGATCTTTTGCTCAAATTCTGATACTTCTACCTCTGACACATCTACATTTTTATCTGTCATTTTTTTGCTTGTAACTTGCATAGCTGTCCTTTTAATATCTTTGCAGGGCAGTTCTTGTACTATTTTATTCAACAATTTCACGAATCAAACCGCGCAAATATTTCATCACTGGAATGATGTATGGGTAGTCGAATCGGCATGAACCCAATATGCCAACATGAATTGGTCGCTGATCTATTACAAACGACATATGAATCATACCAATTGGTTCGAGATGTTTATTTCCCAATTCAGGACCATAAATAACATGCACTAAATTTTCACTGGCCCCCGAATTAAAAATTTCTTCAAGCAATTTAATTTCTTCGGAAAGTTGTAGCACATTGCGCATCACTGTAATATCAAAAAACTCAGGCATCTTGAGCAAGTTTGCATATCCAGCATGATAAATGCGATCGTCATCAAGAATCGTTACAGCTAGTGCCTTTGATTTTTCTGCCAAAACCTTTGTCATTTGATACAACAATTCATCAATTTCATTACGACTATTCCAAATTTTTTCTTTTGCTGAAACTTCATCCGCAACTGAAAGTTCTTTCTCCTTCATCAATTCATTAACGAATAATTTCATTGCCAACGGTGACGGAATTCGGCCGGCACTACTATGACTTTTCTTGAGATATCCTTGCTTTTCAAGGTAAACCATTTCGTTACGAATAGTCGCTGGAGAAACGCCAATAGTATACTTTTTATCTATTGTTTCGGAACCAACTGCCTCTGCAGTATTTATAAATTCTTCAATGACTGCACGTAAAATTTGAATTTGTCGCGCGGTAAGATCAATCATAATACTGATTCCTTATTAGCAATAATAGCTATAGATTGCTAAATTGTCAACAATACTGATCAGATGCTACACTATTATCCACATGCACGTCACTAGATATCGCTACGTTAACAGAATGAAACTCATTGCCCAGGGAATTGTATTACTGGGAGTACTCAGTGTTGCTGTTGTTGGCGCATTGCAACTTGATCAAGTGAGGGAATTTTTCTCAAAAGCCAGCGGCGAACCTGCCAATATTATCGTTGCCGCAGATCGAGTTCTTGGCCCCATGCCAAGACCATGGAGAAATCTTGCACAAGGCGGTGAAGATCATGCTTGGAGAATTGGCGGCCTTATTCCTCAGGTAAAAGCATTACGACCAACCTATATTCGAATTGACCACATCTACGATTTTTATGACATTGTTGGCGGCACACCAGGCAACTTGACTTTCAACTTTTCAAAACTCGATCTTGTCATTGACGATATTTTGGCAGTTGGGGCCAAACCCTATATTGCACTTTCATACATGCCGCCAGTAATTGCTTCTGGTGATATCGTTTCCCCACCAAAGAGCTACAGTGACTGGCAACTGGTGATCCAAAAAACAATCGAGCATATCAGTGGAACTCGAGGTATTACAAATGTCTATTATGAAGTTTGGAATGAACCAGACCTCTTTGGCGACTGGAAATACTACGGCGATCGCAACTACATTACTCTCTATGATTACGCGGCAAAAGGTGCACAAAATGCGCGAGGAGTTCAAGCTTTCAAGTTTGGCGGACCAGGCATAACTGCCCTCTATAAAAACTGGTTTATAGCATTAGCCGATCATGCCACAAAAACCGGAACACGCTTAGATTTCTTTTCTTGGCACCGCTACAACCATGATATCGATCAATACAAAAAAGATATGACTGATGCTCGCACCTGGCTTAGTGACTATCCAAGCTTAGCAGGAACGCTTGAATTACACATCACAGAGTGGGGTCATGACAGTGAAAATGACCCTGGATATGATACCAACTATGGAGCTGCACATGCGGTAGCAGGAGCAATCGAGATGGTGGGAATTGTAGAACGAGCATTTGTTTTTGAAATACAGGACGGAAAAGACCCTAATGGCCAAGCTAAATGGGGTCGCTGGGGACTGTTTACTCACAACGACCATGGAGCCGTCGCCAAACCTCGCTATAACGGCTTACGCCTGTTAGATAAGATTGGAACACAGCGAGTGCAATTGCTTGGAAAAGGAAGTTGGGTTAAAGGTCTGGCAGCAAAAAATGATGACGGACAAATTCAAATTGTGCTTTCAAACTTTGATAAATCTGGTAGTCATAGTGAAAACGTCCCAATTACTATTTCCGGCATGCCCACTGGTAGCTACACCATAACCAAAGAATTTCATACCGGCGCGGTGCAGTCTGGCACTGTAGCAATTTCTGAATCACAGATCAAAACCACAGTCTCACTTGCACCAAATACAGTGGTACTAATAACGTTCAAAAAAATGTAAAGATGCAAGAGCATGAGTCACACTTAGAAAAACTAGTTTCTCGAAGAGAATTTTTACAAATTGCAACTTAGGCCATCGCAGCTTTTTTGGGAGCAAAAGCCGTTAATCATGAGGTAAGCATATATAGAGAAAATACTTTTCAGATAGTACCTACTTAACACAAAAATACGAGTCATTTGGAGATGACATTGCAAAAATTAGAATCATCCAGGCAAATGATCGGGGTGAATTTGTTGACAAAGTGCCAATTATTGATCAAATGCTCCTCGACATGATCTCAGATTCATAAACCTACTTTTTTCAACAACTTTGAAAATTTCTTTTTGGAATCGCTCTTTGCTAAATGTTATAGCGTGTTGATAAATTATTTTTTTGTCAAATGTGTACGTTTCAAAAGAGCAAAGCGCTTCGACAACTGCTTGAGTAGTTAGTGCATCAAAAAAGAGACCCGTTCTACCCTCAAGTATTGTTTCTTTTGGTCCACCCGATCTATGCGCAATTACCGGCACCCCATGTCCCATTGCCTCAACTGGGACAATGCCAAAATCTTCATCTTCAGCAGGAAAAATGAGAGCTTTGGCACCTCTATACAATTCGGCCAACTTATCATCATCAACAGCGCCTTCAAATGACACCGTTGGTCCCGCAAGCTCTTTCAAATAAAACATGCCCTTACCACTCCCCACTACTTTTAATGGTACTGACAATTGCGTGCAAGCCTTAATTGCTAATTCAACATGTTTGCTAGCAGCCAACCTGCCAACATATAAAAAATACTCTCCTGTTTTTTTTACAGGAGGATTACTTGGTATAGTTACTGGCGGATATATCACTTGGGAATCACGACGATAAAACTTAGTAATCCTGCGTTGTGTTTCCTGAGAATTAGCCAAAAACTGCATAGGACCCTGAGAAATCTTAAAATCTACAACCCGCAAGTAATGATTTAACAAAGTGCCAAAAAAACGAGTAACTGGATTTTGTTTCCAGTTGCTCATAGTGGTGTACCCGTACAACGACCGGGCTGGAGTATGGCAATAGCACAGATGAACTGCTTGAGCCGAATCATTTTCTGTCGTCACAGCTTTAGCAAAATAAGCATTTGATGATGAAATAACAACATCGTAATTAGATAAATCGATCGCTTTAAACGCTTGAGGTGCAAAAATGCGATAGGGAGAAAACAGTTTTTTATAAAAAGGTAACTTAACCATGTTGGTTTGGCGGATATCCCAACCTGCAAACTGTTGCCAGTGGATGCCAAGTGCTTCTTGGTCGACAAACGCTGTAAAAAGCGGTGCGTCTGGAAATAGTTCGTGCAGCGCTTCTACAACTCGCTCGGCACCACCATACTCACGAAGATAATCGTGCACCAATGCGACACGAAGTTTTTTTTGTTGGTCTTTTTTTTCTATCATACTTGACATACTCTCAAAATGGTCTGCCTCATCATGCCTAAAATAATGCTGTTTGCACTGACTCTTGAAATGCATCTGAAGGCAACAGTTGCACCAATGAGCGGAAATTGAGTTTCTCTAACAAGTTTGCAACTTTATCTTTATCATAATCTGTTACCACACATTTTTTTAGAGAAAAATCGACTGGCACCTGAGTATCAATGGTGGCAAGCTCTTTACTGAGGTACGCCATTGGTTTATCGGCAATAAGTTTAGTAAGGACGGCTCCTTTGAGGAGTGGATGCGTTGCAGTACCCTCAGTAACAGCGTCTATGGTTTGATACAAATTCTCAACCGATCCAAATGCCACCACCAATTTTTCTGCAGTCACTTTACCAATACCTGCTACACCTGGAATATTATCCGAACTATCGCCCATCAACGCTTTGAGATCTGGAACTTGCTTGGGCTCAACTCCCATTTTTTTGACCACTTCTGGTAAAGAGTACTCAGTATCCTTGGACCACTTGTTTCCAGGAATCCACACTGAAACATCATCATTGACCAACTGCAATAAATCTTTGTCGCCACTAACAACCGTAGTCAAAATTGAATCCACTGCATCTGTGATTTTTGTATTTTGCTCGGTCACCAAGGTGGCAATTGTACCAATTAAGTCATCTGCCTCGATACCTTCTTGTTCGAAAGTGGGAATATTAAGAGTGGTCACCAAATCTTTGATAAGTGGAATTTGCAGCTTGAGGTCGTCAGGCATTTCTGGACGATGTGCCTTGTACTGTTCAAAAGCAGCTGCTCGTTTTGTTTTTCCCTTGTGATCAAAAGCGACAGCAATATAAGCTGGCTGAAAATCACGGATCACGGTAAGCATAATACGAGAAAAACCGTAGACAGCATTTACGAGTAGTCCTTCTGGCGAGGTGAGCTCAGGAAAAGCATGATACGCACGATAAATTAGTGCGTGTCCATCAAAAATGATAAAGCGCGTACGGGAAATGCGTTCGAGCTCTTTCTCATAGGCATGAGTAGTGATCATTTTTTTGCCGTTTTACTAGTTCTTGCAACCAATAACGCTTGATGCTCAAATTTAGCCTTTGGCATATTCATTAGTTTAGCAAATTCATCAGCATCGAGCGATTCAATTTCAACCAGTTTTTGAGAGACCGCATTAAGTTGCACCCTGTATTTCTTAAGAATCGAAATCGCCATTTGGTAGCCTGCATTAATATACTCCGAGGTTTTAGCATCAACTTTTTCTTGCAATGCTGCTGAAATTCTAATAGGTTCACCCCAGGCTTTTCCGTAATCTGACGTTTCGTAGAGTGGAGATAAATTCATCGGTCCTAATTCACTCATACCATACTCAACCACCATAGCTCGTGCTATTCTCGTTGCTCGCTCAATGTCACTACTTGCACCTGCTGTTAGTTCTTTGAAAACTAACTCTTCAGCTGCACGACCACCCATGAGTACTGCAATTCGATCAATAAGTTCAGACTTAGTGGTTTGTAGCTTGTCTTTTTCTGGAGGCGTAAGAGTAAATCCAAGCGCACTTCCTCTAGAGACAATTGAAATTCTATGAACAGGATCAGCATGCTGAGAAACATGTGCAACAAGCGCGTGACCAGCCTCATGATAGGCAGTCATCTCGCGCTCATGAATATCTTGCAGTCTACGTTTGCTAGGGCCCAATTTAACTTTAAGTGAAGCTTCTTCAATATCTTCCATTGTTACTTGAGTGCGAGATTCTCTTGCCACTGCAATTGCAGCTTCATTGAGCATATTTTCAAGATCGGCTCCAGAGAATCCCACTGTTCGGCGAGCAACTCTATCCCAATCCAAGTTTTCTACAAAAGGCTTACCTTTTGCGTGAATACTAATAATGTATTTTCTCTCATCTAGATCTGGTAGACGAACCATAACTCTTCGGTCAAATCTTCCGGGTCGAATCAAAGCTGTGTCGAGCATGTCGCCTCGATTAGTTGCTGCCATAACTATAACTTTATCACTTTGAGTAAATCCGTCCATTTCAACCAAAATTTGATTCAAAGTTTGTTCGCGCTCATCATGGCCACCCATGTTGCCTTGACCACGCATTCTACCAATCGCATCAATTTCGTCAATGAAAATGATTGCTGGAGCAATCCTCTTAGCTGTATCAAACAAATCTCTAACTCTAGAAGCGCCTACGCCAACTAACATTTCCATAAATTCACTGCCTGCAATAGATAAGAACTGCACGTTGGCCTCACCAGCCACCGCCCTTGCGAGCAAGGTTTTTCCGGTACCCGCAGGTCCAACGAGTAAAACTCCTTTTGGTGTACGTGCGCCAACTTTTTCGTATTTTTTAGGATTTTTCAAAAAGTCGACGACTTCTTCTAATTCCTTTTTCGCCTCGTCCATGCCGCCAACATCTGCAAATTTTGTGTTCTGCTTACCTTTTACGAACAGTTTTGCCTTACTTTTGCCAATGCCCATAATCGCATCTTGACCACCTCGAGCCTGACGGAACAGGAACAAGAAAAAGACCACCATCAATAGCACTGGAAGCACGCCAACCACCAAATCCCAAAAGTAAGATGACAAAGAAAGATCTTCAACTACAACACTTGTTTTTGCTAAATCGATATCTGCAGCGGACAAAATATCAATAACAGATGATCCGCTCTCTTTTCGAGTAATTTTTGAAGTTTCATCGGCATATATGGCAGTAATTTCTTCACCTCGAACTTCAACTTTAGTAACTTTCTCATCGCGAACGTCTGTGACAAATTGACTCAAGCCCACTTCTTCAGGTCCAGCACTTCCTGAAATAATACTCATGACATAGGGCAAAAATAATACTCCAACAAGCACAAAAAGTAAGCCTTTACCAAACAGGTCTCCAGGGTTGAAACTAATTTCAAACCGCTTTACAGCAGGCTTCTTTGCGTTGATATCTTGAGGGGGGGTGTTTACGGGCTTCATATCGGTACTCATGCTGGGCATTATAAAGGAAAGGAGGCGAATATCCCACACCAATTTACCTAGCTTCTTGACCAAACTATCGTACAACTGTGCCTACTGAGACACTTTTTTCAGGCTGAAGTAACACTGCTTCATCTCCACCAGCAGCTAAGATCATGCCTTGACTAGTGACTCCGCGCAACACTCTTGGTTCAAGGTTTGCCAGATAAATCACTGTTTTTCCAACCATTTCTTCAGGTTGATACCACTGCTTAATACCAGCGGCAACAGTTCTTTCACCTAACTCACCAACCTCAAGTGTAACCTTGAGCAATCTGTCGGCACCTTCAATAGACTCACAAGCAATGACTGTTGCAACTCGAATATCTAATTTGCTGAAATCTTCATACGAAATACTGTGTTTTTGGATTGTTTCATCAATCATTTTGACTTTCTATTTTTCTCTTAGTCCCAAAGCTACTCGAACCTCATTCAAGGTTTTGACTGCGAGTGCACGCGCTTTTTGAGCACCTTCTTTGATGACTGCATCAACAAATGTTGAATCTGCTTCTATTTCTGCACGTTTTTGTTGAATGGGTAGCAGCACATCAAAAATAGCCTCAGATAGCTGCGACTTTAATACCCCATATCGCACACCAGATCCGAGATACTCGGCTTCATACATCCGTTGGGTTACCTTTCCTTCAATCAGTCCCACGAGCTTGAAGAGGTACGCCACACCGCCTTCAGTAGGTATTTCTCTGCCACTACCACTGTCGGTTGGAGCTTTTTTGAGTTTTGCTGCAATTGTATCGAGATCGTCAGTAAGATTGATAGCACTTCCTTCAACTGTTTTGCTCATTTTCCCCTGACCCAACAGCGATGGCACATACTCACCTTCAGTCGCAAATCGAACTGGCTCAGGAAATGTCAAACCATACTCGGCGTTCATTTTTCGAGCAATTTCTCGAGCAATTTCTAAATGCGGTTCTTGATCTGTGCCAACTGGAACAAGTGAGGCTTTATAGAGCAAAATATCAGCAGCCATAAGCAGTGGATAGTTTAAAAGCGCCATCGTTGCATTGTCTGGATGCTGCTTCACCTTATCTTTAAAAGTAGGCAAATGTTGCATGCGAGCAATGCTCATTACGGACGAAAAATAAAATGCTAACTCTAAATGCTCGGGAACTTCACTCTGTTGAAATAGGATGCTTTTCTGAGGATCGAGTCCTACAGAAAGATAGTCAATCAATACTTGCCTGCGATCATGCCTGAGTTCATCCACGCTGTAAGGAGTTGTGATAGTGTGAACATCGGCAACCATATACATGGTTTCGAGATCATCACGCTCTTGCAGAGCAAGCATGCCTTTGGCTGCACCAAGGTAATTCCCAAGATGCAATCTGCCCGTTGCTCTCATTCCCGACAGTACTCGTCTTTTCATGCTGAAATCCTTTTCTAACTGACATTATATAGTACTAAGGGAATCTTTTACCAGGTATCTCCACATTAAAAAATAAAAAACCCTCCTGTTTCCAGGAGGGTGAAATAAATAAACATGAACTAACTATCTAAATTCTACAACACCCATCGTAGTTGGCAAACTACCATAAGGCCAATTTGCCATGTAGCCAATAGCTAACATATAACCCGCTTCATTCAAGTTGATGATGTTAGTATTCCAGCCAGAGGTATACCCTCTCACTAAAGATGTGGGCACATCACCATTTAATCCCGTGTTAGTCTTTACCAACCAACAATTTTTCTGCAGTGTGACTAATTGACCTAATTCAAGTTTGGAGATCACTGGAAGATAGATAGTGAATTCACCCAATGAGGGTGGTTGCACTTCTGCATTTTGAGTTTGATCCCAAACTGTACCAATAAAGTGATTTGGACTAAAAGAATCGAACACATGACTTCCGGGATACAAGTTCTGAAAAGCAGCTTCTGGTAGGGTGATGTTGGTAGTCGAAAAATTCTCGTAAGAAGCAATTATTTCGGCTGTATTCAGGAGATACAACCCGCCATGCTCATTCTGTCCATTCACCGTTGGACTTGTGCTAAATCCATATCGCGCAAGTATGACATCTTTGCTTTGATTTGGCGCCCTATTTGTAACAATTTTTGCATAAATTGGAAACAAATCTGGTCTATCGGCAAAATGAACAGGAACTCCCTCATGGTTCGGGTCATTCAAATCAAGCAGCAGCAATGACCGCTGCAATGAAAAATTTTCATCCCCAATAGTTGCGAGTAATACATATCTCTCATTTCTGGTTGGAACCATTGTTCGAATCGATTGTCTCTCGGTATTAAATCGACTCACCAAGTACTTTCGATCTAAGCTATGATCATCAAACAATGTCACCAACCACTGTTCCCCTTCGACATCATCAACCATCAACACCGCCCTACCTTCGAGTACAAAAGAAAACTTGTATACACTTGAAACAAGTGTTGAACTCAAAGGTAAGAGATCGATATCCAAATCTTGCAACACAACTGCCATCTGCCGATTACTCAACACACCTCTTTCATATTCCATCAAAACAGCTGCGATAGTTTGCAATCTTGTTGCTCTGAGATAAATGTCTGCAGTAATTTCAAACCCAAATATGTTTCTTTCAATAGTGTTTTCTCCTACACCAGTCTTCATTACAGTCTCATCTAAAGGAATCTGCGCTACACCCAGTAAAGATGCTACATGTTGAGATCTCAAAGATTCGTCAATATGAGTTTCCAAAGAATAAGTATTGACTGCTGGAATTTGTTGATTTCCAACCGAAATTACTAACTCATCTGGAACGTACATGTGTTGCAGGGGAAAGTCTACAAATGGATTAAACCAATCTGCTGGTGGATTAAATGCAACAAATAATCCACCATCTCTAACACCTACTAATTCTCCTTGATATTCTGCTGTATTTCCTGCATATTCGAAAAAACGGACTACTGGAGCCGAAAAGCTACCTTGCATAGGTACGCCAGCAGCTTGAAGGCGAAGCACTCGATTATGCAATGGCTCTAATTGAGGCCCATTGCTTTTAATTGCAACTGTTGCTACAAATAGCGATTCGCCATTGGGAGTTAACAATTGCAAGTCTGAATAACCGTTTTGGTTTGAGCCTCTCACAGCAACAATCTGAGTACCATTTGGAATTGACGTCCAATTAGCATTACTACTATCTGTTGCCAAAAAATGAGGGGACAAAAAGTCATTCGCAAGCGGAAAAGTCAGTTGGTTAGCTTTTACTTGATGGTTATTAACCCAAGTAATCACAATAATTAAACACAGAAACATCACTATCACACTTTTTCGTTTAAACATGCGGCCGTTTCTCCTTTTTCTTCACGTTTATTTTTTAAAGAATAACTGTTTTACAACATTATTACAGTTGTCTACAGCTCTTGTAGTTGTATTATATCCTATAAATGTATCAAATTCAGCAAACTTTGTATATTATGAGATTAAATGATATACTATCAATGTTGTTTATACATAACAAATGTGTAGACAAATTCGGCATTCTACATTTGTTTGTAGTGATGCCAATTCTTTAACAAGTGAGATTTTCATAAGAAAAGGAGAGAAATGAAGATACGATCTATTTTTTTGCTCATCTTATTATTTACGTTTTTTCTTGGAGTTACCAGCATAGCTGCAGCTCCAGAAGAGTATGTGCAGTTTTTTGAATCTGTACATACTTTTGGAACCAATGGTGGTCAAACGACCGACATGGTTTCCTTTGAAATTGGAGACGAACAATTTGTTCTCGAAACCAGAAGCAATTCGACAAGTGAGGTATATCTTGTCGAAAGCAGATTAGGAATCTTTCACTCCGTAGGTTCGTACGGAGGAGCTGGCGATGGAACTTCAGAGGCAGACATTGCCGACATCAATAATGACGGCTATCTCGATATCGCCTTCTGTAATGCCACTGCCGCCAATCAAATTTGGTTTGGCACTAGCACAGAGCAATTTATCTTTGGCTACAATTTTGGCAGTCAAAACGAGATTTGCTCCGGCATATCAGCAGGCCAAATAGATGGTCAAAATGGCAACGACTTAGTAGTTGCCAATAAGAACGGACAACTTCAAGCTTGGATGTCAAATGCGGACGGGAGCTTAGTGCTCTCAACCGAATTTGGTTCGGAAGATGGATACAATGATGTCCAACTTCTGAATGTAGATGATGACTCAAGCTTAGATCTATTTGTTGTCAGCGACATTGTTGCTGACAGCGTATATCTAGGTAACGCAGCAACATTTACATTCGATGACAACCAGCCATCTCTCAATCAATCGGGTGGCAATCGCATCGCAATTGGCGATCTGAATGCAGACGGCTTGACTGACGTTGCAGTTGCAGGGCTAATAAGTAGAGTGTATCGGAATCAAAATGGCATTTACGCAAAAAACGTAGATCCGCCATTCAATTATGATGCCAACGATGTTTTGTTGGCAAATTTAGACGGTGAGATTGGAGACGATATTTATTTTATCGGCTCCAATGGCTCATGGTTTTTTTCGGGAATCATCCCATTGTGGTGGCCAAATCAATTGATCGCAACAGGAACGAGTACAGCATCGGTAGATGCTGACAGCGATGGCGATCTTGATGTCATTGTGGGTCGAGAAGGAGGAGAAAACAGCATATTTAAAGGCGGACCAAACCGCGCTGTTATCTCAACCTCAACAGCTCCAATGCAATTCTTTGCAGAGATTAATGGAGGTGATTCAGAATTTATCCAATTTATTTTTGGGGGAGAAACTGAAAAATATTTCCGTTTTTCTCTACCAGAATGGTTGGACGCAGGAAATAATGTTGAAGTCCTGACAATTCCTCAGATGACGAGCATGGGGTTTTTCTTAGATGCAAACGCCCAAGCCCTCTATCCAGGGATACACCAGGACACAACAGTAATATTTACAAATGATCCTCAAAATGAGATCATCGAAATTCCAGTCTCATTTACTGTTGGAGGGGCGCTGTTATCAATATCCCCAACGTCCCTTGATGAAACAATGGCTCAAGACGAGCTACCAAAGAGCATAGGTTTGACGATTACAAACTCTGGCACATACGGTACATATGTGCATCTTGAAGAAGATGCAGCAAACTGGTTGAATGTAAATTCAACAGTCATGTATGTTCCTGCTGGCCAAAGTGTAGTCACTGCATTGGAGTTTGATCCCAGAGCAGCAAATTTGGGATCAAACAACGCTGTTGTCCAGATACTTCCTCACAAGGATTATCTGACAACTATTGAAATGTCAGTGTCACTGACCGTGACTCAAGCAGAAAATTCGTATGTTTTTCTGCCGATTGTCATCGGCAAGTAGCATTGATAAGGAAAATCTTATTTGTTCAAAAACTGTGCAGAAATGCACAGTTTTTTTATCCCAAATATCAAAGTTACAAAATATTGCAGTTCAAAAAAAATAATTATGAATTACAACTCTTCAATTTGAATATTTGGAGTCATCTCTGGAGCTTCGATAAGCTTTAAGTATTTCTCCGTTGTTGTAATTCTCTTGTGACCAACTAATTGAGAGACATACACCAGTGGTGTACCTGCCTTCAACTGCTCGATAATAAAGGTGTGACGAAGGTCATTAACCTTTGCATCCTTAATACCAGCAAGTCTAAAGTATCTATCAATTGCTGTTCTAATGTTTCTCACTAAGAACGGCCTGCATGTCTTGGTTAAGAACAACGTCTTTTCTCTAGCACGTGGTCTAATTTGCATGTAGTCCATAATGGAGTTCTTGGCAGCATCGTTAAGAGGAACTTTACGAGCTTCTCGAGAATTTTGTGCAGAAATAATGATCACATTGCGGTCGAAATCAACTTCATGAAGTTGCAGGGCTGCTAACTCTGAGATACGCATACCTGTTTGAAGCAATACTTCAACAACGGCATACATGCGGGAGTCGCCTCTGCATGAATCTCTCAGTGCGCGATACTCGATTTTACTCAGCACTCTTGGAGGTGTTAAGTCATATTTTGGATGAGTAATAACTTCAGCAGGGTTTTCTGTGAGTGTTCCCTGTCCAATAAGATACCTGAAAAAGGCTTTAATAGAATTGATTTTGCGAGAAATAGACTTACCAGTATAGCGTTGCTTCTTGAGCACTTCTTTAAATTCGTTAATATCAACGTCAGAAACCTCATCTACATGAGCTTTTCCACGCTTAGAAACGAAATCGAGTAACTGCTCGATGTCTTTACTGTAAGCTATCACTGTTGCATGAGCTTTGCCCGCATCTTTAAGACTTTGGGTAAAAAGGGCATGTGCATCTGATAACGTCTGTTGCATATTCAAAAAACCTTACACTACGTACAATTTATTACTTCATTGGTATACTGCTACTAAACACGTTTATTTTGTGAAAAGCGTGCAGTGCTTTATTTAGGCTTAGTTTGCCGCAATAAAGCATGTCTTATAATATCACAACACCGGATTTTTGCAATGGGTAAAGTATTTTCTCATCCACTGTTTATTATTGCTTTCTGTCTGGTATGTGTAGTGATTGTAATTGGCTTGCGAAAAACAAGTGAAAAAACAGATTTATCTGCTCAAACTATCGAAAAATTAGAGACCGAGGTTGCTCAGGTTGCTACCGAAGTTACAGACTTACGGACTGAGGCTGCTTTTTCTCAAACCGACTTTGCCAAAGAACAAATTGCTCGCAATGAGCTACTGCTGCAAAAACCCGGAGAGTATGTGATTCAGGTAGTTAAACCGGAAAGTACTCAAGAAGTTGTTGCTGAAAAAGAAACCAAGCTGAGCCCTTGGGATGAGTGGAAAAGAGTGTTGTTTGAATAAAAAAGCCTCCCGTTACAGGAGGCTTTTTGCCAAGATTTGTTGTTTTTTTTGTGTCGAGTTTGCGGTTAGACAACGTCAAAGTTGACGTCGAAGGTTGCGAAGTCGTACTGCTTCGGTGGGTCTTGGTAGACTTTAATAGTCCGCCGCTTTCCACCGATCATAACATTTTTAAACATTACATATGCCCCAAGGGGGTCTGTCCCCTCGGTGCAATTTTCAACGTGCTTGCGGGTGATGACGCCCTCAAGCCACAGTTGAATTCCTGCAAACTGGTACAACCCGACAAATGAAATCAGATGCTCCCGCCCAGCAGCAGCATCTTGTCGAATCACTTTTTCTATTCTATTCTTGATGGGCGCCGGATTCTGCTCGTAAGCAAATCCGGTTAGGGGGGACTCAACAATCCAACTCCCCTTTTCCGATAACAAACCCCAAGAGTCGAACAACGTCAACTTACCATGTCCAAGCGCAACGTTACTCATTTTTTTCTCCTTTTCATTTTTTCATTGATCGAAAAAATATAAACAACTTTTGGCATGACAATATGCCAAAGACCACAGTCAAGTTACTCGATTAGAATAACCTCGCTGTGACCTTTAGTTACTGCCATTTTGTGAAAGAACAAAGTTGGCCTGGAATTCTCAGCAAGTGAAAAATTAGACTAACTCAGACCTATATTATAGCACAAATTATGCAAAAAGTAAATACTATGGGATTAAATGCGAACGGAATTTTAGAACTCTTCCACCAACAACTATTTAAAATCCACTCGATAATCCAGACAAAGGATCAAATAAAATTAAATCTTGAGACTCTTCATCAAGCATAAAGTTATTATGTGTGAGATCGAGGTACTTTTTTGGTATTCTTGGATCGTCCAAGAGACTAAACGACCCATCTTTTATTCCATCACGGATGGATTCTTGCACTTCATTTCTTATCGACTCCAATTTGGTTAAATAAGCATCCTGTTTGTATTCAGGAGAATATTCATAGTTTTCACCATACTTTTGGGTAAAATAGTCAAAGAGAGTTCTTCCTTCAACCATACCCATGACCATGATGGAGCGAGTCGCAAAGTACAGTGGTGCAGTCTTAACTGCTGTTTTTTCAGCTATATATCGAAGTACTACATAGTTATCAATACCCGTTGGTCCAAAAAATGGCTCATTTACCCCCTGCTTTGATTCGCGATGCGGATATCTGACCACAACTTTTGTCGTACCAATCTGCGTAACAAAGGCCATATTTTCTTCTCCGCTACCCAACTTGGTAGCTTCAAAATCACCATTTTCCACCTTCTTCAAGAATCCTCGAGATCCTTCAATGTTGAAAAAATCAGAATTTACGATTATTTGTGAAGGTTTTTCCTCACCAAGATAATTGTGTTCTACCGATTTCTTCGAGGTAAAAATCTTGTCTTTCGCTCCTGAATCCCAGCGTATGGTTTGTATCTCAAGTACATCACCAATTGCATCTTTATTTTTCTTGAGAATTTGTACAATTCGATTGTCACCAGCAATGCTTTCTAACGCTGAGAAAAGCTTGCCAAGCACGCCAACTGCAGATTTAGCACCTTCAGTTTTTCGCCCTACCACTTGTTCGGCAAATGTTTTGTGTGGTGAATCAGTAGAATTTTCATGCATAAATATATATAGAAATTCTATCACAGTACAAAAAAAGACCCATCAAAAGGTCTTTTTTTTATTGTTGCGGGACGAGGAGTCGAACCTAGCCTGCGAGATTATGAGCCTCACGTGCACCGTACACTATCC